>CAYLZD010000050.1:0-18996 GCA_964388275.1 uncultured Chromatiales bacterium
TCATGGCGCCCTCCTCGGCGATGAGTGTGTTTTAGAAATCTATACTTCAAAGGAACTATACATCAGAATCTGGAGATAAACAAGCAATTCTGCCAAGATGTCACATTGCAGCCGTCGGAGGGCAGCGAACTTATCAAGACAGAGCGGCAAATCATGAGAGACTTCATCGGACTTTTCAACCATCGCGGCGCGCGGTCATATCTTTTTTTGCCGGATACGCGATCGGGCATTGAAAGCGGAGCAACGGCTTCATATATTCGGCACAGATACAGGCAACCGCGGCGCCGCGGAAACGAAGGTCGGAGCGCCCGGACCCTGTCAGGCGGCGAATCAAAAAACCAGGCACCCATGTCCAAGCATCGTCGCACCCGTCGTGAATTCATCAGAGCCGGCTCCGCGCTGGCGGGACTGGCATCGTTCGCTCCGGCTGCGGTTTTCGCCGGGAAGGCTGCCGCGCGAACGCCGGAAGGCAAGTTAGCCGCCGCGTACAAGTATCCGAATCCGGGAAAAATCGTAATCGTCGAGCATCCGGACTCCGTGCTCGGCTACAACAACGTGAACGAGAGCATCGTGCAGCAGATGTTCGACGCCGGCATCATGGCTTTCACCGGCATCACCTCCTCTCCCTCGGCCGCGCTGGCCTCGCTCTTTCCCGGACTCACGGCCTCCAAGAAAATCGCGATCAAACCGAATCTGATCAACTCCACGGTCCCGACACGCAAGGAAGTCGTCAAGGCCGTTATCAACCGCCTGACCGGCATGCTCGGCGGTTTCCCGGCCGCGAATATCACGCTTTACGAACGCCACAGCTTTTCTTCTTCCGGCTACACGGCCTCGTATTTCGGTCACTCGGTGAACCTCGTAGTCGACTCATCCTTTCCCAATCTCGGTTACACGATTTACTGCGACGGCGCGAACAGGCCTTACAGCCGCTCGCTTTACGAAGCCGACTATCTGATCAACATGCCCGTGGCGAAGGACCACAGCTGCAGCGCCGCGCTCAATTTCACCTTCTCGTTCAAAAACCACATGGGCACCGTCAATCCCGGCGGATCGCTCGGCATACACTGCAACAAAAACGCGGTGCTGGACATAATGGCCTCCGGAGTAATGACGACGAAGCAGCGCCTGATCATACTGGACGCCCTGTTCGCGATCTACAACGGAGGCCCCGGCGGCTCCCCGCAGGCGGCGCCAAAAAAAATCATGATCGCGCAGGATCCCGTGACGCTCGACGCGCAGGGGCGTCTGCTGATCAACGCGCTGAGAGCGGCCAACGGCCGCAGTCCCAAAGCCGGCACATACATCGACGAAGCCGCCGCCACGCCGTACGAGATAGGCATCGCCGACCCGAGTCTCATGCAGGTGGTCAACATTTACCTGCCGGTGCGGCTCTCGATGTTCACGGCCCTGCGCGACGGCCGCAAAGTGATTCTCCGCTGGGCCACCGAGGAAGAACGCAACAACGCGGGCTTCGCGGTTGAAAGAAAATCGGGATCGCAAGGAGACTGGCATCGGCTCGGTTTCGTCGAAGGCGCGGGCACGACCGCGCAAAGACGCGAGTATTCCTGGACGGACCTGCCGGGTGACGGGACGGAAACGAACGGCTCGCTTTTTTACCGGTTGAGACAGACGGATTTCGACGGTTCACAAGTCCTGTCGCGAGAGATAGAACTCCCCATCAAGCCCGGCGAGAACGCGTGGCTGCTGGAACAGAACTACCCGAATCCCTTCTCGTCGAACTCCGACATACCCGCATATCTTCCGCGCGCATGCCGCCTGTTTCTGGAGGTGCTGGACGCAAAAGGCGCCCGGATGGCCGTTCTCTGCGACCGGGAGATGGCCGCCGGCATGCACTATTTCCGTTGGGACGCGCGCGAGGCGGCGCCGGGAGCGTATATTTGCAGAGGCAGCGCGGAGAACGGCACAAAAGAAATTCAGATGCTGCTGGTCAGATAACAGAGAAACGCAATGGCGACGGACAGAAGACATTTCATACTGAACGCCGCGGCACTGGCCGCGGCGGCGTCCATGCCGGGCGGGCCGGCGCGCGCTCTCTCCACGGCCTCGGCGCCCTCCTTCAAGTATCCGAACCCGGGCCGTCTCGTCATCGTCAAGGACGAGCGCGCCGTGCTCGGGCTCAACAAGGTGGACGAGAACATCGTGCAGTCGATGTTCGACGCAGCAATAACGGGTTTCACGGGAATAAACAGTTCGCCGTCGGAGGCCCTCGCTTCCCTGTTCCCAGGCTTGACGAAGTCGTCGCGCATCGCAATAAAACCGAACCTCATCAACTCCGCCGTGCCCACGCGGAAGGAACTCGTAAAGGCGGTGATCAGGCGGTTGACGGGCATGCTCGGTGGATTTCCCGCCGAAAACATACTCCTTTACGAAAGGCATTCCTTCCCGTCCTGCGGTTACACGGCTCAATACTTCGGCTTCCCGGTCAAGCTGACCGTCGATTCCTCTTTCCCCGATCTCGGCTACAGGATTCTGTGCGACAGAAAGGAAAGGCCTTACAGCAAGACGCTGCACGACGCGGATTTCCTCGTGAACATGCCCGTGCTGAAGGATCACGGCTGCTCGATGAATTTCACGATGGCATTCAAGAATCACATGGGCACCGTCAACCCCGGTGGCTCGCTGGGCATCTGCAGCAACAAACGCGCAGTGCTCGACATCATGGCCGACGAGGTGATGACCGTCAAACAGCGGGTGGTGATAATGGACTGCCTCTACGCGATCATCAACGGAGGCCCCGGCGGATCGCCGCAGGAGACGCCGTGCGCCGTCTGCGTCTCGCAGGATCCCGTGACGAACGACTACATCGGGCGTGAAATAATAAACGCCTACCGCTCCGCCGCTGCGTACGCTCCGAAAAAGGGATCGTACATCGAAGAGGCCGCAGCCGACCCGTACGTTCTCGGAGTGTGCGATCCGGCGCAGATGGACGTCCGGAGAATAGACATGACGACCGGAAACGCGGAGGCGCCTGAGCCCGCCGCGTGGATTCTTTCCGACGCTTATCCCAATCCGTTCTCGCGGGCGACGGAATTTCAACTGGAGCTCCCGGAAAGCGCCGTTATCACGGCGGAAGTGTATTCTTACGAAGGAAGAAGAAGAGCCGTGCTGCACAGCGGACCCGCGCGGCCGGGCACGACGCTCCTGAGATGGTCGCCGTCGGGCGAAGCGCCGGGAATGTACTTGCTTCATGTGACCGCCCTCGGGCATGAAGCTGTGAGAAAAATACTCTATTGTCCGTAAATTACGGCCGCGCCCCCATTTCCCCCGGCAACCGCTCCGATCACAAGACAGAAAAGTCAAATCCTGAAATGAAACTTATCCTGCCAGTTCTCCTGCTCCTGCCGGCCGCGGTTTTCGTATCCTGCGACAAATCCGATTCGACTTCCGATCCCGCGGTCGTTACGATCATCGATCTTTTGCCGCGCGATAATGAAATCAGCGGATGGAACCGATCCGCCCGCGCATGGGCCGCCCGCAACAAGGAGGAGCTGCAAAATGAAATCGACGGCGGCTTCGAGATCTTCGTCAATCACGGCTTCGTGGAAGGCGCCATGCAATCGTACACCGGCACGGTGAACGCGCAGTCCGGCGTCGACTGCGACGTGGAAGTTTATGATCAGCGCGACTCACAGGGATCGCGCGGTCTTTTCGACGATCCGGAAAAGGCGTTTTCCAATCCAATTGCTCCCGCGAGACCTCCTTCCGCGGACGCTCAGATACAGAAGGACGTTTTCTCCTACCGGATGAAATTCACCAAGGGCAAGTATTACGTAACGATAACCGTAGGAAGCAGCGACGACAAGGCCCAGGAAGTGATCGAGATTTTCGGCAACAACATCGCCGCGAAAATCCGCTGAAACAGAATACCAAATCCCCGACACTCATGTATTCACGCAGACAGTTTTTCCTCGCAGGCCTGGCAGGCGCCGCGGCGCTGCGTTCATTCGACGCCCGCGCCATCGGCCGCCTCATCCAAAACGACATATACGACCTTTCCATAGTGCGCGGCGCGGACATACCCGCCAACGTGAAGGCGGCCGTGGATGCGATTGGCGGCATGAGCGCTTTCGTCAAACCCGGCGATACGGTGTTGCTGAAGCCGAACATGTCATTCGCAAATCCCCCCGAGTGGGGATCGACCACGCACCCAGAGGTGATACGCACGGCGGCCGCAATGTGCGCGGCCGCTGGGGCCAAGCGCGTAATAGTCGTCGAATATCCGATGAGCAGGGCACAATTGTGCTTCGAACGCAGCGGAATGACGGCCCTCGCCGCGGATTGCAGGGATTTTACCTTTCTCGAGTTGAAGGAGGAGTCGCAGTTCGAGACCGTGCCCGTGCACGGGGGAATCGAAGTGAACGAACTCGCCATACCGAAAATTCTCGGCAAATGCGACGTGTTCATAAATCTGCCGACGGCCAAGGCGCACTCGGCGACCGACGTGAGTTTCGGATTGAAGAATCTGATGGGACTTTTCTGGGACAGACGGCGCTTCCACAAACCGCTGAATCTTCATGAGGCGATAGCGGACCTCGCGAGCATACTGCGCCCGCAGCTCACGATCATGGACGCCACATGGCTGCTGCTGACAAACGGCCCGCAAGGCCCAGGCAAGGTGGAACACGCGAGGACCATCATCGCCGGCGCGGCGCCGCTGGCTGTGGACGCCGCTTCATGCGGCCTGGGCCAATGGAACGGACGCGCGACAGCGCCCGCACAGGTGCGGCATCTGGCGCGAGCGGAGGAACGAGGACTCGGTTCTCTCGATTTATCGAAACTGCGGATTTTCAGAAATACCTGAGCGGCAACCGATTGCCCGGCAATGCCGCCGCCAGAGTCCGCAATAAGATGCCCGAAGCTTACGGGATCGGGAAATATTTTCTCTTCTCACGGGCCGCGTGGTCGGCGGCGGCGCTTCTTTTAATCCTCAGTCCCGACCACCTCCCGGCGCAACTGAGGAGACATTCACCCGACCGGAACAGCGACGCCCTCCAAATACAGGACGCCTTGTGGGTAGGAACGGACAGAGGATTGTTCCGCTACAGGGGCGCCGACAACACTTGGTCGATGCGCGGCGCAGAGTCAGGCCTGATCTCGAACAGGATCACGCGCCTGTTCGGCGAGGCCGACGCGTTATGGATAGGGACGGACCAGGGAGTCACGCGCCATGATCTCAGGGCGAATTCGACCACATCATGGAGAGGCGGCGGCGTGCTGCCGCCGGGTCGCGTGCTCTGTTTCGCCGCAGGAGAAGACGACGTCTGGGCGGGCACGGAAAACGGCGCGGCGCGTTTCGACAAGCTGATTGAACAGTGGCAGCGTCTCGACGCTTCCGCAGGCCTTGCGGGTGAAAAAGTATTCGAGATCGGGATACGTGAAGGCAGAGCATGGCTGGCGACAGACAGCGCAATCAACGAATACGACCCCAGATACGAGAGATGGCGCATTTTCCGCGACCCGGACGGCGGCAGCGCCTTTATTGACGCGTTTTCCGCCGGGCCGTATTTCTGGCTGCTGCGCGAGCATGAATTCCTGCGCTTCGATCCATCGGCCGGCACTTTCCAGCGCTACTCCCCGCAAGGGATCACAAGCGTGACGGAAATCCGCATGATTTTCATCGACGGAAGCTCGTTCTGGATACAAGCCTCCGATAATTTGTGGCAGTACGACGCCCAAAACGACGGATTCAGGCCGTTCAGGGATGTGGAGAATCTGCCCGACCGGCGCATACAGGCCGTTGCGATGGCAGCGGCGGCGGACATCTGGTTCGCTACCGAGGCGGGACTGACGCGCTACGAGGAGCGCGCCACGGGAAAGGTCTGGACGCCTTACACGACGGCAGGCGGCCTGCCGTTCACACAATGCCGCTTTCTTTTTCCGTCGGGCGGAGGCGTGACGGCGTTCACCGACAGCATAATCGCCACCCTGCGCGTCGCGGAGTCGCGCTGGCTCACCTTGCCGCTCCCCGCGCCGAGCGATTCCGCCGGCGCGACGTATTTCACTCTGGATCCATCCCGCGGAACCGGATTCGTATTCGGCGGCGGCTGGCGGTTGTCGTTCACCGGCTCGCGCGCCTCATGGCTGATCCGCGAACCGCTCGGAAGCGGGACCTCGACTTCGCAGAATTTCGATCTCAAGGCGAGGCTGGATCTCGGCGGGAAGCGCACGATTACCGCGTCGTACAACGATGTGGATTACAGCGACGTAAGGATAGGCGCGGAATACCGCGGAGCGGAAAACGACCTGTTGCAGGTTCTGCAGGCGGGAGATGTGCGCGTGGAACAGGGCGCCCGATCGCTGTTACAATCCTTCGGATTGTACGGGGGCGCAGGACGAATAGATATAGGAGCGAGAACTCCCAAATACAGCCGGCCGCTGCTGGAATTAAGCGCGGCGGCGGGACATCAGACCACGGCCACGGTCACGGAAGTGTTTGTCGGCGGAAATACGGCCAAATATTCCAGAATCATCGCAGGCAACTTCCGCCGGCGCGAGTTCTTCCGGCTGGATGAAGAACATAGAGACCTCAGGATCGGGGTCTCCCCATTCGATCTGTATCTCGAACAGACAGCCGGATCGGCTCCGACGCGCAATTCGCTCGTCGATGAAAGCATCGCCGGAAAAACCGCGACCTGGTTGCGTCTGGAGCCCGCGCGCGATTACTCTCTCGACGCCGAACGCGGGATAGTCCGAATGACGGCGCCCGTGGACGCCGCGGCTCTCGCGGCCCGATTCACGGCGGGCGGCGCCGCGCGCGAAGTCATACTGTCTTCACCGACCGACACGTCAAGAGAGATGCGCAACGTTTACTTCGTCGGCGCGCGAAACATCATACCGCGCACCTTTTTTCTGGATCCGACAGCGCCGGAATGGGGTCTCGACAGGGACGGCGACGGCCGCGTGGACGCGGAGTTCATGGATTACGAGAACGGTTTTCTTCGTTTCCCGTCCACGCTTCCCTTTCCCTTGCCGGGCCGGGTGATAGAAGCGACGTTTCTTACTACCACGCCTTCATACAGTTTGAAGCAGAATCGCCTGATAAGGGGATCGGAGAGACTCCTGGTCGACGGGCGCCTGATGAAGGCGGGCGAGGATTACGTGCTCGATTACACGAGCGGCGCCTTGTCGTTCACCCGCGACGGCGCCGTGCTGGACGACAGCCGCATCGAGATAACCTACGAACACGTCAGCAACGATCCAGAACGCCGTTATGCGCAGGCGGGCGTCACCGCATCCCCATCCGACTTCCTGCAGGCGAGCGTATGCGCGGGAAACTTCGGCCTCAACCGCGATGCAGGCTCGGAATACGGCGGAAACACGACTTACCTGCACGCGCTTGCCGAAGCGCGCGTTCAAAGCGGCGCCCTGGATCTGCGCATGGCTCCGGAGTTTTCCCGCTCCTTTGCGCTGCGCTCTGCGCCGGGGATATCCGGAAGCGATTCCAGGCGTCATGCCGATGCAATGGCTCTTTTCACCGCGGCAAGTTACGGACCCGCGCGCCTCACGCTGCATGCGCGCAGTTGGGATCCGGCATATGAAAGCATGTTCGAGCGCGATTACGCGGGAGGCACGCTGCTCAACCAGACGACGATAGAAGGCGAAATCGACATCACGTCCTCGCTGCGGGTGTTCGGAACCTGGCAAGGGCGCGGCGACGAGGACGGATGGAAGGTGAACGAATCCACGCTTGATGGAGGCATCAGGTGGTTCGAAACGGATCTCCCGTCGATCACGTTGCGATTCTTGCGAGGCGCGGAAGGTTACAGCCGCATCGCACAGGAAGGCGAAACTCTTCACAGGCGCGGCGCAGGACTTCGCAATGCGATACGCGCCGACGTGCAGTACACCGCCTCTCCGGGAATGCTCGGATTTCTGGGCTTGTCCTCGGCAAACCTCGTATCGTACTTCCGTTACGCCGTGGACGATCATCCTCCCGCATCCACGCTTCCATGGACGGGGACTCCCGATTCGATCACTCATTTGAACATGTACCTGCGCATCAACGCTTCGCCCAGGCCGATGTTCGCGGTTTCGACGTATTATCGCGGCGATTTGCAGTACAGCAAGCTCGGGAACGAAGAGCTGCTGCCCGTCTTCAGCAACGAGCGACTCTTCGCCGACGCGGTAATGGAACATATCACAGGCATATCGGCGACGGCCCGCTATACCGACGATTTGCGCCTCCTCTACACTCCCGGCGCCGCACACTCATGGAACGCCGACAGCCGGCGCTCGGCGCAGTTGGGTGCGCGCTTGTCGCCTGGGGTGTTGTTACAACCGCTGCGGTTTTTCACCCTGGAACTGAACGCCAGACGCGAGATACAGGAATATCTCACAGGCGGCCGTGACGCCAGGCCGGCCTTCCTGTCGCATTTCCTGCCGCGCGACGGCGCCGCGGAGCGTCAAACGATTTCATCGTTTCTGGAGTCGCGTCTCGAATGGCGGCCGGCCGCGGGTTTACTCGGCACGACGATTGCGCGCTTCACCGAGACCGGCATTCACAGGCTTCAGTCGGCATATCTCGACCGCCGGCGCGATCTCGTGCAGCGTGTGGACATTCAGACAAGCGGCTCTTCCATGTACACTTTGCAGATATCATACATCGACGGCAGAAATCCCTGGAGCGACTATCGGCGCCTGGCGCCGAATTTATGGACAGAGCAGCGATGGGGAGAATACCTGCTTGGACGCTTCACGATCAACGCGCTTCACGAGATACGCAATCATGGCGCGGACGTCCTTCGAAGCGGCGAGTTTCAGCCGGGAGCCAATCTGACACTGCAATTGCATGATTTGTCCTGGCTGCCCAAAACCGAATTGCGCTGCGACCTCTCCCTGCGCTACGGCGAAAGCGCGTCGGATCCTTCCCCCACCGCTTTCGCGCTCGAGCGCATCATTACGCGCAGCGTTACCAACTCGATTTCCCTGGACATATATCCGATCGCTTCATCCTACTTGCGTTTCGTCTTTTCGACTACTGTGTCGGGAAGCTCACCCGCGGGCGTCACGGTTTCGACAACATCGTCGACCTTGCAGGCCGTGCTGCAATTGTAGAGCGCCGCCCGCGGCCGGTTCGAACCGCCGGGACGCCGGAGAAAATGAACCGGCGGGACTCCAGGACGCCAGAGATTTTTCAACCGCTTAGCGGCGTAAGGGGAAAGGAAGAAGCGCATGGAAGGTGTGAGGCCATGTTGCAGCGAAGCGGTGTGAGACACTGGATGCAATCGAAACCTTGTCCGTTCTTCCATTCCTCGTGTGAGGTCTCAAGCTGTCTGTCGCCTTATGGACGACAGTACCGCCTCCCTTTGCGCTTTTACCGAGGCGAACAACCGGCCTTTCATCGCAAGGCACTGGTCGTACATTCTTACGAGCACGGCAGGACTCGCTTTATGGCGGCGAATGTTGTTGAGCGAAGTCGCATGCGAGGGATGAGCCTCACCTGATAGCGGGTCATGAAATTGTGCAACAGTGCGAGGCCGTAAAGAGAGATTGGATAGTCGGGATGATCCTCGACAAGCTCGTTCCGGCAATTCCTCACGCCGCTTTCGGCATCGCGCTCAGCATCCGAGCGATTCCCTCCTCAAATGATCGGGAGACGCGACTGTCCGCCCGTGGGCACCCGCTTGCGGTAGGAATTGGTCGGACAGCGTAATCAATACATCTGCACGAACAATCTCCGGTATCCCGAGATCGATGCAACAGACACCGATCGGGAACGCAAGCGCAATGATGAATAGTGTCCACATCAAGCCGCCGTATCGTGCTGCAGTGAATACAGCTGAAGACTAATAGTCCCGGGCCCGGGACCTCCCCTTAATTGAGTTTTTCCAAAAAATTCTTCAGAAACGCGTTCATGAGCTTCGTATCCCGAGCCGGATGCACACCCAGCAGGTATTTGTCCTTCACCAGGAACACGACCTCCTTTGCTTCCCTGTGATTTCCGGTCAGTACGTCAACTCCGAGCCTGGAATAGGCCTTGTCGTATTTGCCGGTCTGTGTGAGGGACCCGCGAAGCGTTCGCAGACGCGCCGAGGCGGTGGAAGCGCTGCCGCAATCGGTGAAGAAAGCCGTCCACCGCTTGCCACCTTGCGAATACTGTGCCGTGAAGGCGCCTCGCAATTCGCTGCGGCCGATATAGGTTTTCGCTTCCCACGTCTCGGTATCGCGCTGTTTGTGGAGCGTCGGGAGAAACTGCAGCAGCGGAGGGGCTTTTCTGTATGTGCCGATGTTGCGCGTGACAGCGTCGGCCATTTTCCTGACTGCGTTGCGCGTGGCTATGTCGTCGGAAAAAGCCGTGATCTTGACGTAATACTTGGACTGATAGAAGTTCAGCGACAGTCCCTGATGATAACCCTGGGCGCCGATCTTTATGAACCGGTACGATGGAGCGCGCTCGCGCGCGTACATGCCGAAAGCTCCTTCGAAGGTCTCGAATTCGTAAACGTCCACAGTCATGCTGTGCGTTCCGTCGCTCAACTCCACCGCGGCGACTTCCTTGAAGCCGTAATCGAGGTAAACATCGGCGCCGCCGTTGATGTACTCCCAAAGCTTCTGCGAGACCCAGGAACGCGGGGCTTCCTTCCGCGTCCATCCGCTCACTTCGCCGTCACGCGGGAGATAACGGAAAAGCTGGGATGCATCGAGCTGGGCGGCCGAGAGCAACAGGATGAGTAAAACAAGATTCATTCGGTTCATGGCGGACTAATGGTTGGGCGTTGAATAATGGTCGCCGGACGATCGGTGGTTCTTCTCGACGCCCGGGGTTTTCAGGAGCATGCTGTTGCGGGGATTGCGCGTTTCGCCGGCGCTTGTAACGTAAACAGCGGGGGCTCCTTTAACCGGGCAGGCGAAGGTGCACGCGCCGCAGCCGATGCAAATTTGAGGATCGATATGCGGGCGTTTCAACAGCTTGAATCCGCCTTTTCTATCGCGCGCTTCGGCCTCTTCGAAATATATGGCTTTCGGCGTCGTGGGACACCACTCTTCACAGACTATGCACTCCGTGGCCATAGCCCAAGGGAGGCAGCGGCCGAAATCGTAAAAAGCCGTGCCGATGCGTATGGGCGGAGAGCCGGTTTCTTGAACGCCGGGATGAGGTACCCATCCCTTCTCCTGGCTTGTGATCTCATCGATGGCGCCGGTCGGACAAACCGTACCGCACAGCACGCAGGTGGGTTCGCAGTAACCGATGCGCGGTTCGAGCATCGGCGACCATACGCCTTCCAATCCGGCCTGCAGAAAAGTCGGATGCAGGGCGTTGTTCGGACACACATTCATGCACTCGCCGCAGCGCACGCAGCGAGCGAGGAAATCCTCCTCTCCAACCGCGCCGGGCGGGCGCACCATCGAGGGATCGGCGCCTTTCTGCAGGCCGGTTTCAGCCCTCAAAAGAGGGACGGCGGCCAGACCGGCGGCGGTGGAAGCGATGACCGTCCGACGCCGGATATCTACGCTCTGGCGTGTCTCGCTCCGGTTCGGGAAAAGGCGGAAATCTATTCCCGCCTCCGGGCAATCGGCCACGCAATTGAAGCACAGGTGGCATTCGCTTTGCCGCCAGGTGTAACCCGGCTGCGGATCGTCGCCGCCCTGGCAATGAAGGGCGCATTTGTTGCAATCAGTGCAAAGCGACGGCTTTTTCTGCATGCCAAAAATCGCGAAGCGCGAAAACAGACCCAGCAGCGCCCCCAGCGGGCAGAGTCCCCGGCACCAGAAGCGCGTGATGAAACGGTTGGATGCGAGCACGGCGATGAAGATCAGGCCGATAGCGAACGCGCTGTGGTAAAACACGGGCCTGGGACGCGTGACAAGATGCGAGAAGAAGGCGCCGGCCGCATCTACGAACCGGTCGAGCATTCCCGATTCTCCCGCCCCGCCCGACCCGGCGAGCGCAGCCATCGACACATTCCATGCCGGCACGAAGGCCATGCTCAGAGATCGCGTGAGCAGGGCTATCGGATCCATGATGCCGACCTGCAAAGAACCGAACACTCCCGCGCCTAAAAACACCGCGAGTCCGGCGTACTTCCAGCGTTGATACGGACGGTACCTGTTAGCGTCCAGCAGCCGCTTGCCCTTCGTTCTTCCATACCTTATGGAAGACAGCATCTGGTTTAGCGTGCCAAGCGGGCAGATCCATCCGCAGAAGAAACGCCCGATAAAAACCGTTCCAAGCAGGATTGCCAGCGCCCATATCATGTTCCGATACAGTTCTTGAGTTGTGAGAACAGTCAGAAGGGCGAGCAGAGGGTCCATTTCAAGGAACAGCGCAACCGGCGCCCCGATCGTCGGCAACACGTCCGGCGAGGCAATCGTATCTATGGAGGTTTTCAGAAGCAGGACCATGAAAAGAAGCAGAAACGCCCCCTGCGAGACACGGCGCAACCAGCGCAACGCGCGGTATTTCCCGGCGCGTGTCAAACGGAAAATTCCTCAAGCGGCACAGAGCGATAATCCGCCGTGCCGAGGCCCGCACTCCGTGCAAGTTCGAGATACGGCAATTTGTCCGGACCGAGATTGAACCACACCTCGGCCGCGTAGGCGTCCAGCGCGATCTGATCCGTTGACGCGACCACGGTCTTGTGAAGCTCGACGTCGGCTATGTTTCCTCCCTGCGGGCCGTTGCGTCTCAGGACACGGAAAGCGTCCATGACGGTAAGCGTCGGCCGCAGGAAGTTCCCAAGGTCGGCAATGCTGTTATGGACGTCCTGATGCAGTCGGCTGCGGTTGCCGCCGAGTATGCCGTAGAGGTTCTTCAGAGCGAGAGTCGCGCCGGTCAGGCTGTGATGCTTGGCTATAGGAACATTGATGACCTTGTCGGCATCGAGGAAGGCGCCGTACACGAGTTGCGTGCCGAGCATGGCGCCGCCCATGTTGACTTCCCTGTACGCGGCTTCTTTCGGTCTTTCCACAACGGCGCCCGCCGCCTGAGCCGCCGCCGCGATGCCGCTGCGCTGATAGCAGCGCTCGGTTTCATTGCAGGTGGTGTCCACCACCAGCACCTTTGCGGCGCCGGCCGAGATGCAGAGGCGCACGATTTCGGCAACGATTTCGGGATTGGTGTTCGCGGCCTGCTCCGGCATGCGGTCCCAGCCGATATTCGGCTTCACAATCACCGTATCCCCTTCGGATACGAAGGCCGACATCCCTCCGATCCCCTGAACCGCGGCCCTTGCGAGCGCGGACGGATCGTTTCCACGGGCTACCGCCATTTTGGACTCGATGCCCGGTATGCGGAGATCCCGGACCAGCGGAGGTTCCTGTTTTTTCGCGAAGGGGGATCTCTCCGGCGTGTGGAGAGCCAAACCGAGTCCGGTCGTAAGCGCAGCCAGACCGGCCGCTTTGCCGCCGCGTTCGAGGAATTCCCTCCTTGATATTTGCGATGAATCGGACATTGCTTCTCCGCCCTTTTTCCTCCCCGAAAGTACTCAGGACGGAGGAATCTTGAAAGGGATTTCGAAAAGACGACGTATCCGGCATTCCGGAGCGAAGCGAGGATGCGCCGGGCGGACAATTCGCGGTCATGCGCGGTTGCCGGAGCAGGCATTAATTTATCGCCATGCGATAGATGAAACTTCGGACATTGTTTTCCGTCTTCTCTTGAGTATGTTCAACAGCTTTCATGAGGGTACGGCGATGAAACCGGCAATCTGGGCAATCTTCTTTCTGTCACTCTGCGGGTGCTCGGAGAATGAGCACCCCGTCACGCCGCCGGTCGACGCCGGCGACTTCTCCATCGCGGCGCCTTTCGACACCATACGCAGCTACGCCGGCGGCGGAGGCTTGTTCATTCTATCCATGACGCCGAAGGCGGGTTTTTCCGGCAACGCCACGCTGCGCATCGAGGCTGATCCCGTGCTGGGCGCGTCTCTGCTGAAGAACAAACTCACTGCATTCGACACCACGGCCGAACTGCTGCTGCGTCCGTCTTCCGAGCTGCCCGACGGAAATCACACCATCAAAGTCATAGCCGCGCACGCAGGCGTCGAAAAGCAGCTGCTCCTCTGCGTGGAAGCAATGACATGGAGCGGGCCGGACAGCTCGGTCGTGATGGAACGGTTGGATGCATTCCGCGCATGGTCCGTTGCGCGCGACCCTTCGCTGGCGGCGGCCTTCGTGGCGCCCGAGTTCATTTACAACACATATCCGGAGATACTGATCGTCGAACACAACACGATCCTGACACCGTCCTGGGAAATCCGCCTCTGCAAGCACGTGATGGTCCCTCCATGCGACTGGATGAAAATCAGATTCAGGAAGCGCGGCAGCGTCGCGCCTCTGTTCGCCGCGCTGCGGGAATCGGATGGAACGATCCGCGAGATACCTGTAGAGGAATACCCGACTCTCTGCGGCTACTGAACACGTCTCGGCGGACGGCCGCTGCGAGGGATGGAGCGGATTCGAATCCTCGAGATTTCCGCTTATCTTTCAGAAGTTAAGCGAAGAAATCCCACTCATGGACCATATCCCGATCAAGAATCTCCCCCGCGACACCGGTTGGATCGAAGTCATCTGCGGCAGCATGTTCTCCGGCAAAACCGAAGAGCTGATCCGGCGCCTGCGCCGCGCCGAAATAGCGAGGCAGCGCGTGGCCATTTTCAAGCCGCGCATCGACAATCGTTACAGCGATGACAAGATCGTTTCGCACAGCGGCGCATCGCTTCCGTCATTATTGGTCGAACGCTCGTCCGAGATACTCGAAGCGACCGGCGATGTGGACGTTGTCGGCATCGACGAGGCTCAATTTTTCGACGCCGGGCTTGTGGAAATCTGCGAGCAGCTGGCGGACGCTGGCCGCCGCGTGATAGTGGCCGGACTGGACCAGGACTATCTGGGCCGCCCGTTCGAGCCGATGCCGCAGTTGCTGGCCTTGGCCGAGTACATCACCAAAACGCTCGCGATCTGCATGGTCTGCGGCAATCCGGCAAACAGGACGCAGAGAGTCATGAGGAGCGACGAGCGCGTCCTCGTCGGCGCGGCCGGGGCCTACGAGGCCCGCTGCCGCAGATGCTTCACCACCGACCTCGAGCATGTGGTCCCGGCCGCGCCCCTCGGCGGAGCACAAGCTTGACGCGCGGAGCGTCGATCGACCAGGCGATGGACCGATACGCGGAAGCCGCCGGCCGTTTCCGTGTTTATTCACAGGAACCGATCGATCTGGCTTTCGTCTTCGGCTCGGGTCTCGGGAAGGCCGCCGTCTTCATTCCCCGGGAACTCGAGATACCCGCGAGCGAACTTCCCGGCTGGCCTCGTCCCGTCACAGCGGGACATCCGGGACTCATCCGCATGGGACGGATTCACGGAATCCGGGCGCTGGCATTCATGGGACGCGTCCATTCTTACGAAGGATACGGCTTCCCGGAGACCGCAGCGCCGGCTTTTCTGGCCCGGCTCCTCGGCGCAAGAGCCCTCATCTCGACGAACGCCGCGGGCGGTATCAATCCGATGTTCGAAACCGGAGACCTGATGCTGATCACGGATCGCATTATACTGCCTCTCGCAAGGCGGATGGGCGCCCTGTGTCCGCACACCGAAGCTCCCGATGACGACGAAGGGAAGAAGCGGAATTTTAACCGGCGTGTTCATGAACATGCGCAGGCGACCGCGGTTGAGGAAGGCATAAAGCTCAAGGAAGGAGTGTACGGTTACTGTTCCGGCCCCTCTTATGAAACCCCTGCCGAGATCGCCTTTCTGCGAAAGATCGGAGTGGACGCAGTAGGCATGTCCACGGTTCCGGAGCTGATCGCCGCCGAGCGTCTCGGGATGGGTGCGGCAGCGATAAGCTGTATAACGAACAAGGCTGTGACGGTTCCCACGGAAGTCAACCACGCCTCGGTTACCGACGCCGCCGCCGCCGCCGCGCCCGTCCTGTCCCGTCTGCTGTTCAATCTGCTCAAGAAACTGTGAGGCAGAAGCGGATTCTCGCTCGCATGCGGCCGGCGTTCGCCGCCTTTGCGCTGCTCATTTCAGCTGCGGCATGCTCCCGGGGACAGATCCCACGGGACACAGCGCACATCGATCTGTGCGGCTTGGCGGCCTTCCGTCCCGGAGACGACGAGGTTTGGCGCAGCGCATACATCGACGAAGCTCAGGAATGGACCTTCATTCCGGTGCCGGGCACCTGGGAACGTCACGGTTTTCCACTTCTTGACGGTTTCGCATGGTACCGGACGCGTTTCCGAATTCCATCCTCTCTGCGCGACGATTCCCTCCTGCTGGTCATGAGCGCGGTCGACGATGCCGACGAAGCATATCTCAACGGCGCCCTGATCGGCGAGACGGGCGATTTTCCGCCCGCTGTCCGACGCGAACCCTGCTCGCTTAGAGTATACCCAATACCGAAGGCGTTGCGCGGGGAGCACAACTCCCTTGCGATCAGGGTCTACGACAGCGGCGATTCCGGCGGCATCACCGGCGCGATTTTCCGCATCATACGCGCCTCCGATCTGCCGGCGACGCTGGACGCGGTAGTCGACATGCCGTACCGTCGCCCGCAGCTTTTCATCTCCAACGGGGTCGCCGTATCGGCTATCGATCCGTCACGGAGCGTCGTGGACTGGTCCCGGCCGCATCTCTTTCACCGTTTCGACAATCAGCTCAGGACCGAAAACACGCTGTCCAACCTGAAATTGAGCGTGCGTCGTCACGGCAAACGCCTCGACCTCTCTGAATTGGAGTGCGACACCGCGGGTTATCTGGCAGGGACAGGAATAGTGCGGGGACGCTACGACGGAGGGGCCGAGGTTTTCTGGTTTCATCCGTTCACAACGCGCGATCGCATCCTCGTGGCGCACGCGCGTTTGCCGAGAAATTCCGGATACGAGGATCCGGGGTTCTCCGCGGTATTCGAGAAGGGTTCCTGGGAGATGCGCGAGATCGAGGAAGACAACGCGTTCGAGTTACGGCGCACTTTCGTGCTGGCATGGAGCAGTTGTTGCCGGGAATTCGCCGAACGGGATCTCGACAACTTCCTTGCGTCGCCGACTTTTCACGGGCATCCGCCTCACAGCGTGGAAGCCGAGCACGCGCGCTGGGATTCTCTGTTGTCCGAACGACTGTATCCTCCCGACGCGCTGAACGACGGTGAAAAGGCAGTGTATACGCAGAGCGTGGTCGCCTTGCTGCTTGCGCAGGCGCGTCCGGCAGGCGCAGGCGAAGGCCAGATAACGGCCGCCTTCATTCCCGACAGCCGGGCCGTCGCCGATCCCCGCCTGCATTTGAGATCCGCCTCCGCGCTGGCCGAAACAGGCGCGCTGGCCGCCGCCGGGAAAGCGCTCGATTTCATTGCCGGCGCCGGCGCGGTTGCCGGCGCCTATGCCCTTTTCAGCGTGTACGGCGAAGAATTCGGAGTAGGTTATCCCTATCTTGTGACCCCCGCGCATTACACGGGTGACGGCGGCGAGCGGATCTGGCCGCGTCCGGACTTGGCGGAGTTGCATTTCGACGGCCCGGCTCAATTCATCTCGGCCTTCGAATCGCTTCGACGCAACACGGTGCGGGCTCATGCCCGTTCAGGAAAGCCTTACAGCGACAGCGCTTTCCTCGCTCCGCGCTGGCCTGTGATTTCGCGCAGGGTCGCGGACGTGCTGCTTTACATGCGCGACAGCAGCGGCCTCATCCCGCACGACGCCTCGCCCTGGGGCCCGTCACTTTCCCGCACGCCCGGCATCTGGGCATCCATGCACGCGGCCGCGGCGCTGGGAACAGCCGCCCGCTATGCGGAGAGCATGAAGGATGAAACACGGGCTTACCTTTACAGCCGCGCCGCCGACCGGACGGCGAGGACCATCCGCGAGCTCGCGCATTCCGCATCCCTTCGCGAAAGAGCCGCGGACCTGACGCAGCTCGAGGCGCTGGTCTTCCACCCGCTGTTAGCCGACGGTATCGGACTGGGAATATTCAGGCCCGGCAGCGCCGAGGCGGAATTCGCCATCCAAGTCGTGGAACAGGGATTCGCCGTCGAAGCCGGAGGTTGCGCGTTCAGCGCGCAGCCGGACGGCGACTGGTTCGCGCGACAGGCCAGGCCGTCCATCGCCATGTCGCTCGCGCGGGCGCATCTCATGTCGGGCAACTCCGAACGCGCGGAGGAGCTGTTCCGCTCAGTCACTATGACGGCGCTCAAAGGCGGCTGCCTGCTGCCGGAACTGATCGACCCGGTCACAGGCAACTGGTACGGCGGCATTCCAGCCATCGGAGAAGGAGCGGCCGAGTACATACTGACCGCGGAGAAGATAGCGGCAGCGAGAGGAAAATAGGGCGCGCGGAGAGGCGCACGCGGATGTCGCATCTCGGAGCTTTTGTCGTTTCGAAAGGCCGGTTCGCCGGTGTAGGAAAAACTACCGGCGTCATGGCTCCGAGGATTTTTTTATAGAACCATGCAATCCCGCCCGGGTTAGCCGCTACGCGTCGACCCCGGGCTAAGTTGACGGAATCCCTCCGGGATAGGATGAACAAAAATTGCCGTCCAACGTCTCACGAGGTTTGGAGGAAGAAGAGATTACCACAGGGAGGAACAAAGACATCGGAGGGTTTTCTTTTTTGTAAAAATGACACCCGGTACCCAGTTCCCAGTTGGTGAATACGGTGAATCTGGTGAATTCGGTGAATTCAGTGAATGGGGTCCACCCCCTTCCCCCTTCCCCGGGACTTTGTGCAGATCACCCCCCCTCGCAAATTTACAGGCGTCCTCGTGGCGACTTGCATAAGTCCTTTTGCCGACTTGCGCTGTTTTTCCGACGCGTGCAGCGTCTTTCGTGACGACCTGCACAGCCACTCGCGACAACTTGCAGGCGTCCTCGTGCCGACCTGCACGGCCACTCGCGCCCGCTTACCGGCACTTAACGCGCGCTGACAAGCACCGGAAGCGGACTTGCAGGCACTTTTACATGCTCGCACGGCACTTGATGCATGCTTACAAGCGGCTTTTGCTCACTCGCAGGCGTCCTCGCGGCAACTTGCTCAGGCACTCGTGACAAC
>CAYLZD010000051.1:0-17640 GCA_964388275.1 uncultured Chromatiales bacterium
ATGGAATCCCTTCGGGATAGGATGAACAGAAATTGCCGTCCAACGTCTTCCGCTCCTCCGCTCTTCCGCTCCTCCGCTCTTCCGCTCCTCCGCTCCTCCGCTCCTCCGCTCCTCCGCTCTTCCGCTCCTCCGCTCTTCCGCTCCTCCGCTCACCCGCTCCGCTGCTCACCCGCTCCGCTGCGCGGAGCTTCGGTGGGCAGACCCGTTCCCCGTTACCAGTCCTCACCCACACACCTCGCTCACAAGCACTTCCGGGACCTGCCCGGGCCTGTCCATGACCGCTCTGGCGAGCGCTTTACCCGGCGCCGAGGCCATGGCCGCGTCCATCGCATGCGCGTCTTCGAAGTAAAGATCCACGATGGCCGCGGCTGCTGTTCCGCCGAACGGTCTTTCACTCACGAGGGCGGCATCGAGACGCAGCTTGCCCGGCGCCGCGTCGAACAGCGGCAGCCAGAATTCTCTCAGCGCTTCCGCGGGATCGCCCGTGTCGGGGCCGGGGATGAGAAAAGTCATGCGAATCATAGAGTCTCCGCGCTTGTATCCGAATGCGAAACATGCCACGAATATAGCCTCCACCGCCCTCGATTTCGAGACGGCGGACGGCGCGCGGAACAATGACGCGGGATGCAATCGTTTGTAGTCCGATTTTCGTAAGTTGTTCCGATGTGGAAAGGCGGAAAGACAAGGCTTTTCCATGCCGGTTCTGCGGATCGAGCGCAGGAAAACACAACGCTCGTTTGTATCGCAAAACCGCTCCCGTCAGGAGTCCGGATGGGACTCTAATGGCGGAGCATTGCATCTTCATTACCGCGGCGCCGGCCGGACGACGAAATTCAACACCACGACAAACGAATGTGCGGAATAGCCGGAATATTCGCCTACCATTACGCGTCTCCCCAGGTCGACCGCGATGAATTGAGCCGCATCAGCAGACGCATGAAACGGCGCGGACCGGACGGCGCCGGGGATTGGCTCTCTGAAGACGGGCGGGTCGGTCTGGCTCATCGGCGGCTCGCCATAATCGACCTCAGCGACCGCGCCGCGCAGCCGATGACGAGCGAGGACGGGAAGCTGGCGATCAGCTTCAACGGCGAGATATACAATTACCGCGAACTGCGGCGCGGACTCGAGAGCGAGGGAGCGCGCTTCAGGACCGAATCGGACACGGAGGTCCTGCTCGCCCTTTACGCCCGCAAGGGCGAGGCGATGCTGCCGGAACTGCGAGGCATGTTCGCTTTCCTCATCCGCGACGAGCGCAGGGACGAGCTCTTCGCCGCCCGCGATCCTTACGGCATCAAACCCCTCTATTACGCCGATGACGGCTGGTGCTTCCGCGCGGCATCGCAGGTGAAGGCCGTACTCGCCGGAGGCCGCGTGTCGCGGGCGCCGGATCCGGCGGGCGTGGCCGGATTCTTCCTTCTCGGCAGCGTCCCGGAACCGTTCACCACCTTCGCCGCCGTGCGATCCCTGCCGGCGGGCTCATGGATGCGCGTCGACAAGTCGGGCGCTCGCGAGCCGGTCGCATACCACAACATCGCATCCGTGTACGCGGATGCCCGCGAACGGCCACTCCCGGTCAAGGAGGACGAGGCCCGCGGCATCGCGGCACAGGCCCTGCGCGAATCAGTGAGCTATCACATGATCGCCGACGTGCCCGTCGGAGCTTTCCTCTCGGCTGGCGTCGACTCGGGAACTCTCGTCGGACTCGCAAGAGACGCCGGCGTGGAGGACTTGCAGACCATCACGCTGGCTTTCGACGAATACCGCGGCAAACACGACGACGAGGCGCCGCTCGCCGCCGTCGCGGCCCGTCATTACGGAACCAGGCACAGCGAGAACCGCCTGGGCCTGGACGAATTCCACCGCGACGTCGAGGACATACTCGATCAGATGGACCAACCGAGCATTGACGGCGTCAACACGTATTTCGTGAGCAAGGCGGCGGCCGGACTGGGCCTCAAGGTCGCCCTGTCGGGACTCGGGGGCGACGAACTTTTCGGCGGTTACAATACTTTCGACGACGTTCCCCGCTGGGTGCGGACTTTCCGCCCGCCCTCGCTCATACCCTTCGCCGGGCGGCTCTCGCGCGCGGCGTTGACGCGCATGCTCGGCGGAAGCCGCCGGCGCTCGCCCAAGGCCGCCGGCGCGCTGGTTTACGGCGGCACATATCCCGGCGCCTATTACCTGCGCCGCGGCCTCTTCATGCCGTGGGAACTCCGAGAATTGCTTCCGGAGGATTTCGCCGCCGCGGGACTAGAACGGCTGAACCTGCAAGGGCTGTTGCGCTCCGCGATGACGCCCGATCCGAGAACGGAATTCGGAAGAGTGGCCGCGCTGGAAGCCGGTCTTTACATGCGCAATCAGCTCCTTCGAGACACGGATTGGGCCGGCATGGCGCATTCGATCGAACTTCGTGTGCCGCTTGTCGACGCTTTTCTCCTCAGGCAGCTCGCTCCCGTCCTGCTTGCCCACGGACCGCGTCTGCGCAAGGGACTGTTGGCCGGCAGCCCTTCCAAGACGCTCCCGGCCGGCATTCTGCAGCGTCCGAAAACCGGCTTCCAGGTTCCCGTGCATGACTGGCTTGAACATCACGAAGCTGTGGACTCCTGGAGAAGCGTGCCTTCGCTCGCGCGGGCAGGCTGCCCCTGGGCCAGAAGATGGGCGTACAGCGTGTACAAGCGGATGCTGGGATAGCGACATTTCCCGAATCATTGCTTATCGGGCATGAAGATCGTTTTTCTGACATCTCACGCGATTCAATATCAATTGCCTGCATTTGCGCGCTTCGCGTCCGAAGATTCCTGGGACATCTCCGTAATTTTCCTTTCAAGAAAAGGCATCGACAGCTATTACGACGATGATTTCCGTTGTGAAATAAAATGGCCGGCGATTCATCAAAACAATTTCGAGTCATTCTACGCGGATCGCGGCACAATATTCAGACGAGCGTTCTCGTGTTTGCGTTGTATATCCCGTAAAAGGCCGGATATTCTGATCGTATTCGGCTGGATGAAATTTGAATTTCTTTCCTCCTTGATATTTGCCCGCACTTTGCAGACCGATACTTTGGTCATATCTGATGCAAATATCCATAATACCGGAGCCGGCGCATTCAATCGCTTCTCGAAAGGATTGCTTTTTCGTATTCCCACGCTTTTCGGCGTCGTCGGCCGGAACAACCGCGCATATTACAGGTCTTTTGGAGTACGAGATCATAAGTTAGTACCATGGCCTTATGCGGTAAATAATTCGTTTTTTACCCGACAGTATGACGCTTTTATCCGAGGTAAAGACGCATTGAGACGGTCGATCGGCATCGGAATCGATTCGCAGGTGCTTATCTACTCCGGCAAATTGACGGAGAATAAAAACATTCTTCCATTGTTGCGGGTCTTCCTCGATAACAAAATTGCCGGCGCGCACTTGCTGATCGTCGGAGACGGGCCTCTCGGACCCGTCATCGGAAGCATGATCGATTCCAACAGGCATCGCAATGTTACATGGGCAGGATTCAAGAACCAGGATGAAATCGGCCCGTACTATGCGGTTGCGGACGCGATCGCGCTGCTTTCAACAAGGGAGAACTGGGGCCTGGCGGTTAACGAGGGCATGTTGTTCGGGCTGCCGGCGCTTGTCGCGTCAAATGCGGGCTGCGCCGCCGACCTTGTCGTAGAAGGTAAAACAGGATTAATTCATCGAGAGAGCATTCCTCTCGAGGATTCAGTCCGCGCGATCCTTGATTTATCCAGAACAGTGGATCGCAGCGGCATCCGTAAGCATATTTCGCAATATAATTACGACCGATGGGTCGACACCGTGAAAACTATTTACAATGCAAAATCTGATAAATGCCGGGATTGACTCATGCGCGTCGCAATATTAGGAGTTGATTCGAACGACAGCATGGAATCCGGCCTGAAGAAGGCTTTCCAGCGGGAGGGCCATGAAACGCTCGTTTTCTGGCCGGGAATTCCGTACAAGGACGACAGTCGTTTCATCAGATACCATTTTTACGCCCGCCGGTTGAGAGAAATCGGAAATAAAATTCTTACTGGCGACGAATACAACTATTTACAGAGGAGAATTCGCCGCTCCGCAGCCGTTATCAGGCCTGATGTCATCATCACTCCCTTGCTTTCGCTCATTTCCCCCGCGACGATCAACAATCTCAAAAATGATATTAACTGCGCCGTCGTCGGGTGGTATCCCGATGCGGTCACCAATCTGGGCCGGGCGGAATTTATATTCGCCGACTATGATTTGATCTATTTTAAAAATCGTTATCTCGTCAAGCGTTTCGGCGCCGAGCTCGAATCGCCCAATGTGAGATATATGCCTGAAGGTTTTGACGACAGTCTATTGGACTTGTGGACGGACGGCGGATGCGATGATCGATTCGACATTTTGGTTTACGGCAATCTTTACGCGTACAGAATCAAGCATTTGGAAACACTCGACCGGAGTCTGTCAATCAGGGTATACGGACCGAGAAAACGGTCGAATATGGATACCGCGACCATGCGCGAAGTATACTGCGGCAGGCAGATAAGAAATGATGAGAAAGTGAAAATCATGAAATCCGCCAGGATATGTCTGAATCACGCTCATTTCGGAGAGACGGAAGGTCTTAACGCTCGCGCCTGGGAGGCGGCGGGCCTGGGGGGGTTCCAGGTGACGAATCTGCCGGGAGTGCGGGAATACTTCGACGATCTGATCCCCGTCTACTCGAATCCGCGTGAAATGAACGACCTGATAGCGCACTATCTGCGTCATGAGAAGGAGCGCGCCGGGCGGGCGGCGGCCGCGCAACGCATAGTGCTGGACGGGCACACCTGGAGGCATCGCGTCAGGGATTTCCTCCGCGATCTGGCGGGCGCGCGCCCCGACATCGCCGCCCGGGGAAACAAGGAAGAGAGCGCGGCGGAATGACGGCACACGAGCCATAGACCGGATGCCGTCGAAACAGACAACACACTCCGATACCGGCTCGAGGCGGACGAGCACGGCGCACAGCGCGGCTTACATGCTGGCGGGACAAGGAGGCGTGTACCTCATCAACTTCGCCACCACTGTCGTCCTATCGAGACGTCTCGGCCCTTCGGCTTACGGCCTGTTCATCGCGCTGATCACGCTCCGCGACACGGCCGCCGCCGCCACGTCGCTCATGGTGAACCTGGCCGTGCTGAGGTATCGCGAGGACGCGGTCGAGGTGGCGCGCGTGTCCATCGGCATACTTTCCGCGCTCTGCGCCGTGTTCCTCGCGGCGGAGGGCGTGCTGTTCGTCTATTTCTACGATCTTTCGACGAGCACGCTCGGACCGCTGCTCCTGTTAAGCGTCGCGCATATCGTCGGACTTCTGTACGGACCCTACTCGGCTCTTCTGCAGATACGCGACAACTACAAGTCCATAGCCCTTTTCAGCGCGGTTTCGACGGCCTGCGCCTCGCTCGCGGCCATAGCGGCCTCGTTCTGGCATCAGGGCATTGCCCCGCTCATTCTGCGCGAGCTGGTTTACTCCTTCCTGGCGGTGTTTCTTCTGCTGCGCAAATACGGCATGCTGCTTCATCCCTCGTGGAAGTTCGAGCCCATGAAAAAGGTGCTGCGCCTTTCGGCCGAACTCTGGGCTTCCCGAACGGCGGAAGTCTGGATAGACCGCAGGGACAAGGTCAACGTCGGCGCCCTGACCTCGCTGGACGGCATGGCGAGGTACAATCTCGCCAAGTATCTCGCGGAATTGACGCAGCTGCTCTTAAATCCGCTCACCACGCTGATATACGACCGCTTCACGGACACCGCCATCGCCGCGGAGCGGAAGAAGCTGGCCACCGACCTTTTCATGTTTTCGCTGCTCATCGCCGGACTCGCCGGTGCGGCGGTTATACATTTCGCCGGCGAGGCGCTGGTACTCCTTCTCTACGGAGAGCAATGGAGGGGAACCGGCCCGATTCTGCGCGCTTTCATCGGGTATTCGATGCTGTATCCTCTTTACATACTCGTCAAGAATGTCGCCTATGCGGAGAACCGGGCCTCTATCGTCGTGGCCACCCAGGCGCTGTATCTGGGCTTGATACTGCTCGTGCCGGCTGTCAGCCAAGCCGGCAAACCCCTGCTGTCGCCGGCGATACACCTCGGCGCGACGGCTGTAAGCATCGGGCTGCTGGCCGCGGTCACGAGGTCCATACGCATACCGACCGCCGCCGCGGCCATCGCGGCGTCGCTGTTCGTTTCCTTCGCCTCGGCCTCATTGTCCCACATCTGGGCGGGCGCCGTGATATTCTCCGCCCTGGCATACGCGGCATACAAATGGGGCGGATTATTCCGCCGATTGAGAGGCGCGGCGCGCCCGGCATGAGGTTATGAACGGAGACGGCGGACTTGTGAAAGTGCTTGCGCTTCTGGCCGATTCGTACAGCGGTCCGGGCGGCATTGCGCAGTATGTCAGGGACTTTCTCGACGGCATGCTGTCCTATTCGGATGGACTTGTCGTTCATTCCGTGCTCCGGAGAAGATATTCCGGGCCGGACGTTCCGCCCGCCCGCATCAGCGAAAGAGCCGCACCGCATCCGGTGATGTACGCTTCGCGTGCCGCCGCCGCCGCGAGACGCATGAAACCGGATCTCATACTCTGCGGGCACGCCAATCTGCTTCCCGTAGCCGCCCTGTGCAAAAGGATATCCCCCGCGCCGCTCTGCGTTCTGGCGTACGGCGTGGATGTGTGGACGCCGGTTCCGAGAACCAATAGGCGGCACTGGTCGCGTGTCGACGAATGCGTTTCCATCAGCAGATTCACGCGCGAGAGGCTGCTGTCCTGGGCGGCCGTCCGGCCCTGGAACGCGCACGTGCTGCCGAACTGCGTGGATGCCTCCCGTTTCGCCGCAGGCGGGACGCGCGAGGAATACCGGGAGCTTCTCGGTTTGAACGGCCGGCGCGTCCTGCTCACCGTCGGCCGCATCACGAGCATCGAGCGCGGCAAGGGGCATGACAAGATTATCGCGTTGCTCCCGCGGCTGCTCGAACGGTTCCCGGATCTGCTGTACCTGATCTGCGGCGACGGCGACGACATCCCGAGACTGCAAGCGCTCGCGCGGGATACCGGCGCCGGCGGAGCTGTCCGCTTCGAATCGGGCGTCGATCACGCGGAACTCGTGCGCTTCTACCATGCCGCCGACGCTTTCGCCATGCCGAGCGTGCAGGAGGGATTCGGCTTCGTTTTCCTGGAAGCTCTCGCCTGCGGACTGCCGGTGCTCGCAGGCGACAAAGACGGCAGCGTGGACGCTCTCATGGACGGCCGGCTGGGCGTGCTCGCGGATCCGGATGCGCCCGAAGAGCTGCTGAACGGCCTCGTCTCGGTTCTCAGGTCGCCGAGATCCGTCCCTGACGACTTATCCCGCTTCTCCAAGGAACTTTTCACGGAACGACTGCATGAATTGATGCGGAAGCTTCTCTCAAGATGAACAGCCGTATGCAGGAACCTATTCCAACCCCGTCCGCGGAGCAAACATCCCCGGCGCTTCATCCGGAAACCGAGAGCCGCACTCCGATACGCAGGCATTACGCCCTGCTGGTCGGCGCGGTGGTCACATTGCCGGTTTTCCTCTTCCTGAAAGCCGGCCAATTCGGCAAGGGATCGGCGGTTCTGGCATGGCTGATTCTGGGCATCGCCGTCACCTCCTGGACGAAGTGGAAAAACAGGCAGCACATCCCCCTTTTGCAGATCGTGCTGTCTTTTTATCCGATCTATTTCTCCTTCTCGGTCTTCATGCCTTCGGAGATGCGGCTGTTGTATTCGCGCTTCACAGCATCTGAAACCATACTGCGAGAGACCATGCTGATAGTCGCGCTGACGCAGTGCAGCATATGGGCAGGGTGGATTCTGACGAAGCGGTTCGTCCGGCTCAAGCCGCTGCATCTGAACGTGCCGGATACCAGGCTGACCGTGTACGCGTACTCTATCATAGCGTTTCAGATCATACTGTTCATAATAAAGCAGGGAAATCCCGACCTCGATCTCAGCGGTTACATACAGATAATCAACGGGCTGGCGAACATGTATATCGCGCTCGGCATTCTGTTCTTCACCGGCGAAGCGCGGGGATGGAATATTCTGAACCTGCTGGGAATAGCGGTCATCGTCGCGTACCACATCGCGATCTCGGTCGACAACACGATGCTCGGCGAGGCAGTCATGCCGCTCATCGTGCTCGGCGTGCTGATGATCCGGCGTCATCGCAAGACGGCCGTGGCGCTTGCGCTCATGCTGACCGGTATTGCGCTGCTGATACAGCCGGTGAAACTCTCATACCGGCTCACGCTGATGCAAATGCAGGAAATGGGCATGAACACAACGCTGGCCGACAAGGCCGAACTGTACCTGCATTTGCTGAACATGCACTGGATCGAATCGAGGGTCATCCCTTTTTACGAAGAGAGCGCGCAGGTGCAATTTTCCAAGCGGCTTTCATTGGTTCCGATCATCTCGGTGATTCTGCACGAGACGCCGGAACGCATACCCTTCCAGTACGGTTCGACTTTCAGGTATCTGCTCTTCACGCCTGTGCCGAGAGTCATCTACAAAGACAAGCCCACGGCGCAGGAAGCCAATATATGGTTCGCCCGGTCCTACGGAATTCTGGACGAACAACTCGCCAAGACCACCATGGTAGGCATCTCGCACGTGGGGGAAGTGTACGTGAATTTCGGCTGGTTCGGCATAATTCCGATATTCACCCTGTTCGGCGCGATGATGTACGTCATTATGTTGCTGACGGCGGGAGGAAGGCGCCAATCGTCCATAGCCAACAACGCGGTGATGACGGCGCTGTTGCCCATATTTTTCGCTGTCGAGAGCACGCTGACGGGTTTCCTCTCGGCGATCTTATACACCTTTTTCCTGTCCTATATCATCCTGCGCCTCTTTTCCCGGAGAAATGTCCCGGAACAGCCCTCCGCATAGCCGAAATACCGGAGCACCCCGTTGTCGCATTCATCGAACTTGAGAATACTCCAGGTCACGCCCTCGTATGCGCCCGCTTCGGGCTTCGGCGGGCCAGTCCGCTGGCTCGAAAATCTGTGCCGCGCACTGGCGGACATGGAGGGCGTGCAAGTGACCGTCCTGACCACCGACACAAGCGGACGAAAGACGGGCGACCGCGTGCGGATTCCGCCGGCCGCGGCCGATGAGGAAAAGAAGCTCGTTGTCCGCTATATGAGGAAGACGGCCGGGGCCGACATCTCGGCGCGGATGTTGTTTCATCTGCCCGCGGAAGTCAGGAAAGCCGGCATCGTCCATCTTTCCGGAGTGTATTCATTTCCCACTTTCCCGGCGCTGTTAGCGGCCCGCGTTTCGGGGAAAGGATTGATATGGACTCCTCACGGCGCCTTCATGAACTGGGGCGCGGCGCGCAAAAGACGTTTGAAGCGTTCATGGAATTTCCTCTGCCGATTGATAGCGGACAGAAGCAAGACCGTGTTGCACGTGACGAGCGGGGCGGAGGCCGAGCAGACGGCGCGGGCGATGCCCGGTTTCAGAACCGCGCTCATACCGGCCGGCGTGGACGGCGCTTCGCCGGCGAAGCGCGGCCGGGAAAGGGGTGATGAGTTCCGCATGGTTTTCCTGGGGCGCCTGCATCCCGTCAAGGCGATCGAGAATCTGCTCGAAGCCATCGCCTTGCTCGACGAGCGAGCCCGTCTCGGCATATACGGAAGCGGCGAGGAAGCCTATGTCGAGTCCCTGATCAGACTGACCGCCTCGCTCGGAATCACCCGGCGCGTGGAATTCCACGGCGCGATAGGAGAAGAAGCGAAAGCGGCAATGTTCGCTTCGGCTGACGTGCTGATGCTCCCCTCCCATTCGGAAAATTTCGGCATGGCGGCCGCGGAGGCGCTGGCGCACGGAGTGCCCGTGATAGCGGGCAACGGAACCCCGTGGACGGAACTCGACGCCCGCGGCTGCGGCATCTGCACAGCCAACAACCCTGAATCGCTGGCAACCGCGGTGAGAAAAATCATGGATGCGGATCGTGAAACAATGGGAAAAGCCGGCGCCGAATGGATGAGGCGGGAATACTCATGGGCCGTCATCTCCCGCAGAATGCGCGAGCTGTACGAAGCGATGCTGCATCCCGACGTCCCGGCGGCCGGGGAGCGGACGTGAAAATCTGCATTGTCTCGTCCTGCGGCGGACATCTGACGGAAGTGCGGCGGCTCAGCGCGGCCTACGAAGCGCACGATCATTTCTACGTCCTCAACGACCGCGCCATGCTGCCCGGCGACATGCGCGGCCGCACCTACTTCATCAGGCATTCGGAGCGCGACATCCTGTTTTTCGTCAATCTGTGGGAAGCCTTCGGCATTCTGCGCAAGGAAAGGCCGCGCGTCATCCTGAGCACGGGCGCCGGCCCCGCGGTGCCCTTCGCTCTCGTCGGGCGGCTGTTGTTCCGCTGCACGGTGATCTTCATCGAGACGCTGACGCGTTCAGAAGCGCCCTCGCTGACGGGGCGGATAATGTACCGGCTGGCGCACAGGTTCTATTACCAGTGGGAATCGCTCGCCGAATATTTCCCGCGCGGCATTTACGGAGGACCGATAATCTGAGCACTTTCGCCGCCGTGGGAAACTCCAAGCTGCCGTTCCGGCGCTTTACCGACGAGATCGCGAGACTGGCGGCGGCCGGGAAACTGCCGGCGCCGGTGTTCCTGCAGCACGGGCATACGCCCTGTGCGTACTCGTGCTGCGAAACGGCGGCCTTTCTCGACATGGAGGAGTTCGAGCGCCGCATACGCGACGCGGAACTGGTCATTCTGCAGGCCGGAGGAGGCGCCGTCCTCACGGCCGTTTCGGCCGGGCATGTGCCCGTCGTGGTTCCGCGCCGGCCGGAATTCGGCGAGATAGTCGACGATCATCAGGTGCGAAACGCCGCGCATCTGTCCGGACTGGGACTGGTTGTGACCGCCGCCGATCCCGCGGATATGGAGGAGGCGGCACGCAGCGCCTCGGAAAAGCGGTCGCCGGGCAAAGGCGAAAGACGCGAACCTGCATTGATCGCCATGCTTCGCTCCGATCTCGAACAGGCGGCACATGGGCGGAAGTTTCGGTAGGCGAAAAACACCGAGGCCCGCCGTTCTCATCGTCTGCGCCCTGGTGACCGCGGCATTCCTGGATCCGGCGGAGATGATAGTCGCGGATTCGGACGCCTTCCCGGGCGCCGAACTCGCGGTAGTGCCCGGAGGGGACGCCGGTCCGCGCACGCTGTACACAGCGGGATTGTACGCGCGCGGCGACGTTGAGCTCGTGCTGCTTATGGGTTATACCGGAGGCATGATGCGCAAAGACACGCATGCCTCGCGGTGGCAGACGGAATGGCTGTGCGGGCGCGGAGTGCCCGCGTCGGTTCTCCGCTTCGACTCCGCGGCCCGCAGCACCTGGGAAGAGGCGGAGTCGGTGCGGACTTTCATGCGGCGCAACGGACTGAAAAGCGCCATCGTCATCACGGATCCGCCCTTCATGCGCCGCACGCGGCTCACGTACCGCAAGGTGTTCGAGGGATCGGATCATGCCGTTTCGATAGTCGCCGCCGATTCCCCCTGGTGGCGACCCGAGAAATGGTGGTCCACATACGCCGGGACTCACGCGGTGTTTCACGAGACCGCCAAGCTGCTATATTACTACACGCGCACGATTCTTGAATGATCGTTTTCCACCCGAAATGTCTGTAGCATAGTCACGATCTCTTAACCACTCCGCACTCCCTACTCCGCTCTCATGCTCATCCTTGGTCTCAACGCCTACCACGGCGACTCCTCCGCCTGCATAATCCGCGACGGCAAGCTGCTCGCGGCGGTCGAGGAAGAACGTTTCACACGCATAAAACACTGGGCCGGCTATCCGCGCCATGCAGTCGATTACTGCCTGAGCGTTGCGCGGGCGGGCGTGCGCGACATAGACCACATCGCGGTCAACCGCGATCCGAAAGCGAATCTCTACAGGAAAGCCCTCTACGCGCTGCGGCGCAGGCCGGCATACGAGCTGATCAGGGACCGGCTGCGCAACGCGGCGAGGGTGGGCAACATACGCGGCGATGTCGCCGCTCATCTCGGCCTGGACGAGCGGGATCTGCGCGCGGAATTTCATCCCGTCGAACATCATCTCGCGCACATGAGCAGCGCGTTCTTCGTATCGCCTCACGAGAGGGCCTGCGTGGTGTCAACCGACGGTTTCGGAGATTTCGTCGGGGCGATGTGGGGCGCCGGCGACGGCAAATCGCTGGAGGCGCTGGATCGGATCTACTTCCCGCACTCGCTGGGATTGTTTTACCTGACCATGACCCAGCACCTCGGCTTCCCGCATTACGGGGACGAGTACAAGGTGATGGGTCTTGCATCCTACGGCGAACCCCGGCATCTCGATCTTATGCGGCGCATTGTCACCCTCGAGCCGGGAGGCCGCTTTGAACTCGATCCGGAATTGTTCAATCATGCCGTTTCCGGAATTTCGATGACCTGGGATAACGGCTCTCCGGAAATCGGCCGCGCCTTCACTCCGGCCCTCGAAGAATTGCTCGGCCCGGCGCGCGCCCGGGGCGAGGCCGTCGAACGACGCCACATGGATCTCGCTTCATCGATGCAGGCCATGTATGAGGAGGCCTTCTTTCACATGCTGAACCACGCGCAGAAAGCGACCGGAATGAGCGCGCTCTGCCTGGCCGGAGGCACGGCCATGAACTCGGTCGCAAACGGGAAGATATTCGACCGCACGCCGTTCAAGGACGTCTACATACAAGCGGCCGCCGGCGATTCAGGCGGCGCTCTCGGCGCGGCATACTTCGTGTGGAACCGGCTGCTCGAGCACGACAGAGGCTTCGTGATGGACGGGGCTTACTGGGGGCCCGAATACTCGGACGAGGATACCGCCGCCGCCATAAAGGACCGCGCGAACGAACTTGAAGACGCCGGCATACTTCCGCGCCTCTTCGAAGACTTCGATGACCTCCGAGCCTCCACGGCCCGGCACTTAGCCGGGGGCGCGGTGGTCGGCTGGTTCCAGGGGCGCATGGAGTGGGGACCCAGGGCTCTCGGCAACCGCTCCATAGTAGTGGATCCGCGCCGCGCGGACATGAAGGACATACTCAACGCGCGGATCAAGCGCCGTGAATCCTTCCGGCCCTTCGCGCCGTCCATTCTCGAAGAACACACCGGAGAGTATTTTGAAAAAGACTATCCGGATCCGTTCATGATAAAAGTCTACCCGGTGCGCCCGGAAAAACGAGCCGTGATACCCGCGGTGACGCATGTGGACGGCAGCGGCCGCCTTCAGACGGTCAGCAGGAAAACCAATCCACGCTACTGGGGCCTCATCGACGCCTTCCGGTCCGTCACCGGCGTGCCTGTGCTGCTGAACACGAGTTTCAACGAGAATGAACCCATAGTCTGCACGCCCGCGGAGGCGCTGGAAACCTTTCTGCGCACGAAAATGGATGTGCTGGTCCTGAACAATCACATGCTCGAGCGCGTCTCCTGATCCCGTCGCCCCGATGCGCATCCTCCTCCTGAACCATTATTACTGGCCGGACTTCAGCGGCAACGCCCAGTACGGCACGCAGCTGGCGGAAGACCTGGCGGCTGCGGGCGCGGAAGTGCACGCCATCGCGAGCAGGGGAGACTACCTAGGCGAGAGGAAGGCGCCGCTTCCCGCGGAGGAAGTTCATAACGGCGTCTACATACACCGGGTGCCCGTCACCAACTTCGGCAAGCGCAAGGCGTGGCAGCGCCTGGGCGACGCGCTGTCCTTCCACACGACGGCCTTTTTCCGCGCCATGCGCCTCCCCCGCCCGGACGTCATTATTTCGCAAACCGCCCCGCTGATGATGGTGACGACGGCATACGCGCTTTCCCGGCTGAAAGGCGCGCGGCTCCTGGTATGGTGCCAGGACATATGGCCCGACATCGCTTTCGCGCTGAATCTCTTCAGGCGGAAATCGGTTTCGGGAAGGATATTCAGAGGCATCTCCCATTGGAGCATGAGACGGGCGGATCTCGTCATCGCCATAGGCCGCTGCATGGAATCGTACCTGCGGACGAAACTTCGCATACCTTCAGAGAGGATAGTGCTGCAACAAAACTGGGGCGATTCCCTCGCGATCCGGAAAACGCCCCAGACCGAAAACGGTTACAGAAAGAAGATGGGCCTCGCCGGCAAGTTCGTGGTGCTCTACTCCGGCAACATGGGCTGGGGACATCCCTTCGAGTCTATTATGGAAGTAGTCCGAAGGCTGCGCGAAGCGGAACACATCCGTTTCCTTTTCATCGGCGGAGGACAGCGCAAGCCGTATATAGAGGAGTTTCTCACCGTCAATTCCCTTCACAACGCGGTTCTTCTGCCCTACGAACCGAGCGAAAACCTGTCCGAGACTCTCTCCGCCGGCAACGTTCACCTGATAAGTCTCGATCCGCGCCTGGACGGTCTCATCGTGCCCAGCAAATTGTACGGGGCCATGGCGGCGGCGAGGCCGGTGATATTTCTCGGTTCGGATAGAAACGAGATCTCGACCGTGCTCGCCGAATGCGGCTGCGGAATGCGCCTGGATCCGGGCGACGCCGATGCGCTGCAAGCGCTCATCGCGGGCGCCGCGGAAAATCCTCAAGTTTGGGCGGACATGGGAGAGAGAGGATACTCCGAATACAGAGAGAAGTATTCCCGCGAGCGCGCGACGGGCAGATACGCGGAGCTCCTGCGCCAGGCGGTCGGGGATTAGGATGCTATCAGCCGCCGACATGACCGCACGCGACACCACGCACGCCGGAAAAATGGCAGCTTTACTGCAAAAAGCCGGAGCCGGGCGGAGCTTGATTTTGTGGGATTTCTGCGGCGGCATGCATACATTGCATTCACTCGCCGCCAAGGACCACATATCAATCAAGTGCCTTCGCGTTTCACTCTGATGTACCCTCTGCTTTCCTTTTTCATAGTTCTGGCTGCGCTGCCCTGCTGCATACGGATTGCCCACAGGTTCGGGCTTTACGACGAACCCGATCACGAAAGGAAAATCCACACGGGCAGGATTCCCTATACCGGCGGTTTCGCCATCGTGATCGGTTACTCGGCGGCCGTGGCCGCGTTGTTCATTTTCGACTGGGAGGCCATCGCCCTGGGCGGGCAGGGCCGTCTGATTCCGATGTTCATATATCTGGCGGAAGCCGCCATTATCGTGCTTCTGCTCGGCATTTTCGACGACCTCAGGGATCTGCCCTTCCAGCGGAAATTCCTGTTCCAGTTCACGGCGGCTTTTTTCGTGATACTGGGAGCGATACGATCCGACGTTTTTCCGATAGTCTTCAACATGGAGCAGTCGGGCATACTGGTCAACTCGGCGGGCACGCTGCTTTCGGTGCTTTGGATAGTCGGCTCGACGAATGCCGTGAACATGATAGACGGCATGGATGGTCTGGCCGGCGGCGCGTCTCTCATCAGCGCCGCGGCGCTGGGCATTCTGGCGCTGATATGGAGCAATCCGCTGATCGCCGTACTGCTGTTCGCCCTGGCGGGCGCGCTGCTCGCCTTCCTGATTTTCAATTTCAACCCGGCGCGCATTTTCATGGGAGACACCGGCAGCATGTTCATCGGTTTCGTGCTCGGTGTATTGGGGTGGCTGCTCATAGACGGCGCTCCGATGAAAAGCACGGTGCTGTTCGTGCCGGTCATAGTCCTCGGGCTTCCCATCTTCGACACGCTTCTCGCCTTCATACGTCGCCTGATCAAGCGGCAGAACCCCTTCGCGGGGGATCGTTTTCACATGCATCACATGCTGAAGAAACGCTTCTCCCTTTCCACCCGCGCGGCCGTTTCAATGCTTTACCTGCTGTCGGCTGCCTATGCCGGCTTCGGAATCCTCATTGCGATTCTGCCTGAACTGGAGGGATGGCTCCTCATAGGCCTCCTGGCTGTCCTGCACGCACTGCTTCTGCACGTTCTGGGCTATACGGATCTTCTGTTCCAGCCGGGCGCGACCATTCCCGCCGCAGTGGGAGAACTGGTCAAAAGCAACGGCGCCCAGGCGCATCCGAGAAACGGATCGGCGGTCAAGCCCTCGCGCGCGGCGTCATCAGGCGTCGAGTGAAGAATGCGCCGCACTGAAATTCCGCATCCATTCCACCAATAATAGGGCAACGCATGCCGAAAACCATCGCCGTCATCGGCACTGGATACGTGGGTCTCGTTTCAGGCACCTGTTTCGCCGAGAACGGCAACACCGTGATCTGCGTGGACAATGACCAGAAAAAACTCGACGCGCTCCGCAACGGACGTATCCCCATTTACGAACCGGGCCTTCAGCCCCTTTACGAGCGCAATTCAAAGGAGCAGCGGCTCGTTTTCACGGACGACCTGGAAAGCGCGGTACTGTCGTCCGAAATCATCTTCCTCTGTCTCCCGACACCGCCCAACGAGGACGGGTCGGCCGACCTCAAATACGTGCTCGCCGTCGCCGACGACATCGGCCGCATACTCGCGCGGCACGCACCGCAACCCTTCAAGATCATCGTCGACAAGAGCACGGTGCCGATAGGCACCTCCGAGAAGGTCACCGCCGCAATCCGCTCCAATTACAGCGGGGATTTTATCGTGGCATCGAATCCCGAGTTTCTCCGCGAGGGTTTCGCCGTGGAGGACAGTCTCAGGCCCGACCGGGTTGTGATCGGCGCCTCGCACCCGGAAGCCCGGCGCGTTCTTACCGAACTGTATCAGCCCTTCGTTCTCTCCGGCAATCCGATCATCGTCATGGACGAGCGCAGCGCCGAAATCACGAAATACGCCGCGAACAGCTTTCTCGCCATGCGCATTTCCTTCATGAACGATCTGGCCAATCTCTGCGAGATACTCGACGCGGACGTTGATCAGGTGCGGCTCGGCATCGGCTCGGATACGCGCATCGGCAAGAAATTCCTGTTCGCGGGAGTTGGTTACGGCGGGTCGTGTTTCCCGAAGGATGTCAAGGCGCTGCTCAAATCGTCCAGAGAGGCGAAGCACACACTTCGCATCGTCGAAGCGGTTGAGCAGGTGAACGCCGACCAGCCGCTGCGCTTTTTCCACAAGATATCCGATTATTTCGGAGGCGAATTGCGCGGCAGAAAATTCGGCCTCTGGGGACTGGCGTTCAAACCGAATACGGACGACGTGCGCGAAGCGCCCGCGTATCTGATCATCGACCGCTTGCTCGCCGCGGGCGCACAGGTCGCGGCTTTCGATCCGGAAGCCGTCGAGAACACCCGCGAACGTTACGGCGACCGCATCTCTTACGCGCCCGGCATGTACGAAGCGCTTCAGGGCGCGTCGGCTCTCCTTTTGCTCACGGAATGGAACGAGTTCCGGCAGCCCGACTGGAAACGCATACGGCAGGACCTCGCCGAGCCGGTCGTGTTCGACGGCCGGAACATCTACGACGGCAATCTGCTTGGAGATATGGGCTTCGATTATTTCCCGGTGGGAAGAAGACCCGTCAAGGGCAGGAAAAACTGACAACTCCGTCCTGACCACGCAACAGAGAGGCGGGCCCGGCGGCCCGCCTTTTCTTTGCGCCATCCTCCGCACCACACCCGCCATGACGCCGGAGTTTTTTGTTCGCTCCGCGCAGCCACGACACGCTCGTAC
>CAYLZD010000052.1:0-17574 GCA_964388275.1 uncultured Chromatiales bacterium
TGAGCCTGAGGATCAATTTGTCCGGAATCAGGACCAGGGTGTCTTGCTGCGCCCATGCGTGGAATGCAGGCAACGACATGAGCATCATCGCAATGACGGCGGAAAAAACACACCGGACTAAACTGTTAGCAGCGAGAGACGAAAGACGGGACAAGTTGGAGACTCGACAACATCCATCGCATGCACGGCGATCAGCAGAGAGAGAGAACACCCGCAAGATGGAAGCATAACACATGACGTTTTGTGCATCGTAACCCCCGATAATGGATATGTAACTCCAGCCAAGCGGCAATATCAAGTAGCGTCGTCACTATGTCAAGTCAAAAGCAAGCGCCCTATGCGAACACGAAATGCTCCAAGAACCGAATTCATCCGCCGCTGCCTCTCGCGACATGGCCTTTGTCCCGGAGTTTTCACCGGGCCTATCCGTCGCGGGTAGAACCACCGATTATGCCGGCAATATCAGTGTTTCGGTGTATCGGCGTATCGGGGATTTGCTCTTCATCGCACCCGTCACTGTGATTTTGTGCCTTTTGTGCCCTTTGCGGCTTATGTGATTTCACTACCCCGGTTCTCCGGATTCCTGCACCATCAGTTCCCTCCCTCCGCCCGCTCCGCATACTCCGCCGCGCCGTAAAGCAGCAAGTGTTCATCCATCACACAGCGGCGGCTCATAACCGCGGCGGCTGCGCGCATGCCGCCCCCGGTTAGTATGACCGGAAAATCCTTCCCGAATTCTTGCTCCAGGCGGGTGGCGATTCCTTCTATCCCCAGCACTACGCTCCAATATACGCCCGAGCGCAGCGAGCCGGTGGTGCTGCGCGCCAACAAAGGCGGCGCTTGCTCCGGCAGCCCGGGAAGCGGCAGCTGCGCGGTCTCCGTGTTCAGCGCTCGCAGCGCCGCGGCCATGCCGGGGAAAATGCATCCCCCGGCGAAGGCCCCATTCCGGTCGATCACGTTTACCGTCACCGCCGTTCCGAAATCCACGGCAACGATGGGATAGCCGTGCTTCAAGCGCGCGCCCAGAAGCACGCACAACCTGTCGGCGCCGAGATCCGAAACCGGCTCGTAGCGGATCTTCATCCAATCCACTCTCTCCGGCTTCACCTGCAAGGGAGCCGTTCCGCACGCCTCGATGCATGCCGAGACGGCCGCCTCGACGGCTGCGGGAACGACGGAGCACAGCACGATTCGAGGCTGCGGAAAAGCGGCCGCCTGCCCGCGCATGATTCCCGCGAGGGTTGATGTGTTCAATGCGCGCGTCGGAATAATCGTTGCCGGACGCAGCAACTCTCCTCCGCCCATCGCCGCCACGCGGCAATTTGTGTTTCCGACCGCGATCACGATACAATTCATCGCGTCCTCAATCGAGCAGAATAAAGTCGAGCTGCCGCTCGGCGACGTCCGCCCTGATGAGCCGCACACGCACCATGTCGCCCAGACGGTATCGGCGGCGCTTCCGCCGGCCTACAAGCTGTTTGGCCGATGAATCGAAATCGTAGTAATCGTCGCCCATGGAACGCACGTGCACGAGTCCCTCGGCGAGCGAATCGACCAGTTCCACGTACAATCCGTATGATGTAACCCCGCTGATGATCGCCTCGAACTCGTCACCGACGAAGCGGCGCATGTACTCGGCCTGCGCTATGCGCACCGATTCGCGCTCGGCTTCCACGGCCAGCCGCTCGCGCTCGGACGAATGCCGCGCTATGTCCGCCATGTTTTGAGCGGAAGCGCCCCTCACTCCTCCACGCAGAAACCCGTCAATCAGCCTGTGGGCGACCAGGTCGGGATAGCGGCGTATCGGCGATGTGAAATGCGTGTACAATGCGAAACCCAATCCGAAATGACCGATGTTTTTCTCGCTGTAAACCGCCTTCGCCATCGATCGTATAGTCACATCCTGCACTACGGCGGATTCCGGCCTGCCGTCGAGGGCTTCGATCATTTTCTGGAAAGACTTCGACGATTTCGGATCGAGCCGAATATCGAGCCCCAGATGCCTGATGAATTCGGTCAGCTCCCGCACCTTGTCCGGATCGGGAAGGTCGTGCACCCGGTAGATGAAGGGCGGCGTCGACGCGCGTCCGGTGATTTTGCGCGCCACCCCGGCCGCGCAGCGGTTGGCCAGCAGCATGAATTCTTCGATGAGTCTCATGCTCCGCAACCTCGGCCTGGGCCGCATGTCAACCGGTCTCCCGGCGTGATCGAGTTCTATCTTCACCTCCGGAACGGAAAAATCTATCGATCCCTCGCGGAAGCGCTTACGGGTGAGCACACGGGCTATTTCAGCCATCAGGCCTATCTCCCCGGCAAATTCACCCCGGCCGGTATCCATTATGGCCTCGACTTCCTCGTATGAGAAGCGCCTACTCGACCTGATGACGGACTTGCGGAATTCATGCGCCTTCAGCGCGCCGCGGGGCGTGACGGTCATGAGCACCGAAAACGCGAGCCGGTCCCTGCCTTCCTGCAGGCTGCAGAGGTGATTCGACAGCCGCTCCGGCAGCATCGGTATCACGCCGTTCACGAGATACACGCTCGTGCCTCGCTTGTATGCCTCCCGGTCTAGAGCTCCTCCGCGCGGCACGTAATGGCCGACATCGGCGATGTGCACACCCAGCAAATAATTCCCCTCGGCGTCGCGCCCGATGGAAACGGCGTCGTCGAAATCGCGGGCGTCCTCGGGATCGATCGTGAAACAGACCTGATCCCGCAGATCAAGCCGGCCGCGGCAATCCTCCTCCGGTATAGAGGCCGGAATCGCCGCCGCTTCCTTCTCGACCTCCTCGGGGAAATCCTGCGACAGGCCGTAGCGCCGCGCAAGGGCCGTCATTTCAACGCGTGGATCGCCTCCTTTCCCGATCACTTCCACGATCCTGCCGTCCGCCTCGCCGTCGTCGCGCAAGCGCCCGGAAATTTCCACGACCACCTTGTCGCCGTCCCGCGCCTTCGAAACCGCGGCTTTGGGGACGGCCACATCCGGCATGGAGTTCCTGCCGTCGGCTTCGACAAAGGCGCGTCCGCGCCAGGTTTTCAGCGTGCCCACCACTTCCCTGCCCGCGCCGGAAAGGAATTCGATTATTTCGCCTTCCTCGCGCCCGCCTTCTCCCGTGGATCGCGCGGCGACGCGCACACGGTCGCCGCTGCGCGCGTCGCGCACGGCGCGCCTGGGAATGAAGATCTCGCGGGAAGGCGCGTCGAAGGGATGCACGAGACCCCAACCGTTGTGCGTTACCGTTATGACGCCGTCAACAGTCTCTTCCTTCCTGCGGATGCGCCATTTCCTGTTGTCTACCCTTTCTATCACTCCGGCTTCCTGCATCTCGCGCAGCGCCTTCTTCATTTCCTGATATTCCTCGCCCTGCCTGGCGAGCAGCAGCGCCCGGGCGAGTTCCTTCGTCTTGTAAGCCCGCGATGGATTGCGCTGAAGGAAATCCGCGATGATGCGGGCCGTGTCGATTTTCATTTTCATGTACTGTGCCGCCGGGCGGCTCCTGATTTCAGAAGGAAATTCTGTAGAGCAGTTTCAGTTCGTAAACCGCCGTCTCCGGAATGGAAGCGCCGGTTTCGAGCGTGGAACTCGTGGTTCTCCGGGACGCCTGCATGACCATTCTTCCGAAACCGAAACGCGGAAAGAACATGCTCATCGGTATCTCGAAGGTGATTTCCGAACTGCCGAGATTGTTGATCTTGCCGTCGTAGGTGGCTATCACGCGTCCTATGCCGCCGGTGACTTTCAGACGCACGTCCCGCGTGTTGAGATTGCCGACCTCGAGCCGGTGGAATACGTTTTGTAGTCCGGCTTTCGCGAGGAACTCCGAGGCGGTGGACGAAATGATGGACGACGCCATCGCCGAGACTATGGCGTCGGTCTGGTCCATGATGCGGTTTCTGTCGCTCGAAGTCAGTTCGTCAGTAAAAAGACCTGTGAGTATGAAAGAGAAAGCGTCCGACTGCACGTCGCCCGCGCGCGGGCGGGACTGGCTTTCGGGCGAGTCCCAGCGCATATCCCAGGCGAGTTCCGGCTTCTCGCGGCTTCCGGTGATGTCGATCAGCACGTACACCTTTCTCGTCGCGCCGCTTTCCTGGTCGGTGTGCGAATCCGAATAAACAGCCCTGAGACGCAGATCGGGATTCGCCGGATCGCCCATGAACTCCAGGGATCCCGTCGCGTCGAAGCGTTTCCCTAGCATTAGGAAGTAAGACTCGGGGCCGAGAGAAACCGAGCCCGTGAATTTTCCGGGTCCGAGCGCGTTGCTGACCCGAAGCTGCTCGATGTTCAACCGGGCGTTGAGTTCCACCTGCGAGAGCGAACTGAAAGGCATGACGACGCGCAGCGGGCCGTCGGTCGACACCGCGATGTCGTAGCGGAGATTGAGCGACATCGCCTTCTCCCCGGCCTCCGACGTGTCGGCCTGTCCGGCGTCGAGCGCGCGTCCCATCAGGGAGCCCATGCGGGCGCGGCCGCCGCCGCCCAGTGAGGCCTCCTTTTCCTTCTGCAGATCGTCGACTTCCACGTAATTGATATTCTGGAATTGCTGCGGACCGCTGTCGCCGTCGCCGCCGGCGTAAGTGAGGTTGCCCTGCAGCACCTGGACCACGCCGGACAGGTCGGAACCGTCAGGATCGGCCTTGAAACGCACCGGCGTCCCTTTCGTTGTGATGTAGAGGTCTCCGTAGACGCTGCGCAAGGCCGCCCGCGACTCCCTGCGGAGCACCTTGAGCTGGCCGTTGACCTCCGCGCCGACGCCTTCCAGCGCGAAGCCCTTCATTTTGATTCTGCCCTTCGCGGAAAGTTCGCCCTCGCTCCAGTCCGAGGGATCGTTGCGGACGGAGATGTCGTGTATGTTGATGACGTCCCCCTCGGGCCTGACGTCAAGATTCATCCTGTACCACATGTTGTTCATCGCAAGGCGGCCTCTGGCGCCGCTCACCGAGAGGCGGCCGTTGTAACGCAGGTCGTCCGCCGGGCCGCTGACTTCGATATCGGCGTCGGCCGCTCCTTCGAGCGGTGAAAAGAGGCCGACGAAGGATTCCAGCAGCGCGAGGGGAAACTGCTTCATGCTGGCCCGGAGATTGGCGTCGCCCGTGACGCGCGCACCGCCTCCGGTGAAGGCGAGATGGACGGGCAGCGATCCCGAGGCGAAGAACACCGGAGGGCGGCGGATGCCGTCGGATGCCGTGAACAGTTCGGAGTAGACTTCGAGCAACTGCATGCTGTACGTAGCCTCGAGCTTGAACCTCTCGAAACGGAACTGTTCATAGCCCGGCCGGTCCACGAACAGTTCGAGGGCTAGCACGGGATTCTCGTCGTTTCCCCTGATGTCGGCGTCGAGAGACGCGATGCCGGACAGCCCTCCCCTCGCCGGATCGATTTCGCGGCGCAGCAGAGTATCGAGTTCAGCCATCGGCAAGCCCGACACGCGGATCTTCAAATCGTTGCCGCCCGCGAAGCCGCGTCTCCCGCTGATGTCTATGACGGCGCCGTTGCGGGCGAGTGTCAGCGAAGAAACCGTCAGCGAGGAATCGTCGATGCGCAGCCGCACCGTGTCGCTGTTGCTCCAGGCGCGGTCCATGTAGGAAAGCTGAAGAAGCGGCAGCGTGACCCGGTAGTCCGCCGAGGCCGTCGCTTCTCCGTCGATGCGCACACGCAGCAGCGTATCGAGCTGACCCCGGAGCTGGAAGCGCGGGATGCCGTCGGCGTAGGCGACCGAGGCCAGCAGATTCTTCAACTGCATATCCTGAGTACCCACCTCCTGAACGCCGCAGCGGACGTCGAGGGCGAGGTCGCGCAGAGGCTCCGCCGCTTTCAAACCGCGGAGATTCAGATCGAGACGCAGTCCGGCGGCGATCATGTCGCGGGCCGAGTCTATGTAGTAGAAATCGGATATGCGGGCGTTGGCGTCGACGTCGAAATTCGCCGCGCCGCCCCGGACGGCGCCTTCCAGGCCGCCGCGCGCGAAGAGAAGCTGCGCGCCGAGCAGCCGCTGCAAGGGCTCCGTGTCGCGAAGCTGCAGCGAGAATGCGGCGTTCATGTACGAAGCGGTATCGGCCGCTTCGGCGGGCGGCGCCGCTACGCGTCGGCCGTTTCTCGGAACCGGCTTCCCGGCAGCGGCGATCCCTGTCGTCGAATCGCGTCCCGGCCCGATGCGCCGCAATCCGGCCGCTATCGAATCGGCGCGCAGACCCGCGTCGCGAGCGAAGCGCGGCAGGTCGAAGGCTCCTCGCAAGGAGAAGGTCAGGAGTCCGCTGTTCAGAGCAAGGCGGCGGTTCGCCCGGTCGCGCTGGTCGAGTTCCATCCTCACAGTGTCCCTCCCGATGCTGTAATCGGAGAATCGGGAGGGCGCGAGAATGATGCGCGCCGTCAGGTTGTCTTCGGAGAGCGATACGCCGTCGCCGGACAATTCCAGGTCGAGATTCAGATCGCTTTTCAGGCCGTCGTCGTCCAGCGCCTGCGCGAGGTCCAGCGCCTTGCTGCGCAAGCGCAGGGCGAACGCGCCGATGCTGTCGCCGCGGAAGCGCATTTCTCCGGAAACATCGAGAGCGCTTCGGCCGAAACGGGCCGCGGCGGTCGCGCGCAGACTGTCGGGCCTGATGCCCGCTTCCGCGGTAAGCGTGTCGGTAGCGTATCGCTGGAAGCGGGAGGGTTCCGCGGACACACGGACGTCGGCCGACATCGAGCCCGGACTGAAACCGCTGCCTTTCATGACGGCCTTCAGGTTGAGGGAGGAAGACAACAGCGGCTGTCCGAGAACGCGTGAGAGATCGAGCTTGCGCGTCTCGACCTGGTAGCCGTAGGCGATTTCCGGTCCGGTGAGATCCATGTCGGCCTCTCCCTTCAAATCGCCCGCACCGGAACTCATGTCCACCTCGGAGTGAAAGGCGGCCGGAGTTCCCCGGTAAAGGAGTTTGTCGAAGCGCGCGTCGCCGAGGCCGGAATAATCCGGAAGCCCCAGTCCCGGGAGCACGGCCGCCACGTCGGCGCCTCTGATGACGCTGCCCGGCGAGGAGACGTCGATGAACAGTTCGCCGCCTCCGGCCAGATTGCGGAGTTCGCCCGCGAAGGACAGCCGGGTGTCCAGAGTGTTCAATTCCAACTTCTCCACGGTGAGCTTCCTGAGCGAACCGCCGGCCGCCAGCGACACGGAAGGCGCCGAGCCGAGGAAGGAGAGGGACGGGAAGAAGTAGGCGAGATCGCGCGTGTCCACGGCCTCGGCTTCCAGCACGGCCGCGATGCTCCTCTGCGAGATGTCGGCAAGGGTGCTGTCGGCCAGTATGTCGGCGCCGTCGAGACGCGCCGAGAGCAGGAAACGCGAGCGCCCCGTGCGGAGCGCGAGATTCTCGACAGCGGCGCGCCGGCGCGTGATGAGAAGGTCGCCCGAGAGCGATTCCAGCGAGACAGGGCCGCTGTAATTTCTGAAGCAGATGTTGTCGATGGCGATGCGCTTCGCGTCGGGAGCGATGTCGGCCTTCATGCTGACGTCGAGATTGCCGATGAGCAGATGCGAGGGATCGAAGAGGGCGGGATCGGACGGTGCGGCCGTGGAATCCCAGACGGCGACTTCCGCCGAGACTATGCTCAGGTTGCGAACGATTATGCGCCAGTCGAAGGGTTCCCCGCCGGGCGGCGTCTCGGTGGTGTCGCGCGAAAGCCCTTCGAAATTCCACTTCCCTGAAGCCCCTCTCGTTAGAGTTATGCGCGGAGCGTAGAGAGTAATTTCGGATAGTTCGATCTGCTTCAACGGCAGGGCGAAAAGGTTGTAGCGCAGCACGGCGGTCGGCGTCGAGAAAAGCGGGCCTCTCTCCGTGGTGAAGGAAACATCGCTCAGTTTCCATCCCGAGAAGATATTCCCTTCCAAGCCGCCTATGCGCAGGCGGGCGCGCATGGAGGATTCCACGGCGCCGGTGATCGCATCCTTCAGCAGGTCGCGGAAGAGCCTCGTCTCGGTGAACACAAGAAGCGCAATGAGCAGCAGAATGATCGACGCGCCCGTGACGGCGAGCCAGCGGGCTATCCGCGCGGAAACGGACCGCCGTTTTCGTGGCCGCGCCGCGGGCGCTTCATTATGGACAGTATCTGTCAATGATCGTGCGAATGATATTTGTCGACGACCGCTGCGGCGTCAGTGGAATCGTGATCACGCGTCCGCCGGCTTTTTCCACGGCTTCGCGGCCCACTATGTCGTCGAGCGCGTAGTCGCCGCCCTTGACGAGCACATCCGGCAGCAGCGCTTCGATCAGCCGGGCCGGTGTGTCTTCGTCGAAGAGCGTGACGAAATCCACGCAGTCGAGTTGCGCGAGCACGAAGGCGCGGTCGTCCTCCGGCACAACGGGTTTCTTCTCTCCCTTGATTCTCCTGACCGAGGCGTCCGTGTTCACGCCGACGATCAGGGCGTCGCCGCGGGCGCGCGCCGCCGAGAGGTATTCGCAGTGGCCCCGGTGAAGGATGTCGAACACGCCGTTGGTGAACACGGCCGCGCCGCCTGCGCGACGGATTTCCTCCCTGCGCTGAAGCAGTTCCTCGATACCGAGCACGAGTCCCATCAGTCCGAAACTCCCTGCGTACCGAGCGCCGCGCTCACGAGCAGATCGCGGTCGATGGGAACTATCCCAACCTCTTCGCAGACCAGGCCGCCGGCCAGGTTGGCGAGATGCGACGCCTCGGCCACGTCCGCGCCGCAGGTCATGGCGGCCGACAGCGTGGCGATTACCGTGTCGCCAGCGCCGGAGACGTCGGCGACGCTGCGCGCGCGCGTCGGCACTCTCACCGTGCTCCCGTCCTTCTGCAGCAGCAGCATTCCCTGTTCGCCGAGCGTGAGCAGCACGTTCGCGCAGTCGAGCCGGTCGCGCAGCATCCGAGCCGCCTCGACGAAGCTGTCCTCGCCCGTGAGCTTGATCCCGAGGCCGTCCTCGGTTTCCTTCCGATTGGGCTTGAACACGGTCACGCCGCGGTAGCTGAAGAAATGGTGGTACTTCGGATCGACGAATATCGGAATCCCCCGTCCGGAGGCGAGGCGCAGGACGCCGGCTATGAGGTCTTCGCCGATCACGCCCTTGTTGTAGTCTTGAAGCACGACGGCCTCTATGGAACCGAGATGCTCCTCGAATTTGTCCAGCATGCGCTGCGTGGTGGACGGAGTGACCGGCATGCGGTTTTCCTGATCGATGCGCACGACGTGCTGGCTGCCGGCGATGACTCTCGTCTTCACCGTCGTGGGGCGGTATCCGTCGGTGACGAGGAAGTCGGTGATGATATGCTCCCTCTGGAAAATATCGAGCAACTCGCGGCCGTTCGAATCGTCGCCCACGGCGCCGATCAGCACGGGGTTGGCGCCGAGGCTGCGTATGTTCAGCGCGACGTTGGCGGCGCCGCCGAGGTTGCTGTTTTCCCTGACCACATCCACGACCGGCACCGGCGCCTCGGGAGAGATGCGCGACACCTGCCCCCATATGTAGCGGTCCAGCATGACGTCGCCGATCACGGCGACGAATGTGCGCTGCATCGGCGCGAAGATGTCCTGCAGTCTTTCCTCGGTGAATGTCATGTTCTGATGTCCGTTTGTGCTTTGAACCTGCTACAGTGTGGCGCGGAACATTTCCGCGGCCGCCACCAGCGCCGCGTTGTAGCTCTTCCTGTCGAAGCCCTCGTGTTCGCGGTTGTAGAAAAACATTCCCGCGCCGCGGATGACGCTCACGCGTATCCGCGTCCGTCTTTCCGGGAGCTGATCCTTCAGTTCCTCCGCGCCGCGCAATATTCCTTCCGGATCGTATTGTCCGATTATCACGTTCACGGGCGATTCTATGCGGACCACCGCGTCCAGCAGCACATCCGCGGGCGACGGACTGACGAGGACGCAGCTCTGGAAAATGGGGAAACGGCTCGCCGCCGAGGCCCCTATCGCCGCGCCGGCGTCGAAGGCCAGCAGCCCGGCCTTCCCGTTGCAGTCCTCCTCGTTGCGGATGTCGACGGCCACCTGGGCGACCGCGTCTATGTCGGCGCTGTCGATGGAGAATGCCGGGGCGCCTGCTGCGCCCTGCTCGGGGGTCGAGCGGAGGGAAACGGCGTATGCGCGAAATCCCAGCTCGGCGAACACGGTGAGTATGTTGTCGACATGCGGCCTCATTCCGAAGCGGTCGGGCAGCACGATGACGGCCGGCCTTTTGCCTTGGGCCCTCGGGAGGGCGTAGCGGACCAGCACCGAATCGCCCTTGATCCGGCGCCAAGCGTTGTGGTGCTCGATACGGCCGCCCGCGTTGCCGGTCTTCGACCGCCCGGCCTCCTGCGCGGACGCTTGCATCGCGCAAAGGAGCAGAAACGCGGCTACCGCCGGCATTCCCGGCAGGCTTCTCCGACAGAGCCGGGCTCCGGATTCGAAGCGCGATATTTCCGCCATGCCGAATTCCATGGGGGCAAAATACGTATAGACCGGGAAACACGCGAAAAGCGGAAGGCCGTTCCGCCTTCCGCTTTCCACGCATGCCCTTCGTTCAGAGCCGAGGACAGGACTCTATCTTGCGGGCAGGCACACCAGAGACGCCGACCGCCTGTGCCCTCCAAGATCGACGATGCACCTGTAGACTCCGGGCGGAACCCTCACGCCGGCGGCGTCGCGGCCGTCCCAGACAAGTGTGTGCGCCCCCGCCTCCATCCGGCCGTATGACAGGACCCGAACCACTCGGCCGAGTCCGTCCAAAATCCTGACCAGAGCATCGCCCGCCGCCGGCAGATCGAGAGGAATGCCGGCGCCGGCGCTGAACGGATTCGGATACGCTTCTCCGAGAACAAACATCGCGCCCGCGCCCCCGGGGCTGTCGCTCCCGAGCGTCGTCCCGGCCAGTTGTATGTCGAGAAGATTCGAAACCGGATCGTTGGACTGTATCCGGTAAAACGCCGATCTGGCGCCGGATGCGACCGGCGTGAAACGGATGCGCGCCGTGCTGCTTTCGCCCGGCTTTATCGGTGTGCCCGCCAGGCGCATGAACGTGAACATCGAGGCGTCCGGACCATAGAAAAGTTGCTGCTGTATGGCGAGATCGGCGGTCCCCGTGTTGCTGATGACCACGTCTTCGTCCTTCGTCGTCAGCAGCGGAACCGTGCCGAAATCGATGATCGCCCTGTCCACGGCGATCCTCGCGCCCGAGCCGGTGGCGCAGCTGCCGTTCAGGTTGACCGTGACCGTCGGCCTTGTGCTGTCGTTGCTGTTGATGAGCAGCCGCGCCGTCTTCGGGCCGTAGGACGTGGGCTGGAAACGGATGATGATGCTGTCGTTTCCGCCGGGCGCCACCGTGTTTGCGGCGAAGCGAGCGAAAGAGAAAGACGCCGAATCCGCGCCGCGCAACCCCTGTGCCGATATCTGAAGCGTGGCATCGCCGGTGTTTGTGATGCGCAGAGTTTTGGAGACAGGCGCGTTCAAAGGCGTGATGCCGAAGTCCAGCGCCGCCGGGGTTACCGCGATGCTCGCTCCCGATTTCGGCGGCGCCGAACCGCTCAGCGCGATGCTTACTATCGGACTGGCAGGGTCGTTGCTGTGTACGCGAAGTTGCGCGTTTCTCGCTCCCGGGACGGCGGGGCTGAACGCAATGCGCAGGGTGTCCCGCCCCCCCGGCGCGATGGTTGAGGATACCTGTGTCTGTATTACAAAAACCGCCGCGTCGATCCCTGTGATTTCCTGTTTCGATATCACGAGCTGGGCCGTCCCGTTGTTGGCCACGAAGACGGACAGAGTCTTCATCGCGCCGATCGCGACCGATCCGAAGGACAGAGAGGCCGGCGTCACCTCGATATCGGGGCCGGCGGCGGCCGAAGCGTAACCCGACAAGGGAATCTGCGCGTCGGGACGCTGGGGATCATTGCTCGCCACGGAAATGGCTGCCGTCTTGGCGCCTGTGGAGGAAGGCGAGAAGCGTGCTTCGATTGTGTCGCTCGCCCCCGGCGGCAGGGACGCGGCGCACGGACGCATTATGGCGAACATGGCTGAGTGTGCGCCCGTTATGGTCTGTGCCGAAATCGACAGCGCCGCCGTGCCGTTGTTGGAGATGATCACGATCTTCGTCGAAGAGCCCCCCACGGCCACCGTGTCGAAATCCAGCGAAACCGGTATCGCATTTATAGCAGGCGCGGTGGCGACGCAGAAGCCGGCCAGCCCCACGGCAGTGTCCGGCGCTGCGGGATCGTTGCTGACAATGCGTAGTGAAGCCGACTTCGCTCCGGGTGATGTTGGCAAGAAAACGAGTGTAATCGTATCCGTGTTACCGGGCGGAATCACGGCGCCGGCCGGTCGCGTTATTGCGAAGCGCGCCGAATCGGCGCCTGAAATACTCTGGCCGATTATCTGCAGCGCCGCGTTGCCCGTGTTGCTCACAAGCAGCCTGCGGGTGGCGGAGTTCCCCGTCAACACGGTGTCGAAGTCAAGAATTGCAGGTGCAAGGATGATCGCCGGAGCGGCCGGGACCGCGTGTCCCGTAATCGCGACGTTCAAAACGGGAAGGAGGGGATCGTTGCTCGAGATGAAAAGCCCCGCCGTCTTGGCGCCCGCCGAAGCCGGCAGAAATCTTATGCGCATGGTGTCCCAGTTGCCGGGCGCAATGGATGCGGCGCAGGGACGCGTGATGGAGAAATGGGCGGCGTCAGTTCCGCTGATTTGCTGCGTGTTCACGACGAGCATGGAACTGCCGGTATTGCGCACCACAAGCGAGAGGGTCTCGCTTTCTCCTACGGCAACCGTGTCGAAATCCAGCGCCGCCGGATCGGCGGTTATCGAGGGCGCCGTGGTGGTACCCGTGCCCTTGAGCCATACACTGCGCGAAGGATTGTTCGGATCATTGCTCGTTATCGTCAGTGTCGCGCTCTTCGAACCTCCGGAAAGGGGAGCGAAGCGCAGCCGTATGGAGTCGCGGCCGCTCGCGCCGATAGCGGGTCCGCTTTGCCGGACAATGGTAAAATCGGCGGCGTCGGGTCCTGCGACAGACTGGCCGAGAATCGCCAACTGCGCGTTGCCGATGTTCCTCAGCACCAGCTCTCGCTCGGCGTTTGCGCCGGTAAACACAGTGCCGAAATCGATGGATGAGCTGTCCACAGCCAGCACGGCGAGACTCGGTACGCAGTCGCCGGCCAGCGAAACGGCTGTCGTCGGCAGATTGGGATCGTTAGATGAGATCGATAGAGCGGCCGCCTTGGATCCCGTCGCGCCCGGCGAAAAACGTATGTCGATGGAATCGCTGGCTCCCGGCGCTATGGATGACGCGGATGGACGCATGATCGTGAAATCCGCCGCGTCGATACCGCCGATGCTCTGGGCCGAAACGGCGAGCCAGCCGTTGCCGGCGTTCGAGATCCGCAATGTCCGGATGGCGCTTGAACCGGCCAGCAGCGATCCGAAGTGAAGGGCGGCGGCATGCGTTTGTATCGCTGATAATGAGTCCGCTCCCGTGCCGGAAAGGCCGATTATCAGAGATGGATTGTTTACCGCGTTGCTGTTGATCGTCAGTGTTCCCGCCTGCGCGCCGGTGACGCTCGGACTGAAACGGAGCTGAACGACCGCCGAATCCCCTCCGTTTATCGTCAAAGGCGCCCCGCCTCCCGCGATTGTGAACGCGGCAGGTATGGCGGTGGTAGCGTTGATTGTGAGCGGCTGGCCGCCCGGGTTGTGAATAGTGACAGGCCGCGTCGCGCTGTTGCCGAGCGCCACGGTCCCGAAGGAAACGGCGGGCGGCGCCGCGATCAACGGAGCGTTTGCCGGCACGTTGACGGCAAATTCGGATGTGTTTTTCTGTTGATCTATGACAGTGGCGGTGACTGTATCGGCGCCCGTCAGCGCGGCGCCGACCTGAAGCTGCCAATTCCCCGCGGGGTCCGGCGCGGCAATTCCTAGCAACGTCCTTCCCTGCCCTGATTGAGCTGGACAATGCTGCGCCTTGTACACCTCGACTGTCGCCGTTGTCGGATTGGGACCGATATCGACGTGGCCGGTGACTATCCCCTGTGAACCGGCGGACGCGTAGTGGATCACAGGAACGTTCAGTTGTTCGTTCGGCCCCGTGTCCGGATCCCCCGGATCGTTGATGGTCACGCCGTCATTGCCGAGATCGATGCCGAGATTTCCGTTGTGGTAAATCGAATTCGATGTGATGTTGTTCCTGTCCGCATTGATCGTGTTCGCGAAGTGCTCCCATACAATCACGCCGCTGCCCCGATTGTAAGCGATCACATTCTGAGCTACGGTGTTGTCCGGAGCAAACCCGAGGAACCAGACAGCGCCGTATATGCCGATGCTCACACCGTGCCTGCCGTTCGGCAGCGCCGACGTCCAGTTGGAACCGACGCCAATCGCGTTGTCGAGTATCTGGTTGAAAGGCGTGAACCACTGGGTCATCGCGTCCACATAACCCACTATGCAGACTCCGTCGGTGTCGTTGCCCGCGATGACGTTCCGCACCACCCAATTGTGATGCGCCGCCTCCCCTATGTAAACTCCGTTCACCCTGTTGGGTATCGCGCTCAGTCCGAGGAAATTGGTTCCGATGTAATTGCTGTCGACATGGTTGTTGTGGACGTTGGCCGGAGGGCAGCTCGAGATGGACACGCCCTCGGAGTAATTTCCCGAGATGAGGTTGCGGCGCACATGATTGTCCTGCGCGATGATGTTGGAGGATGTCGGGGCCAGAATGTTCACACCCGCCCAGGGGCGCAGCTGATTGCTGCCGTTCCCGGCGGAGGTTGTCCCGGTCTGATTTGTTCCGATGAAATTGCCGTATATGACGTTGCTGTGAGTCACCGTCGGCGTGGCTTCGATGCGGATGCCGTCCTGCTGGAAATTCCGGATCACGAGGCCCTGTATTGTATTAAAGGGCGAGACGATGTGGAATCCGTGCGCCGGTCCGGCCTGAGTGCCGTCCAGCACTATCTGCAGATTTGCGGTGGAGGGAAGATTGGCGCCGGGTGCGGCGCCGGGTTGCGAGTAACCATCGATGAAGCAGCCCGCTGCGTCCGTTAGAAGCGGCAGCGGGCTCAAAGGCATGATGACATGGGGTCCTGGTCCGGGGATCTGGAACAGGATGGTGTCCGGCCCGGGATTGAGATTGGCGGAAGTCATTTCGAAACGCAGCGTGCCCGGGCCCACGTCTCCGGGCGATATGACTATGAAAACTCCCGCTACAGCCCTAGAGCCCGCAGCCGACAATGCAAAACCGAGCAGAACGGCGGCGAATGTGCCGGCGAAAGGCATGATCATCTTGCGCATGGCGTATCTCCTGTGTTATACAAGAAGTCGCTCATACTGCTTGACTCCGCGGACCGGCGTTCACGTTGATCGCTGGCGCCGCGAGCGCCTTGCTGTTCGTCGGGGTGCGCAGTATGGAATGAAAACTTACACGTTTTTTAATAAGAGTCAAGGTGTGCGGTGGACGTGGGACGGGACACTGGCGAGCGGGCATTTTGAGCGGAGTAAATGGTGTAAATGAGGTGTTTGCAGAATCCTGCCGTCGCTCTGCAAGGCCTCCACCACACCTTTGCATCCGGTACACCGGCGCCACTCCCTACCAAGAACAACACGCCGATCCTTCGCCTTTTATTCGCTACACCTGTAAACTTCGTATATTCTGTACATGAGAATAGAGGAACTTGTCATCGCGACGCGCAACGCGCACAAAGTGAAGGAAATCCGCTCAATGCTTGCGGATTTGTCTATCGGAATAAAGGATCTGCGTGATTTTCCCGACTGTCCCGAAGTCGAGGAAGACGGCGAAACCCTGGAGCAAAACGCCTTGAAAAAAGCGCGTGCCGCGCACGCTCACACGGGCGGGCCGGTTATCGCCGACGATACAGGCCTGGAGGTGTATTATCTGCTGGGCGAACCCGGAGTTTTCTCGGCCCGCTATGCGGGCCCGTCCGCCACTTACGAGGACAATAACCGCAAGCTTCTCCTTCGCTTGACCCAGGTGCCTGAACGCAAGCGCCATGCGCGGTTCCGCTGCGTCATCGCTCTGGTAGGGCCGGGCGAGGAGCGCACATTCGAAGGCGTCGTGGAAGGAAGGATCGGCTTCTCGCCTCGCGGCGCGGCCGGCTTCGGCTACGATCCCATATTCTTTCCCACCGGCTCAACGCGAAGTTTTGCTGAACTGTCGATGGATGAGAAAAATACGATGAGTCACCGCGGCCGCGCCATAGCCGCCTTGCACACCTTCCTCTCATCCCTGAAACCTTGACTCTTCACTCTTCACTCTTCACTCTTTACTCTTTACTCTTTACTCTTCACCCTTCACCCTTCACTCTTCACCCTTCACCCTTCACTCTTCACCCTTCACCCTTCACCCTTCACCGACACTCATGCCACGCCCCTTCATATTTCCCGCGGTACTGCTGCTCGCCGGCATCCTGAACTCCTGCAGCGACGATCCGACGATCATAACAGGCAATGCAGTGCCGCTCATGGCCGATGCACATTATTACCCCACAGAGCAGGGGACGTTCTGGAAATACCGCATCGACACGACCGGCGAAAAAGGACCCACAGTACGTGACGTCCGCAGGCGCACGGACCGGATTCAGGGCATGACGCGAATAGACGGATTGGATTATGCCGTGCAGGTGACCGAAAAGACCGAAGGCGCATTCATCGAATACGACACCTTGTACGTCCGCAAGGATGCGGCGGGCGTGCACATTTCAAGTCCGCAGTTGCGCCGCTTTTCAGGTTTCGGAGGAATACCCGGCCTGCCGCCTTTTCCGAAAGAATATCTGCTCGTTCCTTCTCAACTCGGGTCTCAATCGAGTTGGGACATCGTTCGCTTTGAATTCAGCCCTTTGCCGCTCGTGAATATCAGAGTGCTTGTAACCGCGGCCTTCTTGGGCAGGGAGACTGTACAAACGGACGACAGGACTTTCAAGGAATGCGCTAAAATACGCGTAACTCTGAATATCGAATATCCCAATCCCGACAATCCGCTCTTTCCGGTGAGGATAAACGATGCGGCGGACTTCTGGCTCGCCCGCCCGCTCGGCCTTGTGGTGGGCGACGGCGCTCAATCGATATTCACCCTCATCGAGGGAGGCATACCCCTGCAGCAGCTGAAGCGCCGTGTGCATATGGAAGTGATAGGAATGGATATAGTGCAGCCTGCTGGTATTTGCGGAAAGTAGGGAACGTGGCCTGCGTGCCGTGTATTCTTAGAATGTCAATGGGGAGAGTTGCGGGGGAGGGAGGAGCTGAAGTAGGATTTCACAGGGAGGAACGGAGGCAACGGAGGATTTTCTTTACCGCAAAGCGGACGGGCAGGCATGTTTGAACCGCCATGACGTATAATGGTGAATACGGTGAATATGGTGAATATGGTGAATTCGGACATTAATCCATTTCCCCTTTCCCCGTTTACCGTTTCCCGTTTCCCCACCTGCGCTCCGCCGCGCGGAGCTTCGGTGGGCAGGCCCGTTCCCCGTTTTCAACCGCCATGGCGCCAAGGATATTTTTTCGCTGCGCGTAAGGTCGGCGTTGTAGGACACCATTGCCTTTGAAGAACTTCTCTTCCCTCTTCCCTCTTCCCTCTTCCCTCTTCCCTCTTCCCTCTTCCCTCTTC
>CAYLZD010000053.1:0-16464 GCA_964388275.1 uncultured Chromatiales bacterium
CTGTACTTCTCCGGCGCGGCGGCGGTGACGTGCAATTACAACAATCTTTATGTGGATGTGCCGGGAAATTCCTCCGCTGCTACCGGTTACTATAACGCAAGCACCGGAGGCACACTCGCTCAATGGCAGGCCGTCAACGGCGGGGCCTTCGACCAGAACAGCGTGGCCGCGAATCCGGCGTACGAGAATCCCGCGACAGGGAACTACAAGCCGATGGCTCTTGCTCTCAACAATGCGGGAACCGACCTTTACACGGGAGGTTTCGTGACGGATGACATTCTCGGGAATTCCCGCAGCTCGACTCCCGATATCGGGGCATACGAGTTCACGCCCTCGAATATGTCTTATTCATCTTCCACGACCACGCAGACGCTGACGACACCGGTTCCTATCGGCATGACCGACGCGCAGATCGTAGGAGTGCAGGTGCAAACACTGGGCGCGCTGTCGCCTATAAGTCTCACGAGCTTCACGTTCAACACTTCCGGAAGCACCACGGCATCGGACATCGCGGCGGCCAGGGTATACTACACCGGAACATCGCCTGCCTTCGCGGCGGTAAACCAGTTCGGGAGCTCGGTATCCGCACCCAGCGGGTCGTTCAATATCACCGGTACGCAAACGCTCGCATCGGGGATGAATTACTTCTGGCTGGTGTACGACATCTCCTCCACGGCGGCGGCGAACAATGTGGTCGACGCGCAATGCAACTCGGTCACCGTCGGCGGCACGCCGCGCACGCCCAGCGAGACCAATCCCTCGGGCAACAGGCAGCTTCTCGCCCCGATGAGCGGCGCGTATACCGTCGGATCCGGGGGCTCATTCGCGACACTGAGCGATGCGTTCGCCTTGTTGAACACGGTCGGCCTCGGTGGAAATACTACGCTGAACATCATCAGCGACATTGCCGAGCCCGGCATGGCCGTCGTCAACCAGTGGATCGAAGTTCCGGCATCGAGCAATTACCGGCTCGCGATACAGCCCTCGGGAGGAGCGGCCAGGACGGTGTCGGCCTCGGTGAGCTCCGGCGCGGTGATCAAACTCAACGGCGCGGACAGGGTGGTTATCGACGGTCTCAACACGGGCGGCAACAGTCTTGCGATCTCGAACAACAGCACCTCTACTCACGCGGTGATCTGGATACAAAGCCTCGGAGCCGGGTCTGGATGCAACAACGTGATGATCCGGAACACGACCATAACCTGCGGATCCAATACTTCGACGTCGTTCGGCATTCTGGTGAACGGCTCTTCCGCGGTCGGCACCACTTCATCCAGCAGCGACAACGAAAACCTGACGATCCAGAACAACGACGTCAGAAGAGCCCTCTACGGAATATACGCCACGGCGGCTTCACCGGGATTCAACGACTCCCTGCGCATACTGGGGAATACCGTGGGTTCGACGTCCTCGACCAATTACATACACTACAAGGCCGTCTATATCGACGGCGCAACCGAGCCGACGATTTCGCAGAACACGATTACAGGGGTGTTCGACGACAGGGACGGGTATCGAGTGTCGGGAATCGAATTGGGGCAGTACGTAACGGACGCCGAAATCACAAGGAATGCAATATCCAACATCAAGGGACTCTGGTACGACGCGTCGATTGACGACGGCAACGGCGCTTTCGGGATCAAGATGACTTCCGGAACCGGCGTCTCCGACATCCTCGTCGCCAACAATATGATCTGGGACGTGATGTCGGCCGGGTACTACGATTACAAGGAGAGCCAGCCGTACGGAATCTGGATATACGGCGGAGACACCGTCAAAATCCACAATAACAGCGTTTATCTCTACGGCGCCTTCACGAATTACAGCACTTCCGCAGCCTGCCAGATCATGTCGAGTTCGGTCGCGAACGTCGACATGCGCAACAACATCTTCAGGAATTCCATTACGGGACCTTCCGGCACTTACTCTTACGCCGTCTCCGTGCCGTCAGGGTACGGCTTCTCGGCCATCAACAACAATGACTACTACGTCTCGGGGACCAACGGCGTTCTCGGTTATTACGGCGCCGACAAGACGACGCTGAACGACTGGCGTCTTTCGTCGGGACAGGACGGCGCCTCGCTCTCGGTCGATCCGCTGTTCGCGTCCACGGCAAACCTGCACATAAACTCGGGCAGCACTCCCACGCAGCTCGAATCAGGCGGAGCTCCCATAGCGGGGTTGACAATCGACTACGACGGCGACACGCGTCCCGGTCCGAACAATTCACAAAACGGCGGCGCTACAGCGCCGGACATCGGCGCCGACGAATTCGACGGCGTGCCGAACGACCTGATCCCGCCGATAATCACCGTGACTCCGCTCGACATCACGAACTCGACTTCACAGAGGACCATAACCGCGACCATTTCCGATGCATCGGGAGTGCCCACCACGGGCGCCGGATTGCCGCGTCTCTACTGGCGCATCAATGCAGGCTCATACAATTCCGCCACCGCGACTTCACTCGGCGGCGGGCAGTACCAGTTCGCTTTCGGCGCCGGCGTGGCTACGTACGACGTGGTTTCCTATTACATCGTAGCCCAGGATATGGCCGCGACGCCGAATGTGGGCGCAAGTCCCTCCGTCGGCGCGAGCGGTTTCTCGACGAATCCTCCGGCTTGCACGACTCCCCCCGCATCACCTTACAGCTATTACATTCAGGGAACCCTCGCCGGAGGCGTGGTTTCGGTTCCCGGGACCTATTCGACGTTGACGGGCGCGGGCGGCTTTTTCGACGTGGTGAACAAGAGCGTCGTAACAGGCAACATCACCGTGAACATCACGAACAACCTGACCGAGGACGGCGCAGTCGCGCTCAACGAAGTTCTCGAGAGTCCCGTCAGTTCCAACTACACGATCACGATCCGACCCGACGGAAGCGCCGAGAGACTGATAGCCGGCAGCGTAAGCACGGGAGGCATGATCCGTCTGAACGGCGCCGATCGCGTTACCATCGACGGTCGCTACAACGGCAGCGGGAGGTATCTCCGTTTGAGAAACACGGCGACGAGCCATGGAACGATTTATCTCTCGAACGACGCCTCGTTCAACACGGTGAGAAACTGTTTCGTCGAGGGCTCATCGACGTCCACGGGAAACGGAACCATCACGATACTGGCAGGCAACGCTTCAGGGAACGATAACAACACTTTCCGGGAAAACGTCATACGCGACAGGAGCGACGCGGCCGGGGTGCCCTCCGTGGCCTTTTACTCAATCGGCACTTCCACCGTCAAGAACGACAACATCACCGTCAGCGACAACGAGATTCCGAACTTCGCGTACTACGGCGTCTACGCATCGTCCACAGGCACGGGCGACGCCTGGTCGATCGAGGGCAACAGCATTTACTGCAGCCTCGCGACTCCGCCGAGCACCGTCGCATACCCGGTATGCCTGTTGGGCGGCGGCAACGGGCACAGCGTCTCGGGCAACTACATTGGAGGCACGGCCCCGAATTGCGGCGGCAGCGCATGGACTCATCCCGGCACGGCCACTTTTTACGGGATATACCTGACCGCCGGCACGACGACCAACAGCTCGGTGCAGGGCAACACCATACAGAACCTCGCTTTCTCCGGCTCGAGCGGCACGATTTACCTGATGTACATCACGGGAGGGAACGTCGACATAGGCACAGTTACCGGAAACCTGATCGGAAATACGATAACGCCGAACAGCATAACGACGTCGCGCTCGGCGGTTTGCTATCTGTTGTACGTGACCACATCGGGAAACGCCGCGATACGGAACAACGTCATCGCGAACGTCACGAGCACGCACACCGGTAGCACAACCTTCGGCTGCCTGTATCGGAGCGGCGGCGGTCAAACGGATATCTCCGGCAACACCGTGCATTCCTGTTCCTCGGCCTCCGGCAACACCACACAGACGACGACTTCGGCGATGTTCGGCATCTTGTCCACCAGCACCGGCGGCGGACAGACGATCATCGGCAACACCGTTTACAACCTGCGCAACTCCGGCGGCGCCGGGTCGGTGGTCACAATGGTCCAGGGAATAGACGTCACGGGTTCGGGCGCATCCGGAACCATCTCGAACAACAAAATCTACGGACTGGAGAACACGAGCAACGGCCAGGCGCATATCGTAGGCCTGCATCTGTACGCCGGAAGCTGGACGGCGGCCAACAACATGATTTCGCTGTCAAACGGCTCCAACGGCAACGACATAATCGTCAGGGGCATACTCAACGACAATGCAACGACGGTGACGAACGAGATGATATACAACTCGGTGTATGTCGGCGGCGCCATAAATTCCGGATCGGCGGGCAGCCAGGCCTTTTCGCGCACCGTCGCTGCGACGAACAAGCACGTCGACAACATCTACTACAACAATCGAAGCGGCGGCAGCGGCGCGCACGTGTCGCTGGCGAGTTCCGTGACGGGTTCCTGGTCGTCTGACAACAACCTCCTCGTCGCCCCGAGCTCCGCGGCCGTCGCCGTTTGGAACAACACGGCCTACAGTTTCTCCGGCTTCATCACAGCCAGCGGAAACGACAATTACAGCGTGAACGGCGATCCGCTGGTCCTGACGCCTTCAAGCCTTTTCCGGAATGTGTCTTCCGGGGACCTCGGCATTATGAACACGGACCCGAATTGCTGGTATGTGAACGGCAAGGGCATCGCCGGCGCCATGTCCAATTCAATAGCGGACGATTTCGCTGCGGCGAGCGTGCGTTCCACGACGTTAGGACTGGCTACCGACATCGGCGCCGATGAATTCACGACGAACACGACTCCGCCGATGGCAGCCGCTTCAGCCGCTCCGGCCGCGAATACGACCACAGTCTACAGTTTCGCGGGTCAGATTCTGGCAAGCATCGCCTGGGGCACGGGCGGAACAGTTCCCACAGCCGTCGACTTCCGGTACTATTCCGGCGACAACCCGCCGGCGCCTCTGACAGGCAACTACAGCAATGCATTCGCGAACATCACGGTCACCGGAGGAACGGGTTACAGCTACAACATCACACTCGGTTATTCGCCCGCCTGGCTCGGGAGCATTTCTTCGGAGTCGAACATACGACTCGCCAAGCGCGATGGAGCGGTCTGGAGCCTCCTGGCCGCCTCGACCGTGAACACGTCAAGCAAGACGGTGACGATGACCGGTCTGACTTCCTTCTCCGATTTCGCGTTGACCGACGCCCTGAATCCGCTTCCCGTCGAGCTGACCGCGTTCACGGCACGGCTTCGCGGGCAGGCCGTCCGGCTGGACTGGAGCACGGCGAGCGAGGTGAACGCTCTTCGCTACGAAGTCGAGCGCCGCGCGACAGGCGGCTGGGAAGCGATCGGTTCTGTCGACGCCCGGGGCGCCGCCGACAAGCCGAGCGAGTACTCCTTTTTTGACGACCGCCTGCCGGAAGCCGCGGAATTTGTTTACCGTCTGAAAATGGTGGACCGGGACGGCAGCTTCGATTACTCGCAGGAGGTGAGAGTGCGGATGCTGAAGGCGGACGGTTTCAACCTCTTCGTCAATTATCCCAACCCGTTCAATCCGGCGACAACAATTTCCTTCTCACTGCCGGCCGAGCAATTCGTTACCGTCCGCATCGTAGACGCGACCGGCCGCGAGGTGGAGATTCTGCACAGCGGACTGCTGCCGGCGGGCATCCACTCATCCATGTTTCTTGCGCGCGATCTGCCGAGCGGCATATACACTTGCGTCGTGACAGCAGGCGCTCAGACGCGCACGGGACGGATGGTGCTGGCGCGTTGATCAATCGAGGAGAAGCCGGCAGGCTTCCCGACTGAGGACTGGTATGGGGTGCGGGCGGCCGCACCCCTGTTTCGTTGTGCGCCCGCTCGGGCGCACGGACATGGGACTGGACGTCCCTGCGCAACTGAACCGAACGCGGCATACGTTTTCCGGGCGGCGTGCGAATCATCCGGCATGAGTCGCCGGCTATTGCATATATCGCCGGAAATGTTATAATGAAATAGACGATTGCGAAACACACGCTGATGTCCGACGCGGGGTTTGATCGACCCGCGGAGGAGCCGCTATCACCTCGATGCGAGGATATAATTTGAAAAGGAGTGCCGTCATGAACATGAAATCTCTAGCTCCGCCCGGGAAAGCGGTTCCGCATGTGCCGCCGGCCCGGGAATCAACGGGTAGCAGTTTCGTCTACTACACCGCGAACAACATGCATACGATCCCTCAACTGGCGTCCATCCCCGCCGAGCTGCGTTTCGAAATGAAAATCGCGGCCATTGTATTTCCCTTCAAAGTAAACCGGTATGTGCTGGACGAGCTGATCGATTGGTCGGAAGTCCCGGACGACCCGATATTTCAGTTGACTTTTCCTCAACGGGGGATGCTCGATCCCGATGATTTCGATGCGCTGGCGGATCTGGTCAAGCGCGAAGCATCCATCGAAACCATCAGGACCGAAGCAGACCGCGTCAGGCGTTCGCTGAATCCGCAACCTGCCGGACAAACAACGCTCAACGTCCCGGAACTGGACGGAGAAGCTCTGCCCGGCCTGCAGCACAAATACGCCGAGACGGTTCTTTATTTCCCCGCTGCGGGGCAGACCTGCCACTCATACTGCACATATTGCTTCCGCTGGCCTCAATTCGCGGGCATGAAGGACATGCGTATAGCGTCGCGGGATACTGACCGGCTGGTCAGGTATTTGGGCAGGCATCCCGGTGTGACGAACGTCCTGCTCACGGGCGGCGATCCCATGGTCATCAAGACGTCGAAACTTGCCGCGATTGTGGAGCCGATGCTCACGCCGGCGCTGGATCACGTTCATTCCATAAGATTCGGAACGAAAGCGCTGGGATATTGGCCGCAGCGTTTCGTGACGGATCCCGACGCGGACGAGCTGCTGCGTCTTTTCAGTCGCATTATTGAAACCGGAAGATCCGTGGCGATAATGGCGCATTGCAACCATTATCACGAACTGGAAACGCCGATGGCCCGCGAGGCGGTGCGCCGGATCAGGGACACCGGCGCGGTGATCCGCAGTCAGTCGCCGTTGATCGCGCGGATAAACGACACGCCCGCCGTTTGGGAGCTGATGTGGCGGGAACAGGTTCGACTGGGGATCATTCCATATTACATGTTCGTGGAGAGAGACACGGGCGCCAGGCGCTACTTCGAAGTGCCTCTCCACAGCGCGGTCAAGATTTTCCGGGAGGCATACAGGCACGTCAACGGACTGGCCCGCACAGTGCGAGGGCCTTCGATGTCGGCCATGCCGGGCAAAGTCGAGATCACCGGCACGGCGGTGATCGGCGGAGAGAAGGTGTTTGCTCTGCGCTTTCTGCAGGCGAGAAATCCGGATTGGGTCGGAAAGCCCTTCTTCGCGGCCTTCGATCCGGACGCGGTCTGGCTTGACGATCTCAAGCCCGCATTCGGAGCAAGGCGCTTCTTCTACGAGGATGAACTCGATTCAATGGTCGGTAATCACTCCGGACGATCCGGGGAGGCCGCATAACCGCCGTCCGGAAGCGGGTCTTCGCGGCTGATTATATATCAAAGGCGCCCGGGCGTTATGCCGCAGGCGCCTATTAATCAGGTGTCCGAATCAGATCTTTACGACGTTCACCGCCTGCAGGCCTTTCGGGCCTTCCTCGACTTCGAACTGAACGTTATCGCCTCCCGCAAGTTTGCGGAATCCCTTGCCGACGATCGAGCGATAATGGACGAATACGTCGTCGCCGGTTTCCCTTTGAATGAAACCGAATCCCTTGGTTTCGTTGAACCACTTCACGGTGCCTTTTTCCATGCTGTCATCCTACGGTTGAATTGTAACAGGATTGAGTGCGGCTGTGTTTTCCCCGATGGAGATGCCTCGTTTCGGCGCAAAGCTCCTCCGCCCCTGTCACCGTTGAGGAACAAGAAGCCATTCGGCACGCGGGTACCGTGAACTTAAACCTCAATCGAACCATCAAACGAACAGCGGAAAAACAAAGATCACTTCTATTAATTTTACGCGACAAAACTAACTGTTTCCGGAATGAATAGCAATATTATCGGCGAGTGAAAAGTATTTTTCTTCGTCACCTTTCAATATTTGGTTGCGGTCTCAAAGATGCGGAAATTGCGCAAGCGAGGCCGCGTTATGAGCCCGCCTCAGAGAATCCACAAACAGACCACGGAAATCCAAAATGGGACGTATTGCAGTCGCCTTGCCTGCACTCCTGATTCTACTTGCATCCTGTTCCAGTGAACCGGACGCCTCGGAAGCTACTTCCGGCGTGAACGCCATGCTCGACAAACAGGTTGAAGCCTGGAACAACGGGAGGCTCGATGACTATCTCAGCGCTTACGCGAAATCGGACTCAACGCGTTTCGCCGCCGGCAGAGTCGTTACAATCGGCTTCGAATCCATCCGGCAGCGTATGAAGGCCTCATATCCCGATGCCTCCTCGATGGGCACTCTGCGCTTCATCGACGTCGACACGGACGTGCTGACGGAAGATAAGGCCGTCGTTTTCGGCAAATGGATGCTCTACAGGGAAGCCGACAGGCCTTGGGGACTGTTTACCCTGCTCGTCGTAAAGACTGAAGAAGGGTGGAAGATACTGCACGACCATACCTCGTCCTCTGAAAACTGAATCTCTTCCGCTAATACTGCAGCTTTTATGTACGAAACTGCCGTGGGTGCTCCCTTGGTCCACCCGCACAACTATTAGTGCAATCTTTCGCAATTCGCCGCTTTTTGCGATTAGCCTAAACTTCCGCATAAAAGATTCCGCGCCGGGGCCGCAACAAACCGTCGAATGGACTTGACTTTCTCACCAAGAATAGTGAAATTTGTTTCGATTTACTTGCTGGCAGCGATAATCAAATACCGGCAAAACATTTGATAACAAGCACCTTCATTACAAGCACCTCTCATCCGTTTGTTTCGCTCCCATCACTATTTCCCTGTTGTCTTGAAGTTAACGGTTGCCTCGTGCGCATACTGAACCGGCATGCGCGATATACGAGCGGCGCGCCGCGCAACTGAATCGACGAAGGCAAGGGAAGGATAAATTAAATGACACATCATAACGACACGGATACGCTGGCCGGGCGAATCGCCGCCATAACAGGCCAGGATCCCGCATTGTGCTATCAATGCGGAAAGTGTTCGGCCGGCTGCCCTGTTCGCATCTATACGGACTGCGCTCCCAACAAAGCGGTGCGCCTGGTTCAGTTGGGCTTCGACGACGAGGCCTTGAACTCCGCCGCGGCCTGGCTGTGCGCAGGATGCATGACTTGCAGCTCCCGCTGCCCGAAGGAATTCGACCTCGCGGGTTTCATGGACGCGCTTAGGCAAGTAGCACGAGAGGACGGTCGGACGGCCGGCGCGAAGGACGTCAGGAAATTCCACGCGGCGTTTCTCCACCAGATCGAATTGCACGGGCGGGCCTTCGAACTCGGACTGATCGGGGAGTACAAGTTGACGACGGGCCATCTGATGCAGGACGTCGACGTGGCGCCGGAGATGTTCCTGAAAGGCAAAATCGGACTCATGCCGCATCGCGTGCGGGATGTGGAATCTGTGCGGCGCATTTTCAAGCGTGTCGAGGAGGTTGAACACAAATGAAGCTCATGAAATCGACAACGCGTTCCATTGCGAAAGGAGACCGTTCATGATAACGGGATATTACCCGGGTTGTTCACTGACGGGCACGTCGAAGGAGTATGATATCTCCCTTAGAGAGACGCTTTCCGCGCTGGGCGTGGAATTGCGGGAGATCGACGACTGGTCGTGCTGCGGCGCCTCGTCAGCGCATTCGCACAGCCATCTGTTGTCTCTCGCTCTGCCTGCGCGCAACCTTCAGCTGGCGTCGGAACAGGGGATGGAGGAAGTGCTCGCGCCCTGCGCGGCCTGTTTCAACCGCCTCGCCGTGGCCGCGCGCGAAATCGAAGCCAAGCCCGAGCTCAAACGGAAAATCGAATACGTGCTCGAGAAACCGTACCGCGACGGAGTGCGGGTGCGCAGCATAATCGACATGTTCGAAAGCATCGGCGCCGATGAAATCGCGTCCAGGACCGTCCTGCCGCTGAAAGGCATGAAGTTCGCCTGCTATTACGGATGCCTGCTGCTCAGGCCCGAAACCCTGCCCTGCGGCGACGACCGCGAGCAGCCACGGTCCATGGAACGCCTGCTCGAAGCCGCCGGCGCCTCAACCGTCGAATGGAATTTCAAAACCGAATGCTGCGGCGCCTCGCATTCGATCGCGCGCATGGACATCGTGCTAGACCTGTCGAAAATGATTCTCGACGACGCGCGTGACCACGGCGCCGACGCGGTGGTCGTCGCCTGCCCCATGTGCCACTCGAATCTCGACATGCGGCAGCGCACTATACGCAAGCGCGATGCGGCGCACAAGGACATGCCGGTCCTTTACCTGTCCGAACTGCTCGGCCTCGCGATGGGCATCGACCGCGCGAAGCTCGGACTCGGACTGCATTTCATCGATGCTTCGCCTCTGCTCGCGAAGGTCAGAAAGGAGGAGAATCCCGCATGAAAATCGGCGTATTCATCTGCCATTGCGGCGAGAACATAGGCCGCACGGTGGACTGCCCGCAAGTCGCCGCCCGGTGCGCGCGCATTCCGGGAGTGGCCGTTTCCGTGGATTACAAATACATGTGCTCGGATCCGGGGCAGAATCTCGTCATCAACGCGATCAGGGAACATGGACTCGACGGAGTCGTCGTCGGATCATGCTCGCCCCATATGCACGAAAAGACTTTCCGCAAAGCCTGCGCGAACGCCGGACTGAATCCGTTCATGTTCGAAATGGCCAATCTGCGCGAGCACTGCTCCTGGATTCACGACGACATACCGACGGCGACCGCCAAGTCGGTGGATCTCGTGCGGATCGCCGTCGAGAAAGTGAAAAGGAATCATCCACTGGAGCCGATACGAGTCCCCGTCACCAAGCGGGCGCTCGTGATAGGCGGAGGCATTTCGGGTATACAGGCGGCGCTCGACATCGCGGGCGCTGGTTTCGAGGTGGTCCTCGTAGAGAAAGAGCCCTCCATCGGCGGCCATATGAGCCAGCTCTCTGAAACGTTTCCGACGCTCGACTGCTCCCAGTGCATTCTGACGCCGCGCATGGTGGAAGTTTACCAGCATCCGAAGATCAAGCTGCTTTCTTATTCCGAAGTCGAGAAAGTGGAAGGTTTTATCGGAAACTTCACGGTGACGATACGCAGGAAGGCCCGGTCCATCAGGGAGGACCTGTGCACCGGCTGCGGCGACTGCGTGCAGAAATGCCCTATCAGGAAAAAGGCATACAGCGAATTCGAGGAGGGGCTGGCGATGCGCCCGGCCATATACGTCCCGTTCCCGCAGGCGGTTCCCAACATTCCGGTGATAGACCGCAGCGTGTGCACCTATTTCAAAAACGGAAAGTGCCAGGCCTGCGTCAAGGCCTGCGGGAGAAAAGCGATCGATTTCGAGCAGCAGGACAGCTTCATCACCGAGGAGGTCGGCAGCATCATCGTGGCCACGGGTTACAAGCTGTACAAAATCGACAAGGACCAGAACGGCGCTCCGTACAAGGGTTACGGGGAATACGGCTACGGAATCTACAAGGACGTTATCGACGGACTGCAGTTCGAGCGGCTTGCCAGCGCTTCGGGTCCGACGTCCGGCGAGATTCTCCGCCCGTCGGACAAAAAGGTTCCGAAGAAGATCGTTTTCATCCAATGCGTCGGGTCCAGGGACGAGTCGAAGGGTTTCTCGTACTGCAGTAAAATCTGCTGCATGTACACCGCCAAGCACGCCATGCTCTACAAGCACAAAGTTCACGACGGCGAGGCCTACGTCTTCTACATGGACATAAGGGCCGGCGGCAAGATGTACGAGGAATTTGTCAGAAGGGCCATCGAGGAGGACCACGTTAAGTACATCCGCGGACGCGTTTCAAGGATCTATGAAAAAGACGGCAAGTATGTGGTGCGAGGCGAGGACACGCTGGCCGGCATGCGGGTGGAAATCGAGGCCGACATGGTTGTGCTCGCCACGGCGATGATACCGCAGCCGGAGGCCGGAACGCTGGCTCAAACCCTCGGAATACCCTACGACAACCACGGCTTTTTCGTGGAAGTGCATCCCAAACTCAGACCGGTCGAGAGTTCGAGCGGCGGGATTTTTCTCGCCGGCGCCTGCCACTCGCCGCGCGACATACCGGAATCGGTGGCCATGGCGTCGGCCGCCGCGGCCAAGGCGCTCGTGCTTTTCGGTTCTGACATGCTGGAACGCGAACCCGTGGTCGCGCGCGTGAACGAGCAAAACTGCGCCGGCTGTTTCTATTGCCGGAAGGTGTGCGCATACAACGCGATACAGGAGCGCGAGATACGCGACAGGAACGGCGTGCTGCTGAAAACCGTCGCCTATGTCAACGAAGGCCTGTGCCAGGGGTGCGGAACATGCAACGCCACCTGCCCGTCCAAATCGATTGAGTTGATCGGTTTCAACGACGAGCAATTGTGCGCCGAAATTCAGGCGATGGCGATTTGACTTCACAACGAATACGAGATTTGCCGTATGACAACAACGCCCGAGAATATCAGCGGATCCGGTGAATGGAATCCCAGGATTATCGCCTTCGTCTGCAACTGGTGCACCTATACAGGCGCGGACCTGGCGGGCACCTCGCGCCTGAAGCAGGAGGCGAACGCCCGGCTCATCCGCGTGCCATGCACCGGACGCATCGATCCGATATTTATAATCAAGGCCTTCGAGAGCGGCGCCGACGGTGTGCTCGTCTCCGGCTGCCACCCGAACGACTGCCACTACAACAGCGGCAATTTTCACGCGCGCAGGCGCTGGACCATGTTCAGGTCGCTTCTGGATTTCGTCGGCATTGATTCCACGCGCCTGCATTTTTCGTGGGTGTCCGCCTCCGAAGGCAAAAAATGGGTCGACGTCATAAACGGCGTCATCGACGATGTGCGCGCGAAGGGGCCGTTCATGCAGTATCAGTCGGTCAACCGGCGCTTCGCGCTTCCCGCGTGCGCCGGGGCGCCGCGCGGAAAGGAGGTGGTTGTAGATGCCTGACGTCAGTGCTGTAGCACGGGATCTGCTCGAACGCGGCGTGGTGGAAGCCGTGGTCGGTTACGCGGAGGCGGGACCCCGCCGGACGCGTCCGTTCACGGCCCGGACTCCCGAGGAAGCGGACAAATTGGTATTCAACAGGTATTCGCTGAACAACCTCGCAGTGTACCTGACACGCGGCCGCAGGCCGGTCGCGGGCAAGATCGGACTTGTGGTGAAAGGTTGCGACTCGCGCGCCGTGGTCATGCTCTTGCAGGAACAGCAGATAGACAGGGACTCCGTCCACCTGATCGGAGTCGAGTGCGGGGGCGTGGCGGCCGAAATGGACGTCCCCTGGTCCGAAGATGCCTGCGCCGTTAAGTGCGCGGTCTGCAAGGTCCGCACTCCGGTGCTCTTCGATACCCTCGCCGGCGGAACGGAACAGGCGGCGGCGTCCGGCGCCGGCGCGCTCGAGCGCATGAAGGAACTGCAGTCCATGACCGCCGAGCAAAGGTTCGCGTTCTGGAACGCCGAATTCGAACGCTGCCTGCGCTGCTATGCATGCCGCCAGGTCTGTCCGATGTGTTACTGCGAACAGTGCGTAGCTGAGAAAAACATGCCTCAATGGATAGACAGCAGCCCGACGCCCCGGGGCAATCTCGCGTGGAACCTCATCCGCGCCTTCCATCTCGGCGGCCGCTGCATCGGCTGCAACGAGTGCGAGCGCGCTTGCCCGGTGGGCATTCCGCTTTCGCTGCTCAACAGGCGGCTCGGAATGACCGCGTTGGAGGAATTCTCCTACGCGGCCGGCATGGATCCCGCATCGCCCACACTCGTCGGATCCTACGACGTCGCCGACCGGGAGGAATACATTAAATGAGCGCACAGACGAAAGACAGACAGATAAGCGCCGAAGGCCTGAAAGCCATGGCTTCGTCCCTGCTCGACAGCGGATACCTGTTGATCTCGGAAGCCGAGGACGGGCTCGGGTTCAAGGCGGTGAAAAACGGCGAGGAAATTTCCCTGCGCGGCGACCGCAAACCGACGAACGTTTCCTACAAGGAACTGGTGCTCCCCAGAACCGAGCCGCTCTTTCATTTCAGCAAGTCGGTGGACGACGTATCCATCGTCGAACCCACGCTCTCTCAACCGCCGCGCATAGTGGTTTTCGGCGCCCGGCCATGCGACGCAAAATCCATCCAGATTCTGTCCAAGGTCTTCAACTGGGATTACAAGGACGAATATTTCAACAGCCGGGCCGACAACATCGTAGTCATCGGCATGCTGTGCCGGTACACCGACGACCGTTGCTTCTGCACTTCGGTGGGCCTTTCGCCATCTTCCACCGCGGGTTCCGACATATTCCTCGTGCCGGCGGACGATGGTTCATGGACGGTCCGCATAGTCACCGAAAAGGGCGCGCGGCTGCTCGAACCCTTCCTGGCCGGGATGTCCGAAGCAAGGGGCGATGCTGATAAAACCGCCGCCGCGTATCCCGGTCCGGAGCTGAGCTTCGATGCCTCGAAAGTACGCGAGTGGATCGGCGGGAATTTCGAGCACGCGCTGTGGAACGAGGTGGCCGAGGCCTGTCTCGGCTGCGCTCAATGCGCCTTCGTGTGCCCGGTCTGCCATTGTTTCGACATTGTCGACGAGAAGGATTCATATTCCGAAGGCCGCCGCATGAAAAACTGGGATGCCTGCCAGGCCGGCATTTTCACGAAGCACGCGTCGGGCCACAATCCTCGCAACACGCAGTCCAAGCGCTATCGCCAGCGCATGTCGCACAAGTTCTCGTATTACCCCGAGCGTTTCGGCGAGATTCTTTGCACCGGCTGCGGGCGCTGTTCACGGGGCTGCGCGGCCGGCATAGACATCCGGGAAATCGCCGCGCGCATCGCCGCCGCGCATGATTCGGGCGAAGGCGCGCGAGGGGTTCCGGCCGCCTGATCTTCCTCCGTAATACGGTTTACGGCCGGAACATCCGGAAACGCACAAACAACCAATCCATCAAACAGAATAGAACGCCGCTAAGCCATGTCCCACCTGTATACTCCGCACCTCATGCTGATTCGCGACGTCATTCAAGAGACGCCCGACACGACGACATTCAGGCTGCAGTTCAAGGACGCATCGGTCGCCGAGAAATTCTCCTTCAGAGCCGGCCAGTTCGCCGAATATTCCGTGTTCGGCGAGGGGGAGTGCACCTTCTGCATCGCTTCATCCCCGACTCGCATGGATTACATCGAATGTTCCTTCAAGCAGTACGGACGGGTGACCACCGCCATGCGCCGTCTCAATGTCGGCGATGTTCTGGGTCTGAGAGGACCGTACGGAAATCATTTTCCTCTCGAGGAAATGGAAGGGAAAAACGTGGTCTTCATCGCGGGAGGCATCGGGCTGGCCCCGGTGCGCTGCATCATCTGGAATGTGCTGGATCTGCGCGATCGCTTCAAGGATGTGACCATAATCTACGGCGCCCGATCCACGGTCGATCTCGTTTACAAGAGGGAACTCGAGGAATGGGCGGGCATGCAGGGTGTTAAAACCGTCGTCACCGTCGATCCGGGCGGCGAGACGCCGGACTGGAAAGGCGAGATCGGCTTCGTCCCGACCATCGTCGAGAAAATCGCTCCGTCAGGCGACAACAGCAAAGCCATCATCTGCGGCCCTCCCATCATGATCAAGTACACGATGCCGGTAATGATGAAACTGGGCTTCTCGGAGGACGATATCATCACCACTCTCGAGAACCGCATGAAATGCGGCGTCGGGAAATGCGGGCGCTGCAATATCGGCAGCGTCTACGTTTGCAAGGACGGTCCCGTATTCACGTACAAACAACTCAAGGAACTTCCGGAGGAGTTTTAGGAAGAGAAGGAAATACTCGCGCCGGATGCGCCGGGGGCTGCCTCCGGCGTTTTTTTTCGGAAGGCCGGCAAAGCCGCTTGATAAGACGATCGGACATCGCGAATGCAGCGGCCGCCTCCTCCGCCTGATCTATCGGGCTATCACAATTCTGCCAGTCGAGATTTTCCCCCCGCATTCGAGCCGCAGCAGGCGCAGTCCGCTTGTCAATTTCCCTCGGATTGCGTCATCCAGCGCTATCCGCAACTCCGGCGCCCGGGTACCATCGATCACGCCTGTCATTATCGTCCGTCCCAGCATGTCGGTCAAGCTGTATCTGATCGTTTCCCCGAATGAATCCTGAAACGGATTTTCCACGCTTATTGTATTTCCGGAGTATAATGGATTCGGATAAGGCGCCAGCTCCGCGACGTGATCGTCTATGATAGATGGCTCTCCCGGCGCGGACAGTATGTCGTTGTAAAAGACGTAGCAGCGAGATCTGGATCCCCCGTCATATGTTATGCCATAGATTTCCCGACGGTTGCGTATAGCAATTTCCGAAAACCGCATCAACTGTCCTGTAATCGATCTCGAAC
>CAYLZD010000054.1:0-16258 GCA_964388275.1 uncultured Chromatiales bacterium
TCGTGAACCCGCCCCCGAGCGACGTGTTGATATCGGCGTGCGGCGTCATCAATTGTGAACAGCTCCTTGCTCCCTGACACGTGATGGAACCGATCCACTCCCACTTGCGGGCAGTCGATCGTGTCACCCCGGTGCAGGCCGGCTTCCCTCGCCGATCAGGCATCCGACGCAGCGGCCGGCAGCTCTCCGGCGCCGGCCGGCCGGTCCGCGAGCAGGCGGCGCATCACATCCAGCAGATGTGATTTGCTCATCGGTTTGGCGATGAAGTAGCTGCAGCCCGCTTCCATGCACAGATCCCTGTCGGCAGGGAATGCGTGCGCTGTGAGAGCCACAATCGGGATCGATTTGAAGTCTTCCGACGCCCGCAGTTCGCGCGTCAAGTCTATCCCCGTCTTCTTGCCCTTCAGGGAAATGTCCATGAGGATAATATCGGGTGCGCGTTGTCTTATGGATCTTTTTGCCTTCGGCGCCGAATCCGCGCTGATGATTTCGTATTCAGGATTCAAAATCAGGGCGAGATACTCGACGGTCATCGGATCGTCTTCCACCGCCAGGACGAGCGGTTTGCCACCGGCGCGTTTTCGCGGCGCTGGAACATCGGACCGGGAGTTGCTGTCCGCGTCGTCCCCCGCGCGGAACTCCTGCAATTTCACGGACATGACGGTCCCTATCCCTTTCTCGCTCCGGGCTTCAATTTCCGCCCCGTGAAAATCCAGATATCGCTTGACGAGCGCCAGTCCGAGTCCGATTCCCGCGCCGGCGACCATGCCGTTGTCTTCTCTATTGGCGTAAGGTTCGAAAACCGTGCGCAATGCGGATTCGGATATTCCGGCGCCCGAGTCCCGCACGTCGATCGACATGCGTCCGTCGCGGTCAAAGTACAATCTGACCGCCACCGAGCCCCTGTCGGAGTACCTCAGCGCATTGTCGAGCAGATTGCGCAGCGCATCGCCGAGCAGATCAGCATCCGCTACGATTTCGGCCTGCCCGCACTCGTTAATGAAAACCAGTGACAATCCCTTTTTCTGCGCCCGCGGTTTCATCTCCGCCACCAGCCGCTGCAAGAGCTCGGCCGGATCGAGCCGGCTGAACACAGGAACGATGGTTCCGTCCTGTATGCCCGAATACCTGACGATATCGTCCACGGCTTTCCGCAGCCTGGCGCCTCCGCGGCCGATGCCTTCGACCAGACGCATGTCCTCGGCGTCCAGCCTGTCTCCCGCATTTTCGATCAATATCTGCGAATAGCCGTTTATGGTATTGAGAGGCGTGCGGATTTCGTGCGATATGTTGGCGATTATCGCATCCTTCAAACGAACGGAATTCTCGACTTCCTTCTTCGCCGATATCAGGTCGCTTTCCACAGCCTTGAATTCCGAAATGTCCCGGAACATCAACAGAGCCGACACTACGGCGCCGTCCACTTCATGCATTGGAAAAATGCCGATCCTGACCCAGCGCGACGCCTTTCCGAAATTGATTTCAAGTTCCTGCGTTTTCGGTATGTCCGTGCGAATCGCCTCGGCAACTTCCATCGACAGCACCGACGCTTCCTTGTGGTTGAGAAACGCGGTCAGGGGCTTGTCGACAATGCCGGTATCGGGCATCGCGACAAGCTCGGCCGCTCTGCTGTTGGCGAAGCGGCACATGCCCTTGTTGTCGATGATGAACACCGCATCGCCGGACGACTCGACGATCGCCCTGTAGCGTTCCTCGCTCCTACGGAGTTCCTCCCGGGCCTCCTTCGTGTCGCTGATGTCCAGAGCGATCCCGGTCGCCCTCAGCGGCCTGCCGATGTCGTCGAACTCCACCGTGGTGACGGTCATGAAAATCCATATCCAGGCTCCTTTCCTGGTTCGGAGTCGGAACTCGCTGGTGAAGCGTTTCGCATCGCCGAACAGCAGGTCGTCAAAGCTGGATTTCACACTGCCGAGATCATCCGGGTGTACGAACGAAATCAGCTTGCCCAAACCGCCTGTCAGTTCGGATGCGGAATAACCGAGCATGTCCGCCAGTTCTTCGTTCACGATCATGTGGTCCCTGCCGGAATCCCAATCGATCACGCCGCAATGCGCGCTTTCCAGAGCCAAAGCGAGACGGCGTTGGCTCTTCAACAGATCTCCCTCCATCTGCTTGCGGGCCGTGATATCGCGGTTTATTCCGGCGGTCCCGATGATATCGCCGGAACCGTCGCGCAGCGGAAGTCTCGTGACGAGCAGGGCGCGTCTGATACGGCCCGTGTCAGGGTCGTCGTCGATGTGCTCGCGATTGAGCATGGGTTCTGCGCTGTTGACCGCTTCGCCGTCGATCCCGATCTGCCGTTCCGCCGCGCGGGCCGGCAGGAGATCGTGGGCGGTTTTTCCAATCACGTCCTCCGGGCTCCGGCAATCGAAGGCCCGAACGCAGGCCTCGTTGGCGAGCAGGATCTTCCCGCGCAGGTCCTTGATGCAGATCTCGTCCGGTATCGCGTCCAGCAGGGCCCTCAATATCGGCCGCTCCTCCCTCATGAACATTTCCGACCTGTCGCGGATCACGGCGACGAATCCAGGCTCGCCGCCTTGTCCGCCGGGATACGCCGCAGCATGTATGCCAGTCTCCACCGTGCTGCCGTCGCCTCGTATGCAGCTATACTCGCCGTGCATCGGTATGCCGGTCACCCTTATCTCGCCGAGCGCCTCTTTCGCGCGGGCGCGATCCGCGGCGTCGATGAAATCGAAAGCCGACACAATCTCCTTCGAGAAATCCAGGTCGGGGCTTAATCCGAAAAACCTGCCGGCCGCCGAATTCGTCCAGCGGATTCCGCCGTCTGCGGCGAGCACGACTATGCCGTCGGGTATGGCTTCCAGGATGCCGAGAATGTCGCGTATCTGTTCCATGTCCATCTTATCTCATCTGTGTTCCGAAAACCGCGGGCCATTGAGCCGCCGTGCCTTTATCGTCCACGCTGTGAAGCTCCGCGCACCGGTCACCTCACATGTTTCTTCAGCATCTCGACAAGACTGCGCTTGTTAACGGGTTTGGCGAGATAATCGTCGCATCCGGCCGCGAGACAAGCCCTCCTGTCCTCTTCGAAAGCGCAAGCCGTGACGGCTATGACGGGCAAATCCTTCCACAATCCGGAACCTCTCACAATTTGCAACAACTCAAGTCCGGTTTCGCCCGCGCCGAGAGCGATATCCAGCAGAATCCCGCGTATGCCGCCTTCCATCAGGGCGCGAGTCGCCTGTTTCAGATTCCGCGCCGTACGCAACATATACAGGCCGGACAGTTGAAGTTCGAGCATATCCACTGTGTCGTCGTCATCCTCGACGACCAGAAGGAGGGGCTTCCCCGCCGCGGCGGCTTCATCGGAAGCGGGCCTGGCGCGCCGGCCGGAATCCGCTGAAACGGACTCGCCTATCCGGAATGTCACGGTGAACACGGTTCCCACGCCTCTCGCGCTGCGCACCTCGATGCCGGCGCCGTGCATTTCCAGATAGCGCTTGACGAGAGACAGGCCGAGACCGATGCCGTCGAACGATCTCCCGTAGCCGATTTCTTCCTGTGAATAGGGATCAAAAATGTGCGGAATGTAGTCGGGCGATATTCCGACTCCGGTATCGCGGATTTCCACGACGACGTCGCCGCCCGGGCTCTCACTGAGACTGACGGCGATCGAACCTTTCCGCGTGTACTTGACGGCGTTGTCCAGGATATTGTTGAACGCCTGCGTTATTATGTACTGATCGACGGACAAGACCGGATCGCCGCCGTCGACGGTGAACAGCAGTTCGAGGTTGTTCTGCTCGACGATGGGACGGATGTCCGCCAGCAGGTTCTCAAGCAGTCGGCGCATCGACACTTCGGAACGGCGCAAGGTCAGATCGTCGGTCTGCAGCCTGGAGTAAGTGAGTATGAGATCCACCGTGCGCATCAGGCGCGCGCTGCCACGGCGGATGCTATCGAACATCGCCCCTTCGTTCTCGATCAACCTGCCGGCCAGCGACTCCTCCAGCACTTGAGCGTAACCGGTTATGATGTTCAACGGGGTGCGGATCTCGTGGGAAATGTTGGCGATGAACGCGTCCTTCAGGCGGTCGGATTTCTCGGCCCTGTCCCTGGCGCTGATGAGCTCTTCTTCGGTTCGCTTGGCTTCGGTGATGTCGCGCGCGATGACCAGAGCGCTCCGCACCCGGCCGTCGGCCTCGTGAACCGGCTCCGTCGAGCAGCGGTGCCACGCAATCTTGCCGAAGCTCGACGTCTCGGCTTCGAAAGCCGATCCTTTCAGCTCGTCAACCGCCAGCCGGACGGCGTCCATGATCGAGCGTGAGTAATTGCCGGACAGCAAATCCCGCGCGGACAATCCCACGCAATCGTCCGTTGATCGGCCGAGGCGCGCCGCCGCCGTCGAATTCGCGAAGAGGATTTCGCCGTCACGGTCGATTACAAATATGCTTTCGCCGGCGGTCTCCACGACGACGCGGTACTTTTCCTCACTTTTCCGCAGAGCATCGAGAGCGTGCCGGCGCAGGGTGACATCCCGGTAGTTCGCCACCAGCGCGCCGACGGCCGGATCGTCGATAAGATTCGTAATCGCGGCTTCAATCCAGACCCAGCCGCCGTTCCTGTGCAGAAGGCGGAATTCGCCCGAGAAGGAAGCTCCCTCGATTTCCCTGACGCCGTGAAACGCTGCGATCATAGCGCCGACATCGTCCGGATGCATGAAATCGAATACCGACCTTCCGGTAATCCGTTCAGGCTCGTAACCCAGAATGCGACGGCAAGCGGCGCTTTGATAGAGCAGGATGCCTTCGGAATCGAGCAAAGCTATGCCTTCATTCGAGCGCTCTATCATCGCCCGGAAACGCCGCTCGCTCTGCGCCAATTCCTGCTCGGCATTCAAACGGGCGCTGATGTCCTCCTTCACGGCGATGAAATGCGTCAGCTCGCCGGCTTCGTCTCTCACCGGGGTGATCGACATCTCCTCCGTGTACAAGGCGCCGTTCTTGCGCTTGTTGACCAGCCTGCCCCGCCACACGATACCGTCGAGTATCGTCTGCCAGAGCTCTCTGTAAAAAGCCTCGTCCTGAACGCCAGACTTCAGAAGGCGCGGATTCCGTCCTATGATTTCATTCGCCTCGTAACCCGTCAAACTCTTGAAAGCAGTGTTGCACCACACCACGTTCCCGTCCTTGTCGGCCAGGACGATGGCGTTGGCGGCGGCTTCCATCGCGATGCCGTATAAACGCTGCGGCACGGAAGCATCCCGCTCGGCGGTTCCGGATTCATTAACCGCCTTTTCGGATTCAATTATGCTTTTTATGACTTCGAGTCCGTCTCCGGATTCCGAATTGGGTTTTTCCATGTTAACAATATATGCGCGTCAAGCGAAACGCGGGAAGATAAATCAAGGGTTTGTGCAATTCCTGCATTATCCGGCTGGGAGGGGTTCAGCGCTCCACTATCATCCGGAGTCCGGCCGATCCTGTTCGCACCCGCAGCCAGTTCTCGATGCTTCGGGTCTCGCTTCTCGACATAGGGACCCGCGCTTTGAGCAAGGCGACCGCGATCGTGTCGCCGCGGAGTCCCTCTTCCGAGAACATCACCGCCCTGCTGATGGCCGCATGCGACACCTTGGGATTCAGCGCGCCCAATTCCCGGGCAATATCGTCCGAATCAGCGGCGGTCATGGACGCGAGCACGCCGCGCATCGAATCGAGATCGCGGTTTTTCCTTTCGAGCATCAGCAGGCTGCGCTGATAAAGCGTCTCGAGCAGATCGCTTTTCAAATGCGCAACGTCTATCCGCGAATCCGTGTCCCCGCCCTGATGCACCCGGACCGTGACGCCTGAAAGCTTGTACAAGGGAAGTTTCCGCAATGATTGGTCCAGAAGCTCCTGCGACACCCTCTCTCCCACGAGGAATACATCCACTATGCGGCCGGCCTCGGTCCTCTCGATCCTCCGGCTGACGATCTCCGTATCAGGAAAGGCGAGTTCTTCCTTCACGAACCTGTTCACGTTCTGCTGGAACAGGGTGTCGTTGACTATCGTGTAAGCCAGGTAAATGCTCGGCAGCGTGGTCAGTATCACAATCGTGTAGATTGTGACGCTCGCTTTCCGATCGGCGGCCATCGCGGTTAAATCTACCCGGGGCAGCTTGAGCAGACGCACGAAAAGCCACGTCGAGAACGCGATCATGACACTGTTGATGAAAAACAGATACAACGCGCCGAAAAAATACGCGGCGCTGCCGATGGCAAGTCCGTAACCGGCAGTGCACAGGGGCGGCATGAGAGCCGTGGCGATCGCCACTCCGGGAATCACGTTGCCTTTCGACTTTCTCGTGGCGCCGACTATGCCGGCCATTCCGCCGAAGAGCGCGATCAACACGTCCCATACAGTCGGATATGTGCGTGCGAGCAGTTCCGACCTGGCTTCCGACAGCGGAGTTATCAGGAAGTACAGCGTGGAGGCGAGAAGGCTGAAGCCGACCATTACCATCAGATGCCGGTAAGACTTCTTGACAAGCGCCACGTCCGAGATCCCGAGACCCAGTCCGATACCCATTATCGGTCCCATCAGGGGAGAAATCAGCATCGCGCCGATGATGACTGCCGTGGAATTGACGTTGAGCCCCACCGAAGCCACGAAGATCGCGAATACGAGGATCCACAGATTGGTCCCCCGCACGTCGACTCCGCTCTTTATCGACTCGATTATCTCGAGGTCTTCCGCCTTGTCATGATGCAAATTCAGAACATCATGCAGAAAGTCGCTCACACGATTACTTGTTGCTTTCATTTCCGCTCCGGGATTATTCAGACCGTACTCGCCGGCCGCCGGCGCTCGGGAAATCCGCCGAGCGGCGACGGCCTATGAATATCGCGAAAACAGCCGCGCTTTGCGAACCGCCGCGCGGCGGCTCGTGTCAATGATCGTGCTCTCCTTCGGATTCGAGCGGGGCAAGCCGGAAACGTATCCCCGCGAATACCTCGCGGCCCTTGACCGGGCCCCAGGCGAACGTGGTTTCGAATCGCCTGCCGAAAGGATCGGATGCGCCCAGTATCGGTGATTTCTGTCTGAAATCGAAGAGATTCTCTATGCCGGCGTAAACCTCCAGAGTCGACCAGCGTTTGGTGATCTGGAAGTTCAAGAGCGAGTAGGACGGCGACTCGTCGGATGTCGCGGCCGCGTCAGGATAAGCGCTTCGATCAGGCAACCCTTGCGGACCGTGCCACTCCAGGGTGGCCGCCCCCGAGAGGCCGGTCGGAGCATGCTCGTAAGAGGCCATGGCGAGGAGTTTATGCCGTGAAATGAAGGGAATATCCAGACGCCGATCCCCTTTCCTCCACCAGGCGTCAGTGAACGCGTAGGCGACTTTCGTCTCCAGACCCTTCGCGGGGTCGAGCAGGATTTCGGCGACCACGTTCGTCGAGGCCGACGGCTCATCCGGCTGAACGAGCAGGAAGCGGTCCGGATCCGCGTCGTAATCGACTATCAGTTGACGGCGGAATTCGGTTCTGAAGGCGTCGAGAGTCAATGTGACGCCCATACCGGCGAATTCGGCCAGCTTTGTCGCGCTGAACCCGTAGTTGAGGGCATGTTCCATGCTTTCCTGCTCCGGAAACGCCAGGTCGCGGCCGCTCGCGAAGAGCGCCGCGTTTTCAACGCGAGGGAAAGGCCGGCGGTACCCGAGTCCCGCGACGCCTCGCAGCGTCAGGTCAAAGGCGGGCGACCATTTCGCGAATATCCGCGGCGTGGCGAGAAAACCGTGCTCGTTGTGAGCATCCGCCCTGAAGCCGGCTATGACCACGAGCTTGTCGTCGAAAAATTCGAGCTTGGATTCCGCGAACAGGCCGGGCACGGATTCCACCGTGCTGCTCCTGCCGTCGTAAGTCTTGTTCAAGGGATTCGCCGCGAAGCGCAGGTTCTCGTCGAGCGACAGAAACTTGTAACTCGCTCCCGCCGTCAGCGAGTGGCCGCCGCCGAAAGGCAGAATCACGCTTGCATCGGCGTAGGCGTGGCGCTGCGCGGCCTCGTAGCGGGTCGCTCCGTACCAGGCGTTCTGATCGTGCGCGCTCGCGGCGATATGGCCGCGCACACGCCCCCAACCGCCGGCCGGAGCTTCAACGGAAGCCGCGGTCTCCGACCGCCTGTTGTCGACGACCTGTCCGAAACGCCCGGTCCCGCCCGCATGCAACACCGGATCGAAACCATATTGTCCGCCGATGCGCTGTTCGTAGGTGTACTTTCCGTTTATGCGCGCCGTGACGTCTTCGCTCTGGTAGGACCAGGTGTTCAGGAGGAACTGGCGATCTATGCGCGGCATGTCGAGAAAGCCGTCGCCGTCGTGATCGACGCGCAGCGCGGGAAGCACGAGGTGGCCCGACAGGGTGGTATTCCAGCCGCCGAAACTTCCCGAAGCGCTCGCGTTCACCTGCTTCTCCATCGATGAATTCGCGAAGAGGTTCAGAAACAAGGCGTCGGCGCTCTCCCTCTCCTTCAGCAGCACGTTCACCATTCCGCTCACGGATTCATAGCCCTGCAGCACGGAGTTGGCGCCTTTCACCACGTACATCTGCCGTATGAGCGGTCCGGGGATGAAAGAGAGTCCGTACTGCGAATTGATGCCGGTGAACAGGGTGGGCGTGTTGTCCAGCAATATGTAGGTATAGGCGCCCGAAAGTCCGAGCATGCGCAGTTCGCGCAGATCGGTAATGATGTCCGTCACTCCGGGCTCCACGGAGAGCGTGGTCGAGAAGCAGCCGGAGAGCTCGCAACAAGGAGCTTTTTCGAGTTCCGCCTGCGAGATGGCCTCGGTGCGGAATTCTATCGGGGCAAGAGACACGCCTTTCCGCTCGCCTTCCACCGTGTAGGAATCCAGCGTTTTGATATTCCTCAGCACGATGCGGAGCGGACCCTTAGACGGGACCGCTTCGAGAGTATCCCCGACGTAACCGGCATGGGTCACGGCAAGCCGCGCCTCCGTGGCGGGACGCCTGATCGAGAAAGAGCCGTCGGCGCCTGTCATGACGCCGATGCCTGAACCGATCCAGAAGACGCCGGCGCCCGGCAGGGGGCGAAGCGAATCCCCGTCCTCGTGCAAAACGACGCCGTCGAGATGCCCGTGTTCCTGCGCCGTCAGCAGCACTGTTTGGAGACTGAAGGCGGCTACCAGGGCGAGTAGCGTCCGTATGCCCGGACGTCCCCCCGAGAACCCGCGCATGCGGGCGCGTGAAAGCATATGTGAAATGTGATACAGCATAACCTTCCTCGTTGAAAGTTGAAGATTCGTTGGAAACAGACCGCCTCCGAAAGGGCGGTTTCACGAGGTTATGTTATGCGGAACGGGGAGGGCCGGTGGGGACGGGCAGATCGACGGAACGGTAATTCACGATCCCGTCTAAATGGAAGAACCTGAACACGGGGGCCGGGCATCCTTCGAAGCGCGGAGGCGCTTCGGTGAACGAGGCGCGCGGACATCCTTCGCAACGGCAGGTCGGCGGGCAGGATGGAGCATCTCCTTCGCAGCAGCCCCCTTTCCCCTCGTCGCATGCGTCCGCCGTGTCGCAGCAGCCGTTCTCCTGCGCGCACACCTCCGCCCGCGGAGGCGCGGGATCGGCGAAAGCGTCCGGGCACCGGCACACGGACGCCTGCAGGCAGAGAGTGACGAACAACAAAAGCGCGGCTACGGCTCTTCCTGCCTTCGAGTATCCGCGGACGTCGTTCGAGATAAAGGATATCATGACAAGAAATATACGCATACGAGGAACAGGGCGCAATGCATAAAAGCCGCCGCCGGCATCCGGCAACCGGACATCCGTGCCGCGGTTTTCCGGAGCTCATGAGACCGATAAATATTCGGTCGTAATCCGCCCGGCTGCTTCCACTTTTTGATATGATCTGAAACACCATTAATTTTCATAGTTAAGCGCCATCGCAACGGGCGCAATTGGAGAGGTGGCAGAGCGGTTGAATGCGGCGGTCTCGAAAACCGTTATACCCGTAAGGGTATCGAGAGTTCGAATCTCTCCCTCTCCGCCAAACTACGCTCCGCCTCTGGCGGAGCTTCGTTTGGCAGGTAGGAGAGCGTAGTCGGACCTGGGCATGGCCGTATCAAACCCGGTTTCAGTCACCGCGCCGTCACGGCAGCCACACGCCGGCTGTCGATGTACAGGGCGACGAGCCGGCCGCCATGCCGCCATTCGACTCGGTTCCGGGTGACTCGCCGCACTTGCATCTGTACGACTCCCCTCGTGTTTATCGTGCCGGCGGTGATCCGATCACCACCCGGGCAGTCACGGCTTGAGCGCCGCTCGTGGCGCGCAGCAGGTACACACCCTGTGGAACGGGCGCCCCGACGGCGTCGCGGCCGTTCCAGGTAAGAGTGTGCGTGCCCGGACCATACACCGCGTCTGTGAGCATGCGGATTTCCCTCCCCAGCGCGTCATGCACACTCACACGCGCCCGTGCGGCGGCAGGTGTGATGAGATCCATTGCAACCGGACCGGTGGAAGGATTCGGCCGGATCGAGGAGAGGGAAAGGGATGATGGAGCAATCCCCTCCCGTTCGGCGGATAACGGCGGCCCTATGCCGGAGAGGATGTGGAAAAAGCCGCGGCAGCCGGGACTGTCCCTGTCGCTCGCCAGCACGTCGTTCCTCCCGTCGCCGTTCACATCACCCACGCTGCACACGCGATGGAAAGTCAAATCCCCATAGCGGTGGTATGCGAAGGACGCTCCGCTAAATGCGAACTCGCTGCTTGCTATACCGGTATTCGATCCCTTGAAATACGCCAAGATATGCTCATCGAACAGGCTGGCGCAAATGACGTAGTCCCGTATCTTGTCGCCGGTGATGTCGTGTTCCAACCGGGCGATGCCGTCCCAACCCAATCCACCGATAGCGGGAAGTATTCGCCCGACAAAGGAGGCTAAACCCGAGGGAGTCCCGAACAGCACATTTCCCTTACTATCGTTGGGGAACACCAGATCATCCATGCCGTCGTTGTCGACGTCCGTCAGGTATCCCCGCCTCAATGCGCCGGGAATATTGTTGGATTCAAACACCTGGTCCGGCTTCCCGTCGACCGGTGAGAAATCCGCCCCGCCGAACCAGAGCAATTTCTGATTGAAAATATTATCTGGAGGTCCATAGCGTGCAAACCAACGGCCAAGCGCCACATCGTCATACCCGTCCCCGTTCACATCGCCGACCTGTGCGTCCCACCCGAATCCGTAGTAATACCACTCCGCCATATTGAGAATATAGCACGGTATGGTGTCAGGGACTGCCGATCCCATGAATATATATACGACACCGGATATCGAACCCGGATTGACATGTTCACCACCGAGACAATCTGCTATGACCACATCATCGTATCCATCGCCATTTAAATCTCCTGCATCGATGAAGATTCCGAGTTCACCTTCGTAATCCGGTGAAAAGCAAAAATCGGGCTGTATACTGTATTGCAATGGTTGGTCGGTTCGACCTAAATAAAATATTGCAGTACTTGTAAAACGACCATCGAAATGTATACTCACAATATCTCTAATTCCATCTCCGTTGATATCAGCGCGAACTGCGTTAATCCCGCCGAGAAGAATGAGATCCGCAATCGAGTCGAGTATACCCGGCCCTCCGAGATAGATACGTAACTCATTCGTGCCAAAGGAACCCACAGCGAAATCCGGCCAGCCATCACGATTAATGTCGCCAAGAGCCAATGTGTTGGCTCCTAAATATGTCTCGTATCCTTCTCCGAATACCGTCATAATCGGCTGCAATAAAGGATTTCCAAGCTGAGCCGGCCGTTCATTTTGTTGCGCCGGCGCCGCTTGCGCATGCAGGAGCAGCGTGATGAGGAGTATCAGCGAGCGCAAATGTAAGCGTGTATGCATGATGGACTCTCGAATCTGAATTGGAAATTATCGACTGCCGGACTTGGGTTTAAGCAGGATGCGCAGTACCGCATGTTGAGTGGAAGTGCGAACGTGTACGAAGTAGAATCCCGGGGGCAGATCGCTCCTGTGAAGCTCCACGGTATGCCGGCCGATTTCAAGCATAGTGTCGGTGGGGCGCAGCACCTCTCTACCGAGTGCATCGTACAAGCGTACCACCACATGGTCGCATTCGCGCATGGTCCAGGCGATTATGGTGCTCGCTGTAAACGGATTGGGATATGCGGTGCAGTTAAGCCCGTCAGGCTCCGGTGGTTGTTCTGATTCCTGTTTCCACTCGCCGCGCGCCTTTCGGATAAATGGCCGCTGTAAAACCCGGTGGTAGCCATTACGCACATGCCGCGCCTGACTGCATTGAAGGTCTGTGTGCATGGCGCCGAGAATCGCTTCTGTCTTCGCATTCACCGCCGCGCTGTCGCCACCCATCGTCGTCATCAGGAGACGGGGGATCGCAATTTCATACGCCGCGCGACTTCCAGCATACATGGTTTCGAGCTGTGCGGCATGCGTTTCTGCAGTCGCGACATCGCCGCAGAGGAACGCAGCCTGCGCTCGTATACTGAGGAGACCCGCTCGAACCGATTGAGGCTGTGAAACGCCATCGATTGCCGTAAGAAAGCCGCTCAGCCTCTCAAAACTCGAAACCGTGCTGTCCGGAAACTTGCGAATGTGCCCTCCCTCCATTATCAAAGCAAAAGATGCTGCTTGCGTTGCCGCATCCCAGCGTGTGCTTTGAGTCACATACTGGCCGAGCATTCTATATACTTCATGAAAATTCCCAGCTTGTGCGTAGAGCGGAAGCTGCCATAGTGCCGTGGCGTATGCGGGCAGACCCATCTGCTTCTTAAACACCTGCATAAGAGGATCCATCTCGTTGCATGCAATCATGCAGCTCGTTAGTTGAGCAATGTCCAGCGCAGGGCCGTACAAAAGATTGCCTGGAGGTACCGAGGACAATCCGAAAAAGGCTTCGCTCTTTGCGAAGGTAAATAGGCCCGAGCTGGTGTCGGGCGCGGCGCCCCACCAGTTGAATTGCATATGCGATTGTTGAGCCGTCGGATCCATAGTCACTCGTCGGATTGTGCTGTCGGAATGGCTGACGTTGTTTCCCGCGTTGTTGTTTTCGATTCCGAAGTATACGTAGCCGCAAGCGTCAATGGCGATTTGCGTGGAATCGTTCTGCGCCACGCGATTATACCCCGGCCATTGCGTAAGTGCAGACCCGAAGTACATTTCCGAGGCCGCCACATGTACACCGCAGCCCTCGGTAGCATCCTCGATGCACGAGCCGTACAACATCCCACGGGAACCGGCTATGACACTCATTCCCACACGGTTGCCAGCAATGCGCGTGGTGTTGATCTCGATATCGCTGCTCACCGCACAGGCGCCCACCCACCAACCGGAGTCGATCTCGCTGCAGACGATTCGCACGTAGGAGGATATTTGCTGCCCCTGTTCGTCGTGGCCGGGCTGCAGGAATACGCCGTATCCCACTCGCCCGATACCGTCCTCACTCCGATGGATGTGTGTGCCGTGAATACGGTTTTGTCCGTTCGTGGCGCCGTACAAGTGTACGGCAGCACAGCTGTATGCGCAATTTTCCACCTGTACATCGGTCACAGTACATGAATCGAGATGGAGTTCCGCATCCTCGTAGGCCGCGAGTATGCCCGTCCATACATTGTTCGAATCCGGTCTTCCCTCGAATACCGTGTGCCGCGCATCGAGCAGTCCGTAGGCGTTGCAGGCGCCGATGCTACGGAACTGCCAGCGTGTCTTGCTTGTATCTTCGCCATGGGATAACATCTGTGACCCCGAATATCCGGTAACCCGCGGAACATGACGGAGGGTAACACCGTGCTGCACGTCGAAGGCGCCGCTGACGAAAATGTCGGTTATACAGTCCGCGAATTCTACCATGGAGCCGGCAACGTCAAAACGTTGCACACCGTCGATGTACATGCGCGTTTGTGCGTCCGAACATGAGAAACGTGTATTGCCGCGGAACACTAAAGTGTCACCCCACGCAATATTCGTTGAATCGGAAAATTCGATATGGCCATCGACGATCGTTCCGGTTCCCTTCAGACCGTTTTTGTTGGATTGAAATACGATTTTGCCAAGAGTGTCGGGGAAAAGTATTGTTCCTCCGTCAAGAATAATACTCGAAGAGTCGTCGACGAGCACTGTGCCTTTCACTACGAGGGCGGCATTCCGACCGATGGTGAGTGTGGCGCCCTGTTTGAGTTCCAGTGTTGCTCCGGTATGAACAACTCCCGTGTCTGTGATTGACCGATCACGCGTAGACGACGCGGAATCGATAAACATCAGCGCACCTTCGCCCGCAGCCAGAGTGACGAAGGCAGTGTCGATGTCATACGATACCGGCCATTGCGTGCTGTCGTACACCACATCCACGCGCCTACCCGGCACTCTCTCTATCCAGAGGTCGTTCCCCGAGTGACGCAGCAGGAGGCACACTGTACGTTTTGCATCTCCACCAACGCGCTTGTTTACGGCGAAGAAGTACTCGCTTTTTCCTGAAGCGTCATTCTTATCGAAAACGCCTACTTCGCAGTATCTGGCCGCCGCAGAATCGATAATGCCGGAGGATGACCGCGTCACGAGATCGAGCACAGTCGCAACTCCGTTGCACGTCAGGGAATCCTTCATTCTTTGAAGACTCGAGGCGCTGTCGGCACTGAACGCGTCCCTCCATCGCATCCCAACGAGCCGCGGCCCCATGTCGGCGAGTTGGGCATTCACCGCGCGGAGCCCCAGCCACTTGTTCTCTCCGTATCGATTGATTTCTCGCACATGGGAATCCGCGTAGCAATTGCCGCGGAACAGAGCCAGGCCCTGATCGGTAGTATCGTTGGTACCGACCGGGAAATGCCACACGCCGGCGGCGCCATGTGCCAGTGCGAGATTCGCCTGAACGAGCAGTTCGTCGTTCGCCGGCTCGCGGTACCATGTCTCATGATGAGAATCCCAACCTTCCGGTCTATCCTCATGGTTCTGAATCTGGACCCACAGTGGCGGTGTTAGTTTTAGATCATCTCGTCGAACGGTGGAGACACACCTTAAAAAATCGATGCTTTGGTCGTGAAGATTACATTGGAATCGACTTTGGGCAATTTCCATTCCTGTGGGATCATTGGTATTCATCAGGCTGTCGCGCCCGGGAAATCGCAGGATCGGGTACACATCGATGGCAAGTTGCTCATGTTTCGTTTCCAGGGCGTAGCGCAGCACTTCGCTGCGCCACGTGTGCATCAAGTAACTCATGGTCCGCACTTGCTCCGCTGATAAGCGATGCCTCTGCTCAATGTAACCCACCAAAGGCCAGCGAGGCAATTCAGGCTCGTCGCCGGCCTTCAGGGCCCATAGACCCGCAGTGCTGTGATACGTGCCACGGCGCACGTCAATGGAGCCGTCGAAGCTGCCTCGAAAAAGGGAATCAGCGCGGGAATTGTCGAAGGCGATGTAGTCGATGTAAACAGGAGTATTGGCCAAGTACTTAATCTTGACGACAATAGGCCGGTTCCAGTGTAGCCATTTCCCCAGATACACCTCTCCGTACTTGTCGTCGCTGTTCAGGGGTACACCTAACGTATCACTGCTCGGCGTTCGTTTCCGCGAGTTTCCATTCACGACTACATTGATGATCGAGTCGGCTTCGACAACCCCTGAATCCTTGACCAGCACCTGGACGACACCAAGACTTGTATCCGGCATCGTATCCCGCAGGCGGAGTCTAAGCCGACAGTGAAGGATAAGCGAGTCGTCCGGCAACAACTCCGGCCTGATAAGAAGCGTGTCGACGACATAGCCCGGCGAGGATCCTTCAATGTAACACGTATTGATAATGGTGTCCGGATCAAAAATTGATGCCTCGGCGTCGGCAGGGTATGCATAGTCAAATGATCGTATCCCAACCAAGGTATCGCTACGCGGAAATTGGATCTGATCCTCAGGATGAAATTTCCACCGTTTCCCGTAAGTGAGGATGATGTAGTCCTGCACCGGCTCACCCTCACAAGGACCCAATATCACCTCGAGACCCTTGCCATGAGCGGCCGTTATTGCCTCGTTTGCTTCATCCGGGAGGCTCGTATCTGCAAGGAGAGAAATGTGCGTGAAACCTGAACTTTGGAGCGAATCGAGCACGCCTGGAAACAGTTTTGGTTGGTGCTGCATCAGCACACCTCCCAGGAAATCACCCCCGATAATGAATCCGCTGGTCTGGGCTGTCGGGGGGGGGGGGGGGGGGGGGGGGGGGGGGGGGGGGGGGGGGGGGGGGGGGG
>CAYLZD010000055.1:0-6812 GCA_964388275.1 uncultured Chromatiales bacterium
ATACATCGATGCGTACCGACAGATGGTCGAGGCGGCGAACACAGCCCGAAGAAAGCGGATCGCTGAGGTGCTTCGTAGTGCGAGTGAGAACAGCGGACTCAACCACGAAGGAGTGGTTGGAACAAGTCGATGAGTGTCCGTGTCTGCGTGGTGGGTGACAGGAAGAAGTTTCGGAATTCTTCCAACGCTTGCGCCAAGTCAGTTGGAGAGTTCGTATTATGCGTGTACCAAACAGGATGAACGGCGGATTTCGAGAGAGATTTGCCGTTTTTCTTTTGTGCCGGCGTCGCCGTGTGGATTGGGTCGTTGGCACTCCGTCGCACTCGGATGATTTGCCGTCAAGCTCTACCGCCACCTTTGGATTATGCGACGATCCCGACGATATGGACACGTGGCGCACCGGCCGGCGCGGCACCTGCGATTGCACGGAAACGAGCATGGCGGGAACGGAAGGTGGGTGAGCAACAAATCCGGGTATTATAAATATCCTTGCCTGATACTGATTCTTAGCCGCGGGAAGACTAAATTCGAGTAATTCCATCCGTTGAATCCCGCAGGATTTGCTCAACAACGATTCGCATGACATGCACACGAAGCAGGAGTGTCAGCAATTCGTACCAGTGATCCGCCGTCATAGAATAATTCGAGCGATACATATTTCACCGAATTCATTTGACAATTGAAAGACGACCCACTCAATTCGAAGCATCTTAATGACAACGGATTCCAAGTGTTGCGAACTGTTCATCGTGGATATAAACTTGACCTGCCGGACGGGACTTAACTCGCAGGAGGGTGGACAGGCCTCGAGAGGGCCTTGGAAGCCGTGATCAACGCAACTCAGAGAGATTCGCAGCGGGTCATGTTTTCCTTGAATATGTACGCAGGCCGGAATTCCTCATGAAAAAGCCGACAGCAATCTCACTCTCCACAGCCCAACAACGCGCCGTCAAGCACCGCGGCTCCCCTCTGCAAATAATCGCCTGCGCCGGATCCGGTAAAACAGAGACCGTATCGCGCCGCGCGGCTGAGATCATTCGCGAGGGAGCCCCCCCTCGAACGGTCATAGCCTTCACATTCACCGAAAGAGCCGCCACCGAGCTCAAGGACCGCATATACCGGCGCGTAGCGGAGTGCATGGGCGCGGATTTCCTCGGACGCCTCGGGCCCATGTTCGTGGGAACCATCCACGGATTCTGTTTCCGCATGCTGCAGGATTGCGTGCCGAAGTTCGGCAATTTCGACATGCTCGACTAGGCCCGGCATCATTCGCACCGCCAATTCCTTCGCTCTGTCGATTCCCGGCCGCATGAAAAAGAAAATGCTGCCTAAGCGTCCGGCGGGTAAGAACGAAGTATTACTTTGGACGGCGGAGACACCGGAAGAGGAAGCGGAACGGATCGCCGACGGAATGGAAGCCCTCTTGAAAAAAGGGTACAAGCTTCGCGATATCGCCGTGCTGTACCGCTCCGTGCGCACGTCAGCGCCTCCACTTCTCGACGTTCTCGACACCAGAAACATACCGTACAACTGCGCCGGGCGGTCGGGCTTGTTTCTGCACCGCGACATAGCGCTGATAGGTGAGATATTCGCCTGGTTCGTGGGCGAAACGTGGAAAACGGAGCGCTTCCAGAAACCGTACGAAGCGTCGCTCGAAGAAATCGCCCGCGGATTGTGCGATGAATTCAATCTCGGCACGAAGGCGGTAGCTTCGTTGAAAAAGTACATCGAGGACTGGCGCGCTTTCCGCATCTCCCGGCCGCAGCCAGTCAGCCTGGTAGGCGATTACTACCGGCTGCTGAACCGGCTCGGCGCCCACACTATGAACCTCGACGAGCGCGACGCCCATTTGCGCTTCGGCCGTCTGGCGCGTTTTTCCACGATACTGGCCGACTTCGAGCACGCCACGCGACGGCGCGATACAGCCGGCGGAGCGGACGCGGCCGGAGCGCGCGTAGTGGATCGCGGGATGGAAATGTCGCCGAATATCAGGAATGCGGCTACCGCTACCGCATGATGCATGTGCTCGGCTTCGAACAGGAACTTGCCGTGGAACTCGGATACGGCAGGGCCATACACCACGTGTTGTGGCATATCGCGGAATTCACTCGCGACAATGGGAAAGCGCCCACCTGGAAACAGGCGGAGAAGATCATCGACGGCGAATTCTACCTTCCTTTCGCCAATCCCGAAGCGCACAAGCGCATGCGCCGCTCCGCCGAGGACATGGTGCGACGGTATTTGGGCTCGTACAGCGACGATCTGCTGCGCATCTGGGAGGTGGAGCGGTCCTTCGAGCTTCCTCTGGAGGCAGGCACCGTCACCGGACGCGCGGACGTGATACTGGACAGGGAAAAGGGCAGACCGGACAATCTTGCGGTAGTGGATTACAAGTCCGCGAGCGACACGGTGCAAAATGCGCGCTTCGAACGGCAGCTGGCAGTGTATGCCGCCGCCGGCCGCGGCGAAGGTCTGACGGTGGAAGCCGCCTACCTGCACGATCTGAAAAAAGGCGACCGTCTGCCGGTGGACGTCGACGAGGGCTCCTGCCGCGATGTTTGCGAAACAGTCTCCCAAGCCGTGCACGCCATCCGCGCCGGCCGCTTCATTCCGAACGCCAAACGAGAAATCTGCGAACATTGCGACTGCGGGCGGATCTGCCGGCACGCCGTGGCGGATTTCTGAGGACGCTGATCGATCAAACCTGTTCGACCCTTCGTTCAGAGAGGCGACCTTGGAAAAACACTGCACGAATCCTGACAAAAACTCTTGCGTCTCACGACTTTCGTTGCTATTTTTTGTCAGAAAAATGAATCATAATTTATGACATAAATGTAATGGGCAAGCACGCACAATCGATTGTAACAATAATACTTAGGCGGATTCGTGGCCGAGGAGCTGGTTCTGTATTCACACAGAGGGATTTTCTCGATATTGGAAGCAGGGCGGCAATAGACAAAGCGCTGTCGCGTCTGGCAAGCGAAGGCAACATTCGCCGGCTGGGAAGGGGTGTTTACGATTACCCGAAACGCGATCCACGATTCGGTATGATGACCGCGTCGACGGATGCCATCGTCAAGGCGGTCATGGCGACTACAGGAGCGCATGTGTTGCCCTCCGGGGCGTTTGCTGCGAACGCGCTCGGTCTCTCGGACCAGGTCCCGACGAGAATCGTGTACCTGACCGACGGCCCTTCACGTACGCTGATCATCGGAGATCGTCGCATCAGGTTGAAGCGAGCGGCAAAACGGTACTTTGCGATGGATGATCGAAGCGCGCTCATCGTTCAGGCGCTCCGAAACCTGGGGGCGCGGAATACCGATGCGCGTGTGCTGCAAAAGATCGATGCGGTGCTCGACGATGCACAGCGGGCGCGTTTGATCGAGGATCTGCGCTTTGCTCCGGCGTGGATTTCCACGGCTTTGAGACCGATCCTTCACAGGAGCACGGCATCATGAATGCCTATCTGGCGCTTTCCGGGGAACAGCAGCGGGAAGTCTGCGCACGTGTCTCCGTCACGCGACATCTGTACGAGTCCGCCGTCGAAAAGGATTTCTGGATATGCTGGACGCTGCGGACGCTGTTCATGCTGCCCGAATGCGATGGCGTTTTGACGTTCAAGGGAGGAACCTCGCTCTCGAAGGGATTCAACATCATTCATCGGTTTTCAGAAGATATTGATGTTGTTGTCGATCGCAACGTACTCGGATTCGGAGGGGACCAATCCCCTGAGAGCGCTCCTTCGAAGAAAAAAACGAGAGCGCGGATCGAGCAGCTCATGCCCGCATGCCGCGCTTTCGTTCACGACACCATTCGAACCTGTTTGAACAGGGATATTGCGGACGCGTTGGGCGCCGGCCCGCAATGGTCGCTGGCGATGGATGCTAATGATCCCGACGACATGACCATCCTGTTCAGGTACCCCGCGGTGCATGTGTACCCCGGCAGCGTGCAGCCCGTCGTCCGGATCGAGCTTGGGGCCCGTTCGGATACCGATCCACACCGCGACAGCATGATTCGCCCGTTCGCGGCCGATATACTGACGGAGATACAGGCGTTTCCCGTGCGGACTGTCGCGCCGGAGCGGACCTTCTGGGAAAAAGCCATGCTGATCCATGAGACCGTCTTCGGCCGCCAATCCGGCGCGCCTGTTGCGCGGCTGGCCAGACATTTCTATGATCTTCATTGCCTGTGGAATCATAGTGCGGGACGCGCGGCTGCCGGAGACCTTGATTTGTTCGAACGGGTCGCGACGCACAGGAAGATGTACTTCTCTCGGAACGCCGAAGCACAGAGGGCGTTGCAGAGAGGATCACTGCAGCTCGTCCCCGACCATCAAGTATTGCCCGATTGGCGGCGGGACTATGCCGCGATGTCGGACATGTTCTTTGCCGCTCATCCTTCTTTCGACGAACTCATTGAGACTGCACGACTGATCCAGGAATATTTCAACTCGTTGTGACGCCTAATGGCAAAATCAAGCAAGAAATCCAAGCAGAAACCCGAACCCGCCGCCTACCGCCACGGCGAGAAGCGCACGAACATCCCGCCGGCGCGGATAGCGGGGGAAGGCAAAATCCCCGGAGGGCACTTTTCCACTTCCTTGAGTAGCCGGGTAGACATCTCCGCATGGCGGTCAAGGCAATAGGCCCTCGCAGGAATGAGGTCGTAGCGCTTCAAAAACTCTAATCAACATTCTGTTTGCAATAAGTACCTCGCAAAGGTACTTACCGCAAACAAAATCGCGAGAAAATGGATAGTCGGATGGATCAACAATCACCCGATTCGTATTCTCGCTCCGTTCAGGCGATGGAGCGCAACACGTGTTCGTTCGCCGATGCCATGAACGGCAAAGACGAGCTCAAAGCTGCTGTCACGTCTCATATGAGAACACTCCAGAGTAATCCGGACCGGGTAGGAAAATATTTAGAACATCCGTCCATCAGGTATGCAGCATGATAAGCCTATTATTCAATGGCCGGGTTAATAGTCCGTGAGCCATGTTGAGAGGAGAAATGAGGTCGACGCTGCTCATCATCACGATTTTAGTATCAACACCGCCGAGTCTATCGGCCCAGCACATCGGCGCTCTGTGGTTGTACGCATTTCCACACGAAGCCGAAGCGATCCGTCTCGGCGGTCCGTATGCGGCTGTCGGTCGTGGACTCGCATCCATGCACAGCAATACCGCTGCATTGGGATTTCAACGAGGCGCGCAGCTGCAGTTCTCCAGCGGGCGCGGTATGAGGATTAAAGACGCTGAATTCAGCACTCCTTACACCATGGCCGCCGCAGTTCACATCCCCGACTTGAGAGCGACTGTCGGGATAGCGATCAATAACGACGAATGCGAGCTTGATGCAAGATACACGGGTATCGGAACCACAATTCGTGATCAATTGAAGCGTCTTGGCATCCACATCGCACGGCAAATGAACGACTGGCTCTCCCTCGGGGTCGCTGTAATGCGTTATGAAGAGCAGCTTTATCAATCATCAGTCGAGATTCCATTCCCAACAAAGGCGAATGCCACCGCTGTCGTCTGGGACCTGTCAGTTTCAGGTCACGGCCGGCACAACGCAACCTTTCTCGGTCGACCGGCGGACGAGATTCGTTACGGCCTGACCATCGACAATCTGCTTGGAACAGAGGTATGGTACATCGATGAAGCGCAAAAGGATCCGCTCAACCAAGTGCTGCGCTGTGGAGCGGCGTATTTCTGGCGCCCGGAGTTTGGTCAGGTTCTTGGTGCTGACATCCTCTCTCTCCTGACCTCCGTTGAGACAAGCGTCCAAGGCACGCGACATGAATTTCGCAACTGGGGCACGGTCGGCGGGGCGGCCGAGCTGAGGGTTCTGGATGTGTTCATGCTCAGTGCCGGTATCGAGAATATCATCCGATTCGGCAACGGGTATGATCAATGGCCGGCATACCCCGTCCTGCGCTACGGAGCAGGGCTCGATGTCCCTCTCGATCGCATATTGAATACTGAATTCCCAATCTCCGTTCAGATTGACTATGCACACTCGCAGTGGAACAGCCGCGCCGAAAGGGAACTGTACGTGAATCCTTATAATCAGACACAGCAGGTCAATTCATACAGTGCGCAGTTGAGAGCAGTTATATTCTGATACTCGGGAAATTGCCTGACTACTCCACTCACATGCCGCAAACATCATCTGGATCAGGTTTCCAGGGAAGGTCCCGGCCCCTGCGAAAAATGTTACCTTACTGTTACCCGAGATCCAGTAAATCGTTGGCTTTTTTGTTGTAGCTGTTATCGTGACTCCGGTCGAGAGTACTTGCTCGATTTTTACAGATATCACTCCCTGACAATCGGGACGCCGGATTACCGGCATGTGCTGTAAGCATTGCCATTCAGAACTCATGACCAGGAGGCTGTGGCGATGAGATAACCGAACTGCCGCTACGGTTTCAAGGTGACGCCGAATTATCATCTCCACACGACTGATTGAATTGCGAACCGGGAAGCTCAATTTTTGCTTGAAAAGCACTACCAAGGCCGATCCCAGATAAATACGGATCTCCTGTGAACCACTACCGGATCTTTTTTTGCCGGCGTATTACTCTGCGCAATACCTTCATGCAAGGAAGCGGGCAACTCTGTCGAGGCGCCTGATCACTTGCCGGTTCTTACCACAGCAGCGATCACGGAGATCACGCCGACAACAGCAAAATGCGGCGGCAGTAACCGATATCATGGTAACTACAGGGACAAGCGGAGGAAACATCACATCGGACGGCGGATATGCAGTGACTGCGGGAGGCGTGTGCCTGACCACCATACCCCC
>CAYLZD010000055.1:6912-15398 GCA_964388275.1 uncultured Chromatiales bacterium
TTGCTGCTTGCGAAAGCGCAGATCATTACACCCGTGTACGTGGTGCTTTTCACGCATATCGAGGACGGCACGCCGGCGGCCGGTATCGGGACGCCGCAGGCGCGGCTCCAGTACGTCAACACCCGCAACGGGATGATCGAAATGGCGAAACTGGCGAAACGCCATTCGGTGCAATGGGTGTTCCAGCCCGACTGGAAAATTCTTCTCGCGTGCCTGGAATACGAGGACTCGCTTCTCCGCGCAAACACCAACGGGAAAAACCTGCTGCGCTACCTGAGCGAGGACATGGGAGTGGCCGTAGACCCGCACTCGCATGAGAAGCAGGGCTACAATTATACCGACGTAGCCCACCTGCTCGATTCGCTGGGCGTGGGGGGAAGCACCGTGATCGGCGGACACGTCTGGGATCCCTCGCTGCCGCAGTTCCAGAACTGGGACCGCTTCCGCGCGCCCGTCCCGGGGTCTCGCTTCCCGTGGGCCTCGTGGAGGGGCGACATACTCATGGGCAGCGGCACGCCCAACCACGTGAACGATCCCTGCCCGAGCGGAATCTGGCGCCCCAGGGACCGCGATCATTACTGGGAGGACGACACTGCAGGCAACATCGTCTGCGTCGGACAGTACACCGGCGACGTCTCCGGCGTCGCGGACCTGATCCGCCTCTACAGGACGGGCGTGGTGCATGCGTCGAATATTCTGACGGCCTCCTTCCACATCATGCCCTCCTCCATCACGGCGCCGGCCGGCCTCGCGGCCGTGGAGGACACGGTGATAAAGCCGCTGGCCGCGCTGCGCGACCGCGGAGAAGTGGTGCTGACGGACTTCAGCACGCTGGTCGGCATATGGAAAAGCCGCTTCGCGTCCAGGGCGCATCTTTACGACGGGAAAAATCCGCCGCTGCCCAACAGCGTCGGAACCTTCGTACCGAGCGAGGCGGGCGGAAGCGAGGGGATATACGTGGAGATCACCTTCCCCGACAGCGCCCGCTACCCGGAGGGAGCGCCGGTGGTGGTGCATATAGCCGGCGGATGGGGAGCGGAGGGGCTCTCGGTGGCAAGGGACGCCATGACACCGGGCTTCGTCGAGATCAGGTACAACTTCCCCGGCGGGGGAATCCCCGGGAAAGCGAGCGGCGGCAGCTTCGACGACCGCGGCGAAAATTGCATTCGCGCCACGCGCGACGTGATCCGCTTCGCGATGGGGAAAATCCCCGACCGGAACGGCAAATACCTGCGCGACTTCAGCGGCGGCATACATGCGCTCCCGGGCAACGTTGGCCTGTGCGGCTGGTCCAACGGCGGCAACGCCACTCTCACGGCGGCGGGGATGTTGGGCGATGAGCTGAGGGGACTCGCCTGGATAGTCAACTGGGAATCCCCCGTCGGTGACGGCATGCCCACCGTGGACGCCGGAACGAACGGCAACGTGAATCCCGCCTACGACGCGGCCACCGGCGCCTGGGACCTGAGCCGGCTCGCTTACAGCGACACGCTACTGGTATCCAAACCGGGCCTGCCCGAACTCCGCGGCGGACTGTACTTCGACCTCGACGGCAGCGGCAGTCCCGAAGCCGGGCGCGACTGGTTCCTGACGCCGTACGCCTCCAAAAGCGCTCCGGTCCGGACATACTATTCGCTACGCAATCTGCACGAAGCCGTGCAGCGAGGCCTCATACCGCCCGCGGCGCCTCCACATCTCGCGAACGTCGACGAGACCGTGAATTTCTGGCAATGGCGCAACGGGTTCTTCTTTTATACGGCCGCCGTGATCCACAATCCCGGCCTGATGTTCATAGCGGCCGCCTCCGACACCGACCACGTGCAGGGCGCCGCCGACCACCCGCACGTGCTGGAACAGTACGACGGCCTGCTTCGGGCCGGCGCGCGCTTCGTCCGCCTCAATGCCGACCGCTCCTACTGCGAACTACTCGCCGGGCATCCCATGCCGCAGGCCGTGGACAACGACGCCTTCCACGTGTTCACGCACACTACCATCGCCTCCGGCCTGCAGCCGGAAGGCGCCCGCAAGGTGCCCGACCGCATCTACACCTCGGCCGCAATACTTGAACTCGCGGACAGGACGCAGAAGGGCGTACTCACGCCCAACCTCGACGAGCCCATAGATCCGCGCGCGGGCACTGAGGTCTCGCAAGCACCCGGCAGGTTGGGGATGGACATGGAGCTGACCGGGAATCCAGTGCGCGGAGCGGGCCTGCTGCGCGTCTCGCTCGCTTCGCCGCAGAGCGTGCGAATAGAGGTGGTGGACATGGCCGGGAGAACCGTTGCGGCGCCGCTCTCTGCGCGGCTGGAGAGAGGTACGCATTGGCTGCCGCTGCCCGCTCTTGTGCCTGGCGTGTACGCGGTGCTGCTGAGAGGCGAGAGGGGGGTGCTGGGGAGGAGGTTTGTGCAGTTGTGATGGGTGGGGGAAGAAGAGAACACACCGATTCCGGAAAAGCTGGACGAAGCCCTGAATGCGCTCGAACGATTGCTGACTCGGGAGACTCGGGACGAACTCGTATCAGGTGAATCGCAACCCTCATTCCTGCACTTCGGAATGGGGATGGGCATCAGGAACAGTTGGCGCTTGTGGAGCGGTTCGCCCCTCGCGCGGTACTTCAATTCCATCGGTATTTTTCATCCCGACGACATGAGCGGTATTATTCTGAGGTCGCTCGCGAGGCGGCTGCGCGGAGAAGACATACGCCTGGAGGAACAGGTGGAGGAATACAGGCGATTCCGGGAGCGCGACACGTCCGAACCATGGACACCCAGGACTCTCAATCAAACGCCGTAACAGCCGAAAATCCGGCGCTGATCCGGGTCGCGGGAATGCAAGCGGGGATATTAGGCGAATACCATCCCAATTATTCACCAACGGAGCTGGAGTTGCGGATAAACGAACACAGCGCTCAGCGCATGAGAAATCCGATGTTTCGTTTCTCCACGCACCCCGACACTCCTGTTCAATCGAAACCGGGCGCAATAATACCCGCAGCGCCCTCGCGGAGAAAAAAATATCCTTGCCTGATACTGATTGTTTGCCGCGGGAAGACTAAATTCGAGTAATTCCATCCGTTGAATCCCGCAGGAGTTGATCAACAACGATTCGCATTACATGCACACGCAGCAGGGGTATAGGCAGTTCGTACCTACGACCTGCTATCAAAGAATAATGGTGAGGAATATTTAAACGATTGCATTTGTCAATCGAAGAAACGACCCTCCCAAATCGAAGCAACTTCATGACAACTGACCACAAAGCCCGCGAACTCTTCATCGTCGATAACAGCGTCTCCGGTTGGACCGGACTTCGATGCCTGGAAGAATGGTACTCAATGCCAGGGCTGACATCACACGCGCAAAGCCGGAAGACCTCGTCGCCCGATCGCACACGGGTGCAAAACCCCAGCCGCGCTGCCGGATGGAATTGAACTGACATGGCAACAGTCAAGCCGATACCGGGCAAAGGAGGCGAAATCCTGCTCTATCAGAGCAAGGACGGGCGGACCACCCTCGATGTCCGACTCGAGCATGAGAGTGTATGGTTGACGCAGAAACACATGGCCGATCTGTTCGGAAAAAATACGGACACCATAGGTCTTCACATTCGTAACATCTATAAGGAAAAGGAGTTGTCGGAATCCGCAACTACCGAGGATTCCTCGGTCGTTCGGACGGAAGGCGGCCGGAGGGTCAAGAGGAAAATCAAGTACTACAACCTCGATGTCATCATATCCGTAGGATACCGTGTCAAATCGCAGCGTGGTACGCAATTCCGGATATGGGCCACACAAGTGCTTAGAGAGCATCTGCCCAAGGGGTACACCCTGTTCATCTGGTTCCTCGACGCCAACGGTCTGTTGTATCGCACCGACGGCACGAAGCGTCTGGCCGACAACGCACTCGTGGCCTTGACGCTACTTATAGCAGAGAGCAACCCCGCCGAGAAGGATGCGCTCATCGCCGTGATCGTTAACCTGATCAATCGGGAGAACCTCTGATGCCCGGCAATCTGCGCATCGAACTCGCCGCCGCCAGTATCTTCGCTCAGCTCGTCCGCTTTCTGCAGGACAAACTCGGATGTATCATGGGACCGAACACTTCGAGTGACCGACCTTCGACTGCACGCCGGAGAACCGGCGATAGCCGAGAGGAGCGCTGTGCATTGTAGATATCAGGTCCGCTACACCGGTACTCCAGCCCTCCGGTTCGTTCGAAACAGGGCGCTTCGAAAACCGCAGCGCCCTCGCGGAGAAAAAAATATCCTTGCCTGATACTGATTGTTTCCCGACTGTTTTCTAATTTCCGGATACAGGAATAGGCACGCTATCAGAACAGACTTGGGATCCGACATGCCGTCCGCAAAGCGTCTCACCATTTATTCCTTCGGGTACTGGGGCTGGGGAACTGCAACAGACAAGCTCGTCCGGCTCATGGACACTGCCGAGAAAGCGCGAGGGAAACAACCGCCTTTTTTCGTGGACATACGAGCCAGAAGAAATGTCCGCGCGCCGGGATTCCGTGAAAACGCGTTCGGCGACCTGGTGGGATCAGATCGGTACAGATGGATGCCGGATCTCGGGAACAAGCGCGTCCTTGAGCACAAAACAGGGCTGCAGATTATCAAGCCCTCTGCCGCGAAGGAATTGCTGGATCTTGCTGAAGAACGCGCGAAAAAGAAGCAACCAGTCGTATTTTTCTGCGCATGCGAATGGCCGGCATTCTGCCATCGATACGCCGTGGGTGACCTGCTTGTAAAGGAAGCGAAGAAGAGGAATCGGACTTTGAGAGTAGTTGAATGGCCAGGTGAAGAACCTGCAGTCGAATCTGTTTCGGTTCCCGCTGGCTTATACAAGGATATTGCCAAAGGGCGAAAGTCCATACCAATAACCGACGGATTGGCAGCCCGTCTCGCCGGTCTGCCTTGGTGTTCTGTTATCGAGGTTAGTTCGAAAGGTGAGGATCCTATTTATAGTATCACCGGACCGCCGAAACGTGCAGAAAACAATTGGTATTTGCCACTACCTTGGGCAAAGGAGGTGAAGGATCCGGAACTTCAAAAAGTATGCGACCTCGCCTGGCAGGCATGGTATGCAAATGGATATGATCCGAAGGAATTCCCGGAACAGAAGAAGTAGCAGATATTTGGCTGTCCCAGTGTAGTTTTTAAGCCTTACCGATCCGTCATCCTGTATCCGTATGCAAGGCGGTCGAAATAAGCCGCATCAACAATTTCAATGATACTCGAATCCCTTACACCAGCCACTACCATCCGCGGCATACTCCCTGACGCGCTCGTTACGGTTGTAAACGTAACGTGGTTCGGCTCCGATGCCCTGGAACTGACGTATAAAGGTCCGGACGGAAAGGTGGGCAACGTGCTGCTGTACCGCCATGACGAGGCCCGTCTCGAAATAGTGGAAACAGGCCGTCCCTGGTCTTTCGACGGTGACGGGGCGTTGTTCCGCCTGGTTTCGGAAGCACATCGCATACGCTTGGCGCATCTGTTCGATCCAGTCCTGGCGGTTCACACGTCATTGGTCGATCCGCTACCACATCAGATTACCGCCGTATACGAAGCGATGCTGCCGAGGCAACCTTTGCGTTTCCTGCTCGCGGACGATCCAGGCGCCGGAAAGACAATCATGGCAGGGCTGCTCATCAAGGAACTGATTGCTCGCGGAGACCTTCAACGTTGTCTTATTGTCTGTCCGGGTTCCCTCGCAGAACAATGGCATGACGAACTCAATAAACGCTTACATCTGCCCTTCGATATCCTGACGAACGACAAACTCGAATCCGCGAGGACAGGCAACTGGTTCCTCGAAAATGATCTGGTTATCGCGCGTCTCGACAAACTCTCGCGCAATGAAGACGTACAGGCGAAGCTCCTCTCACCGGACTGCCACTACGATCTGGTGGTATGTGATGAGGCGCATAAGATGTCGGCTACTTTCTTCGGCGGCGAGGTGAAGTATACCAAAAGGTATCATCTCGGCCGGATGCTGTCCGGTATAACCCGGCATTTTCTGCTCATGACTGCGACTCCTCATAACGGGAAGGAGGAGGATTTCCAGCTTTTCCTCGCTCTTCTCGACGGCGACCGTTTCGAGGGTCGCTTCCGCGACGGCGTGCATCAGGTGGACGTCTCCGACCTGATGCGGCGGATGGTGAAAGAGTCGCTTCTGAAATTCGACGGTACGCCTCTGTTCCCTGAGCGTATCGCGTATACGGTGCCTTTCAAACTGTCGGACGATGAGGCGCGTTTGTACACGCAGGTATCGGAGTATGTTCGTGAGGAGTTCAACCGCGCCGATGCGCTTCAAAATGACAAGCGCGCCGGCACGGTCGGTTTTGCGCTGACCATCCTGCAGCGGCGGCTCGCCTCCTCACCCGAAGCGATCTATCAGTCTCTCAGGCGAAGACAGGAGCGGTTGGAGAAACGGCTTCGTGAACTGGAACTGCTGCGACGCGGCGTCGTCACCGAATCGTTGATAACCGGAATGCCGTTGCTTGACATGGACGATCTCGACGATCTTGACGATGCGCCGGAAAACGAAGTGGAGGAAACCGAGCAGCAGGTGCTGGATCAGGCTACGGCAGCCCGTACAATAGAAGAACTGAAGGCGGAAATTGCCACGCTTACAGGTCTCGTCGCACTCGCACATCGGGTGCGCCGAAGCGGTGTCGACACAAAATGGCGAGAACTTGCATCCCTGCTCGGCACAATATTCACGCATGCATCGGCGACCGGCAGAGTCGGAGAACCCGTGCTGCCGTACGGAGCAGGCGAAATACCGAAGCCGAGACCGTCCGTCGAGCAGAAGCTCGTGATTTTCACGGAGCATCGGGACACGTTGAATTACCTCCAGCACAATATCACAACATTGCTCGGACGCCAGCAGGCTGTCGTTGTGATTCACGGAGGTATGGGGAGGGAGGACCGGCGGAAAGCGCAGGCATCCTTCCTCCAGGACCCCCTTGTGCAGGTTCTTCTTGCCACCGACGCGGCTGGAGAGGGCATCAATCTCCAGCGCGCACATCTCATGGTCAACTACGATCTGCCCTGGAATCCCAACCGCCTGGAACAGCGCTTCGGCCGCATACACCGCATCGGGCAGCAGGAAGTATGCCATCTCTGGAATCTCGTCGCCAAGGAGACGAGGGAGGGAGACGTGTATCAGACGCTGCTGGAAAAGCTGGAGGAGGCGCGCGAGGCGCTGGGCGGACAGGTCTTCGACGTTCTCGGCAAGCTCCAATTCGATGGCAAATCGCTTCGTGACCTGTTGATCGAAGCCGTGCGTTATGGTGAACAGCCCGAGGTGCGAGCTCGCCTGACCCGGTCGATCACAAACGCTGTCGACCGGCCGAAATTGCAGGCGCTGTTGGAAGAGGAGGCACTCGCGCATGACGCAATGGATGCGAGCCGGGTTGCGCGGGTGCGAGAGGATATGGAGCGCGCGGAAGCGCGACGCTTGCAGCCGTATTACGTTGAATCGTTCTTCGTCGAGGCGTTTCAGAAACTCGGGGGATCGGTTCGCCTGCGCGAAGCCCGCCGCTATGAGATCACCCATGTGCCGGCGCCTATCAGGAAAAGGGACCGCCTCATCGGGACGGGTGAGCCGGTTTTGCCGCGCTACGAGCGCATCACTTTCGAGAAGGACCTCATCGCCCCGACGGGGCAGGCGCTGGCGGCATTCGTATGTCCAGGGCATCCGCTGCTCGATTCAACGCTCGATCTCACTCTCGAACGGCACCGCGACCTTCTCCAGCGCGGCACCGTTCTCGTGGACGAGCAGGACAAGAGGACCGCTCCCCGCGTCGTCTTTTATCTCGAACATGCGATTCTGGACGCGAGTAAAACTCGCAGCGGCGCGCAACATACAGTCTCGAAACGCCTGTTGTACGTGGAACTTGATTCTATGGGGAATGCGAGGCACGTGCAGTATGCGCCCTATCTCGACTACCGGCCGCTCGGCGGGGATGAACCGGGTATGGATGCCATACTTGCCCGGCCGGAGTGTGCCTGGATCACGCGAGAACTCGAAGGGAAGGCCCTTGAACACGCGATAGCTCATGTTGTGCCTGTCCATCTCGGTGAAGTCCGGCCGCAACGTCTGGAATTGATAGCGAAGACGCGCAACGCGGTAAAAGACCGTCTTTCGAAGGAGATCATATACTGGGATCACCGCGCGGAAGAGCTGAAATTGCAGGAACAGGCAGGGAAGCTCAACGCGAAGCTGAATTCACAGGAAGCGCGCCGCCGGGCTGATGAATTGCAGGGCCGTTTGCAGCAGCGTCTTCTGGAACTGGATCTCGAAGCGCAGCTCTACGCTCTGCCCCCCGTCGCACTGGGCGGTTTCGTCATCGTACCGATCGGCTTGCTCGATGCTATTGCAGGGAAACCGCCCGGTCCTCAGTCTAACACGGGTGATACCCAGACATCGGCGGCTCGTGCGCGAGCGGCGGTGATGGAAGTGGAAAGAC
>CAYLZD010000056.1:0-15381 GCA_964388275.1 uncultured Chromatiales bacterium
TTGCTCGTCGCGTCTCTCATTCTTCAGTACAGGGGTCACAACGATCCAGGCGGAGGTTTTATCGGCGGCTTGCTTGCTTCATCGGCCGTCGCGCTCCGAGCCATGGCCTGCGGCGCAGCCGAAGGGCGCCGCTTTCTGCGCGTCGATCCGCGCACACTGATAGCGGCGGGAATCCTGACCGCTCTGGGCAGCGGAATGCCCGGCCTGCTGGCCGGGGGCTCATTCATGCAAGGCCTTTGGATCACACTTCGGCTTCCGCTGCTGGGTCCGTTGCCCTTGGGGACACCGCTGATATTCGACGCGGGGGTATATCTGGCCGTCGCGGGATTCACGCTGACGATATTCTTCACACTGACACGGGCTTTGGAGGAAGCGGACGAATGAACACGCTCGTAGCTCTACTCAGCGGTCTTTTGTTCGCTGTCGGCGTGTTTCTTCTGCTCCGTCGCAGTTTGATCAGGATAGCGCTCGGCCTCGTTTTCATAGGTCACGCGGCCAATCTCCTGATCCTTCTTTCGGAGGGCCTTCAACGCGCCGCGACCCCGATCATCGCGGAGGGCGATGTGTCTCTTGCGCAGCCGTACGCGGATCCTCTGCCGCAGGCATTGATATTGACCGCCATCGTCATAAGCTTCGGAGTCTTCGCCTTCTTTCTGGTGCTCATTAAACGCGGATATCAGGAGAGCGGCAGCGACGATATCGACTGCTTCAGGGAGAAACGTGACTGATGCTGCTGGCTCTTCCCATAATCCTCCCGCTCTTCGGCGCCGCCCTTTCCACGTTGCTGCGCAAGAACGCGGCCGCGCAGCAGATCATTGCTGGTTCCGTCACCGCTTTGATGCTTCTCAACAGCCTAGCGCTCCTGTACACGACGTCGACGGAGGGCGTTTGCGTCATGCGCGTGGGATCATGGGGGGCGCCTTTCGGCATAATCCTGGCGGCCGACACGCTCTCCGCGTTGATGCTCGTACTGACCGGTCTGCTGGGACTGACGATTGTGGTTTATTCCTTCGCCGCGGTGGACGAGCCGAGAAAAAGACACGGCTATTTCCGTTTGCTGTTGATCCTATTGATGGGGGTTTCCGGAGCATTTCTGACCGGAGACCTGTTCAACCTCTATGTTTGGTTCGAAGTTATGCTCATTGCTTCCTTCGTGCTCATGGTGTTGGGAAGCGAGCGGGCTCAACTGGAGGGCGCCGCGAAGTATGTGGCGATGAACCTGCTGGCCTCGGCGCTTTTTCTGATCGGCATAGGGGCGCTTTACGGAAAGACCGGAACACTGAACTTCGCCGATCTCGCGTCGAAGTTGGCAGCGGATCCGCGCGGATCTCTCGTCAACATTTCAGCCGTTTTGTTTCTGGCGGCCTTCGGAATCAAAGCGGCTGTTTTCCCCTTCTTTTTCTGGCTGCCCGATTCATACCACGTTCCGCCGCCTGCCGTCACAGCCATATTTTCAGGCCTGCTGACAAAGGTGGGCATATACGCCATGCTTCGCGTTTTTTCCATGGTCTTCACGCACGATCAGGAATATACCCAGACGTTCTTCCTGATAACGGCCGGATTGACGATGGTCGCGGGCGTACTGGGCGCGGTCGCGCAGAATGAGATGCGGAGACTTCTCTCGTTTCACATAGTCAGCCAGGTCGGGTATGCCGTAATGGGGCTCGGCATCTATACGCAGCTCGCTCTCTCAGGCGCCATATATTTCACTCTGCACGTTGCGGTCGCCAAAGCGGCTCTCTTCCTGGTCGCGGGATACGTCGCCGCTGTCCGAGGGAGCACGGAACTCGGCCGCCTCGGCGGAATGCTCCGTGCTTCTCCGCTGCTTGCCGTCCTTTTCCTGCTCTGCGCGCTGTCGCTGGCAGGTCTGCCCCCGTTCTCGGGCTTCTTCGCGAAATTCGCCCTGATCAAGGCGGCATTCGAAGCCGGACGGCACTTCATAGCCGCCGTTGCGCTCGGAGTGGGCTTGCTGACGCTGTTTTCTATGACTAAAATATGGGCGGAAGTCTTCTGGAGGGAAGAGAGAGTCGGCGACGCGGGTCATATCGCGGTCATGCCGCTCACGCACGGGCGAGGCCTGATGTTCATGCTTCCGATGCTCGCGCTTGTTCTGGTGACCGTGTTCATGGGCATCGGCGCAGAATATGTTTTCGCGCATACGGATCAGGCCGCTCGCGATCTGCTCGAACCGTCGGGATACATCCGGGCGGTGCTGGGAGGAAGGCCATGAGAGGAACCGCGATCTCGACTGCCGGGAAACTGTTCGGTCTGCTGCGCTTCGCCCTTTTCTACATGCTGGAACTCGTGCTCTCTAATCTGCGGGTCGCTCACGACATACTGACGCCGAGAGCCCGCTTCCGGCCTGCCATAATCGCGGTGGATTTGCCGGAGCTTACCGATACGCAACTGATCACCTTGGTCAATCTCGTTACCATGACTCCCGGCACGCTGTGTCTCGATGTTGCAAGCGACAGGAGCGTCCTGTTTCTGCACTGCATGTATGTCGACGATCCCGAGGAATTTCGCGGACGGATCCGCAGGGATTACGTGCTGCGGATCAAGGAGCTGTTGCCGTGATCATCGACGTAGGCGACATCGCTCAGACGGCGGCATTCATCTCCCTCGGGCTGTTGACAGCCGCCATGTTTCTGGCCATGTGGCGTCTGGCTCTTGGTCCGGCGCTGCCGGACAGAGTGGTGTCACTCGATCTCGTGGCTTCCATGGTGATCGGAATAATTGCCGCGTACTGCGTGCTGTCGGATACAGCGTTGTTCCTCGACGCCGCGGTGCTGCTCGCTCTCATAGCTTTTATCGGGACGGTGGCTTTCGCGCGCTATCTTGAAAGAGGTGCGCGATGATCAGGGAAATCATTGCGGCTTCGCTGCTGCTGGCCGGCTCCGTGTTTTTCTGCATATCGGCGCTGGGCGTCGTTCGCTTCCCGGACCTCTACACGCGGATGCACGCGGCCACGAAAGGAGGCGCGTTCGGGGCCGTGCTGATGCTGCTCGGCGTCGCCGTGTATTTCCTGGACTGGCGGGTGGCCATGGAAGCGTTGCTCGTTGTGATTTTCATCTTCCTTACCGCTCCGGTGGCCGGCCACATGATAGGACGCGCGGCGCACAAGATCGGCACGCCGCAGTGGCCAGGCACACTGATCGACGAGTGGAAGCAGAGGGAGGGAGAACGCCGCGAGTCCGAGGACAGCGACTGATGAAACCGCCCCGGTTCCTGAAACCGCACAATAAAAAATCCCGGGCCGCGCCCGGGATCTTGGGTATGATCAACGGGATCCGCTAACGCCTTCCCATGGCGCGGCGGCATTTCTCGGCCATCAGCCGGGCGGGGGAGCGGAGAGTCTCGATATCGGTTTCCCTGATAACCGACTGGAATTGCTGCAGCGCCTGGGAGTATCGCCCGAGCTGAAAATAGGATTCGCCCATCCAGTATGCGGCCCGCACTTTGAGCAGGGCATCGGGGGCGCGGCGCGCGATTTCCCTGAACGAGTCCAGGGCGATCTGGTAATTTCTGGCCTCGAATTGTTCCCGCGCATGCGCGAAACGCTCGAGCCAGGCGGACAGAGCGTCGGGCGGCGGTTCCTCAACCCGTTCGACGATTTTTTCCTCAACGCGCTTCTCGGCGACCCGCGGCGGCGGGGTTTCGATTTTCGGCTGATCGCGCAGCAGCGGCTTGTTGGTCGGATTGACCATGACGAAGCGGAAGGAGCCGGGCGTGAGATATTTGAGAACGAAACCCTGGAAGGGAAAGTTGTACGACTCGCCTTCCTCGTTTATGATGAACTCGCCTTCGCCGCCGAAAAATTGCACGCGGGCCGTGGTCAACCGCCACCGTTGCGCGTCGAAGAGATACTGGTTTTCAACAGGAAGTTCGGAGGGGCCGATTATGCCCATCTCGATCACGTCGTACGAGCTCGGATTCAGCACGTAGTAGAAGCTGGAATTCTGCGGCGGCACGTACACCACCGGAGCGCTTCCTTTTTGAAAGATGTAGGGAATGCTCGCGCGATCGAGTATGCTGCGCGCCTCCCCCCACGACATGCCGAGCGCGACTCCGTGAATTGCGATGCGGCGGCTGCTCAGGTCGCGTCCGAATTCCGTCACCGGCTCTCTTGCTATGTCGAAAACCGCTCGCTGCTGGGCCGGCAGCGGCAGAGCCGCGGCGGCGAGTAACAGGAGCAGCGCGGCCGCGCCATGCCTCCCGCGTCCGCGCGGTTTCGGCGATGGGGGCGATTGAGCGATGTTCATGGAACCTCCGCTGCTGATTCGAAGAAGAGAGAAATTGGCGAAGAGGCGGACGGCGTCACAACAGGCGGTCGCGGAGTTCCACCTTCAGGTCCGCGACTCGCGGAATGTCCACCCCCGGCTGCTTGTAGCCGACGATGTATTCCTCGTCGATCTTCATCCGCACAGTGCGCCTGCCATAGGTGAATTTGATCGAGACGCGTGTCCGCACCTCGACGCCCTGCGATTCGACGGTCTCGTGGTAGTACTCGGTTTTCATGTAACCGTCGTCCTTCGAGAGCGTTTCGAACTGATAACCGCGCGTGAGCAGCGCGTCCACGACGATCATCCATGCTTCATTGTAGGCGAGACCGTCGCGCACCTCGTAGGTGATCCAGCCCGAGTCGAAACCGTCCGGCATGGGACCGGTGCAGCCCGGGGCGAGGATTAATGCGCCGATGAGCAGAAGTAGCGGGGTGGCAAACCGTTTCATGAGGAAACTCCTGACTGTGAATCGGTGTCGGCTGACATTGGTTGACTAGCCGCCTGTGAGACATAGCTCCAGCAAGCGGAGCAGTTCGCGATGAAGCTGCTCCATCGCCTCGCCGGATGTGTGCGAATGCGGCGCGGACTCTTTCTCGTATTGAAACTCCCTGTTCCGAACAGGGGGCGGCGCAGCGCCTCGCGCCACTTCGTTCCGGTTCCGGAGCGATTTGATGTAACTCGATGGTATGCAGAACAAGGCCGAGAGGGAGTCGATGATGGCGTGGTTAATGCTGTATAAATCACGCTTGATCCCGGCCGGCGGCTGATATTTCCATTGCCCTTCGTGAACGACGGCGCTCTTGCCGCCTTCGCTCCGCTCCCATTCCGGATAGACTTGGACCTTGTGCGAAGCCGGCGGCTTCATTTCCCGCTCCTGCTGCCGCTTCTCTTGTCCCGCTTTATCCCAAGAGTCCTGTATGCTGCCGTCCTGGGCGCGGCATACCATGCCGGCCGATAACAGGGCAAAGGCCGCCGACAACACCATAATTTGCGGTCTCATGCTCGCTCCGTCAGGGCTGTGTATAAAAATGCGTGTGAAAATGACTCCGTCATTCGCGGCATGTGGGAGTATGAAGGGCGTTCTTTAATTTTATCCTGCTCGGAAAAATGGATACACTAATGCGAACCTAGACACGAATCCATTAAAAGTCAATAGTTAGGGCAAGAAAAGCTGCGAAAATTCTGTAATCCACTACGATTATCCTATGTCACATCGACAACTGAACGGTTTCATCTATTTCTGTTCGTGAAGAGTCGGAGTTATGTGAAACAATGGTTGAAGCCGTTCCTCATGCTTCTTCACTCGAGATGCCGTTTTCCTCCTCCAGCTCCTCGACGATGTTGACCCTTGCAATGTCGGCTATGGAATCTCCATCCTTCAGCTGAATGAGGCGCACTCCCTGCGTGTTGCGTCCCATGACCCGCAGGTCGCGCACGTGCTGGCGGATGATCATGCCCTTCGCGCTGATGATTACAAGGTCGTCCTTGTCGGTGACCTCTTTCACGGCTATCACCGGCCCGGTCTTTTCCGTGATGTTCATGGTGATTACACCCTTGCCGCCGCGACGTGTGAGCCGGTAAGACGAAACATCGCTGCGCTTGCCGTAACCGCGGTCGCTGACGACCAGCACATGCGCGTTGCTCCTCGCGATGATGGCGCCTATTACGCGGTCGCCCTTGCCCAATGTCACGCCGCGGACGCCGGTGGCATTGCGGCCCATGTCCCGCACGTCGGATTCGTTGAAGCGTATTGCCTGTCCGTTGCGCGTCGCCAGCAGTATGTCGTTGCTCCCGTCAGTCACTTTGGCTTCCACGAGCTCGTCGCCGCCGTTGAGGTTTATCGCGATGATGCCCGTGGACCGGGGATTGCCATAAGCGGACAAAACGGTCTTTTTTACTGTGCCCTCCGAGGTGACCATCGCTATGTAATGCGAATCGTCGAAATCCTTGACTGTCACAAAGGCGGAGACGGACTCGTCCTTCTGTTTGTTGATCATGTTGATGATCGCGCGCCCTCGGGAGGCGCGGCCGCCTTCCGGGATTTCAAAAACCTTCAGCCAGTAACAACGGCCGGTGTTCGTGAAGAACAGAATGTAATTATGCGTGGAGGCGACGAACATATGCTCGATAAAATCGTCTTCCCGCGCGGCGGCCCCCATCACTCCCTTGCCTCCGCGGCCCTGCCTGCGATATGCGCTGACCGGCGTCCGTTTGATGAAGCCCTGATGGCTTATCGTCACCACCACGTCTTCCTCGGCTATCATGTCCTCGATGCGGAAGTCGGCGTAGTTATAGACGATTTCGGTGCGGCGGTCATCGGCGAATATGTCCTTCAACCGTGTAAGTTCGTCGCTGATCAGTTTCCAGCGCAGGGCCGTGTTCTCGAGTATGCCGCGCAGCCGGGCGATGAGCTGTATCGTTTCCTTGTATTCGTCCTCGATCTTTTTTCGCTCAAGTCCTGTGAGGCGCTGCAGCCGCATGTCGAGAATGGATTTGGCCTGAATCTCGCTGAGCTTGAATTTCCGCATCAGGTTCGAACGCGCGGTTTCGACATCGCGGGATTTTTTGATCGTCTCGATCACTTCGTCGATGTTGTCGAGGGCAATGATGTAGCCCTCCAGTATGTGCGCCCGCCGTTCGGCCTCGTCGAGTTCAAAGCGCGTGCGGCGGACGATGACGTCGTGACGGAAATCGAGGAAATGTTTCATCATTTCCTTGAGTGTCAGGACTTTCGGCCTTCCGTCCACGAGCGCGAGCATTATGGCGCCGAAAGTCATCTGCAGCGCGGTATGTTTGTAGAGATTGTTGAGCACGACTTCAGGATTGCCGTCGCGCTTGATCTCGATCACCACCCTCAAGCCGTCGCGGTCGGATTCGTCGCGAATGTTGGTGATGCCTTCGAGCTTGCCTTCCTTCACGAGATCGGCGATTTTCTCGATCAGGTTTGCCTTGTTGACCTGATAGGGCAATTCGCTGACGACGATGTTTTCGCGCCCGTTCTTCTGGGTTTCAATGTTGGCGCGCGCGCGCACGATGATGCGTCCGCGTCCGGTGAGATATGCGTCCTGCACTCCCTGATAGCCGAATATGATGCCGCCGGTCGGGAAATCCGGGGCCTTGACATGTTGCATGAGTTCTTCCGGCGAGATGCCGGGATTCCCGATCATGGCGAGCAGTCCGTCGACGACCTCGCCCAGGTTGTGCGGAGGGATGTTCGTGGCCATTCCGACAGCGATGCCGCCTGCTCCGTTGACGAGAAGGTTCGGAAGCAACGCCGGCAGCACTGTGGGCTCCTGAAGGGATTCGTCGAAGTTGGGCGTGAAGTCGACGGTGTTTTTCTCGAGATCGCGCAGCATCTCCATGGCTATGGGCGCCAGCCGCGCCTCCGTGTAACGCATGGCTGCGGCGGAGTCGCCGTCCACGGAACCGAAATTGCCCTGTCCGCGCACCAATGGATAGCGGAGCGAGAAATCCTGCACCATGCGTACCATCGTGTCGTAAACGGCGCTGTCGCCGTGCGGGTGATACTTGCCCAGGACTTCTCCGACTATGCGCGCGGATTTTTTGAAAGGACGGGTGGGCCCAAGCGCCAATTCGTTCATGCCGAAAAGAATGCGGCGATGAGCGGGCTTGAGTCCGTCACGCACGTCCGGAAGTGCGCGCGCCACAATAACGGACATTGAATAGTCGATGTAGGAGCTTTTCAGCTCATCTTCAATATTTACGGGCAGGATTTTTTCTGACGGAGTGGACATGCGTCTTTGCGGTTGAATTCCAAATACCCCAAAACAATAAAAAATAAGAAAAAAGCGGGGAGGAACAAAAGCGGCAGGAAAGCGCGCGAGACGCATCCGGCGAACCGATCCAAAGACGGTTGCTGCGCGGATCTCTCAGGCTGCTTTATCCATGTTGCGGATCCATCGCCGCAGCGGGTACCGGCGGCGCTTCCTGAATCGAAAAAAATAAGCCCCGAAAAATCGGGGCCGTTGAAATGGCGCAGAAGGATGTGGCGGCGGTCTTCCGTGCGGTGAGCGGACGCGGCGCCCGCACGGTTATTTTACCGCGGTGCTTCCAACCTCCTGAACCAGAGAAGTGATATTCACGGCTGCGTGAGACACCGAAGCGTCCTTTCCAAGCGGCGCATCGGCGAGTATTACCATGCTGGATCGCGGCGCAACTGTCTGCATCGCCAGCGTTCCTTCGAAAACCGCGAAGTATATGCCTTCATCACTGCCTGTTTCCAACAGGGCCGTGGCGCCGGATCGATCGTCCACAAGGCGTATGACACCCTCCTCGACGACTGAGTCGATTCTGAAGCGGTAGTCGAGAAGGCGGACTTCATCCGCGGATATGGACAACACGCCGTCCGGCGTCTGGAACTGCAAGGTGCGGCCGCTCTGGATTTGCGCCGAGACGGACGTCGAGCCGACAATCGCCAGCACCGCGAGTATTGCGAAAATTCCGATGTGTTTCATGTTGATGTCTCCTGTGCGCTGTTGCGGCTGATCTATGGTTTCACAGCATGAGACTGCTAAAAGCGTGCCAGTGGCATAATCAGCCGTTTTCGCCTGTTTTCGGCAGGGAAGAAACAATCCCTGTGAAACGTCGGAACGCCTTTGTGAAGCGCATTCACTGGGAAAATTCATCACAGCGGAAGGAGCCCTGGGCCGCCCCCGCTTCGCCTCGTCACTGAAATACGACTGCGTTGTCCGTTTTATTCGGCTGCACCACGCTGAGGACGACGGCTCTGTCGGAATTGAAATACCGCTTGATGACGGACCGCACGGCCGTTACGTTCACACCGTCGAGACTCTCTATCGCGGCGGCCGACGCGGCCGGGTTTCCCGTGTAGAGATTGTCGAGATTCATCACGTCGCAGCGGCCGCCGAGGCCGAAAACTTTCTCCATGGGTGTCAGATACTGCATCTCGGCCAGGTTCGCCGCGGTTTGCAGTTCCGCATCGTTGATGACACCGTCGACCATCGATGAAAGAAGATTGAATATGTGATCAAAAACCGGACGCAGATTCGTTTCAGACCTGGCCGTAACAGTGATGTCGAACACTCCGTGCAATTCCTGGGAGCTCTGGGATGCCTGTATGTCCAGAATTCCGGGGTGGCTGCGGAAGAAACTCCTCAGACGCGAGTCAGTGGAACCGGCCAGCATCTGAGCGAGCAGTTTTAATACCGCTTCGTCGGGATCGCCGATAGCGGCCGTCGGAACGAGAATTTTCAAAGTGGAAAAGTCGACTTGCGCCGTCCTCACGAGCGAAGTGGCCGGAACGTCGGGAATCGTCTTCAATTCCGGCTGCCATGTCATCTTTTTGCCGCCGGGTATGCCTCCGAAATACTTCTTTACGAGCCGCTTCACCGCATCCACCGAAATGTCGCCGCCGATCGTCATGCTTGCGTTGGCGGGAACGAAGAAGATTCCGATGAACTTCCGGACGTCGGCGAGAGTGACAGCCCTGACGTCCGCCGTGTCTCCGGTGCTGATGTGACTGTATGGATGCCCGTCGGGATACAGTTCCTTGAACAGCATCTCCTGCGAGTCCGACAGCGGCTGACGCGAGGCCTGCTCGCGCCTGGCGACGAGCGACCGGACGGCCGCCGCAAGCATCGTGTCCGTTATGGCTTCGCCGCGAGCTTTCATCCTTTCCGCTTCTACGCGCAGCAGGGGATCGAGCAGCCGCGCGGGCGCGCTGACTGCTATGTTATTCCAATCCACATTCGTCAGACCGATGTGCGAGAAGGTCGCCTCCTCCCGCAGCTTGCGGAGTTCGCCTGCAGAATTGGCGGGCAGAGCGGCGAGATAGAGATTGCCCGCCGCTGTGGCGAGTCCGAATAATCCCTTGGGATCCCACGCCGACCCGGCGTGAAAAGCGAGATTTATCGACACATAGGGTATCGTGGTATCGCGGTGTATGACGACGGACATGCCGTTGGGTAGCGTCAGCTTCTCGAAAGCGGGGCGCCAGGATTGAGCGGAAGAGGCCGCCGAGAGCGTTGCAAGGAGTAGGATTATGCGCTGTGCCATAGGTAAATATCGTAACAACGTGGGAACGTAGCAACGTGCGAACGTCGCCTATCCGCCGAAGTTCCGCTTCGCGGAACGCAGGCGGGGAACGTGAGAACGTGAGAACGTAGGAACGTCTCGGACTGGGTGAGGATTCATCGATCCAACCTCGTATCTAATGCATTTCTTATGTCTTATGTACTTGTATGGCTGCCTTGAGCCGCTGAAGCTGGCTGCTGCAATGTTGTACCCGGTCCAGCAGCATTTCAAAAAGAGCTTGGTCAATATACTTTTGATCGAAAGCAACGTAGAGTTGAGCGCGCAACTCGCCTGCCGAGGCTTTCGAACGGCCGAGATAATCCCGGAACAACGCGGCTGTCCGGCTCTCGAAACCCTCGGCGATATTCGAGAGAATCGAAACGCTCGCGCTCCTCATCTGGTCCCGCAGTTTTTGGTCGGTACGAAATCCACCGCACCTGGTGGCGGAATATATTTCCGCGCATATCAACCTCGCGGCTTTCCACACTTCAAGATCTTCAAAACGCCTGGCAAACATAGAACCACCACGTCAATAGTTAAACAACTGCGTCTTGTACCCCCAAACCACCCAAAATGTTCCCTCCTCCCGACGTCGCCACGTTGCCACGTTGTTACGTTGATACGTTCCCACGTTAATAAGTCTTGACATATCAACCACGCATCGTTATTTTGTCAGAGTCACTCGGGGTGCTGTCCCGACCGGAAAACGGGACGGCTGAGAACACACCCGTCGAACCTGACCCGGATAATGCCGGCGTAGGGAATGAACCCGCAACCGCGCATTCTGCTTGAAGCAGGGTCCGCGGTTTTCGTTTCCTCACCTCAAACCGCGTCAGGGTCGAGTTTCCGCCAACCTCTTGAAGGAGTTGAACTCATGAGGAACGCATGGATGCTCGCCCTCGCATTGCTCGTAACCGCGCAGGGCGACCTCATTTCACAAACAGTCTCGGGCGTCGTGACGGATGCCAGAAGCGGAATTCCGCTCGCGGGCGCCAGCGTGCTGCTGTCGCCGCCGGGAACCGGAGCCGCGACGGACTTGTCGGGGCATTTCGCCATCCCTTTCGCGGACGGCGGCGCCCTCACGCTGCGCGTCAGCCATATAGGCTATGACACCTTTGAAACGTCCTTTTCACATGGCGGCCGGGACCGCAGTTTTCGCATCGAACTCCGTCCCGTTGCGATGCCCGGTCCCGAAATTGAGGTGTCGGCCATCCGCGCCTCTCATCGCGTCTCGCCGGTCACTTTCTCCGAATTGCGTGGCAGCGACCTGCGCGAAAATTATTTTGTTCAGGATGTGCCCGTCTTGCTCAGCGATCTGCCGTCCTCCACTTTCTATTCCGAAAGCGGCAACGGTATGGGCTACAACTACCTGCGCATACGGGGTTTCGATCAGCGCCGCTTGGCCGTCATGGTGAACGGTGTGCCGCAGAACGATCCGGAAGATCACAACGTTTACTGGCTGGACTTCGCCGATCTGCTCGGAAGCACCGCGGAAGTGCAAGTGCAACGCGGCGCCGGCAGCGCCTTCTACGGACCTCCGGCCGTCGGCGGGTCGATCAACATCGTCACGGGCGATTTCGCGGACAGGAAGGGCATAAGAATCGAGAACGGCTTCGGATCATACAACACACGGCGGCATGCATTTTCCTTCGGGTCGGGTTTGCTCGACGGGAAATACACACTCTTCGGGCGACTCTCCCGCAGCAGCACTGACGGGTACAGGGAGCACTCGTGGTTCCGTTCGAGCGCATTCTATGCGGCAGCCACCCGATATGATTCAGACTTTACAACCAGAATCAACATTTACGGTGGCCCCGTCGAAGACGGCCTGGCATATTACGGTTTGCCCAAATTCGCCGTCAAAGACAGAAACGAGCGCAGGAAGAATTACAACTACTGGTCCGCCGAGAACAGCGCCTACACATGGACGCAGCAGCGGCGGCCCCAGGAGGTGGAATCCTTCTCGCAGCCGCACTATGAAATTCTCAACGAGTGGAAAATCAACGACGTCCTGACTCTGAACAATGTTCTGTTCATGGTCACGGGCGAGGGCTATTTCGATTACGACGCCACCGGCTGGACCGACACGACGTACTACCGCATGACTTCGGCTTACGGTTTCGAGAATCCGTCGAATCCCGTAAATCCGATCATTCGCGCTTACGTCGACAACAGGCAATGGGGGTGGCTGCCCCGGCTGACCTTCGTGCACGGCGACGGTTCGCTCACCACCGGTCTGGAGTTTCGCTCGCACCGATCCCTGCATTGGGGGCGCATACAATGGGCAGAGCAGTTGCCGGCGGATCTCGATCCGCATCGCCGTTACTATGAATACAGCGGCGCCAAGCTCATTCTGTCGGCTTATGCGCAGGAACAGTACAGGCTTACGGAAAGACTGAACGCCATGGCGAGCGTGCAGGCGGTTTTCAACCGCTACCGGCTCTTCGACGAGAAATATGTCGGAACGGATTTCACGGCGGATTACCTTTTTCTCAATCCGCGTCTGGGCGCGAATTATAACCTGACCGGGGAATGGAACCTTTACGGCAACATCTCCTGGACGCAGCGCGAACCGCGCTTGAAAAATCTCTACGACGCCGCCGAGTCCAGCGGAGGAGCGACCCCTCAGTTCAAGGGGCTGCCCGGAGGCGCTTACGACTTCGACTCTCCGCTCGTCAAGCCCGAAAAGCTCCTTAACCTTGAACTCGGCGCCGGTTATCAGGCGGACGGCATCAGACTGCTTGTGAACGGCTATGCGATGAATTTCAGGGATGAGATCATAAAGAGCGGCGGTCTCGATCGCTTCGGGCAGCCGGTGACCGGGAACGCCGAACGCACGCTGCATCTTGGCCTCGAAGCGACGGTCCGCGCGGTTCTGCACCGTACGCTCGAACTGGAGGCGAACGGCCTGCTGAGCCGCAGCCGTCTGAGCAGCTACGTGGTTTGGGAGAGCGATCCTGCATCCGGTTCGAGCGTGCCGCGGCCGTTGGATGGAAATCGGATAGCCGGTTTCCCGGAGCTGCTGGCAAACGCCCGGCTCACCTGGCGTTACAGCGGTTTCACCGCGTCGATTTCCTGGAAATACGTGGGAGATCAGTATACGGACAATTACCAGAACGGGGAGAACAAGGTGGATCCCTATTCAGTTTTGAACGCGGCTGCGTCCTGGAGAACTCCCCCGTTTTTCGGACTGCGGGGTATGGAAATTCGGGTCGCGTTGAACAATCTGCTCGACGCCCTGTACGCGCAGAGCGGGGAGGGGGATCAATTCTTCGTCGGAGCGGAGAGGAATGTATTTTTTGACATCGCCGTGGAGTTGTGAAGACGTTGAACGTTGAACGTTGAACGTCAGACGGAAGAGAAACCTTCATCATCAATCATCTGCGTTTATGAGCCACACACTGCTGATATGCAACGGACGTATGCCCGGGCTTGCGCATGCAGCGCATGTCAGGCGCTTGGCTGAAGAAGCGAGCTTCGTTCTTTGCGCGGACGGCGGGGCGAATGCCGCGAGAATGCTGGGCGTGGTTCCGCATGCGGTGGTAGGAGATTTCGATTCAGTAACCGATGAGACGAGGCGCTTTTTCGAGTCCGGCGGCGTCGAGTTCCATCATGACGCGGGGCAGGAGAACACTGATTTCGAGAAGGCGCTGCTGTTCCTGCGGGAGCGGGGAATGAATCGGATTGCGATGCTCGGACTGACCGGTGATCTGCTCGATCACACCCTGGGCAATTTTTCCATACTGCAGCGGCACGCTCGGAGCATCGAGGCGGTGATCTTCGATGCCGAATTCCGCATCGACCTCATGACGCGCAGCGCGGTGTTCTCATCGCGGCCCGGTGAGCGAATATCCATCGTGCCTCTTGTCTCGGCCACAGGTGTCACATTTTCAGGGCTCGCATACCCCATGAAGCGGGGCGAGCTGGCCTTCGGCGTCATGGAAGGCACGTGCAACAGGGCTCTCTCGGCAAGGTTCCGCGTATCGCTGCGGGAGGGGGCTTTGCTCGTGTTCCGTCCCTTGAGGGACGACAGATGGCGTTTGTAGCGGGGGAGAAGGGGAGGAGCGAAGACAAGCCGGTGTGGCGGTGCGAAACCAAGACACCGCTGTCAGGGATTTGTGCTCCCGGACAACACGGATATGAAAAGCCCTGTTGCTATCGTGGTCCGCTTTATTGCGACAAGATAGGGCGCATTCGAGCGTAATACTGTTTTCTCAGATGTTGTCCGTTAAAGGCGCGAGCGGTTCAGGAGGGCGAAACGCACCAAGGCATAGGCGCCGGAGATCTTAAGCTTTAAGCACATATTGGCCCGGTGATGCTCGACTGTTTTCCGGCTTATGAACAGCCGGTGCGCGATTTCATCGGTTGTTTTGCTCTCCGCGATCATTTTAAGCACGGAAAGTTCCGTGGGGGAAAGAAGCGCTATCTTGTCGCGCATGGAAGCAGCCGCTCCGACGTTGCGTTCCCTTTTCAACACGTTGGATGTCATTGAAGGACTGATATAATAATCGCCTTCAGACACGGCTCTCAGCGCCAGCAGGACTTCACCGGCGGCGCCGTCTTTCAGTACATATCCCATCACGCCGATATCGAGCGCCTTGCGGAAAAGTGCGTCGTCGTCGTACATCGTCAATATGACTATCAGGACGGGCAGTTCCCGCTCGACGATTTTTTGAGCGGCCTCGAGACCGCTCATTCGCGGCATGTCTATGTCAAGTACGATTATGCGCGGAGCGAGACGCTCGACGGCATCGAGAGCCTCAATACCGTCGGATGCTTCACCGACGACGGTGAAGCGGAGATCAGTCGCGATCACGTCCCGCAGTCCCCGGCGGAACAGCGGATGGTCGTCTGCGATGATAATGCTCACCGCGGCGGCTTCCGTATCCATGTCCTGCTTTCCTTTACTGTAGTGTTCATGAATATTAATGAGGAATGTGGAATGATGGATGATGGGTGCTGTTTCGCATCGTTTGTTTCGCAGGCAAACTTCATCCATATCCGCGCCTATCCGCGTGCTCCGCGGGCGGCCGCAAGCTCAGCT
>CAYLZD010000057.1:0-15289 GCA_964388275.1 uncultured Chromatiales bacterium
ACTGTCGTACCTGGTACCCAGTTCCCAGTTGGTGAATGCGGTGAATATGGTGAATACGGTGAATCTGGTGAATTCGGTGAATCTGGTGAATTCGGACATCCACCCTGTCCTTGCCTGAAATAGGTTGACTGATTTGTCACTGCCGCAGTCGATGCCGCCCGCCGTATTTGCAGCTGCCATCGAAAAACTGACGAAAGCGGAGCGACCGAAGATGGTCCTCTACGACTCGAGCGCCGATGGGATATCCTCCCAGCCGCAACACGGGGAACTATGACACACCATTCGCGCCACGGGAAACAATCGATGCGACGCACACCTGTCAAGAGTACGCTTCGCCCCTTCGGGCTCTTGACAGGTGGCGCCCGCATCGATAAAAACGCATCGAGGCGCGAATGGTGTACTACGCATCGCATGGATGCGGGATGGGGGCGGAAGCTGATCGAGGGGACTGAAGTCCCGCAGAACCGCACTTGCTCAAAAGCATGAAAAGATGTTACCTATCAACTATTGCTGTAGGAACAGTGTTTAAAACTAGTCAACCTATATTGGGCAGGGACACCCTTTCCCCTTTCCCCTTTCCCCGTTTACCGTTCCCCGCCTGCGCTCCGCCGCGCAGAGCTTCGCTGGGCAGGCCCGTTAACCTTTAACCTTTAACCGTTAACCGTTCCCCAACGCATCCGGCGCATTCCTCGCCACCCACTCCTCCACGCTGTCGGAAGTGCTCTCGATAGTCAGGTTCTGCGCCAGTCTTTCCTGCGCGCGCTTCACGGCTTTGCTGATCAGACTGCCCTGTATGCACTCATCCTCATTGACGCGCATCTGTTTAAAAATCTCAACAATCCTATTGCCTCCGAAAATCTGGAACAGCGGCTCGTCAAGAGCGCCGTGATATTCGAGTTCCACGGGAACTCGCAAGGAATCAGCAAAACGCTCGATACGTTGATCAGGTTTTGGAACCGGGTAACGTTCAGTCACGACAAGACGCAGAGTGATGCCGCCATCGGACGGCTCTTCAGGCGTCCATCCTTCCTCCGGCAACGCGCTCACCAGGAATAATGCGACTCCGCCCGGCGTCGGCTGCCGGAACACGCCGCGTCCCGTAAGACGGTCGACGGACGACTGAACCTTGCGATAGTATACTCCTGCTTCAGCGAGTTTTTCGGCAAGATCGTTGAAGGATTTCCGGAAATGCGTAAAGAACACCACATGCGCGCCAAGCCGTCCCGCATCGCGAGCTATGTCGATCAAAGCCGCAAATTTCCGATCCCTCGATACCCAGATCTTATCCGGATGCCGAACCGCCTTAAATTTCTTCCTGAAAAACATCTGAACCTCACGCTTTACTTTTCACTCTTTACTCCCCACTCCCCACTCCCCACTCCCCACTCCCCACTCCACCCCCACGGCCTTCTGAACATTTCCTTGAAAAAGAACGGCACGACACGCGCATTCAGGAACGGATGTCTCAGCATGAAGGAACGCCGGCGTTTCATGAGCCACTCCTGCGGTGTTTCCGGCGATATATAGAATGTCGTGTTCCAGCAATCGTCATCAGCCCTGATAATGCCTTCGCTGACGGCTCTCTCGCGGAGCGCCGTGCCCGGCTGTATTCGCCACCCGATACCCAAGGATGCGTAATGGGCTTTGAGAGCGGGCAAGCGTGCGAATGTTTCCTCGACCGTTTCCGGCGTTTCGCCCGGCGCGCCTAACACTGGCATCAGCATGAATCCGATGCCGTGCCGGCGCATGGCCGTCGTGTCGCGCAGCACATCCGAATAGGTGAATGACTTGCGCAATTCCTCGAGAACCGGATCGGACAGACTCTCCGCAAAGACCGTCAGGGCGCTTCCCCCTGCGCGGCGGTAAAGCGCGAAGAACTCGTCGTCCGCCGGCCCCGGATCGAATACCGCGTAATAGCGCAGCTGCGCGCCTCTTTTAATGATCTCCCGCAGTATCTCTTTCGCGTGATCCAGAGGGCGATTGAATCCGGCATCCACAAGATACGCCGACCTGACTCGGGAGGAACGTTTGAGTGAGAGCAATTCCTCCGCTACGACGGCCGGATCGCGCAGTATGAAGGAACTTCCGTAAGTCAGGTATGTGTCGCAGTAGATGCACTGTTCGGGACATCCGGAGCGGGTTATCACCGCCGCGTCCCAGTACGCGCGCCGGTAGCGCTTCCTGTCGATGAAATCCGCATAGGATTTCGAGAAGCTCGCATAACCGGATATCGCGTACGGATTGCGGATTATGCCGTCCGGATGACGCCTGTACACAAGCCCCGGCGTCTGCAGATCCGCCTGCTCCCGCCCGAGCGACCCGATGAAACGAGCCACATTGTCCAGGTCGTCTCCGGCGATTCCGTAATCTGCGTCGAGGTATTCCAGCATACGCTCGGGAAACGTCGTGAATGCCGTGCCGCCCAACAGCAGGGGCGCTGACGTGACGCCGCGCACCGCCGTGACCGTGTCCCTGATTCCGGGCATCGGATCATTATAAGCGAGCATAAGCTGGTTGTCGCGGTTGCGGATCGAGAAACACACGAGGTCGGGAACGAATTCGCGGGCCATGCGAGCGGCTGTCTCAACGGGATGCTTCTCGGCCATGAGGTCGCAGAAGCGCACTTCATGGCCTTCCTCTCTCAACCGTGCCGCGACCATCGCCGGACCGATTGGCAGCGGCATCAACTGGACGAAGGTGTTTGTCTGGACTAACAGGATTTTCATTCTATGCCGGCATAAAAATACGGTTTCATGAGCTGAATGTCCCGCTCTGTGTAAAAGAAAAACAGGGAGGAACGGAGGGTCTTATCGCCTCCGGCCGGCAAGCCGGATCATGAGCTGTCGTTCCGCGGCGACGGATGGTAGAACGAAGGTGCATTATGGGTATCCGGCGGGTATTCACATGGAATTAGAATCCGAAGCCCGTCCGCTCGGGTTGAAGACTTCATTGTCGCGATCTATTATGACAAATCCGCCTGCCTCCTGTATCTCCGCCGCGCCAGGCATGCCGCCCCTGTCAGCAGCAACACCGCGGCTATTATGATGGCGACGGTTCGGTCGGGCGTATCCAGTTCTGATTTCAGGACTTTCGCTGCCGCGGATACGGTCGCCCACACAGCATCGAAGTTTTTCGGGCCGTGTATCAGTCCGTTGACATTCGTGAGCAGCACGTAACCGTTTCCGTTCTCCGCGTTGAACCTCCACAGGCATTGAAATCCGATCGTCGAGCCCCCGTGCCCGAACCATTCTCCCGAATACTGCTCGATTCCCAGGCCGTACCCGGCCGTCGGACAGTTGCTCATCGGGTGTAATATGGATCTTCCCCGCGAATGCTTATCCCTCATAAGAGCGATTGTCTCGGGTTTGAGCAGCCGATAAGAGCCGCAGCGTCCGCTGTCGATATGTGCCTTCATGAATTTGGCCATATCTTCCGCCGTCGACCATAGCATGTCCCGATCTCCGGTCCACACCGGCAGTTTGATGTTTTCGCCGTTTCTTCTGGTATGTGGAACGGCATAGTTCACGGCGGTGTCATCAGTGTAAAACCTGGTATTGCGCATCCCCAGGGGTTCGAATACATTCTCGCGCAGATAATCCCTGTAAGGCATTCCGGAAACCTCCTCGATCAGGCAACAGAGAAGCAGATAGGCCGAATTCGAGTACCAGAAAGTTATGTCCGGTTCGAAACGCCAAGCGCTCGAGTCGAAGTTCACACCCTCCGGATCCAGCGACTCCTTGATGAATTCATCCCGCGACATCAGAACCGACGCGTTCAGGACATACGGCGTGTCCCTGCCGTAATCCAGAAAGCGTGTATCCCATTCCACTTGATTCCTGAACATTTCCATCCCGGAGCGGTGAGCCAGAAGCATGCGAATAGTGATAGGGGTCGAAGGATGTTTCGGATGCCTTACCGGGAAGGGCAAGTGGCTGTTCACGTCGTCGTCGATATCGAGCAGGCCGCGCTCATGCAATTGAAGGACCGCCGTGGCCGTCACCACCTTCTGTACGGAGCCGATCAGGCACATATGATCCATGCCGGAACCGCTGCCGAACACCATCGACTCCGACGCTCTGCCGCGATACACTACCGCCGCTTGCAGGGACGGAAGTCCGCCCTCCTTGACAAGTGACGAGAGCGAGTCTACGAGCGCGGACGGGATTTCCGTTTCCCGGCCGTATGATGATCCCACGACGCCTCTGTCGAAGACGAAACAGAGCAGCATGCATGCCGCGGCAACTGTGAGTAGCAGGCAGAGCGCGAATATGATCGGCGGTCTTCGTGGATTCGGACAATGCGTCATTCTGCCACCGGATGATAAAGCAAAACACGTCGCATTCGGATTCCAATCTGATTTCCGTTCAAATTATTGATGTGTGGAGGAAGAAAAAAACAGGGAGGAACTGAGCAAGCGGAAGGTTTCCCGGACCGCTGGATAGCTCTCGGCGCTGGGATTTCTCGAGAGACAGATAATTCGGAGGTGATACATCCTTGTTTTCCGGCGTTTTTTTTACGATGTTTCACACAGGTACGCAGCAAAACAGCCCTTGGACGGAAGATCGTTTTCTCTTCCGCACAACTTGAACGGTGTGCAGTCTTGACAAATAGCTGCCGGATACACGCCGTTTTTCGAAACTCACAAGAGTTTGATGAGCTATGATAATAATATGAAACGCGCCCGCACACGAAGCATTCTCTCTGTATCGCTGACGTTTGTTCTCGCTCTCCTTCAACAGGAGCCGGCGAAAGGTCAGGAAATAGCCGTCAGCCACGTGACCGTTGAAGACGGCCTGCCGACTTCCAACATCAGATCAGTGCTGGAAGACTCCGAAGGCTTTGTCTGGTGCGGCGCCGAAGAGGGTCTGCTTCGCTATGACGGATATTCGTTCAAAGCATACGACAGCAACAGCGGCGGGCATGCCGGCATTCCAGACAACCGTGTGGAGCTTCTCTACGAGGACGCCCGCAAGAACCTATGGATAGGAACGGCGCTTGCGTTGAACCGCTACGACCGTGATTCGGATACATTTCGAAAATACCGATACAACCATGACCTGCGCGGTCCGGTACGGGGTTTCTTTGAGACGCGGGATGGAGAGTTTTTCGTCCTTTCCGATGAAACGCTTTATCAATACAGCCGGCGTACGGATTCATTCACGGGCCGTTCATTTTCCAAAGAGCTTGAAGCGGGCAATAAGCATGAGCCCACCTTTGTCGAAATCGGCAACGAGCTCGTCTTCTGCATCAATGGAAATCTGATATCGTATGACCGTGGAAGCGGAAAACTGAAGGCGATCAGAAGGTCATCCTTCGATACCGGATACTCCGGAACGGGCCCATTCCGCGAAATCGATTTCTTCAGAAGCATCCATGCGGGATCCGCTCGCGGGATACTCATCGTAAACCGGAATGGTGTTTTCCGATATGACGTGGAAACCGGAAGAGGTTCGCGTATCCTCCATTTCAATATTGACTGCGAATCTTCAAGATACGCGGAGGGCATGATCTGGACGGTTCACAGCAACGGTAGAATAGGCCGGTTTTCAATCGCTGAAGGCAAATTTGAACTGCTGAATCTCCCGCGGATGCGGAACAGATCCGTACGGAATTTTAAGCACACGTTGTTCATCGACCGTGCGGGAGGCGTTTGGTTTTTCCGTGAGGGATACCGGCCCGTTGTATTTAACCTGTCCAACGGGAAATCGGAATTCATCGACAGGGATTTGATGCCTTTCGATATGCCGGTAGCCATGATCGATGAAGACAAGAACGGTTCTCTGTGGCTGGCGATCCCGGGACATGGTCTGTCCGTTATTAAAAGGAAAGCAAAGCGCTTCGAGGCCGTGCATCCGGGAGGTCAAAGCAAGCATCGCGAGATCGCCGGTAACACTCGATGCTTTTCGACAGTGTCGCCGGATACGGTTCTTGTCGGGACTTTGGACGGGGTATTCAAATGCAGTACGCAGCCGCCATACGGATTATCCAGCAGTCAAATTTTTTCACCATCATTGGATTCGATTCTCCGAAACCGACCTGTCTGGTCAATGGCCCGGGACAGATCAGGCAGGTATTGGATCGGCACGGGGATGCTGGGCTTGTTCGTATTCGATCCGGCAACACGCACTCACCGGCGCTTCAGATCCCGGGCGCCGGAGAATGAAAGGCTTACGGACGATGTGGTGAGGACTATTCTGATCGACGGCGATACTGCATGGATAGGCACTTGGAACGGATTGAACGCCATCAGAATCGGGGATCTCAACGCCGCATCGCACACATCCGTACGGGTCGCAAAATTCTACCATGTGCCCGGTGATTCGACAAGCTTAAGCAACAACACGATTTTCACTCTGTATCGGGATACGAAACTTCGACTTTGGGTCGGCACCGAAAACGGACTCAATCTCTTGAACAAAGAGAATGGGACTTTCAAGCGGTTCTTCGGCTCCCGCACGGGTTCGGACGCCACGGGAGGAATCAATGTCAGGGCAATTCATGAAGATCTGCCCGGCCGCCTATGGCTTGGGACACACAGCGCGGGACTGAAATGGTTCGACCCCGGCACAGGCGCCACTCGATATTTCACCATGGAGAACGGTCTTCCGAGCGACATCATCTATTCCATAATCGAGGATACGAGGAACAACCTATGGTTGGGCACACATAAGGGACTTTGCAGGTTCAACAGGCTGGATGGGAGCACTCGCATTTACAGGGAGGCGGACGGGCTGCAGAACTCCGAGTTCAATACCGGAGCAAGCCTGAAGCTCCCAGACGGCAGTTTGATATTCGGCGGAGTCGAAGGCTTCAACATTTTCCATCCCGCAAAAATCCGCGATCAACTGAAGCCTCCCAGCGTCGCGTTCACGAGGCTGCTGGTGTTCGGGAGAGAAATCCACTTCAACAGAACCGGCGTCACGCTCCCTTACGACAGGAATCACATCACCTTCGAATTCGCCGCACTCAGCTTCCTCGACAACGCGAACAATCAATACATGTACATGATGGAGGGTCTGGATCCCGATTGGGTGTACTCGGGAACGCGGCGCTTCACTATTTATTCGAATCTCCGGCCGGGGGAATACACATTCCGTGTGAAAGCGTCGAACAGCGAAGGCCTGTGGAGTACCCGCGGTGCAGCCATCCGCGTGGTAATCGAGTCCCCATGGTGGGCTACGGCATGGGCTTACGGGGTATACGGCATGTTGTTTCTTGCCGCCGTCGGAGCCGTGGATCGGATCCGTAGAAAAAGGGTCCTGAGAAAGGAACGAGAGCTATCCGTAATTAGAGAAGTAGAACTTCGTTTTATAGCAGCAGAAGCGCAATCCCGCATGCTGCGCTCGGAAAATGAGCGCAAGGAGATCGAGCTTTTAAAAGCTGCACAGCTTGAAGAGATGTACAAATCGCTGGCGAAAGCTCATGACAGCCTCAAGACCACCGAGGACCGTTTGCGCACAGTGGTTTCCAGCGCCCCGATCGTCATGTTCGCGCTCGATCCGGATGGCCTGTTCACGCTGTCGGAGGGACGGGGCCTGGAAGCGCTCGGATTGAAATCCGGTGAAATGATAGGCCGGTCGATCTTCGACGTATACAGAGGTTTTCCGCATATCCTTGATTTCGCCGCAAGGGCTTTGCGCGGCGAACACGTCTCTGTCATAAATGAAGTCGGCGGATTGTGGTTCGACACGCAAGCGACGCCCATATACGACGCAAGCGGGAATTTCATCGGAAGTATCGGAGTCGCGACGGATATCACAGAAATAAAACGGGCGGAGTCGGAGGTACACCGCTCCGAGGAACGATTGTTCGGTATACTTTCCCTTGCTTCCGAAGCATTTATTTCGATCGATTCTGCGCAGCATATAACGCTTTTCAACAAGACAGCGGAAAAAATATTCGGTTATCAGTTGGAAGAAGTGATCGGAGCACATCTCGGCAGGCTACTGCCCGGCCTGTTTTCCGACCCCGAGTTTCCATCAGCCGAAAATTTCCGTTTTTCCGTCGGCTCGACACACGACATCAACGACGGACAGCTGATCAAGGGCCGAAGGATGGACGGGACGGAGTTCCCCGCCCTTGCATCCATCTCGCAGCTCCTGATAGGGAATGACCGGATTTTCACTGTCATGCTGCGCGATATGACCGAGGAACTGCGAACGCGCGAGCAATTGGAGAAGCTTTCTCTCGCGGTCGAGCAGGGTCCCGGAATCGTGATGATCACGGATACGAACGGCAATATTGAGTACGTCAATCCGAAGTTCACGCGCATTTCAGGATACACGCTCGATGAAATGCTCGGGAAGAATCCGCGCATGCTTAAATCCGGAATCACTTCCGACGAGGATTATCGTTCCCTGTGGGAAGCAATAACTTCCGGACATGAATGGCGGGGAGAGCTGCACAATAAAGCCAAGGACGGACACTTGTACTGGGTGTCCGCATCAATCTCGCCGATGAAAAACTCCCAAGGAGTCATCACGCATTATATCGGCGTGCAGGAGGATATCACCGATCGCAAGGAAACCGAGGCCGCGCTGGCGCGCCGTACCGAGGAACTCGAAACCATTGATCGTATCGTGAAAATCGTCAACAGGGAATTCGAACTCGGCGATCTTATCGGCTCGATCCTGCGTCAAGGAATGATGATCCTGCCGCGCGCAGAAAAAGCCCTGGTTTTTATCGGCAACAAATCGGATCTCTCGTATCGGGTGGTTTCCAGTATCGGGCATGATGAAGAACTGGTCAGGGATCTGGAATGCACACGTGATGAGATGACCCGCAGGTATACCACATCTTCGGAAGAGGTCGCGAAGGGCATTTTTCTCCTGAAGCACAGGGAAAACCTGCCGGGCGAGAAATTTCTCAGGGGTTTTCCTGCAGCCGCGTCAATCATGATCATGACGGTCGACTGGGAGTCCGCCGGCGAACGATTTGACGGCTATCTCGTCTTCGACAGCCTGACAGATGTCGATGCTTTCGACCCCTCTGATGCTCTCAACTTGAACCGCTTCCGCGAACACGCGATTCTAGCGCTCGCAAAGGCAAGCGCGATACAGACACTAAAAGAGAAACACGAGGAGGTGCTGCGGACTCAGGAACAGCTCGTCGCTCAACAGAAACTGGCTTCTTTAGGCAAGCTGACCGCGGGAATCGCTCATGAGATTATGAATCCGTTGAATTTTGTCAACAATTTCTCATCCCTTTCCGGGGAACTGGCCGTCGAGTTGCAGGATAATCTCCTGCGCGCGAAAGGAAGCCCGGGCGTCGTTGATGTTGACGATCTTCTTTCCATGATCGAAGTGTTGCGTCTCAACATTTCGAAGATCATCGAGCATGGCGATCGCGCGAATTCCATCATCTCCAATATGATGATGCATGCCCGTGGACAGGGTGGAGAACGGAGGTCGGTAAGTATCAATCGGCTTGTCGATGCCGCGGTCAGGCTTGCAGAAAGCGGACAGCGAGGCGCGGTGCAGGAAGTCCCCGTAATCATAGAAACGAACCTCGATCCCGATGCGGGGGAGCTTGAAGTGCTCCCTCAGGAGATCTCCCGCGTCGTTCTGAATCTGGTGAGCAATGGAATATACGCCGCCAGGATTCCCGCTTCCCCTTCCCTCGGTCTAGATGCCCGGAACGGAAGCGAACGCATGCCGTCGGTCATGGTTTCGACCGAACGCAGCGACCGGACCGTAAAGATTCGCATCAGAGATAACGGACCGGGGGTACCAATGGAGATCAGAGAGAAAATCTTCCAACCGTTTTTCACAACGAAGCCGGCCGGCGAAGGCACGGGATTGGGGTTATCCTTGAGTCATGATATCATCGTCGAGGGACATGGAGGGATGCTCACATTGGACGAATCGACAACAGCGGGCAGCACCTTCGTGATCAGTTTACCGGTCAAGAATCATTTCCCGGCCTGATGATCCAGCATTCGAAGCATCAATCTCATCATCAAAATTTGGCTGTTTGAGTACGGTGCGCGAGTGAAGCGCCCCACGGCGTTCATGGGCGGCGGTGCGGGTTCGAAACTTCCTCCCGGGTTGGTACAACCATGTTCAATGAATCCTGATGGAGTCTCAAGCTGCCGCCAGGGGAAGACTCGGAGGCTTTTGCAACATTCCTCAGTCCGCATATGTTCAGAAGAAATGAGTACAAAGCGAAAGCCCCGTCCGAGTGAACAGACGGGGCTTCGAAAAAGCTCAAGGCGGGGGTAATCAGCCTCGGTTTCCGATGACACCGCCTCTCGACCCATGCATTTTATCCCAGATGGCCTGCTGCTCCGGTGTGAGCAGGGCGCGTATCGCTGCGTTCGCAGCCGTCTCGATTTCCTTGAGGCGCCTGGCGAGAGCCACCGGATCCCTGCCGAGATCCTTCCGCGCCTGCTCCATCGCCTTCTCCTTCTGCATGAGTTCGATTTTGATGGCGGCCTGCTGGTCTTCCGTAAGTTTCAGAACCGGTGTCCACGCTTTGATCTGGTTGTTTACTCGTTCCTCGATCGGGTTGCGGGGGGTGATCACCGTGCCGTGCATTTTATCCCAGATTTCCTGCTGTTCGGGCGTCAGAATGCCGCGTACGGCCGCATCCGCTTCGGCCTGCAACTCGCGCAGCTTCAGTGCGAGGGCTGCCGGATCCCTGCCGAGGTCCTTGCGCGCCTGCTCCATCGCGGTCTCCTTACGGATGAGAATGTCGCGGATTTCCGCCTGCTGTGCTTCAGTCAGATTCAGAATAGGCGTCCAGGCCTTGATCTGCTTGTCGACACGCGCCTCGATGGTGTTGTCGTTCCGGACGATCTTGCCGTGCATACGGTCCCAGATGACCTGCTGCTCCGGCGTCAGAAGGGTCCTGATTGCGGTGTTGACGGACGCCTGGATTTCACGGAGTTTTCTGGCGAGCGCGACCGGATCCTTGGCATAGTCGATGCGCGCCTGTGCGATGTCCTTCTGCTGCTGCACAAGGATGTTCTTGATCGCGACCTGCTGGCGCTCGGTGAGCTTGAGTATGGACGTCCACTGCCTTATCTGCATGTCGATACGGGCTTCGATCGCCTTTTCGAGGCGTTCCTTGCGCTCCTGTTCGAGCTTCGTTTTCAGTTCGTTCGCCTTTTGTATCTGCTCGGCGGTGACAATGCCGGGATTCTCGTCCGTTCCGTTCACCGCTTGCAGCAACTCCAGACGCGCCTGTTCCAACGCCTCTCTCTTCTGCTCCGGAGTAAGCTCCGTGTTGCGGATAATTTCGCCCTGGCGCACGATAAAAGCCTTGTAGGCGTCTTTCAGCGCCTGTTTGGTCGCGTCATCCATATCAGGATTCGCCATCATGAGCAGGCGTATCCACATCGCGATGTCCATGCCGATCAGACGGGGTTCCAGCTTCCTGTCTCCCGGATCGTCGGCATAAAGCATGTTATCGAGTTCCTCGAAGGACGGAAGCTGCACGTTCGCCGCAACCGGCGCCTGCGTGTCGACCGGGGAAGTGATATTGGACTGCTGTTCGCATGCCCCGAGTACAAAGGCCGACAGAAGCAGCGCTGACAGAAGGATGTGTTTCATATAAAGGACCTGTTAGAGTGAAAAGAACAGTGAAATTATTGTTGATCTGCCTTCGCTCCGGTCATCGCGGATATACCTTGAGTGTATTCATCCGGAAAGAGGCCGTATACGGTGAATGACAATCCCGACAGGTGCAAAGTTACAGCGCTCCGTCTTGCCATGCAATTGCAATCAACACCGTTCGGCACGTCATCGAGCGAGCTTTTCGCAAGAGAGTGCCTTGTATCGCTCCTGGTATTCAGAAACTCCGGATTTCCTTCCAGATATCATAGGTGCGGCCGTATTCGACCGGTCACCCCGATCAGCGGGCGGCTTCTCGACTCCGAGTGGAGCGATTCGCTTCATCTCTCGCGTCTCGATATATTCGTGGGGCGAGACAGCGGGATCAGCTCGGAAATTGCCCCGCGCCCGCTTCGAGAAGCGGTGTTCCGACCGTCGGAGCACCTGCGGATCCACTCAATTCCCGAACATACAATGCTCGAATTATCCACTCCTTCGGCACTGCAGACCATACAGGCCATTCTCGCTCCGGCCTTGATGATATCGGCCTGCGGCTTGCTGCTTCTCGGCCTTAACAACAGGTATGCCACTGTCGTGAACAGGATACGCCTCCTCAACGACGAAAAAAGACGCCGGCTCGCCGATCCCGATTCGGTCGATCGAGAATATGTCGATGCGATCCGTTTCGAAAGCGTCATGCGGCAGATCCCTCTGTTGCTTACGCGCGCCAACCACCTCCGGCGGTCCCTGATATTTCTATGGTCGGGCGTAATCGGTTACCTGTTGACGTCCCTGCTGCTGGGAGTGAGCCTGTTCCTGCGTGTGCACATCGCCGTGGCCGCCGTGTGGGTATTCCTGGCCGGCATCACAGCCGCCCTGCTCGGGGTGCTTTTCGCGCTGCTCGACATAGGCATGGCCCGCAGGGTGATGCGGCTGGAGATAGACATTTACTGAGCTGCTCACATCCCGCTGCGGATTCCGCTCCTGCATACCGCACATCCTCTCCATGCCGTCCCGAGCAGTGAGGGAGATCCTCTCCCGGACGTACTCATGCAGCCGGCAAGTCAGCGGGAATGCTCCCGCAATCCGGTCTATGGCTCCCGCTCGCCCTGCATCGGAAGGACTATCGTGAATTCCGATCCTTCACCGGTGGAACTCTGGACCAGTATCCGCCCCCCGTGTCCCTCCACGATAATATCATGGCTTATCCAGAGTCCCAAACCCGCGCCCTCGCCGCCGGTTTTTGTCGTGACAAAAGGCTGGAATATCCTTTCTCGAACACTTTCCGGTATGCCTGTGCCGTTGTCGGCTATTCGAATTTCGAGATCCTGCCCGGAACGTAACGTTCGCACGCGAAGTTTTGCTTCGCCGCCGGCGTCTTCATACCTCTCCCACATTGCCTCGGCTGCGTTGCCGAGCACGTTGAGCAGGACTCTGTGTATATCCCTCTGCACGACTTCCACGTTCGGCAGGGTCGGATCGTAGGTCGTCTTGACGTTCAGTACAAGCTCAGGATATCGTGCGCGTGTCTGATTGCTAAACAGATCCACGGCTTCGTCCACCAGGGCGTTCAAGTCTGTTGCCTGCCGCTCTCCGGGCGCTTTGCGCGCGTGCTCCATCATACCGCGGACGATTCGGTCGGCACGGCCGCCGTGCTCGATAATCCTCTCGTTGTTCTCCGCCAATACCGCGAGCCTGTCCGCCAGGTCTGGATTCTTTCCCAACTCGGATGCGAGTTCTCCGACCAGTTCCCGCGACAGTTCGGCAAAATTGTTCACGAAATTCAGCGGATTCTTCAACTCATGCGCAATTCCGGCCGCGAGCTGGCCGAGTGTGGCCATCTTTTCGTGCTGTATCAATTGCGCCTGTGTCCGGCGCAGATGTTGATATGCGGTTTCCAGTTCCTGTGCCTTCCGGAGTTCAAGTTCCTTGCGCTCGTTGTCGGCTTGCAGGGCGCGCGCCTCCGCCTCGGCCGCCTCGGCGCGCAGCTCGCTAGTGCGCCTCTGATGCCGTATTCGAAGAAATAACAGCACTCCGACCAGCGCGGCAATGATCGCCCCCCCCGCCACCATGTACTTGAAGTTCTTCTCCCGCTCGGTGATTATCTGCAATTCCTTCTCGCGAATCATATCCTGCTGCCGCGCTTCGAGATCGGCGATGCTCTGCTGTTTCTCGCGGCTGAATATCGAGTCCCTCAGAACTTGTGTCACGAGAAGAAATTCGTGAGCCCGACGAAAATCCTTCAACTCCGCGTAGGCTTCCGACAGATTATGGTACCGGTTCATCAGACCATACTGGTCCTTGACCTCTCCGGCGATTTCCATCGCCTTGCGTGTGTATTCTATGCTCTTCAGCAATGTGGTCCGCCTGTCAACGCTTCGTCCATGCTCCGCATCCAGCGTGCTGTCCATGACCATTTTCATGTACGTGTAACCAATATTCGCCAGCACCTGGCCTTCACTATACCGCAGTCCGAGTTCTTCCGTAATGGCGAGGGCGCGGAAATAGAAGTCCAGCGCCCGCCGGTATCGAGCTTGCGTCGAGTGAATGTTCGCGATGTTCCCGAGCAATACGGCTGTCGCCGTCTTGTTGCGCTGCGCTCTCCGGATTTCGAGAGCCCTGTCATAATATTCGAGCGCTTTCGCATAATCCGTTTTCCTATTGCAGAGATTCCCCAGGTTCAAATACTGTGCGGCGATTCCGTCCCGGTCGCCAGTTTTCTGGAAACCGATCAGGGACCTCCTGTAGTAATCGAGCGCCTTGTCCACGTCGGATTGACGCGAGTAGACGATCCCGATATTTCCGAGCGTGTAATTTATTCCGCGGGCGTACTGGTTTTTCTCGTACAGAGCCAGAGCCCGAAAATAGTGATCGAGGGCTTTCGGGAAATCCGCTTTCTGACCATAGAGCACACCTATTGAATAGAGGCAGTCCGCTTCTCCTTTCGTGTAGCTTGCGCTCTTAGCGATGGCCAAACCCGAAACCGCGTACTCGAGTCCGCGGTCCGGATCGGTCATCTTGAATTCCAGAGCGACCTGCGATAGCAGAGACGCTCTGACTGTGTCATGCAATGATTGATCGTGCAGTTTACCTAAAAGGGAATCGAGCGGCTTCCGCTGTTGCGCCGGGATCGCGCCGCACAGCGCCACCAGCAGCCATGCTGCGACGCACGCCCTGCGTATTGCGGATAAATTTCTCCCCCCCTGTCGAATCCATCTGATTCGATCTATGGATCCACGGATGAGTGCGGGTGTTTTCATCCTTGTCACTTGCTCTGGTCCTGAGAATACAACCGCCGGCTCTGCATCCGAAGCGATCGTCGTGATCCACACCGGAACCGCACCATATCGAGCGAACTGCTGTACACAAAGATACTACAAGTCTCCCGGGATACTCAAACGATATCCAATCTGTGGCGTCCGGTAAGACTCTGCGCTCTCGTCAGAACTCCGCTCACCTCGTTGTGAGGGAGCTTCGCTCACCTTGTTGTGAGGGAGCTCCGCTCCCGAACCACGCCAACGTTGTGAGGGAGCTTCGCTCCCGAACCACACCAACGTTGTGAGGGAACTCCGCTCCCGAACCACACCACGTTGTGAGGGAGTTCCGCTCACCTCGTTGTGAGGGAGCTCCGCTCCCGAACCACAACACGTTGTGAGGGAGTTCGGCTCACCTTGCTGTGAGCGAGCTCCGCTCCCGAACCACGCCACGTTGTGAGGGAGCACCGCTCACCTTGTTGT
>CAYLZD010000058.1:0-15175 GCA_964388275.1 uncultured Chromatiales bacterium
GAGCGGAGGAGCGGGCCGCTTCTATTCCATTCTCACCACCGGCCGCGCCGTTCTTGCGCCTGCCGCTTCGAGGATCAGGTAATACACGCTGGGCGGCGCTCCCCGCATGAGGAAATGCTCCAGCCGCACACCGGGAGCGCCCTCAACGCGGCGTTGCTCCATCGTGCGGCCCAGAGCGTCGCAGACGCGCAAAACCACATTGCCTCGCGCGGGCGCGCGATAGCTGATTGTAAAACCGCTTTCGCTGAATGGGTGAGGAGCGCAAGAGAGGATTGCAAACTCGATGTCCGATACTGCCGCACGGGCATCCAGATTCGTGATTTTGTCCTTAAAATCAAAGATAGCGATAAATGCGTCATTGCCTCCTGCGTTATTCATCTGTTCCGCATCCGGGGTAACAGGCAGATCGGTGGATGTTGTTGTCCCTACACAGGTTACAATGCCTGAATTATCGATTATGGATGATAAAATGAATTCGCCTCCATTGCCTACGAAGTAAGTGCTATATAATAACTTTGTGCCTTCGTCATTGATAATAGTGAGGAATGCCTCGAAATAATCATTTTTCACTTTCTTTTCGGCGTCCTCCGTCACGGGAAAACGGGAAGACGTCGTATAACCTGCCAGTATAACAAAATCGTTAAATAATTGCATGGTCTGAATATTATCGTCCGCTTCTCCACCCAAATATGTGCAGACCTTTATATGGTGTGTAGAGTAGTTTAACCTCATCAGCCACGAATCCACGCTTTCATTGGGACCGTTGGGCTCTGATTTTTCCGGCTGCGCCACACCGTGCGTTGCAGGCAAATTCCTCGAAGTCGTGAAACCTGCGAGAAACAGGTCGCCATCAGAAAACAACATGCGCTCGATCGAGTCCTGTCCACCACCGCCGAAGTATGTGCAGTAGCTTATCCTCTCAAGTGATGGATCGAGAATGATCAGAAGACCGTCCTCCTCGCCCAGCAAGCTTGACTGCAACGCATTGGAAGGAACGTTGATATTTTTCGAACTCGTCAAACCGCCGATTGCAACGCTTCCGTCAGGGAACAGAAGTATGGTGTATGCCTCGTCGTAACCGCTCCCGCCGATGAAAGTGCCGTAACGGAGATTGCTTCCGGATGAATCGAGGACCACGAGGAACATGTCGTCCTCACCGCCTCCGCTCCATCTCTGTACGGCATTGCTGCTTCGGGGGAAGCTCGAGAAGGAATTCGTGTACCCGACAGCGTAAATAGAGCCATCGGGGCCGATGGCCATGCTTGTGATTTCATCTGTGCCACGTCCTCCTATGAATGTCGAGAACAGTAATTGAGTGCCGCTGCTGTCGATTTTGGCAATGAATCCGTCAATGTCACCCCCGCCATATCTTGTCTGAAATGCGCCGGCGGTGACTGGAAAGTCGCTGGAGGTCGTGTAGCCGGCAACAATGATGTTACCTTGAGAGTCGATTACTGAAGAGTTTATATTTTGTCCTGCTGAACCGCCAAGGTATAGTGAGTACTCATGACGGCGGCCGTTGTCGGAGTATTTAGATAAATAGCAATCATCGTAACCACGCTTGCCTTTCTGTATCTCTCTCCTGAGATTCGTAAGATCTGAAGAGCTTGTTATGCCGCATATATAGATATTATTACCGGCATCCCTCGCTATAGTGCCGCCGCCATCTCCAGCGCTGCCTCCGTAGTACGAAGCATACTGTATGCGAGAATCGGACTGAATTTGGGCTTGATAATCATTGACTATTCTGATTCCTGTCGCGTAAATGATCTCGCAGCTATGATATTTATGTATTCTCCTGAAGGATGAAACTACCATAACAGAGTCGAATCCAATTAAATCCGGAACGACATACATATTAGTCATTGATACATGCTTATTCGGCTTACAGATATTTAATATTCGAGACAGAGGCACATACGAATCATAATCACATGTTACATTTATGGAAGTATGTATAAAATCGGGAGCCCTAATGTTCGTTGCCGCATAAAGAGATTCCCGAGCGTACAGTGTAACACACAGCATACAGACATAATGAATTACCGCTGCGATGCATCGAGCAAGCTTGTCGATTATTGATTTCATGGCAGACCTACTTAGCAACGATGAAGCTTCCGTACCGGATGTTTGCACCTGCACTTAGTACGTAATAATAAATACCGCTCATGTACGAATCCGTCCGCAGCCTGAAAATGCATTCATCACTTGCTACCTGACTACTCTCATGGAGCTTCCTTCCCATTGCATCATACAGACGAACGAAAAAGATTTCGGATTCCATGCCTCCGGCCTGCAGAATGACGTATTCGCCTGCCGGTTGTGGATACAACGATACGTTTGTCCGGGCTGGTTGATGAGTTTCACTCACACGACGAGCCCGGCATTTGGCTGGCCCGTCTTCGGAAAAAATGTTTATGATCGTGCTCAATCTCCTCGCAGGCAGGTCAATTGCCCCGCCATGCGCATCGAGAGCGAGATACGTCTTTCGTTCAGGGTAATGTGACGGAGGAAGTTCGAAGCCAAGCGTCAGGGAAGTATCGTTGCAGGATGGAAGAACCCGAAAAACCCCGCTCGAACCGATTTCCTGAGACGAGGCGGAATCGAGCAATATGCCTCGCAGAAAAACGGTATCTCTGGCTTCGAAGACAGGGGATTGCCGAAAGTCGACCTGCCATTGAACGAAATCGCTGCTTCGGAAACAGAACGATTGCGTGCGCGTTATTTCGCGAAGCTGCATACCACCGGGCGAACCATCGTAACCAGTCAACGAAGGCCCGGAAATCGTGACCATGTATTGAGCCATGAGTGAATCCGTGAGTACGGGAGTTTTCAGGACGAAAGAAGACAAAATGCGTCTGTCTATTTCATCGGATACGTAATACTCGAATTCCATGTATTCCGGCAGACCGGGATCCCATCTCAGGCGATCGGCGCCGCTCGAGCGGAGGTGGTATGGAGTGCTGTCTCCAACTGTTGTAATAAATGCAACCGTGCCGTCGACGCATTGAAGCTGCGGGCTTCTTGTGTTGAATACCGAAAATCCGGGTATCTCCATGTCTTTGCCCCAGCCGAATCCGGTATCTCTTTTACAAAGAATATTGTGCCTGAGCCGCGCGCCTTCGTAAATTGAATCGTTAACGCTCCACATAACGTACGCGCTCATATCAGGCGCCGAGCCTGATGCAGAAGGACTGCCGGCGACCACCGGGTCGACGGAACTTTCCGCGCGGTTCCGGTACTTGCGATTGAAAAACGTCTTGACGTTGTTCGTTGGCGAGGGCGATCCGAAATCAAGAAGCATGTGCACGGTTTTGTGGTGGATTTCGGGACGTATACCAGTGAATTCATTCTTCATTCCTATACAAGCAAGATGTATGAATTCGCCTTCAACAGAGAGATGAGGATTATGCAGGTTTCGCACTGTATCGACGGCATAGTCCGACACCCTGTGTATACCCATCGAACTCTGGTCTTTGGCCCTTGCGAAAAGAACCGAATTCGAGTCGGACTGAGCTTCCTGCCAGACCAATATCTCCTTTGTCGTGCTCGCTGTAAAAGCAGGGCGAACGGAGATGGAGGAAGTTCCCGAATATCCTTCAACAAGCAGACGGCCGTGGAGATCAGCGCCCGCGGAAACCTCGGTTTTCAAAGAATCCGGCCATGTCAGCCCGTCGTCTTCACTCGTCATCTCGATCATTCCGGAATCGCAGGAGTAATAGATCTTCAGTATGTCATCATACCCTCGCCCGATCACCGGCAGAGGCCCCGGGAAAGCGGAGCTTACCGTATCGAGCGTATTCACGGGTCCACGAAGAGCCGCCGTTCTGACAAGATAGCTGCTGTCGGCCCTTTTCTCCTGCCAAACCAGATGGAATGCGCTCCCCGACCACGCGATGGACGGCGCGGATGCGTCGTTTTCCGTGTCGGGCTCGTATCTTATCGTGTCCTTCATGAAAGTCAGCGAACTGTTTAGCACAGCGCTGTTCCACGTTGCGCCGCCGTCCGCCGAAAGATACGTCACTATGAATCCCTTGCCGGCTGCATCGTTGAGCTTTACGGTTGTCGCAAGTGCAAGAGTGTCTCCGCTGTATGCGAGCTTTTTATGGTTGTTGCAGCATTGTGCATAGGCATCGTTCACATACGGCTGGCGCAGGTCGACATAAAAGGAGTGCTGTCGCAGCCATCGTACCCTACACATCCTCGCGCGTCTTCATTAGTCGCGTGATCGGCAAATTGTACACAAAGTATTCCCACGCGGGGCGTCTGGGTTTGCGCGAATGCCACGATTTGAGGGAGGAATATCAATGCCATCAGCGGTAGCAAAGCGCGCTTGCTTCGATCAGAAGCTCCCCACCTATTTTTTTGGGGGGAGGGGGATTGAAAATGCGGGTGATGCGGATCATAGCGCCCTCCTCGGCGATAGGTTGAGACAAAAAAATCTCTTTCGGGGGGAATCTACACCGGCAAAGAGGATAAAGCAAGCAGAACGCACACGCCGGCATCCAAACGGACTGCTTCCTGAACCGAATCGACATGGAGCTGCACCGATAAAACGGACGCACCGGAACTCATGTCCGGTTTGTCGCCCGATTGAGAGCACGCCGCGCGCTCGAGGGCGCGGAGTTCCGCGCTCAGTGCGTTGCGTCCGGCGCCAGTGATGGAAGCATCGTCTTATCCGGTCCGTGCGCAGCGCCGCCTCTTGACTTCTTCATCACGAAATGCTATCTTGAAAATCGATAGTAGACTCGATTATCGATATGTCAATAGTTTTCAGCAGAGGTTGTGAATACGGAATACAGGCGGCGCTGTTCATCGCAGCCGAGCACGGCCGGCGTGTGGGCATACGCGAAATCGCCGGGGAACTGGGCATACCCGTGCATTTCCTGGCAAAAATCCTTCAAGCCTTGAGTGAGAAGGGTATTCTGGAATCGTACAAGGGCAGCAACGGCGGCTTCACACTGAAAGGAGATCCGGCTGATACGCATCTCATATCCATTGTGGAAGCGATAGACGGCACGGAAATGTTCAAACGATGCGTTCTCGGCTTCCCGGAATGCGGGGATGAGCACCCTTGTCCGCTGCACGAGAGATGGGGTCGGCTCCGTGAAACGTTTAGGGAGATGCTGTCATCCGAATCGCTGGCGGATTATCTGCTCCTTTCAAAGGACAAGATCTCCTCCGTTTCACGCATGTTGCATGAAGAGAAAGCATGACCGGGCAACAATGCAGGGTGAAAATCCCGGCTGAATCGGCCGGGACCGCCTCGAGAGCAGGCGGCGGAGCGGCGGGACCCGTGAAGGTGCTTCGCCGTCCCAAGTCCAACGGCCAGGCAATACGTTTCTGGGCGCAGGCGGCTTTTGCGGCGCTGTGCATTTGGATCGGTGTGGAGTTCACTATCTGGCACAACGCCCACAGCGCCGGCCAGATCCCCGTCGTGCAGCGGCCCCCCGGAGTCGAGGGCTTCCTCCCAATCAGCGCGCTGATGAGCGCGTGGTATTGGATTCAAACGGGCGTTTTTCATCGCGCGCATCCCGCGGGCATGGTGATACTCATCGCGATCGTGGGAGTCTCGTTGCTTTTCAAGAAGTCGTTCTGCGGCTGGTTCTGTCCGGTCGGCACGCTCTCGGAAAGCGTGGGCGAGTTCGGCAGGAAGCTTTTCAAGCGCAACTTCGTCCTCCGGAAATGGGCCGACCTGCCGCTGCGATCCCTCAAATACCTGATGCTCGCCTTTCTCGTTTACGTGGTTTTTTTCGCGATGGACGCCGCTTCGATCGGGACTTTCCTCGACAGTCCTTATAATCGGGTGGCCGACGTTAAGATGTTTCTTTTCTTCAAGGAGATTTCCCGCACGAGCATCATCGTCATAGCGTCTCTCACGGCGCTGTCGATGCTCGTCAAGAACTTCTGGTGCCGATACTTTTGTCCTTACGGAGCGCTGCTCGGTATCGTTGGGCTGTTTAGTCCGTTCCGCGTTGTTCGAAACGCGTCCTCATGCATCGACTGCGCGAAATGCGCAAAGGTTTGCCCGGCGTCAATTAAAGTGGACAAGCTGCGTTCGGTGATGTCCGACGAATGCACAAGCTGCATGGCATGCGTCGACGCCTGCCCGGTGGCCGGCGCGCTCGAGTACAAGGCCGCGCGGTCCTCGCGCTTCAATCTGCGGCCGGCCTGGCTTGCGGCCGCGGCGGCCGCGCTGTTCATCGCGATCACCGGCTTCGCCATGCTCACAGGAAACTGGCGCGGCGATATTCCGGAAGCGGAGTATTCCCGCCGCATACAGGATATCCGCAATCCGGTTTACCAGCACAATTACGGCGGCGCGCCGGCGGAAACGCCGGATCATGGCGCTTTGTCGGGACAATGAGTATGTTTCACGTAGGCGGATATTCCGCGCTTCTCATCTCCGCCGCGATACGCCCTGAACAATATCAAGCACATTTATCACTCAGATGAAATCGATAATACGTTTCCTGCTTCCGCCGCCGCAATGGCGCATACCCGTGTTTTTTTTGCTCGGTATTCTTGCCGGGCTGGGCGGCGTGGTTTTCGTGGTTTCCAACGCGTCGTCGTATCTCTCCGACAGACCCGAGACCTGCATGAACTGTCACGTGATGTCGCCCCAGTTCGCAACCTGGCAAGCGGGCAGCCACGGGCGGGCCGCAACCTGCAACGACTGCCACGTGCCGCAGGACAACTTCGTGCGCACGTACCTGTTCAAGGCGCAGGACGGCATGCGGCACGCCACCGTATTCACGGCCCGGGCGGAGCCGCAGGTGATACGCATAAAGAACGCCGGCGCCGACGTCGTGCAGGAAAACTGCATCCGCTGCCACAAGAAGCAGGTGCACTTCGTTTCGATAATAGAAGACAGCGGCGAGGACGCCCGGGAGGGGCGGGGGGTGTTCTGCTGGCACTGCCATCGCGAAGTGCCCCACGGCCGCGTGAACAGCCTGGCCTCGGTCCCGCACGCCCGCGTGCCCATTCCGTCGGACATCGCGCCCCCGTGGATGGACCGGCTGCTCGAGAGCGGCGGGCGGCGGCCCGAATGACAAATCCGATCATTACCTCCACTGTTATTTCAGCTCATCAACAAACAAAACGCGCAAGCACATGAAACATCGCATCATGGATCTTATTCAGCGCAAACCATGGCTCGGCTGGGTCATTTTTCTCGGCACCGTGGTGATCGTATTTCTCGTGGGACTCTTCGGGGCCTCCATTATGGAACGCCGCGAAGAAGCCCGCCTGGCTTATCAGTTGATCAAACCGATCAACGACTGGGAGCCGCGCAATGAAGTCTGGGGCGAGAGTTTCCCGAGGGAATACGAGACGTACAGCTCCACTATCGATACCTCATTCGCGAGCAAGCACGGCGGATCTGCCACGGTCGATTACCTGGAAAGGAATCCCCGTCTCGTGATACTCTGGGCGGGTTACGCCTTCTCCCGCGATTACAAGCAGGGACGCGGCCATTATCACGCCGTGGAGGACATACGCAACACGCTCAGAACCGACGTTCCGCAGCCGGGCACCTGCTGGAGCTGCAAGAGCACGGACGTCCCGCGGGTGATGAACGAACGGGGCGCCGCGGCCTTCTATAAGGACACCTGGGCGAACCTCGGTTCTGAAATAGTCAACAACATCGGCTGCCAGGATTGCCACGATCCGAAGACGATGAATCTGCGCATCACACGCCCGGCGCTGATCGAGGCGTTTCAGCGGCAGGGACGCGACATCACAAAGGCCACGCGGCAGGAAATGCGGTCGCTCGTCTGCGCGCAGTGCCATGTGGAGTACTATTTCAAGGGCAAGGAGGAGAAATACCTGACCTTCCCGTGGGACAAGGGTTTCACCGCCGATCAGATGGAAGCGTATTACGACGAATACGAACACGTCGATTTTGTGCACGCGCTCAGCAGAACCCCCATTCTCAAGGCGCAGCATCCCGACTACGAGCTCTTCATGACGGGCATACATGCGCAACGCGGAGTCTCCTGCGCCGACTGCCACATGCCGTACCGCAGCGAGGGCGGCGTGAAATTCACGGATCACAAGATTCAAAGTCCGCTGGCAAACATCTCCGGCTCCTGCGCGGTATGCCATCGAGAGAGCGAGGAAACCCTGCGCAAGAACGTCTATGACAGGCAGGACAAGATAGAAGAGCTGCGTTTTCTGGCCGAGGACGCGCTCGTGCGCGCGCATATCGAAGCGAAGACGGCCTGGGATGCCGGCGCCACGGAGGCGGAGATGAAGCCCGCCCTTCAGCTCATCCGCCATTCGCAATGGCGCTGGGATTGGGTGGCGGCGGCGAACGCGCTCGGTTTCCATTCTCCTGTCGAAGCCGGACGCGTGCTCGGCAGCTCCATAGAAAAGGCCCAGGAGGCGCGCCTGATAATCAGCCGCGTTCTCGCCGCTCACGGCGTGATGACCGCCGTGCCTCCGCCCGACATTTCGACTCGCGGGAAGGCGCAGGCCTTCATCGGTCTGGACATGTCCAAGCTCAGGGCTGTGAAGGCCGAATTTCTGAAGACGGTGCCTCCGCAGTGGGACGCCAAGGCGGAACAGCGGCAGCGCAACCTGCCGGTCGAGCGAAGGGATTGATCCATGAGCGACGGCATGCGCCTCCAACGGGCTTTTTGCCGGAAGCATGTTCTACACTGGATGTGAATTGTATAAATAATGAAGTTTTTCCACGAGAGAGAGAATTTGAATGAGTGAATTAATAGACAACACGGCGCATAAAAAGGAAACCCTGAAAGACCTGATCCGCCGCCTGCACGGCGCCGCCGATCCCGAAGAAGTCAAGGCCCGCGTGGCGGAGATGCTGGGCGAGGTGCCGTACGGTCTGGTGGTAGAGGCGGAGCAGGAACTGATGAACGAAGGCCTGCCGCACGAGGAAGTGATAAACCTTTGCGATCTGCACGGCGAGGTGCTGAAGGGCAGCATAGACCTGAGCGGCATGAAGCCGGTCTCCGCCGGTCATCCAGTCCACACCTTCATGGAGGAGAACCGCGCCCTGGAAGAGCAGGCGGCGCTTCTGCGCCCTCTGCTGGCCGAGCTGGACGATGCCGCCGACGATGCGGCCGTGGCCGGCGTCATCGACAGGATACGCCCCGTCTTCAACAATCTGATGGACGTCGACAAGCACTACCGGCGCAAGGAGAACCTCGTTTTTCCGTATCTCGAGAATTACGGTGTCACCGGTCCGCCCACCGTCATGTGGGCCAAGCACGACCAGATCCGCGAGCAGTTGAAGGCGGCTTTCGAGGTTCTGGCAGAGTCGGGGAAAATAACGGCCGACGAGGTGTTCACGGTTTCGGAACTCGTGCTCAAGCCGGTTTTGAAGGGCATACAGGAAATGATCTACAAGGAGGAACAGATTCTGTTTCCCATGTGCATGGACAGATTGACCGACATCGAGTGGCATGAAGTGGCGCGCCAGAGTCCCGAGATAGGGTTCTGCCTGTATGATCCGAAGGATGAGTGGAAACCCGACATCCCGGGAGATGTTCGGCCGCAAACCGCTTCCGGCGACCGCATACATCTGCCGAGCGGGAGCTTCCTGCTTCCACAGCTCACGGCCATGCTGAACACCCTGCCGGTGGATTTGACCTTTGTGGATGAAAGCGACACTGTGCGCTTCTTCACGCAGGGCAGGGAGAGGATATTCGACCGCAACCGCGCGATACTCGGAAGGAAGGTGCAGTTCTGTCATCCTCCTTCGAGCGTGCACATCGTACAGAGAATACTGGACGATTTCCGTTCCGGACGCCAGGAACGCGCCGCCTTCTGGATAGAAATGCGCGGGCGCTTCATTCACATCGAATACTTCGCGGTGCGCGGCGCGGAAGGAGAATATCTGGGAACTCTCGAAGTATCCCAGGACCTGACCGAAAAACGCGCGCTGACCGGAGAGCAACGAATACTCGATTATAACGCGGGTTAGCGGTTATCCGCGGGCCGGCCGGATGAAGCCATGGAAACGGAAACACCGGCAGGGCAGGCGGGAGCTCCCGATCGCCTTGCCGGGCGCGGTATTTCCGTCACATACGATGCCCGCGCGGATCTGGCCGCAGGCGCGCATCCGGTGCAGCGGGTGATGCGCGAGTTGGGCGACCTTCCTCCCGACGGCATATACGAGCTCGTGACGCCGTTCCTTCCCGCGCCGCTGATAGACATGGCGAAGGCGAAGGGCTTTTCCGTATGGTCCGAAAAGCGGGGGGACGATGAAGTAAGGACGTATTTCGGGCGCGAAGGCTTGCCGGACGGCGAGTAGCCGCCCGGTATGCGGCGTTTGCGCCGCCGGGCGGGAGCGTAATCTTTCATGGATTCGACAACGACCGGTTGTCCGATCCCGCGCTGGAACAACCTGGCCTGCTGTTTTTAAAACGCATTTCCATATTTGCGCGGCGAAAGGCAAGTTGTCTTTGCCCCAGCCTATCCATATATTCACTCCGACCAGCGAGCAGAGAAATTCGCATCGTATGATCGCTCTCAATCAAATAGCAGAAGCAGAGCAATGGCCGTTATTGTACACGACGGCCGGTTGCGGCGACGAGCCACGTACTCAATTACGCATGTTACACGCGGTTCATGAGCCCGCGAGCCGGTATAACCGCCATCCGGTCCGGGACCAGGGTATGCCGGGAACATCCATGAAGGAGTCACGGCAGCCGAAGCTTCTCGACCGCGTACGAGAGGCGCTACGCGCGAGGCGCTACAATCCGCGGACCGAGGATACTTACGTCCAGTGGATACACCGGAACGTGTTGTTTCACAACGTACGGCATCCGGCGCAGATGGGCGAGTTCAAGATCAATGCATCCTTGACACATCCGGCTGTGAAGGAGAAGGTCAGTGCATCGACGCAGAATCAGTCATTGTCCGCGCTTCTATTTGGATCCCCATAACCATACAAAAGAAAATCGGAACTCTAAGCAAGCTATTGAAATGAATAATTCCAGCACATACAAAGTGCGTGAGCCATATGCGTGTCGGACCGACAGAAAACTGATATGCGCAGCCCGTGCGGGTCGTTCCAATTATTGTTAGGGTCACCTGATGATTCGTATAATGTTAAAGGAGAATTAAAATTGGAAAGTAAAATTGTCTTAATCACAGGGGCGACACAAGGCATTGGAAAAGAAACGGCAATAGCATTGGCAAAACAGGGACACACCGTCATCATTCACGGACGGAACAACGCTAAATTACAAGCCGTATCCGAAGAAATCAAAACTATAACAGGTAACAGCAGAGTGGATACGATCATGGCTGATTTGTTTTCTCTTGCTGATACCAAACGCATGGCAGATGAGTTTAAGAGCAGATATGATAGATTGGATGTGTTAATAAATAATGCAGGGGCATTCCTAAACAGGCAAAGAGAAACAACACAAGAAGGCCTTGAAAAAACAATAACACTCAATCTGTTTGCTCCGTTTCTATTGATGCAATCCTTATTGGATGTTTTAGCCAAGAGCCCTTCCGCCCGAATTATTAATCTTTCTTCTGCAATGCACAGACGTGGGGGGAAGCCTGATCTCAACGATTTTCAGTTAGAAAAAAGTTATACACCCGCCAGAGCGTATGGGTTATCTAAATTATATCTCATCTGGATCACCAAACAGATGGCAACCCGACTAAAAGAGAACGGGATGAACAACATCACCGTAAACGCTTCACATCCGGGTGCAGTTGCAACCAATTTCGGCCAAGATTCAGACAAAGGATTTATCATTAATTTCTTCTTCAAAGTTGCTTTATTGTTTATGGATAAACCCGAAAAGGGTGCCAGGACAAGTATCTATTTAGCCACCTCACCGGAAGTTGAACATGTTACAGGGGAGTTTTTTGACAACAAGGGAAAAATTGAAAAGCCAGACGATAGATATTATTCGGCTGAAAATGAAAAGATCGTATGGGATTATTGCGGGCAAATAACGAATACGTGGACACAAATAAGATAGCTGAAACCCTTCCCTTAGTAGATCCCTGTGCCTCATAGGCCGGCGACGGGTTAGTTCTAATGTTCCCATGCAAAGTAGCCCTAACGATCTGCTTGCAGGGGACGCCACAGGGCGGCGGGGACAATGGCGTGGTGTTCCTGCACGTGTAGTGGCCACCGCTCTGTGCCGCCCCTGAAGCAGGGCGTTCGGCCGGAGTAGCAGATGACACGATGGACATCCCCGAATGAGCGCAGGATGCCCACGATTGAGCCTTGGGGCCATTGTGTCGTCGGCACGACGACGGTTGAGCTCCGCACGCGTGAAGACTACCTGACCGTCGACATGTAAGGCACACAACTCCAACGTACGACTTGCTGGTTCGGATCATTCCGGGCTGCACAGAGACTAGGCAGCAATAGTTCACATTGCCCGAGAGAGTCCAGTAAGCGTTCAGGCTGAAACGTGACTCGGATTTGTTCTGCATCTTAAATGTAGCAAAGTGCGAGTATGTTTGTTCAAGCCCAACGCCACGCACGATGTCGAGCACAGTTTCATCGCAGCTATTACAAGTGGCGTGTGCCGGGTTGGCGCAAGGAAAGAATGGAAGGCATGGAACCGCGCAACACGCGCTGAATGTCCAGACGCACCGACGGCCTACATGGCTCTCCGCGCGCAAGGAGTATCGCGAAACTCTCGCCCTGCATAGCGCGAAATAATCGGAGCGGGTAGCCATGACTGACCGTTTCTCCTTTCGGCGGTAAAGTCGCTGGAAGTAGTGTGCCCGGCGACGATAATGTTTCCACTCATATCTGCTTGGACGCTTCCGATTAAATCAGGGCCGCCTTCCCCAAGCAAGAAACACGGATCATGGTATCAGCCACAACCGGCACATAAATCACAAAGAATTTGCGCTTTTTGTGCTTCTTGAGGCAATCCATCCACCCACACCGATCCTCGTGCGGTTCCTACATCCCGTATCCGATTTACTGGCATTTCTCCTCCCCTTCCCGTACTTTGAATCCGCTGCGCGACGGATCCCTCCAAGCTCCATCCGTCGCCTTCAAATCCCTTCCCGTGAGGTGCAGTATGATGTTCCGTGCCATGTTGATTTGTGCGGCCGCTTTTCTTTCCTGCGCCGGCGCAACCGCCCAGCAGTGCGTAACCTGTCACAAGCAGAAAACGCCTAACATCGTCGCCGACTGGCAGCTCAGTAAACACGCACAAAACGAGGTCGACTGCGCAGTGTGCCATGGAGATAAGCACAACGTTCCGTCGAATGTGCCTCTCGCCCGCATACCCACTCCAGAAACCTGCGAACCCTGTCACAGCGAACAGGTGGCGCAGTTCGGCAAGGGAAAACACGCCATGGCATGGACGGCCATGAAGGCCATGCCGACGGCGCATTTCCAACCCATGGCTCTGATGACGGGACTTAAAGGCTGCGGCGGCTGCCACAAGATCGGTCTGAAAAGCGAGGCCGATATAAAGCAGTTGAAGGAAAACAGCCCGGGTTACGGTACTGCTTCCTGCGACGCCTGTCATACGCGTCACACTTTTTCGAAAGTCGAAGCGCGGCAGCCGCAGGCTTGCCAAACCTGCCACATGGGCTTCGACCATCCGCAATGGGAGATGTACTCCGCATCCAAGCACGGCGTCCGTTACCTGCTGAAGCAGAACAAAACCCTGCATGAGGGCGCCTCGGCTCCGACTTGCCAGAATTGCCACATGCAGGAGGGCAATCACGAGGTGCGCACCGCCTGGGGCTTTCTCGGCGTGCGCCTGCCCTTGCCCGGGGACAAGCAATGGGCGGCCGACCGTACCACAATCTTGCAGGCTCTCGGGGTGCTCGATCCCGCCGGCAATCCCACGCCGCGGCTGGATGCCGTCAAGAGCATAGATCTTGCGCGCTTGACGCAGCCCGACTGGCAGGCAGAGCGGAACAAAATGCTCCGCGCTTGCGGCAAGTGCCACTCCTCGCAGTTTGCGAAAGGCGAACTGGCCAAGGGCGACGACATGATACGGGAAGCCGACCGCCTGATGGCGGAAGCCGTACGCATAGTCGCCGATCTCTATAAAGACGGCATCATCCGAAAGCCCGAAGGATACACGTATTCCTTCCCGGATGTGTTGACGTTCCATGATGCCCCTACGGTCATCGAGCAAAAGCTCTTCGTGATGTTCCTCGAGCAGCGCAACAGGGCGTTCCAGGGGACCTTTCACGCCAATCCGGACTACGCCCTCTGGTATGGATGGAGCGAAATGCGGAGAAGCCTGTCGGAAATCAAGGAGCTGGCGGCTGATTTGAGAAAACGCAAGTAAGTGTTTGAAATATCCAGAACCGACACGAAGGAAATTCCGATGCCGCTTACAAATTCATGTCGCGAAAAAACGTCGTTTTGCCTGTTGGCGCCGTTCATCCTGCTGTTCTGCCTGACCGGCTGCGGAGGAGATTATCCGCCTCTCGATGTGGTCGGCTCCGTCGAACTGTCGAAGTATCTCGGCAAGTGGTATGAGATCGGGTCCATACCCGTGCGCCAGCAGAAGGGATGCGCCTGCACGACCGCCGAATACTCCCTGGATGAGGACGGCGATATCGCCGTCGTCAATTCCTGCAGAAAGGGGGAAGAGACCAGCAGGGCCGAGGGCACGGCGTTCATCGTTCCCGGATCGAACAATGCGAAACTGCGCGTGCAGTTCTTCTGGCCGTTCCGCGGGGACTACTGGATTCTCGATCTGGCGGACGATTACAGCTACGCCGTCGTCGGCACTCCCAGCCGCGAATACTGCTGGATATTGTCCCGCAATCCCTCCATGCCGGAGGATACCTTCGCCGTGCTGACGGCTCGCCTGAAACAGCGGGGCTTCGATGTGTCAAAGCTGCAGCGGACAACGCATGACTGTGAATGATGGGAACGTGGGAACGTGGGAACGTGGGAACGTGGGAACGTGGGAACGTGGGAAGGTGAGAACGTGGGAATGTGAGAACGTGGGAATGTGAGAACGTGCTTATGAGCATCGGACGGCAAGCTTCTCCGATGATCTGCCGCGTTAAGAATCACGTCCACGCTCGAGTCGTCACGGGACGCGGATCTTGTTCCGACAAGTCCTGAAATAAAACATACAGCGGTTTCCCGCCCTATCGGGGGTGAGCGACGGGGCTTGAACCCGCGACCCTCAGAGCCACAATCTGATGCTCTGCCAACTGAGCTACGCTCACCGTAACA
>CAYLZD010000059.1:0-13942 GCA_964388275.1 uncultured Chromatiales bacterium
TATCCCGAAGGGATTATTTCATATTAGCCCGGGGTTGACGCGGAGCGTCTACCCCGGGCGAGTAAGGTGAAACGGGCACGGCCAGGTTCGGCATGTCGTCTACCCCGGGCGGTTAAGGCGAAACGTCTACATCGGCTGGTAGGGTGAAACGTCTACCCGGGCGGGTGGGGTGAACGAGAATCGCCGGAGGGGGCGGGACGAAGCCTCATACCTCATATGCGATTGATCATCTCCATATATATCTCTCATCCCATTGCAGATCGTGCTTACGAAGAAGCGTCAGGTATTCGTCCTCGAATCTTAGATTGCAATGATGCTCTGCCTGACCGGCAATGTACTTCGATAAGGATTTCACAGCTGATTTACTGACTGAAAACACCCCGTATCCGACTTGCCAGGCGAATCCCGAACATTCCGGTTCGCGTTTCTTGATCCAGATACTCGACTGTCTTTTCACCTCCTTCACCCATTCGGAAATTAGAATGGTCCGCGACAACATGCACAGAAGATGAACGTGATCCTCCGTGCCGCCGATGGCGACAGGTGGACAATCCAGATCCTTCGACACTTTCCCCAATACGGCATACATTTCTTCCCTCAAGGATCTATCCTGAAGAAAGAGTATTCGATTTTTCGTCGAGAATACAAGATGAACATACACCGACGACGATGAATGCGGCATTTCAGAATCCTATCCGTTTATCCTTGCGAGCCCGGCATCCCTTCCCGTGACGGACTAAAATTTCCTGACATCGGAAATGATCGCAATGCGAATTATCATTCCAGCTGCTCCTGCATACAAGTGATGATTGCTTCGTCGGATCGTCAAAACGCTATTTAATCAAAAAACCGACTGTTCTCGTCGCGCCTCCGGCCATAAGCCGGCAGAAATACGTTCCCGGCCGCAATGCGCCCAATCCTAGCGTGATCGAACGCCCGCCGCCGCTCAGATCGCCTTCGAACAGCGTCGCAACGGTGCGCCCGAGGACGTCGATTATATCCAGATGCACGGGTCCGTTATTCTCGATGCCGAAACTGACCTCGGCCACCCCGCCGGCGCCGACGGGATTAGGGTATATTGAGAGAGCTGCAACCCGCGGCGCATTCGTGCGACCGGTTCCGAGCACTATTACCGCCGTTCCGCCGGCATCCTTGTAGCGCTGATACCACTCCTGGAGATATTGCCTCGCTATGAGGGCCGAATGCACTCCGATCGTATTCTCATTGTTCGAAAACTCGGCCGAGTTCGACCAGTTGTGCGATCCGGTGATCACCATGGCATTCTGATCGGCCCCGGGAGCGTCGGCGTCAATGATCATGTATTTGTGGTGCAGGAGTCCTGAAAGATTCTTCTTCAAAAAGACGTCGGCGCCGGAAGTCTTCAGCGAATTGTATTTCGATCCCTGATCCGTGCTGTTGTCGAAAATTCCGCGAACGGACTTGCCGCTGCGGACCAGATCGGCGAATGCCGCTGCCAGATCGTCGCGCGTGAAAGTGAGTATGCAGAAATAAGCCGAGGATCCCGCTCCGGCGATCGACCGGCGGAGGAACTCGGTGGTTCTGTCGCTTGGACTGAAATATGTTTCCACGAGCGTTCCGCCCACATTGACAAGCCTAGGCGTATCGTCCCGCTTGCGGGCGCCGAAACGCGACGCTGCTGAGTACGGCGTCTCACCCGCGCTCCCCCACATTTCCTCGAACTCGCGTGTGTATACCACCGCCAATGCCTGATCCTGAATTTCAATCAGGTTCTGCGCGTCCTGCAGCGTCCCTTGATCCGTGACGTTCCAGGAGCCCGTCATTACCCAGTCGTCGGTGTCGCTCGAACGATCGCGCGCGTCGATCACAAAGAACTTGTTGTGCATGAGACCGGCACCGGCGTTGACCGGATCGAAATTGTCGAGTATCACCGGCACTTCGTTTCTGAGCGCTCTCACAGCCGCGGAAGTGGCGTTGTCCGTCTCGAAGATCGCGCGGATCTTCACGCCGCGCCTGTACGCGGCGAGCAAAGACGCGGCCACGTCGTCGCCGGTCGCGCCGCTGAAACTGTACAGAGCCATATCTATGCTGTGCCGGGCGGCGTCGATCCTGTCGAGCAGCTTGTCCTTGAGCGCCGTATTCCCCTGCGCCGGCAGCGGAGGATACACGGTGTTGTCGACGCTCTTGTTGAAATACACATTCATGGCGCCGGTGGAAGACTCCGAAGACGTGATAACCGGGAAGGGCTGGGCGAAACTCGTGTCGCCGAGAGCCGTGGAATACGGCTGCACCCAGTATATGGTCGCGGGCGACAGACCTGATATGGTCACGCTGTGTTCCGTGCCGCCGGCAGTGCCCGGCGCCGTGCCGCCGCTCATTGCTTCGGTTTCGCCGAACCTGGCGAAAGAGATCGCATCCGCGCCGGTCTGCCAGACAAGCGTTATCGCATCAGACGAGATGTTCTCTTCCGTCGGGACCGTCACAATGCGCGGACCCGCTGCGTACACGTCCTTCAGCCGCCGCGGCATGAGCTGATATCCTCCGATGAAAGGAGAATTCTGCTGGTACTGGCTGACTATCCCTGTGAGATCGAAACTGCCTCCGGGCGCCGGCGCGTTGGCCAGATTCACATCCTTGTCGATGCGCACATCGATCTCCCCGGTCGCGTCCCGCAGGCGGTAATTCGTGCCTGCGCCGTTGACGGTCCAGGCCGTGGTGTTCACGGTCACATTGTTCAAGCGCACCAGAAGGCCTTCGTATTTCTCAATTCCACCGACTCCGTCGGAGAGAATGTCAGCCGCCGTGAGCGTCAGCGGATGCGGCTCACCGCCGCTGCCGTGGCGCGAGTCGATCACGACGTCGGTCAATTCTGTCAATCCGGCGTACTGGGTCACCTTGCCGGTGATCGTCACCTCTTCGCCGATCTCCACGGAATCCGTGAAGGCGAAATCATATACCGCTATCCCGCCCGTTGCGTCCTGAATGTAAGCCGGCGCGCCGAATTCCTTCCCGGCAGTCACCTTGCCGTTCACCGTCACGAACTCGTTGAGCTTCACCGGAATGCCCGACGCGTTGTTCTCCCGCGCTTCGGAAATCGGTATGGGACCGCCTTGCACGAGAATCGCGGGCTGCTCTTTCAGGGGCCTGAAGACGCCGCCCGCCGTCCTCGACAGCACCGTGTAGGTCAGCACTCCGGTGCTCATCGGCATGGCCTGACCGGCCAATGTTATGATGCCGGAATCGGCGGCGAACGCGATCCCTTCGAGCAGGAGCGAATCGGCGCTTATTCTCACCGCGGCCGTGACGCCGTCGCCGAGCGTGACATCGGCCGGCGAGGACGACCACTGCACTTCCGGAGGTATCAGAATGCACAGGTCGGCCGGCGGCTGCCCCGGCAGTGGAAAATACACGATGCTCACGTCGATCACTTGACCGGCTTTCGCTGAACCGCGCAGCGAATACGCGCTTCCCGAACCGTCGGCGGAAACCGGCTCGACGGGACTCGAGGCGTTCTGGGGTTCGCGGCCGGACAGGCGCACTATAAAATCGGCGGAGTTGTCGTCGCTGTCGTATCCGTTGCCGTCGAATTCCTCGGCGCCTCCAGGCCCCAGCGTCGCGGCAGTGGACGCGGCCGCCGCCTTGCGCTCCACGCTGTTGTTGTTCGCCTGATCTCCGTGGTTCGGCGCGGCCGTTCCTTCCGGATCATTGCCGGAACCGTACGAAACGCGGTCCACCGCGGTGTTGGATGCGTCCGTGATTCTGATGCTGCCGTTGTCCGCCATCCCTGACCCCGCCCAAACGGCATCCGCCGCGGGCGGACCCGCCCATGCCGCGGGCGTGATGAGGTAATAGCCGTGCGACCTTATGACGGCGCCTGCCGGGAACGCGGCCAGGGTCGAGTATGACGAACCGGAAGCGGAACGGTATTGCAGCTTCCATCCGCCGGCGTCGACGTCCTTGTCCGTCGGATTGTACAGCTCCACGAATTCGCAGGCGGAGTTGCAGGAACCGGGTCCGCGCGTGGCGAATTCGCTGATTACGACATGCGCCGCCTTCTGGGCGCACAGCAAGGACGGAAGCATCGAGATGACTATCGTTATGATTGTTCGCATTGCGTCGGCTCTGCTTTGAATTATGCCAGAAACGTGTTCACTTCGCGCCTGTCAGCGCGCTATTAATATTCTCGCGACGGCCTTCTCACGGCCGGAAAACAGCGTAAAGAAATACACTCCGCTGCTCAGCTCGCCCGGCGCCCAGGCTGTGAAATGCTCGCCCGCGTGAAATTCGGAATCGAACAGCTCGGCGATCAATCGGCCGGCTTGATCGTGTATCCTGCCGGTTAGCCTCGCGCGCGTGTTCGTGATGAAAGGTATGACGACGGCATCGCGCGCCGGTTGCGGATGCATGCGGCCTATTCCGAGGCGGGCAGGCACGGCCGTGGCGGCGGTGGCGCCGGCCGGGGATGGAACGCCGTACTGCTGCACTATTCCGGACTGCGTCACCGCGATCGCGAAACCCGAATCGTACACGACCGATGCCTGAACCGGGCCGGCTGGAACGAGCGTGGTTCGAGTCCAGGCGTTGCCCTGATTCGAGCTTATCCATGCGCTCGAGTCCGTGAGTATCCACAGAGTCCGGGATGCCGTGTCCGCATGAACGTCAACGGTTCTGGAGCCGTTCATCGGGTAATATGCGGTGATCCACGTCACGCCCCCGTTTACCGTCCGCCTGACGCGCCCTGAATACGAATCCACGAGGTGTCCCACTGTCGGTGTCAGAAACGCGATGCCGCTCACTCGGCGTGTTCCCGCCGTGGCGGGAAGCCACGTCAGACCCCCGTCCGTCGTTCTCAGAACCGTCGCGTCTTTCGCGGGACGGAGACCGTCGGCGGCGTATGCGTACCAGCCGCGGAGCCTGTCATGAAAATGAAGAGTGTTGGCCAGAGGCGCTCTGGCATAGGCCCGGGGAGTCCCCGAAAGTTGCCATGTCTCCCCGCCGTCGCTCGTGAAATACACATCGGCCGAGTCCCGGTATCCCGGAGATATCGCAATCCCTTCCCTGTCGTTCCAGAACCACAGGTTGTCGAAACGTCCGTTGATCAACGAATACACCGTCCTCCAGTCGGCCCCGCCGCTGCCGGTCTTCATCACCTGGCCGCCGGCCGTCGCCGCTATGGCGTTCCAGCGATCGAAGCCGTGAACGGCGGTCACATTGGAGGCGGTGCCCTGGAGTGTGTGCTCCTCCCATGTGCGGCCGAGATCCGTTGAACGCGCGATCCGCCCGCTGTCCCGACCCAGCCACAAGGCGCCGGGCGCCTTGCTGATGCTGGAGGAACGGGCGGCTTCTGGAGCGGAGGCGATTATCCGCCAGTCGGTGAGCGGCGCGCCGTTGACGGAAAGCGTGAAGCTCTGAACAGCCGATCCCGAGGCGTTCTCCGCCTGGATCGTGAAACGCGCGGCGCCGGCTTTTCCCTCCCACTGCACGAAACCCAGCTTCGGATCGACGGACGCTCCCTCGGGCGCTTCGAGCAGTCGGAACCCGGGCGACGGAAACGCCCTGACCACGGGCGCATACGCGAATGGCTGTCCGGCTTCCAGAGTGGTCGTGTCCGGGCGCGAAAGAAACTCCGGGGCGGACGCCGGTGGCGTCTTCCAGGCCAAATCATACTGTCCCCGACCGTGCGTGATCGCGCGCAGAGTGCCGGTGTTCGCGCTGTATTTGAATTTCTGCACCGAAACGGAGGGCATCCCGGTTCCGAAACGCTGCCATGAGGCGCCTTCGTCGTCGGAAATAAAGACCCCTATATCCGTTGCGACGATCAACGCTTCGTCCAGGCGTATGATGTCGTTGACCGGTATGTCCGGAAGATTCCCGTTTATCGACGTCCACGTGTGTCCGTAATCCTCGGATTTCCAAACCTTGTCCACGCCATAGCGGCTGTAAGCGGCGTACACAATTCCGGGCGAGAAACTCCTCACCGCGCTGCAATTGCCCTCAGGCAATCCCTCGGATACGACCGTCCAATTAAGGCCGCCGTCCTGTGACGCGGCTATCCAGCCCGAAGTGGAACCGGCGTAAACGTGGCGCGAATCCCAGGAGGACACGCCCACCGCGGATATGTAGTAGCAGCTTCCGCCGACCGGGAACAGGCAGGCGCTCGCCTGCGTCCAGCTCCTCGCGCCGTCGGTGGTCTTGTAGAGGCGGTATGTTCCGAGGTACAGCGTGTTCGGATCATTGGGATCGATGTCGTAGTCGATGTAGAAAAGCGACTGGTCGTTCAGCATCCCGTTCACCGAACGCGTCCAGCTGCGGCCGAAATCCTCCGAGCGCCAGAAGTTCACGTATTGCTGCATGCCGTAGACTATGTTGGGCCGCGTCCTATCCACGGCGCTGTTGCCGCCGTCGCCGCGCAGCACAAGATCGAAATCCGGCGAGGCGAAGCTGTTCATCGTGCCGTTGTCCTGCGTCCCGCCCAGCAGATATTCGTCAGTGGCCGGATGCATGGCGCCGCCTACGAACTGCGTGATCGAAAGCCCGTAATCGCGCTTCTCGACGGTTTTTCCCCCGCTGGTGATGACGAAAAATCCTCCGTCGTTGCCTATATAGACCCGATCAGGATCCACCGGATTGAAAGCGATCGCGTGCTGATCCACATGCAGCAAGCCGCCGGTGTACCAGTCGGGAATTCGCTCCCAAGTGGCGCCGCCGTCCGAGCTGCGTATGAGGCTTATTCCGCCGGCGTACACGATGTTCGGATCGGCCGGATGAATGCCGATGATATTGTCGAACCAGCCCTGCGACACGAGATAGTCGTAGGGCACGGGACATTCTTCCCAGGTCGCGCCGGCATCCGTGGTTTTAAAGAGGCCTTGCAGCCAGGTACGCTGACCGCTGACGACCGGACTCGATACGCCGATGAACAGTATGCCGGGATTGCTTTCGCTGATCGCGATGCTCGTGCGGCCCATGTTCTCGGGCGGCAGGCCCACGTCGAGCCGGGCCCAGGTCTTGCCCCCGTCCTCGGTTTTGAACATTCCGCTCCTGGCGGTCGGCCAACCGTCTATTACCGTGCTCGAGACCGTGTAGATCACATCAGGATTCGAGGGATCGAGGACCACGTCAGTCATTCGTCCGTCGAGGACCATGCGCCAGGTAGCGCCGCCGTCCGTCGATTTGTAAAGCCCTTGCGAGGAATCGGCGCGTGGTCCCTGCGGTACCGCGATATACAGAGTGGATGGATTCCTCGGATCGATGACGATGTCGCTTGCCCGGGAATACGGGGGCAGGTATCCGTTCCCGATTTCGTTCCAGGTCGTCCCTCCGTCGGCGCTTTTGAAAACGCCGCCGCCGTCGAACATGATGCCGCCGAAATTGGCTTCTCCGGTTCCGGCGTACACGATGTTCGTATCGACCGGATCGATCGCTATCGCGCCCATCGCCTGCGCGGGCCAATCGTCCGACACTGAGTGCCAGGAGCGCCCCTCGTTCCAGCTCCTCCATACGCCTCCGTCCGCCGCTCCGATGAATATCGTGTTGGGATTCTTCGGATTGACGGCCACGGCCGGGATGCGGCCGCCTATGTTGAACGGACCCTTGTTCACCCATTCATGGCCCCGTTCCGCCGCGTTATCCCCCGCGGGTTTGTACAACCGCATGCTTTCCACGGCCTGCTTCCAGGCCCGCGCCCTCGCTCCCTCGGGTATCGATCCCCCGGGATACGTGACGCGGTTGTAAAAGTAATCGAGCCGGGCGCGCGCGTTGCCGATCGCCGCTTCGGCGCCGTGCGGATCCGCGTATGATTCGGCGGGCATGCAGCGCCCGGGATCCTGGGCTTTCAGCATATCGGCCTGCGATGCGAATGAGACAAGCAGGCACGCGAGGACGGCGATTCGCTTCATCGCAAACTCCTTGATGAGATTCAACAGGTGCGGCGGCCGTCGGAATTTCCTTCCACTCGCGGGAACATCAAAACACGCAATCCGACGAAAGGTATCAGCGGTATCGCGTATTTCTCCCATGTCTGATAGCTCCAGGGCATGATGAGAAAAAACGAAATTATGGAGAGATCGATCAGCAATTCCGCAGCAGTATCACCGCCTCGCAGAGCGTCAATCGCGGATCTTCCGACAGCGTACAATATATGCAATCCGGCCAGGAAACACAGGAACCACACGAGATGCACCAGAGCTCCGGAAGGCAGGATGGCAAGGAGGAAACGATGGAACAGGCCTACCGTCTCATGCCGCGTGAATTCCAGAGTAACCGCGGAAGGCGTCACAGGCGCGATAAAGTACAGAAACGAAAGGCACAGAATAGTAATATGTGCCGTCGGCCCGAACAGGAAACTCTTCAAACGAAATATCAGCGCCGGAAACAGAAACACCGGCATGATGGAAATGTAAAGCGCAAGACTCGACGGGTTGAACGAGACCGGGCTCTGCTCTCCGAACGGTTCGAGCGCCTGCGGGGGCGCCACGCCGCCCCATAGAACAAACAGCGCGGCGAGCGGCACAAATGCCAGAGCCGACGCGGCCGCGCCGGCCGGAAAACGGCGGCCGGCAGCGTTTCGCCGTCTCAGCAGCGACACGGCCGCGTATGCCAAGTTCAGAAAGGCCGCGTATTGGCGGATCAGCAGAGCCGACATGGAAGCCGCGCAGAAAACTCCGGCCCGGTCGCGCAGGGCCGCCCACAGCGCCAGGAGCAGAAAAAGCATCATCGCCATATCGGTATAGACGAAAAAGCTGAGGCCGGCGCCGTATGGATTCGCGAGAAGAATGAAAGGAAGGAAAAACGAAGCCCCGCGGCTGAGTCGGACCTCCCTGGAGACGACGTGCAACACGATCCCGGCACCGAGCGAAAAAAGCATGGTGAGAGACCTCAAGGCGACCGGTTCGAAACCGAAAATCCCTCCCCAAGCCGCATAGATGAGATAGAACAGCGGAGGCGTGCCGGCGTTGTAATCCGCAATGGCCGGCAAACCACGCTCGGCGAAATCCGCTACGACTCTCAAAAAATGGCACTCGTCGCTCCAGCAAGGCCTCTGCCAGCCGAAGGCGAAGGCAATGCCGCAAAGCGCAACGGCGTACGCGGCGGTGAACAGGATCAGATCCCGCGTCTGCGAAGCTTGCCGATGAAGATCAACGGCCATTATTTGATGCCCGGATTAACGCGCCCGAGCCGGATGGCGCAAGGCCTCTACAGAGAACCCTCGCCCGCATGCGCCTGCAGGACGTTTGCGTCGACAAAACGGCCGCCCCAACGGAATCGCTCGGTGTAATATCCCTCGGAGAGATGCGTGTATATGACGCCCCTTCCGGTGGACGAGTGGGCGAATACCCCGTTGCCAAGAAAAATACCCACATGTCCGATGCGTGTGGACCTCTTGTTTCGTCCCGTGAAAAAAACCATGTCGCCGAACTGCAGGCTGTCGGTATCGAATATGGGCACGAAACGCGCCGCCTGTACGCGCGATGATCCGTTGAACGCCGTCCTCAACGTGTTGCTCACGACGGCTGATGTGAAACCGGAACAATCCACGCCGCGCTTGGAACTCCCGCCGTAGCGGTATCGGGTGCCCAGCCAGGAGCTTATGTTCACCACCAGATCGTAGCGTAGCTGCGGATGCCTGAAAGGAGAGCGGGTGTCGAAATCCGAACGTACGGGGATCAACCTGAGATCGGAAGCTCCGGCCTTTGCTTCGTGAACATCTGCAAGATACGGCAGGTATTCGCGGAGCACAGTCATCGCTTTCTGCTTTCCGTTCCCGTTTTTCCCCTTCGCTTTTTTCCGTTTGCTGCTCTTCGATTTCTTCGACTTGGCCTTCTTGGCGATTGCAGATGACACTGTTCCCGAAATCTTCTTGGTGCTTCTCTTGGAAGGACCTGCATCCGCCGGCTGTACCGTAAGTCCCGCCATCAGCAATGCTATCGCAACGATCACACATTTCAGGGGATGTCTCTTCATAATATGCTCCATTGTGACGAATTAGTTATGGTCTTTCATTTCGCACAGACTCAAGATTAAAAATTAGGGAATCGCCACGGAGGAATCAATATGCTAAGTCTTTAATTTATGCATATCTCATAATAACAGTGCTTTAGCCGCCATTTGTCTTGAATTCAGGCTGTTTCGAGGGATTTCTTTGGCTCGGTTTCCGTGTATTTATCCTCGAATCGACCGAAGGCCGTCAATTGAAACAGGCCCGCGCGTCTCTGTAACCTCTTACAGCCCCGGCTTGTCAGAAATGAATACGAAGCGGTATTTTGTACGGCGATTGAATCCCGCCGCGCACAGCCCGCCGGCTAAATTCACACCAGCAGCTTCCGACATACCATCATGGACGCGACTATGAAATTGCTTCCGATTCTCTGCATTCTGTTTTGTCTTGCGCAAGGCGTTTCGAGCCAGATTTATACCTACACGTCCACAGTCGAGCAACGGCAGTTCGTCGCCGACCTGCGCCCTAATGCCGTTAACGTCTATCCTCCGCCGAAAAACGACGTCCTTTCGGAATGGCAGGACCTCCCGTTCGCCTGGAATTTCTTCGGCAAACCTGTGACGGGATTTTTCATCAGCGACAACGGCTATCTCACCTTCGACAGCGGCGCCACGATAAGCGACAACGCGAATACGGCGCTTCCCTCGGCTTCAGCGCCCCGCAACGCCATATTCGCGTTCTGGGAGGACTTGTACACGCAGGCGGGGTCTCCACAATGGTCCAACGAGGTGCGCTCGCTACTCTGGGGCACGGCGCCGAATCGCGTTCTCGTAATCATGTGGACCGGCGTGGCGGTGGTCGGCGCTCGCTATTCCTCCAGCAACACGCTGGCGTTCTGCATAGCAATTCACGAGGGCGGCGGCTTCGACGTGGTTTTCGTCGGAGGCAACACCACGATTCGCACTTCAGCCACAATCGGCGTTCAGAACGAGGACGGCAGCGTCGGTGTGATGGTGGAAGGAAGCCCTGACTTCCGCTATCCCGCGGTCACCGCCGATCCCAACGACGATATCAGCTACCGCTTCTCCTGGTCCTCCAACGCCGTCGACTTGGGAGTCAACGCGCACTGGCTGCCGCAAACCGCCGTGATCAACACGCCGGTAACCGTGCGCGGCGCCGTGAAGAATCTCGGCAGCGAGAAAATCGCTTCCTTCGATCTTTCGTACAGCGTTGACGGCGGCGCCGAAGTTACCGATTCGTTCAACGGCTTGGATATCCCCTCCAACGGGACGTACAATTTCATGCATTCAATGCCATGGACGCCGACGGAAGCCGGTCGTTTCCATGATGTGCGGTTGAGCATCGGCAACGTCAACGGCGGCGGTACGGATACGAATCCGGACAATGACGTGATCACCGCGCGCGTTTTCACTCAACTCGGCAACACCGGGGTGAAACGCCCGCTGATCGAGGAATTCACCGGCGCCTGGTGCGGCTGGTGTCCCGACGGCGCCGTGCAGATGCAGCTGATTGAGAGCGCGATGCCGGGCGCCGTTCTGCTGGCAATACACGCAGGCGGCGTGGACTCGATGATAGTTCCGGAGGGAGCGGAAATTGCATCCGCTTTTTCTCCTTCTTATCCGCAGGCGATGATAGACCGCACGCTGTTCCCCGGACAGGTTAAGGTGCCGATAAACCGCACAGGCGGCGCGTGGCTGAATCGCGCACAGCAGCAGGAAGCGCTCGAGACACCGCTGTCACTGCTCATCGAACCCGCGTTCAATCCGTCGGACAGAACGGCTGATGTGAAAGTGACGGTGCGCTTCGACGATTTCCTGTATCCCGGCGACGCCCGCTTGAATGTGTTTCTCGTCGAAGACAGGATCAGCGGCGCGGGCAGGGGCTGGGATCAGAACAATTCCTACAGCAACAATTCCAGCTACCCCGACCACCCTTACTACGGCGAATCCAATCCGATAGTCGGTTTCGTGCACAGGCATGTGTTGCGCGCGTCTTTGACGGGCGCTTGGGGAGTGCAAATCCCCGGCGGCATACAGGCGGGATCCGCGTGGGATAAAACGTTCCTTTATTCCATACCTGATAACTGGAAGGAAGCCGACGTCGGCGTGATAGCCTTTGTCAGCTATCATGATACTGATGTCACGAAGCGCCGGATAGTCAACGCGCAGGAAGCTCATCTGCTTCACCAGACCTCCGTACGGAATTCGCTTCCCGGCGTGTTTTCCGCAGGAGAGGCATACCCGAGCCCGGCCCACGGCACGGCCTTTCTGAGGCTCGATCTGCCCGAGGCGGCTCGCGTGAGGGCGGAGGTTATTGACGCGCTCGGCCGTTCAGCCGATGTGTCGCTGGATGCGCGCCTCGAAGCGGGTGTCCACCATCTGAAACTGGCGTCCGCCCTTCTTCGCCCGGGAGCGTACATAGTACGGATCGACGCGGGGGGATCCTCGGTCTTCAGAAAAATGGTCGTCGCGCGTTGATGACAGACGCATGAATTCGGAAGGCGGACCTGTCGGGACAATAAGGAAGTCCCTCCTCGTCTCTATTGTCACCTACGGCGGCTTCGAGCGCGCGCTCGCGGCGGCGCAATGCCTCCTCGCCGCCGCCCGCGCGGCTTCCATCGACACCGGCATCGTCATCGTGGACAATTTCATGCGCTACAGCGACGAGGAAAAGCGCCGGCTGCTATCCACCGCGGCCGCCTGCGATTGCTCCGCGCATTTCATCGATGAGGATATTTCCGATTCAGAAAGCCCTGATCCGAGCGCCGCGACGTTTCCGGCGCCCGCGAGGATGCTATACGTGTCGCCGGCCGGCAATCTCGGTTATGCGCGCGCGCACAATCTCGCCTTTCGACTGGGGATTTCCGGCGCCGACTATGACGCCTTTCTCGTGACCGCGCCTGATGTCCGCATGGACACTCCGGGCGGTCTGGAGGTTCTTCTCGACACACTGGCGGAACTGCCGTCCGCCGGCGTAATCGGTCCGAAAGTGGTCGACGAGACCGGCCGCATCCAGGGGCCTTTCCGCTTCCAGAGCGCTGCCGCCCGGTATGGACCACTCCTCATCGCTCCCCTGCTGCGCATGTTCACCGGCACATATTTCCTGAGCGATCGCATCGAGAATGCAGGGAGCGGATTTGTATACCGGCTGATGGGCTGCTTCATGCTGTTTCGCAAATCCGCCTTCGAGCTGGCCGGCGGTTTCGATGAACGGACTTTCCTTTACGGCGAAGAGAGCATGATGGCGGAACGTCTCCGCGCCGCGGGCGCGGGATGCTATTACAGGGGCGACGTGACTGTGCTGCACGAAAGCGGCGCGAGCATAGCGGCCCACCACGCCGCGCTCGACATGCTCCGGATGCGTTACGAAAGCGACATGCGTTATTACGAGGACTACCGGCTCGCTTCGCCGCTGTCGCTTGCGCTTGCCAGGTCGGGTTACTTCGTCTTCCTTAAATTCTGGGCGCCTCTGTCAGCTCTGTTCAGACGCCCGCGTCGGCGAAAGTGACGGATCCGCCCGCGCTGCGCGTAAACGCCAACGTTCAACGTTCAACGTCCAACGTCCCAGGCCCTCCCCGCAAATTTGCAGGTGTCCTCGTGTCGACTTGCATAAGTCCTTTTACCGGCTTGCACTGTTTTTCCGCCGCGTGCGGCGTCCTTCGTGACGACCTGCACAGCCACTCGCGACAACTAACAAGCGTCCTCGTGACGACCTGCACGGCCACTCGCGCCCGCTTACCGGCACTTAAAGCGCGCTGACGAGCACCGGAAGAGGACTTGCCCGCACTTATACATGCTCGCACGGCACTTGATGCATGCTTACAAGCGGCTTTTACTCACTCGCAGTTGTCCTCGCGGCAACTTGCTCAGGCACTCGTGACAACTTGCAACCGTCCTCGTGACGACCTGCACAGCCACTCGCGCATGATTACCCGCACTTTTTGCGTGCCTGCGAACTCTCGAAGCACGCATGCACAGGCACTCGCGCAAACCTGCCGGCTTCCTC
>CAYLZD010000060.1:0-13911 GCA_964388275.1 uncultured Chromatiales bacterium
GCTGCTGGATCGAATTCATAGCGGAAGAAGGGGATGTGCATGGGGGTGAAGGGGTGAAGACGTGAAGACGTGAAGACGTAAAGGCGTGAAGACGTGAAGACGTAAAGGGAGATTTGTGTCTCGCTGAGCGCGGTCGAAGCGCGACGACCTTGTGTCACCCCGAGCCTGTCGAGGTGCGACGACGTGAAGGGGCTAGCTCCCGCTGAGCCCGCGAAGCGGACGGCATTCTTCAGCCCACGCCGCAGGCGTGGGATCAGGACGTGCCGCAGGATACACGTGAGCCCGCGAAGCGGGCGGTATTCGAAGTCGAGTGCTGGCGCCTGAGATCCTCACTGGGGTAAGTCGACACAGCGTATGAGCCGCACATGGTGTTTTTCCTTTACGCCTTTACCCCTTTACTCCTTCACGTCTTCACCCCTTTACGCCTTTACGAGAATTCCCACCAAATGCGTCCTCAGCATCGGAACGGCCGCAAGCACGGGGTAGAGGACGCGCGTCAGCGGGCCCAGGCGGCGCGCGAGCTGCGGAAAGAGCGTTATGCTGCGCATCGTATGCCGGTAGTCCGGGAATAGAGAGCGTATCATCTTTTTATTGATGCCGCGGACGTGCGGATTCAAGGGATTGTCAATGCGGAAATCGCACCAAACAATCGCTCCTCCCGGGCGAAGCACCCGGTCCGCTTCAAGCGCTATTGCAACACGCATGTCTTCGTCCAGAATCGAACTGAAAACGGTGAAGAATACCACAAGGTCCATAGATTCCGCTTCAAACGACAGAGCCGCGGCATTTTCAACTCTAAAATTCACCCCGGGAACAGTACGCTTCGCCTCGGATATCCTATCATCCAGCAGGTCCACTCCGGTTACTCGTGCCGGATCGGCGCCCGCTGTTATCAGATCTCCGATCACGTTTCCGGAACCGCAGCCGATCTCAAGAATATCGGAATCGCCGAGTTTGATCCCGATGTTATTCAACATCTCGGCGAGGACATCCATTCTCTCGCGTACAATGGCGGCGTTCCCCCGGTTTGACGGGTTCCATTTACTCCTCCCAAACCCCGCCTCGCCGTAAGACCGGTAAACGGAAGCCAGGCGCTGAGTCTCTTCCGCGGAAATTTGTTCCTTATTGCCCATCTTTCTTGTCGCCGGTAAAACCGGGCGCGGCTCCCATGTTTTTATTGAGAATTTGCCGGTAAAGCTCGATCAAACGCCGGGTGGAGGTTTCCTCTGACACCACTGCCTGTGGAACAAATGCGGGCCTTCCGTTCATCCGCGTATTGTCATACAGTTGAATAATCGAGGCCGCGATCGAGTCGGGACTATCGTTCTCACAAACAATTGAACCGGGCACTTCCGCCAGGCGCTCAACTACATCTCCCACAGGAACCGCTATCACGGGCAAACCGCACGCGACGGCTTCCTTCACCACGTTCGGGGAACCTTCGCTCACCGAAGTAAGCACCAGCGCATCGGCCGCATTCATGTAAAGCGGCACCCTGTCCTGAGGAATACCCCATGCCGTTTCGAGCGTGACAGGCGCCGATTTGCCCGCGATTTCGGCGGCCCGGCGGGCCAGCTCGAATCTTTTGATGGGATCATCTTTCGAAGAAAGAAACAGCAATATGAATGCCTCTTCGCTCCATCCGAGTTCTTTTCTACATAAAGATCTGTCGAGCGGTTTGAACAAGCTCGTGTCGACTCCGCTCGGAATGATGAACGGATCGATCCGCGGATCGAGATGACTTCGAAGTGACGTCGAGACAAGCACCACCGCGTCCGCAAATTCGGCGGCTCTTCTGCTCAACGATCTCAGAAGCCGTCCTGAAACCGACAAGCGCCCGTTGCGGCCTACATAACCTGCAAGGTCGCTGCCCCTGAATGTTATCACGAATGGACGGCCGGCGGGCAAAGCCACCAAGGCCGATTGGCCGAATTGAGCGTGGACGATGTCGAAGTCCGATCGGCGGAGAAGCCCTCTGACGGACAGCCACGCTTTTACATATCGAAAGGGATTCGCGCGGCCCCTGAATGCGAACACAGTGACTTTGATCCCGCTATTTTCGAGATATTCAACCTGCCGCCTTACGAATATCCCTGAAACCGGCCGCCCGGCCGAGGGCCACTCACTGGTTATGACCAGCACATGCAAAATCCACCTCTATAGTAACCCGCGCCTATCCGGCATGAATACGGACCTTTCTCCTGAACCAGATTTCAAGCGAAAGCAGCATGAAAATCAATTGATATACTTTAAATCGGCTGATATCATGAGTATTCGGATTCCCGCCCACGAATCCTGCGATCAAAGCGTCCAACCAGGCCCGGCGGAACATCCTGCCGACGGTCGAGGACGGTCCGCGGAGCAGGTCGTCCACGTATGCATGGTGTTCTCTTCTGACAAAGCGATCGAATGGAATTCCGAAACCCTGTTTCCTTCTGGTGACAATCTGTTCAGGCACAAATAATTGAAGCTGATTTTTCAATGGAAGCTTGCCTTTGCCGAATCTGTGCTTTGCCTGGGACGGGATTCTTTCGGCACAGCATACGATTCGCTCGTCGAGCAACGGAACACGCACTTCAAGGCCGGATGCCATGCTCATCATATCCACTTTTTTCAGCATGTCGCCGGGAAGGCTGTTCTGCAGCAGGTAACAGCCGAGTCCGTCCTTGGGGCTGTCCGAAAGAAGCTCCGCATACGGCGAGAAAATCCTGTAAGTCGGATCGACACCGTAAAAAGCGCATCTACCATCATCCGTATACACGTCTGCCTTGTCCGCCTCGGAGATGTACGAGCGCATGTCGGCCAATACTTGCTCGGGCCTCATTTTCCCGAATCTTTGCGCTCTGCTCAAGTAGCGGACTACATCGGGGTGCGATCGTTTCATCAGTCCGGACGCCATGCTCACCATCCCCGGAGTCAGAAGAAAAAGCAGGGGTTTGAACGACGTAGCGGTAGAAAGATATGCGAAGTCGGGATAGCCGTAAAACAACTCGTCTCCGCCGTCGCCGGAAAGGGCCACTTTTACTGTCGCTCGCATCTCTCTCGAGATCCTGTAAGTGGGAATCGCCGAAGAATCTCCGAAAGGTTGATCGAAATGCTCGAGTATGAAATCCATTTCCTCGATTGTGGAGTATCCCTCTCCGATATGAAGAACGGCGTGCTTGGCGCCCACGGCTTCGGCCACCGCCGCGGCGTAAAGGGATTCATCGTATCCCTTCTCTTCGAATTGCACGGTATAACTCGAGACTGTTTCCCCGGAACACGCACAGGCGACCGCGGTCACCAGGGAAGAATCCACGCCGCCGCTGAGCATGGCGCCCAGCGGCACATCGGCGTGAAGCTGCAGGGAAACCGCCTCGTTCAATTCCGACCGCAATTCATCGTCGCCGACTCTTGCGCCATCCCTGCCGGGTGAATAACTCCAGTGCCGCGTGATTTTCACTTCTCCCGCCTCGTACCTCAGGACATGGCCGGGAAGCAGGCTCGCGACCGACTTGAAGCCGGTCGCCGGTTCCTGAATGAAGGCCAATGTCAGGTAATCGTGAACGGCTTGATAATCAACTTCACGCGACACCGAGGGATGGCGCAGAAGGGACTTTATCTCGCTTCCGAACAGAATGGCGTCGCTTGTGCGGGAATAATACAAGGGTTTTATTCCGACACGGTCTCTGACGAGGAACAATCTGTTTCGTATCACATCGAAGACCGCCAGCGAATACATTCCGCGAAGCAAGCTCACGAAACCCGGGCCGTAATCCTCGTAGAGATGAGGCAGCACCTCGCCGTCCGATTGTCCGATGAAACGATGGCCGCGGCGGAGCAGGTCTTTTCTGAGGTCCCGGTAGTTGTAAATCTCTCCATTGAAAACCACTATCACATTTCCGGACTCCGAGAGATAAGGCTGGCGTCCGCCCTCCCCGGTGTCTATGATGCTGAGCCGGCGATGACCCAGAAACGCATTTCCCTCCGACCATATGCCTTCGCCGTCAGGCCCCCTGTGCCTGAGCGTGTTCAACATTTCGCGGCCCAATTCCACATCGGGCTTTGCATCAGAAGCTTTGAGTATTATCCCCAGGAAACCGCACATGAATGATTACTCCCATAATATTTTCACAATCGGACCACTGTTCCGAGCCGGCCGGTGATCAAGCGCCATCCGCGGCATCCAGGCGCGCTGCCAGCAGCAGATCGGCAAATTCCCGCACGGCGCCTCTTCCGCCCGGACGCGAGGTCACATACACCGCAATTCTTAAGATTTCAGGAATCGCGTCCGCAACGGCCACCGGAAAGCCGCACCATCGCATGCAGGCCGCATCGTTGAGATCGTTTCCCATATAAGCCACCTGACCGGCCGAAAGCCGCCTGCTGCCGGCGTATTCCTGAAGCGCCGGCAGTTTATCGCGCACGTCGTGCAGACATGGCAATTTCAGCTTTTCGCAGCGCGCCCGCACCACGGGATTGCGTTCCGACGACAGCACGAGCATATCCATGCCTGTTTCGCGCAGCAAGGTGATCCCCATACCGTCTTCCCGCGAGCAGGTCACGGCTTCCGTTCCGTCCTGGAAAACGATGACAGTGTTGTCGGTCATCACGCCGTCGAAGTCGAACACAATCAACCTGAGTCCGCGCAGCACATCTTTGTCCGGGATCGGACCGGGAAGCGCCTGTTTGCGGAGCGCTTCCGAGGAACCTTGTTTCGCTGAATCGCTGTAATTGCTCACGATTAGATACCTGAAGGAAACGGTTTGCTTCCTACAAAAAGATACACGGGCGGGAACCAGCTGCGCCTGACCTTGACCGCCGGGAAGATGCTGCCGATCAGATCTATCTCCTTTTGCGTGAAATATCTCGTGCGTTTAAATCCCTGAATTTTCCTGTGCTTGAAGGCGCGAAGCGAATTATATAAGCCGTTACCATACGCGTTCTCCATGAACACGACTTTTCCCCCCGGTTTGAGTTTACTCGAGATCAGCTGTAGCATCCCCGGCAAATCCTTGATCAGCACGAGCACACTTTTCGTGAACGCGAGGTCCATGCTTCCGTCAGCCACCTCCGCCATATCGGCCTTCCGGCCGTACAACAGGTGGACACGGTTTTCCAGCTTCCATTTCTTCAATTCCTCCGCCGCCTTTTCTCTGTACCCCAGGCCCGTGTCGCAAGCCCAGACCTCTGCTCCGAGCAGAGCAAACAGCGAGGAAATCCGTGCGAATCTCGAACCGATTTCGAGCACACGTTTGCCTGCCAGATCCGTGCCGATCTCATTGTTCAAAGCGTCCGTGAACAGCTTTGTCCAGCCGTGTTGACCCCACTCGATGAAGTATGGGATGTCGTCAAGTACCGATTGTTTTTCTCTCATTTCCATGATTTGTTGATTTGAATACACATAGGACTCCTGATGCCGCCGGACTCTGACGTTCTGAATTCAGTCAGGAAAGTCTTCCAATGACGAGCGTTTATCGCATGGACACAACAAGTAGTCGGTGTATTTATCGGAAATCCGCCGCAGTGTCTCGCGCTCTATTAACGCTCCTTCTTCATTTATCCAATAATAGGCATAACCGCCGCCGATAACTTCATGGACGGCCGAACCGATCCAGTCGTTCAGAATCTCCGCGATTATGAACGGCCGCAGTTTATGCAAATATGGTCCGAGTCCTCGCAGCACATGCGGTTCATGACCCTCCACGTCTATCTTGACGGCGTCCAATCTTTCGAGCCGATGCCTGCTAATGACTTCTTCGAGTGTGACGACTGGAACCGTCACGGAACGTCGCATTTGCCTTCCGTTCAGCATCGCGATCGAGCCCTCCTCGTCGTCGAAGTTGAGTTCCGCTTCACCGGTACTGTCGGAAACGGCTTCCATGCTGCAGACAATCGCCGAAAAACCGTTCGCGTCCACATTGCGCCGAAGATTGGAGTAATTGCCCGGCAAGGGTTCGAAGGCGTAGACTTTCAGGCGCGGATTGGAGGAAGCGGCCGCGAGTGAAAAAAGACCCTTGTGAGCGCCGACATCGAAGACGACTCCGCCGCCGCCGCACAGCCTGCTCCACAGCCGCAGAGAATGCCGGTCGCTGTAACCGTCCAGGCCTTTCCAGAATAAGTCGCTTGCGCCGGTGACGATACGGAAAGGCCTGCCGGGCTGCAGCCGCACCGTGACTTGTCCCTTGAATTCGAGCGCCCGGGTGACCCTCCGGGACGGATTGAAGGGACGGATCAGACGGCACAGGACATCCGTGCCCGGCATACGGTCGAACGCGGTAAGAATGGCCCGCTTCAATTTATTCATCTGATCCTATCCTCGAGCAGATCGCGTGTGAGAACAATGTTGAATATTTTATTATTGCGATTTCCTGAAAACGGTGATGTGTTCGAGTATGCGTTCCGCGGCGTGTCCGTCTCCGAACAATTCTGGGCGTTCCGCAGGCCACCAACGGCAAGCAGCCGCCTCGGCTATCAGAGCTTCGTCCAAGTCGACGATCCTGTTCCAACCAGCTTCCACTGTTTCCGTCCACTCGGTTTCGGGCCGCAGGGTAACACACGGTACTCCGTGTATGTATGCCTCCTTCTGCAGGCCTCCGCTGTCGGTGAAAACCATATGGGCGCTCTTGAGGGCCGCGGTCATGTCCAGATACCCGAGAGGATCGGTCAGCACAAGCTGCCGCGGCACGATCAGTTCCTCCTTTTCCATGCGCGCGCGCATGCGGGGATGCAAGGGCAGAAGCACAGGCAGCCCGATGCGGCCGAGAGCTTGCAGGGCCCTGCGGACCCTGGCCGCATCGTCTATCGTGTAGGCGCGATGAAGAGTCGCCAGCGCGTACGCGCCCGGCGTGAGCCCGAAGGATTGCGGTATGTCCCTGCCGGCCGCCGCGTCCGAAAATATGCGCGCCGTATCGGCCATCACATCGCCCACGACGTAAACGCCGGCCGAGATGCCTTCCCGCTGCAAACGGAGCGAAGCGGAATACGTCGGACAGAATAGCAGGTCGGAGCAATGATCGGTCAACAGCCGGTTGTATTCCTCCGGCATGGACTTGTTGAAGGACCGCAGCCCCGCTTCGTTGTGAGCGAGCGCGACTCCGAGTTTGCAGGCGGCGAGAGCAGCCGCCAGGGTGGAATTGGTATCCCCGTGCACGAGCACGAGGTCCGGTGAATAATCCAGTATCGCCTTTTCATAGCCGACGAGCATCGCGGCTGTTTGCTCGGCATGCGAACCGGAACCGGCATTCAGATTCCGCTGCGGCGCGGGAATTCCCAATTCCCGGAAAAACACTTCGGACATCGAGTCGTCGTAATGCTGTCCGCTGTGAACGATGACGTCCTCGTGCCCGGCGGCCTGCAACGCGAGGTTGACGGGAGCGGCCTTGATGAATTGCGGCCTCGCGCCGACAGCCGTCAGAATGCGCATGTGCCGCCTGCTTTCCACATATCTTTCATAACGTCCGGTTTCCCTTCGTATTTCCAAGCGTCAGCTCGAGCATAGCGTCGAGAAAAATCCCTGCCAGTGTCTTTTGGTCATGGTGTTCCGTCACATAGACGCGTCCGCGCCCGCCCATCCCGGCCCTGCTTTCCGGCGTCATCGACATCATCCGGAGCACGGCCTCCGCGAGGGCCCGCGGATTGCCGGGTTTTATGGTGATGCCGCAGCCGGCGGCCGCCACCATGTCGTTGCCCGCGTCAACCGCCTGTATCACCGGCTTGGCCGCCATCATGTAATCCATGAGTTTATTCGGGCTGATTCCGAAGCGGAAAAGCGGTGATGGCGCGAGACCGATGTACAGCGCGTCCATCGCTTCGAGCAGGGAAGGAACCGAGCGCCGCGGCAGCGGAGAAACGAACAGCACGTTGTCGAGACCTTCGTCACGGACCCTGTCCATCAGCGCTTGTTTTTCCTGCCCTTGCCCGGCAAGGACGAAAGCGGCGCCGCTGCCTTTCAGGAGAGCGGCTGCGTCGAGCACAGTGGTCAACGCGTTGGCCGGACCGTGCGCTCCGGCGTACCCGACAACAAAACCATATCGCGAAGCGAAGCTCTGAATTTGCTCCACTTGCGCGGGCGGCATCGGATCCGGCACGATGAAATCGACCGGATCTATCCCGTTCGGGATATGCAGGAAGCGTCCGGGCTTCATTCCATGTTCCAGGAAATGAGCTTCGGCGCAGGGAAGCATGGAGACTATGAGGTCGGCCCGGCGGCAGGCATAATCCTCGGCCCATTGCAGCAAGCGGATGAAGGGATGACGAGGCGACATGCCGCCGACTTCCATCGGAGTCAGAGGCCAAAGATCGTGCACCTCGTAAATCAGCCGCGCGGAAGCAAGCCGCGCCATTCTCGCGGCGCCCGCGATATCGAGGGGATGTGTGGAAGACGCGATCACAACATCGGGCCGTTCCTGCTTCGCCAGGCCGGCGGCGGCGGCGGTCAGGCGTCCCGCGAAAGTCAGAATGTTTCGCGCGCGCGCCGCGCCGTTTCCCGCGTACTCCGGGGTCCGCAACCAAAGGAATCTGACGCCTTCGACAAATTCCTCCGCGATTGCCGCGGATATTTGCGGCTGCCGCTGTCGGACATGCGAGAAACTCCCGGCTACTACGGTGGCCTCATGGCCTGCATCCGACCAGGCGCGGGCGAAGGAATGCGGGCGGTATTCCATGCCGTAACCCGGTGCTCCGGCGTATTGATTGATGAGCAGTACTTTCAAACTCGAGCCGGACTTGCGCGTGTGTTCGTATGTTTTCTGATGCAGTTCAATTCCGAATACCGCCGGCCCGGGCTTGTGCCGCCGAACCGATAGGACGGCCGGCAGGATAACCTTTTTCAGTTGAGACGCTCGGCGCCGAAGCGGCCTGCTCTCCTTCCTCCGTATGCAGATACGCGGTCATTGTCGCCACAGCGCCCAGAAGAATGAACATGGGTATCCTGGTTGCGGAGTGCATGAGCATGACCAGGATCCATCCCACCGAGCCCGCGATTATGCTTTTCTGCCATTTCGTGGAAGCACGGCGGAAAACGCCGTAGAATGTGAACAGGAGCATCAGCATCGCCGCCGCCCCGAATATCCCGTGCTCCGCAAGCAGGCGCGAGAATTCCGTATGCGCCTGCGCTGTTCCTCTCGTACTATAGAACCTGTGAGCCCGACCCCTCCCCGGTCCGACGCCGAGCAGAGGATTCTCGATGAACATATCCAAATCTTGAAGTATTAGAATATCCCGGCTGGATGTGCCTTCCTTTTCATACCGCCGCTCGAGTTGGCCTTCCGTGTAATCATCCAAGGCGGGCGCGATATACGAAAAACTTATGAAGACCAACACGGCCATCAGCAAGAAAAAGCGTAACCGCTGTCCTCTCTGTTGAAGAAAAAACGGGATGAAAAAAACGAGGAATACCAGTACATTGTACAACCCCCCCCTGCTGAATGTCATTACACTTTGAACCACGAGAAGAAGAGCTGCAACAATGAATGGAACGGCAAATCGACGGTTGCTCCCCGGCAAAACGAGCAGTATCGTCAGGGCTACCGCGCCGAAAGAGAAGGCATTCGATACCTGGTTAGGGGCGAACCCCCCTGCTGCTTCCGCGTTAGAAGAAGCACCATAGTGAGTACCTACAATAAATACATTGAATGCCGACAGAACCCACAAGGAAAGTACCGGCAAGACCGAATAAAAAAGGAATTGCCTGAGCGTTTCTACATGTACAGGCATTCGGGATAACGTGGTGATCAGGACCGAAAACACGAGAAGAGGCAGAAGATTGAAAGCTATCATGTCTCTAGCGACACCTATTGGTTCAAGTATTATGGTCAGAAAAGTCGAAGGCAATAAAAGCAACATGAACATTATCATGCCGTTGACTCCACGGCCACTCGTGTTTAACTTCCAGATGCCGGCCACAACGATAAGCAGCGTCAGGTACTCTGGAAGAAACCAGAGAACGCCCGCCTTGCCCACGCGCCACAACACGCTGGATCCCATGGCGTATGCCGTAACAATAAGAAATCGATCCAGTGATCTCGCATTAGCCAGAACGTAAACTGCAGCCGCGGCTACTCCCAAAGCATGAATAGTCGCAGCCGCGGAGCTCTCTCTTATGATCATGCCTATGGCGAGATGTGCCAATATGAGCACAAGTACGGACCGGTATGAAAGCGATGCAACGGTCGTCTCGTGTGTTGCAGCGAATATCTTTTTAATTCGAGTCTGTGCCGTCATATATTAAAATCCGGACGGAGATAAACATCGCATATTTTTCACACCGAAATTCCAGATGCTATGATAAGGCATATAAGAATCAATTTGCCGGTCTCGAAAAACAAACACATTTTCGCCGCATTCCATTGTTGAAGATCGCGCCGATTCTCTGTGTTGAAACCGGTTCAAGCGGTTCCCGGCAGCGTCGAATACAGCAGAAGCAGTTTTTCCCTCAGCGCTTCATCCGTGTGCCTGTGCAGCACTTTTTCGCGGCTCCTATGCCGCACCCGATCGCGGAGCGCCGGGTCTCCGGCGAAGTTGCAAACGGCTGTGATGAACGCATCGAGGTCGCCGGGCGGGACGGCTATGCCGCCGCTGCCGTCAAGCAGCTCGGGAACGCCTCCGACAGCCGATGCAATCACCGGAACGCCGCAGGCCATGGCTTCCAAAATGACGTTCGGAGTGCCTTCATGCGTAGAGGTCAGCAGCAGCACATCCGCCTGTTCGTATATGTGCGGGCCCGGCGGCACCGAACCTTTGAAATGAATTAGATTGGAAATCTTCATCTCGGCAGCCAGACTCTCCAGCCCCCCCCGCAAAGGACCGTCGCCGTAAATCTCGCCTTGTATTTTGCCCCGATATCGATGTTCCAGCGCTGCAAGAATGTGAAGGAAGCGTTCAGGGCGCTTCTGTGGATAGAGCCGCCCGACGAAGATGGCGCGGAATACGCCGTCGTCGGTTCTGCGCCGCAATGAATACCTTTGCGCGTCGATTATGTTGGGGAGATAATACAACCTCTTTTCAGGAATATTCATTCCCCTGAGAGTTTCGAGCGCGGCGAGCGAATTGGCCGCCAGCGCATCCGGCCGGCGTATGCTGCTCCGGCCCAGTATACGTCCGAGTTGCCGCATTTCATCGTAAACGTTGTTGCGAACTGCGCCGATCGAGGGTATGCCGAGTATGCGCCCCGCCATCGCCGCATAGATGTTCGCGAAGAAATGGCCGCTCTGCACGATATTGCATCCCGCTGAGCGCAGCGCTCTGATAACTGTGACAAGACGGGTCAACCTGGACGCGGATTCACCGATGTAAACAACCTGTAGCCCCTCGTCGATAAGCCGGCCTTCCCAGTATTCCTCCCTGGTCAGCGTGAAAGCGGTCGCCTCGACACCCATGCCCTTGAGGACGCGCATCATGTAATACAGCTGCTTCTCCGCGCCTCCCTGCCCCAGAGTGCCCGCTATGAATCCGACATGCAATCCTTCAGGCAGGGGCATGATAATCTCTTTCGGCCCATGATTTCGAGAAATGCGCATCGAGCGCTTCAAGCCATGATTCCACCGTATACCTCGAGGCCGTCCGCATCGCCGCGGCTGTAAAAGAGAGATAGCGGTCCGGATTTGAGAGCATTTCCCTCACCGCGTCCGCCACCGCCGGAGGAGTGCGTTCGCCTATCAGCAGTCCGGCCTCGGAAACGAGCATGGGCAGTACTGATACCGGCGTTGTGATCACGGGGAGGCCGCAGGACATGGCTTCTATCACCACTTTGGGAAATCCTTCGGTAGCCGTCGGAAAGACGAATATGTCGGACTTCCGCAGAATGTCCATCAGGCGCTCACGAGTCACTCTGCCGTGAAATCTCACGACGGATCCGATGCCGAGCGTCTCTGCGAGTTTTTTCAGGTCCCGGATTATCGATCCGCCTCCCATTACATCCAGCGAGATGCCGGGCAAGTCGCCGCGCAGTTCGCGCACAGCCCGGATGGCGATGTCGATACCCTTGCTTTCGTCCATACGGCCGGCAATCGCGAGGCGGCAGGAAGACGGAGAAGGCGCCTGCCTGTTCACGGCAACGTTCTCCACATCGGACTTCGATACGGTGGTGGAGAAAATCCAAGCAATGTCGGGATTGCGGGTCGACGGCCTGCCGCCGGCCCCGCCCGTAGCCAGCACGATACTTTCCCCGCCGGCGATCCATTCCAGTGTGCGGCGCAGAATTCTTTCCATCACGGATCTCGGATGCATCCAGTCGCCGCAATGTCTCACGTACAGGGGTTTGCGCAACAGCCGGGCGAGCAGCATTCCGATAGTACCCATATCGCCCGGCACGGGCGTGTGCACGGCGTCGGCCCGGCGGATTTCACCAAGCAGACAGGGCAATGAGCGGAGCAGCCAGAATGGAAAGGCCAGCTTGCGCAGCACACCCGTGCCTCGCGGACCCGGCAACGCTTTGACCCTGAGCTCCCGGCCGGTCAAGGGAATTTCTCCTTCTCCGGCCGCCGCCTCGCGCAAAGCGACGAACAGCACCGTCGAATCGAAAAGCCGCGAGAGGGCGTCCATCTGAGCGGGAAATCCTCCGTAACTGGCCCAACCGGACGGCGACACGGCGCTCGGCCAGCAGTGCTTGTGTGAAATCACCAGCAGTTTCATCAGCCCGTCACGCCCGGTGAATCCCCGCGGCGGCCTTATCCTCATTCTCCGCGGAGCGCGTCGAAAGGTATTCGAGCAGCATTCCGGGCAGCCGGCCGTAAGTGGCTTCGAATGAATACTTCCGTTCCATCTGAGTCCTTGCTGCCTTGCTCTGTTCGTGGGCGAATGCCTTATCGCCGGCCAGCTTCAAGGATAGCTCAGCGAAGGCCGCATCGTCCGAAGCGTAGATTATCCCTTCATTTTCCGCCATCCCCATTCCCCACGCCGCGTCCGGGGAGGCGACAACGGGAACGCCGAGCGCCATCACTTCTATCAGACGGCTTCTGAAACCGTACTTCCCTTCCCATGGACAAAGCACGCAAGTCATCGTGGAAAGGAGAGCGGCGGCGTCTTCGACGAAGCCGGTGACTCTGATCCTGGAATCGCTCTCGAGCGCCTTCAGCGCAGGCGGCGGATGCGAACCGACAGCCCAGAACCCGGCTTCCGGCAGTGTTTTCCAGATCAGGGGCATTATTTCGCGGACGCATCTCAGCACGCCGTCCTGGTTTACCTGGGAACCCAGCCCGCCGTAGAAGGCGAAACGAGGAGGCGTGGACGGCTTCCATCCGAAAGGCCAGTCCCGCAGCTCGCTTCCCATCTGAACCGTGATGATGTCCTTCGCAGGCATCAGTCCGCCGACGTACTCCGCTTCGCCTTCGTTGATGGCCAGAATCAGGTCGAAGTCTTCCCAGGCCCCTTCTTCCCGCCGCCTGTATCTGCGGATTCTTCCAGCTGCGCCGGGCTTGCCCCCCAACTGCCTTTCGAGTGAACGCCACAACACGTCATGCATATCAAGCACGGTAGGGATACCGGCTTTTCGGAAGTACGATGTGCTCTCGTGTGCGTGCCAGTATTCGTAAAGCACGATATCGAAGCGCCTGCCCCGCAATGCTCTTTCAATCCGCCGCGCGGTTAATTCCACCTTCCCGATCCTGTAATTGGATCGTTTCAGGCCCGTGATTTTTTCGTACAGCAACGCCGCGGCCTGATGAGCCATTGTTGCGGCCCGGGATGAGAGATAAACCGATGGCAGCACAATCGCCTCGTCCACGAAAGCGCTCCATTGTTTCTCCATGTCCGGAAGCTCACGCTCCGGCGCCAATGTCAGCGTCGTCAGGTGAAAATGCGGCCGCAGTGCCAGGAGCTTGTTCTTGACCCGCTGCTGCTGTCCGGCCGTGCCGGGGAAGGGAGGGACGTGGGAGATGTGGAGGAGGCGGGGCATGGGGTGGGGAGTGGGGAGTAGGGAGTAGGGAGTAGGGA
>CAYLZD010000061.1:0-13806 GCA_964388275.1 uncultured Chromatiales bacterium
CTTTTGCTCACTCGCAGGCGTCCTCGCGGCAACTTGCTCAGGCACTCGTGACAACATGCAACCGTCCTCGTGACGACCTGCACAGCCACTCGCGCATGCTTCCCGGTACTTTATGCCCGCTGACGAACACTCGAAGCACACATGCACAGGCACTCGCGCACGCTTCCCGGCACTTTATGCCCGCTGACGAACACTCGAAGCACACATGCACAGCCACTCGCGCAAACTTGCCGGCTTCCTCGCGGAGGCTCGCACAGCCACTCGCGACAACATGCCGGCGTCCTCGTGAAGACATGCACAGGAGCTCGCGCGTGCGTCCAGGCGCAATATGCGCGCTGACGAGCACCGAAAGCATACTTGCCATCAGCAATTAGAAACAATGGACGCCGGTCGAAGCACGCCGCGTGTTTTCGATAGAGCGCGGCGCCGCTTCCTCAGTCCCTCATATCGAGCATCAGATCGTAAAGCCCCTGATATTCGGCGCTCATGCGCCGCGCGCTGAAGTCGTTTTCGGCCGACGCGCGGGCGGCGCCGCCGCGAGCCGCCATGACGTCGGGCGCTTCGGCTGACAGACTTCGCAATTGCGCGATGCAGGCCTCCGCGGAAGTCGGCTCGAAGAGCAGGCCGGCCGCGGATGCATTCCTCAGCGCCTCTCTATGCGGAGGGATATCGGAGAGCAGAACCGGCAGGCCCGACGCCATCGCCTCCAGCACGGCCATGGGCATTCCTTCCGACAGGGACGCCGACACGAAAAGGTCCGCCGCTCTGTAGTACCGGTCGATATCCTTCACCGTATCGCGCACGATGACGGAAGGATGAGCGGCCCGCCGACATTCTTCAGCTAGCGTGCCGCCTCCGATCAGCGCCAGGATCGCATCAGGGATGCGCGCATCGATGAATGAGCGTATTAGAAACAGCGGGTTCTTCAGAGGAATCAGCACCCCGGCGTACAAAACGAGGAATTTGGATGGATCGAAACCGAGGTCGCGCTTCAATCCGGCTTTCTCCTCCACCGGAGCGGGCCGGAATTGCTCGGTGTCGATGCCGTTGCGGATCACGAGAGCATCGAGGCCGTGCCTCTCCCTCAGCCGCTCCGAAAGCGCGGCTGAGACCGCCACCCTGCAAGGTATGCGGCGGAAAGCGGCGATGTGCCGGCGCGCCATCAGCGTCCCGAACACTCGCCCGTATGTGCGCGGATAATCTTCGAACGGATAGTTGTGGACCGTGGCGACATGCAGCTTCGAGAGACGGTATTTCAATACGGCCAGATCCGAGCGTATGCCGTGCGTATGTATCAGATCGGGCCGCGCCCTCTTCACACCGTCACGCAAAGCGCGGGCGCCGCGCAGCAGCAGGCCCGGGCGCGACAGATCCAGACTCTTGACCTCGATATCCATGGCGCGGAACTCGTCGAGCAATGAGTCGGCCGGTTCAGGCGACAGTGTAAGGACCTCGGCGGTGAAACGCGAGCGATCCAGGTGACGCAGCAACTGTATCAGCTGCCTGGTCGGACCGCTGCGTGAAACGGTCGAGGTCATATAGAGAAGCCGTGCATTCATGGGATCACCGTACATCAGTTCCGTCGAAACGGCGCCTTAAAATACGCAACATGCGTTTCTTCCATAACATGCGCGGATACGTCCGGCCGTTTGGAACGGACCCCTCTCCGCCCGGCGTTATGACGGACGTTCGAATCGCCTGCTTCCGCTCAGTCACCGCGCGATGCCCGCCTTGTCCGCGGCCACCGGAGATCGGATGGATATGAAGCAATCAGGACACGGCAATTTGCTTCTTTACCGGAAAAGTGCGATTTTTACCGCGGAAATATTCCTCGATAGCTCAATCGGTAGAGCATGCGGCTGTTAACCGCAGGGTTGTAGGTTCGAGTCCTACTCGAGGAGCGAAAAAGAAGATTGATCGGAATCCCAGGAGGATCGTACGCTGAAGATCCCATGGCACAATCCTTTATGCCATCCTACCCGTTGTCCGGAAATTACCGGTGGATGCAAATGAAACAGCTCGCACGGCTGCTGTTTCCTAATACGAATAGCAGGTACTCTGCCGCTGCGCCGCCGCACCCAGCCCCTCATCAATAGTCCGGGACTCTTTCAAAAATCCTGTAATTACTCGATTCCCGCACCGCTTTATAGTGCTTTTCGAGAAACGATCTCAATTCGGGGAACTCTCCAGACGTGTCCGGTCCGGCGGGCGATGGTTTATTCTGAAGCACTTCAATTATGAATCTCGGTCTCTTCGATCCGAGTTCGTTTATGAACTCACGGCGCAGCGCCCGTATATATGGATCGCCGACATGATGATAAAAATGGAAGTCATACATGAACCTCGTCGCAAGCGGCGCTCTTGACATCAACATGCCGTGTACTGCTCCTCCCGTCCAGTCGAGCGGTTGGACGGAATCACCCGGCTTGATGCGGGACGAAAGGAAATTATGCACGTCATCCGGCACACCGGCCTTCAGCCGCGTGTCTCCTGCGTTGCCATTCGTCCATACGCCCGGGTAAAAGGACAGCAACCAGAGCAGAAAGACCACGGCGAGCGGAGCGTAGTTCCTGGAGCCGCGGTTTTCGGGTGAAAGCCGCGAAACCGTGAACGAAGCCGAGCACAACGCGATGTATGAAAAGGGTATCCAATGGTAAGTCCAAAACTGACCCGCCGCGGCAGGGTATAATGCTCCCGCCGCCAGTAGACTGAATAAGAGCCATGAAAGCCGTTTTTGCCGCTCAATTCCGCGCAAAATACACAGGCCGGTGACGGCCATCGGCAGCAGGAAGGTGTCCAATCCGACCCGGGTCGAGGACAGGACGTAACTCAGGCGCGCAAGGCCGCCGATCGGCTGATGACTCCCGCTCATGTGCGTATAGAGCGGCCAATAGTTCAACGCGATGTCGAGAAACGGGCGCAGGCTTCCGGTCCACAGAAGATAACAGAAAGCGGCCACGAGCGGTATGGATACGCCTGCGGTCAGGGACGCGACGCGATAGCGCACAGCCATGGTTTTGCCGCCCTCGGCGCCTTGAATTACCAGGAGGGGCAAACACAAGAGCAGAAACTGCGGTTTGATCAAGATGGTCGACGCGGTTAAAAAACCGACCGACAGATACGGTAAAATGTGTCTGAAACGGATTCCACCGGTAGCGATCGCCAGCATCCATACGAACGGGACCAATGCCAGGTACTCCCGCTGCAAACTCATCACGGGTCCATGGGACAGGTACCAGATTGAAAAAGCGGCGGCGGCCGTAAAAGCGGACAGTTTCCCGATACGCCGCATCCATAAATAGGTAGAAAATCCGATGCTCGCCAGACACAAGAGGTCGAATATGCGGAATCCCAGATCATTCCAACCGAAGACGGTTCCCATCGCCCACATGACAAAGTAAGTACCGGGCAGGTTCATGTCGAAAAAGTCGCGGTACGGCACCATCCCCTGCTCGATCAACCATCCGGTATAAACCATCAGAGGAGAATCATGCTCATATCGCCAGTTGAGCGACGCTGCGCATGACGCCAGGAGCATTGCCGCGGCAACTGCGATGGACACCCTGTTGAAGCGAGATAGCCTTGTGGTCATTTTATTGTCAAACGATCGAGGCGCTTCCCCGGCATTGCATGAGGATAAAAGTACCGATTCCCTGGATGCCGTTCCAAATGGAACCTTGCCGCCGGCGAAATGAATCATGCGCATCGGCGGCGCAGCGCACAGTAAGGGACAAGTTCTTCCTGTTCAGCGAAAGTCTGCGCGGACGTATATTGCGCCGGAGGACGCGTCAGGCGTCCGCCGGAACGGATCGAATCACAGGCGAAGAGAAAACCATGGTTTCACTATCCAGCATCGACGATTTCCTTTCCAGGAAGCATATCGCATTCATCGGACTTTCACGCGATCCAAAGCATTTCAGCCGCATGCTCTACAAGGAGTTCCGCAAAAGAAGCATAGAGGTATCCCCGGTCAATCCAAACACGGATTCGATCGACGGGGCCGCATGCTTCAAATCGGTGTCGGAATTGCCGCAGGGTATCGACGCGGCGCTGCTGCTGCTCCCGAAGGGCGAGGTGACGGAAACCCTCCGTTCCTGCGCCGGGCGAGGAATAAAGGACGTCTGGGTTTACGGTGTGATGGGCGAGAAAGAAGTGCCCGCGGATGCGATCGCCGCCGCCAGTGAACTCGGCATGAACCTGATCCCCGGATTCTGTCCTTTTATGTTCCTCAAGGACGCCCCCTTTCCGCACCGGTTGCATGGATGGATATGGCGTTTGCTGGGGAAGATTCCGGCGAAGTAGCGGCGTAACAACGTGACAACGTTGCAACGATGCGACGCGAGCATGTGGCCAGGCGGAAGAGCGGAAGAATTCTGAAACGGATCTTTTACGGCTGTCCGGCAGGTGCGCGGAAATGTTGAGTTTGTCCGGCGCCGGGAAAAGCGCGGCGTTTTTCATCGCCTTGTCGGCGTTTGTAATCGGCGGCTGCGGAACGTCGAAGCGCGCCGTTGAATCCGAGCGGGAGACCGGGAATCTGACCCCATCCCGCCGCGCGATAGTCAAGGAGGCGAAAGCGTGGCTCGGTACTCCGTACCGGGGGGGCGGCGGCGACAAGAGCGGCACGGACTGTTCAGGACTGGTATACCGTGTGTTCGGCCGCTCGGGCATCAAACTCCCGCGCATCGCGGCCGACATGTTCGCAAAAGGCAAGGCGGTTGCCATGCGCGACATCTGTCCGGGCGACCTCGTCTTTTTTCGCAATACGGCGGGCCGCGGCATCACGCACGTGGGAATCGCGATCGGCGGAGCGTCCTTTATCCACAGTTCCACGTCCCGCGGAGTGATCGTGTCGCGCCTCGACGAAAGTTATTACAAGCGGCATTACGCGGGAGCGCGCAATGTGCTGGGCCGATGCGCGGGAGCCGGCGCCGCCGATTGAATCCGGCTCGCGTCCGCGCTCCCCGGCTTACCTGCTTATGACGAAAGGCCTCGTCAAAGCCGTCCCGGAAGCAGTAAGGCGCAGATGGTATACGCCGGCTGCGAGACCCGTGACGTCCAGACGCCGCTCGTGCTTTCCCGCCTCGAAATCCCCGTCCGCCGCGACGCGCACGCTACGCCCGCCGGCGTCGAACATCTCGATCCGCGCATGTCCCGCATGCTTCAATTCGAACGGCAGAGTCAGCAGCGAGTTGCCCGGACTCGGATAGGGCCTGCCGAGTTTGATACCCGCGGGAAGAGCCAGTATATCGCCGCCTGAAACGCTTCCGAGCGTGATAAAAGCGTTCATGTACAGTGCCGGCGAGAAAAACTTCGTGCTATCCTCCGCATCCACGAAACGGCCGTGCATATGCACAGGGACGAGCGTGCCTCCGATATTCCACATCATGTGCGAACGCGCGAGTTCGGGAGATATGTTGTCGAGCGTGCCCGGCCGTGTATCCGTGTATATGCCGAAAAGGCTGGTAAAAGCGGAATCCGCGTAGGGTTCCGCAACGATGTGGAAGTTGCGCGATACCGGCTTGCCGTTGAACACCACAGCCACCATGCGTCCCGTATCCTGCTCGCCGGCAAAGAGAAAAGCCGAGTCGCTCACGGCCGCATTCCTTCCTGCCCAGTAATCCGGATAGTGGTAGAGCTGCGGATCGGCGCTGACTCTCTTGCGGAGCGTGTTGCGCCAGACATCGAAACGCATTCTTCCCACCGGCAATTCGCGCACGTACACATGAATTGAATCGAGGCGGCCCGTGTCCGCGGGCAGGTCGAAACGCTGCCCGATGTTGAGCGTCGTGAACTGGCCGTAATTGGCCGGCACGCGCCACAACAGGGGGGCAAGACTCGAATCATGATAATAAAGAGAAATCGTGGCGGGATCCGCCGCAAGCGGCGCGGATGAAACGGCGCCCGGGATTCGTTCCACCGGCGTGGCGACGATGCCGGCTGGTAGCAGGTTATCGAACCAAGAGGGATCCGCGATCTGACCGTTCATGATCCCCGCGGAAAGAACCCACATCAATGAAAGCAGAAAAATAGATCTCATCATCCACCTCTTTGAAAGAAGAATTGCCGGAATACGAAACTGGAATCAGCCGGCCGGATTCACCGCCTTTACCACGTCCAGCACTGTGCCGTCGACCCATTTGACGGCGGCTACGATTTTGTCCTCGAACATCGGTTTGCGCGGCTTGCCGCCGCAGATTTTCTCGACGGCGCCTTGCAGATTCTCGATGCTCGTCACGGGCAGACCGCTGCCCTTCACGGCTTCGATCAGGTCCCGGCGCAGCGGGTTGACGGCGATTCCGCGCTCGGTGACGATGACGTCCACCAGTTCCCCGGGACCGCAGAGGGTGGTCACCTCGTCGACTATCACGGGGATGCGGTCGCGGAAACTCGGTATCGGAAGTATCGTGCATTTCGAGAACAGGCAGTTCTGCCAGCCGCCGATGCCGTGCAGCAGCCGCCCGTCGCTGTGCGTGACAACGTTGGCGTTGAAAGCGAGGTCCACCTCCGTGGCGCCGAGCACCACGATATCCACCATGGACGCCACGTTGCCCTTGCCGTGATAGTTGTAGCTGACGAAAGGATTCGTGTGAACATGCCTGGGATTTTCGCGCATGGAGCGCACGCCTTCTAGATCGAAGGTCTGTCCGTCGAGTATGTAATCCGTCAAGCCCTCCTCGAGCATCTCCACGAGGTACTTCGTGCTGCCGCCTCTGACGAAGCGCGCCCTGACTTTGCGGCGCTTCATGATCTCCTTCAGATAAATGGCGAAGGCGAGCGCCGTCCCACCGGCGCCGGCCTGGAAGGAGAAGCCGTCGCGCACCAGCCCCGCCGCTTCGACGAAGCGGGCCGTCAGTTCGGCGATGAGAAGACGGTCCGGACTGCGCGTGATATTCGTGGTTCCGGAAACTATCTTCGATGGTTCGCCTATGGCATCCGCCACAACGACGAAATCCACGTGGTTGCCCTGAATCTGCCAGGGGACGCAGGGAAAAGGTATGAGGTTGTCCGTGACCACGATGACCCGGTCCGCGTACTGGGAATCCGCGAGAGCGAAACCCAGTCCGCCGCAGGCAGAAGGCCCCATGACTCCGTTGGCGTTGCCGAAGGGATCGCAAGCCGGAGCGGCGATGACGGCGATGTCGATGCGCACCTCTCCGTCCTGTATCGCCTGATATCTCCCGCCATGCGAGCGGAGCACGCCCATGCCGCGCATCTTGCCCGAGGATGCGTAATCTCCGAGAGGACCGTTCATGGATCCTTCGATATGGTGTATCACGCCGGATTCGAGGTGAGCGATCAGCGGAGCATGGCAGGGGAAGGCCGCGGAGGGGAACCATCGCAGATCCCGCACTCCCATCTCGGCCGCGATGTCGAAGATTCGGTTGGCGACCAGATCGCCGTTTCTGAAATGATGATGCGTCGAAATCGTCATGCCGTCGCGGAGTCCGCATGCTTCGAGAGCGCTTCGCAGATCGGCTTTGACCTTGTTGCCGTCCGGCGGATAGTCCTTGCAGCTGGCGATGACTGGCGAGGCCTTGCCGCCTGAAGGTTTCCAGGCGCCGACCCCGCGATATGGAACGGCATCACGCCCGTTGATGGAGGTAACCACCCGGCGGCCCGCGGCGTTGAGCGTTAATTCAGACATTGCCGGCCTCCTCTTTCCAGTTTTCACTCAACAGGCCCGCCTTTATGGCGACCCGGATCGTCCGCTGGGCCCGCTTGACCACAGGAGGATCGATCATTTTCGAGCCGAGCGCCACCACGCCGAGGCCTCTGCGCTCGGCGTCGTCGAAGGCCAGCACGATTTTCATCGCGCGCGCAAGCTCTTTTTCGTCGGGCAGGAAGGCCTCGTGCACAACCTGTATCTGCCGCGGGTGAATGCATCCCTTGCCGTCGAAACCCAGCGAACGGGCTTCCCGCGCGCTCGCCCTAAGTCCGTCCATATCGTTGACATCGGAGAAGACCGTGTCGATCGGCTGCACGCCGGCGGCGCGCGCGGCGTTCACGACCATGCCGCGCATCCACTGCGATTCCCGTCCTTCCAGAGTGCGTTCCGCGCCTATATCGGCCGTATAATCCTCGAGCCCGATGGCCAGCGCCACGACGGCGTTAGAGGCGGCTGCTATCTCGAGCGCTTTCAGGGCGCCCATCGCGCTTTCTATTATGGGCATCAGATGGACAGCCCTGCCCCGTCCATGAGCCGCCTGCACGCCTTTGATCGCCTCTTCCACCGCGCGCACCTGTTCGGCGCTTTCGCATTTCGGAAGCAGCACCAGGTCCGGGCATTGCGGTATCACGGCCTCGAGATCGGCGAAACCGAGCGGCAGTTGATTAATGCGCACCATGCGTTCGGAGTCGCCGAAATCCAGCTCTCGCAAGGCGTTGCGCACCAGAAGTCGCGCCGCGTCCTTTTCATCCGGCGGCACCGAGTCCTCGAGATCGAGTATGATGCCGTCCGGCCGATGCAGGTACGCGTTGACGGCGAGCTTGGGATCGTTGCCGGGCACATACAGCCGCGACCTGCGGAAGCGGTCGCGCTCGGAAGAAGACTCCGCCGGAGGCGTCGAGCCGGGGGGAAAGTATTCCCGTTTTTCCTCAGGATCGAGCCGCTTCAACGCCGCCTCGAGTCGCGCCGTGATCGTCCACGGCAGAGCGCCGGTATCGTCGACGAGCAACTCGGCGTCGCTGATCCCGAAAAAGGATAGCTCATCGAGGAGCAATCCGCGTATATCCTCGCCGTACAGGGACTCGACCTTGCTCTTCACGTCGAGCTTCAGGCCGGAACCGCTTCCCAGCTTTCGGATTTCCACCCGGCAGTCCGAGCGCACGTCCTTGCCGGATCTTCCGGCTGCCGCTGTCATTTCCATTTGTTCACGCGCAGAATTGTGATGGGATTCAGGCGGACGGCCCGCCGGCGCCGTCCGTTTCTTTCCAAATATACCGAGATGCCCGTCAATACCTGAAACTTTTCCACCGCCGCGTCTGTTGGAAAATAATCCGAAGTCCCCGGACTCACGAAACCTATCCGGACAAAGAGCATGGTCAATTCGCCGCCCGTCATATCCTTCGATTCCACGCATTCGGCAGCCATAGAGCGCTTTCGGGCCGAACGCGAGAACATACTAGCCGCGGTCTACTCGCGTCTGCTGTCCGATACTGCGTTGGAGCGGTGCCTGAGCAGTGAAGCGGCGAGGCGTCTGGCGCTGGAGAGCGCGAAAATTTTCATCGAGAACTTCACGGTATCCGTTAAATACGGCCTGCCCGGGGCCATTCTCGATTATCTGGACTGGTTGAGGGGTTTTCTGCAGGCAAGGGGCGTTCCTCAGGGCTTCATCCCCAGGATGATACACGCCGCGCAGATCGCCTCTCAGGCGTTCCTCTCCGAACCGGACGCGGATATCATCGCAGGACTCCTGAGGGACTTGCGAAAACGACAAAGAGCACTCATCGAGAAGACCGTATGAGCACCGACATCGAGTTGAAATTCAAATCCCTCATGGAGCGGCTTCGCGAGAGCGACCGCCCAGCCTGCCTGGAAATGGCGCGGGAATGGTCGCGGGAAGGCATGGACGACCGCGTCTTTTACGTCGATTTGCTGTTGAGGTCGTTGGTCGAAATCGGGCGGCTTTGGGAACGCAACGGGATGAATATCGCCGAGGAACACGCAGCCACGGATATAGTGCGGCAGATGATCATTCTCCGGGCTTCGCTCGACGGGCCGCGCGAAGCGGAAAAAGGCGATGCCATTGTGGGATGCGTCCCGTACGAAATGCATGACATTCCGGCTCTGATACTCTCCAACCTTCTGGAAAAAGACGGCTGGCGGGTGCGCTTCTTCGGCGCCGACGTGCCGAAACCCGACATAGTCGAAATGGCTCTGAAAACCCGCCCCGACATCGCGTGCTTTACCGTCAAGACGCTTCCGCGTCTGGAAAGCGCCGTGGAACTCTTCAACGATCTGCGCACGGCGTCGCCCGGAACGCGCATAATCGTCGGGGGAGTCGACTCGCCGTCTCTGCGCGCTGTGCTGGAAGCGCAGGTAGACGCGTTCGCCGATTGCCCGCTGTCCGCCGTCAAGAAAGCCGGAGCTTTCGCGAGAAAGGTGAACTGATCCGCTTCAACTCCGCCAGGTAAGTCCCGGGCGATTCAAGCCGGCGGGCGACGACCGCATCTCGAGCGGAATCCACGAGCGCCGCGAGGCCGGGCGCACATAAAAAGAGCCCTGTTTCCAGGGCCCCTTTGTGCGGCAGTCGAAGCGATCCGCGATGTCAGCGGAGTTTCCCGATTATCGCATCCGCCATCTGTTGAGTCGTGGCGGCGCCCTTGGCGATGACGCCGGGGCCGCCGGGAAGCTTCAGCATGTCGTAAGTGCGGACGCGTCCCTCGGATATCACCTCGGATATCGCGCGGGTGATGTTCGCAGCTTTTTCGGTTTCACCGAGATGATCCAGCATCATGCAGGCGCTCAGAACCATTGCGATCGGATTTACGATGGGCGGATCCAGTTTCTCGTATTTCGGCGCCGAGCCGTGAGTGGGTTCGAAAACGGCCACTTCCCTGCCGATATTCGCGCTGCACGCGAAGCCCAGGCCGCCGACCAGTCCCGCGAAGCCGTCCGACACTATGTCGCCGAACATATTCCCCGCCATTATCACTCCGTAGTCCTCGGGATTCTTCGTCAGCCACATCATCTGGGCGTCGATGTTGGTCGACCAGAGCGCTATGCCGGGATACTCCTTCGCGATCACCGCGGCTTCCGCCTCCATCATTCCCGACGTCTCCCTGATGACGTTCGGCTTCTCGCAAACGGTAACCGATTTGTAGCCGAATTTGCTCGCGTGTTCGAACGCCGCCCGGGCGATGCGGCGGCAGGCGTTGCGCGAGAAAATGCGCGTGGAAACGGCCAGGTCCTCTCCCGGCACATTCTTGAAAGCCTTCATGCGCGGATGAGTTTCCAGAGCGGCGCGCACCTGTTCCGGGGGATTTGTCCATTCCACTCCCGAGTAGAGGCCTTCGGTGTTCTGACGGAAGATCGCCACATCGATTTCCGGTTCCTCAACTCCGCCGCCCGCGGCTTTTCTGACGAAGTTGAGAGGATTGCCCGGAAAGCTCTTGCAAGGCCGCAGGCAGATGTCGAGGTCGAAGTGCTGCCGCATCGTCACAATGGGACTGTAATACGTGTAACCCTTGCCCTGCAGTTCGGGAGACAGTTCGGCCGCGGCCTTGTTTTTCGGCTTCGATGTAATCGCGCCGAAGAGGCCGATTTTGTGTTTTTCCAGCAGATCGATGGTGCGCTGCGGCAGAGCATCGCCTTCGGAACACCAGAAATCCCAGCCGATGTCACCGTTTACATATTCCGCTTCGAAGCCGGCCGCGTCCAGGACGCGGAGGGTTTCGGGAAGAACCACTTTGCCGATCCCGTCGCCGGGCATGACGACGATGCTGCGTTTCATACTTGCTTACCTCTGTTTCTGGATGATTCGTGGAAGCGCGACGGAGCGCGCAGAGGTGCAAGATAGACCCGGCGCGGCAGATTTCAGAATCCGGCTGTCGCGGCGCGGGGAGTACTACGGCTGCGCGGGGAGGAGCGCCCAGGGCAGGCGATCGAGGTCCGCGTTGCCTCCGGATAGTATGATCCCGACGCGCAGTCCGGCTACGTCCATCCTCCTCGAGAGAACGGCGCCGAGGGGAACGGCCGCCGACGGCTCGACCACGATTTTCATCCTTTCCCAGATGGTTCTCATCGCGTCGATGGTATCGGCGTCCGGAACCGTCACAATCCCGTCCACGCGGGCGCGGATGATCGGGAAAGTGCGCGTGCCGAGGGAGGTCAGCAGGCCGTCGCACACGGTGCGCGGATTCACGGAGGGAACGATGCGTCCCTCCCTGAGCGAGCGGAAGGCGTCGTCGGCGCCTTCGGGTTCGGCGGCATATACGCGGGCTCGAGACGATGTTTCCTTGACCGCTATTGCGGTTCCGCTTAGCAAACCGCCCCCGCCCACGGGTGTCATGACGATGTCTAGGTCCGGATAGTCCTCGAGCAGTTCGAGGGCGGCGGTGCCCTGTCCGGCGATTATTCTGAAATCGTTATAAGGATGCACCATGGCGGCGCCGGTCTCTTCCATGATCGCCGCGGTGGTTTTTTCCCGGGCTTCCAAAGTGGGTTCGCAGTAAGTGATACGGGCGCCGTAGCCGGCAACCGCCGTCTTCTTGACGCCGGGCGCGTTTTCGGGCATCACGATCCGCGCGGTCATTCCGCGCATCCCGGCCGCAAGGGCCAGAGCCGCCGCGTGATTGCCGCTGGAATGAGTGACGACTCCGCGCACGGCCTCTTCCTTCGAGAGCAAGCAAACCGTGTTCATCGCGCCGCGGAATTTGAACGCCCCCACGCGCTGGAAATTCTCGCATTTGAAGAACAACTCCGCGCCGGCCATCTCGTTTACGGCGCGGCTGCTCATCACGGGAGTTCGATGCGCCAGGCCGCGGATTCTAAACGCCGCTTCTTTTATGTCGGACAGAGTCGGGCCGGATTCGTGCTGATGTTCGGACATATGCCTGGATATTATTTGCTTTTTTGTGCGCAGACTTATCGCTTCCGTGAGCGTTCAGGAGCAATGCGACCCACTACAGTAATTACTTGGCGGAATGAATGCAAATGCGACGCCGCGGCAGATGCAAAAGGTCTGTAAGAGCCTTGGCGGAATACGATATCGGCTCCGTGTCGAGGTCCGCCGCCCTTAAACGCCAACGTTCAACGTTCAACGTTCAACGTCCCAGGCCCTCCCCGCAAATTTGCAGGCGTCCTCGTGACGTTCTTCTCTGCCACTCGCGCATACCTTCCGGCACTCAACGCTCGCCGGCGAGCACCGTTAGAAGACTTCAAGCAACTTTAACTCGCTTGCGGTCGTCCTCGCGGCGGCTTGCACAGGCACTCGCGTGAACTTGCCGCTACTTTATGCTCGCTGACGAAGACTCGATGCTGTTTAGGTCCACTCCAATTCCCTACCCCGTTTTAATACTTTTCCCCATTCAGGGTTAAAAGGTTTCCCGTTGTAGGTCCAGAACCTTTCCCCACCCGGGGTCAAAACCTTTCCTCACTTCATAGTTTCGATCATCATTTTCTTGATGATTTCTTTTTCAAGGCCATCTATCGGCATTCCGCCGAGCGCTTCAACCTTCCGGTCGACGGCCGATTCGGACAACGGTCAATCATTCTGACGAGCAATCGGACGATGACCGACTTGATCGGACTTTTTCCCGAACCGGTAATGGCCAATGCCATACTTGACATATCAGCACACACCTCGCATCAGATCGTGATCAAAGGGCGATCCTACAGGAATAAACTGTCTCCTGAAACGGAGAATATTCAGACGGAAATCGAAACGACAGATGTCTCAATCAACCAACGGTAACAAACATAATCGCAAACGCCTGACCAGGAGGTGATAATACCGTAAACTCGCCGTTAGATAACGCAACAGGTGGAGAATAGTTTTGGCACTGCCTTGGGAATATGATGGCGCTCCGACAAATAATCCCTGCGGGATAAATGCATACGCCGAAGGCGTTTCATCGTACGAGCCATGGGTTGCGCCGAAGGCGCTACCCGTGGCGGGAGGGGACGGACATATTGATACGGATGCACCGATACGAAATACCCGCCTGGTAATCTGAATCCACCCGCGAACCGCAATTCGCCACCCGGGATTCGCGCAGCGCCACCCACCGATGTTGATGTTTCACACCATCCGCCCGGGGTAGACGCTCCGCGTCAACCCCGGGCTAATATGAAATAATCCCTTC
>CAYLZD010000062.1:0-13720 GCA_964388275.1 uncultured Chromatiales bacterium
GCAACCTCGGACAGCTCCACTCGCAACCTCGGACAGCTCCACTCGCAACCTCGGAGGGCTACACTCGGAACCTCGGACAGCTCCACTCGGAACCTTGGACAGCTCCACTCGGAACCTCGGACAGCTACACTCGGAACCTCGGACAGCTACACTCGGAGGCTTTGACGGTTCTCATTTTTGTATAACCGCCGAGACGCCTGCGGGTTGATGGAATAAATAGAGAAAACGGAGTGAATGGGGTGAATTCGGACATACACCCCGTCTCCCAGTACCCGGTTCCCCATGTCCCGTTCAACGTTCAACGTTCAACGTTCCCCGTTCAATGTTCCCCATTCAACGTTCCCCGTTCAACGTTCAACGTTCCCCGCCTGCGCTCCGCTGCGCGGGACGGCTCGTTTCAGCGCGAGGCCGGAATACGTAACGTTTTTCCTGGTCACTCGCCTGCAGACGGCAATAATAGATACCGGGCGGGATTGCGCCGGTATTCCACAGCAGTAAACGTTGTCCATCCGAGCCGACTCCCTCGGCAAGCAGCTCGATATGTTTCCCCAACACGTCGTGGATATCGAGCCGGCATGTACACCCGCTCGGAACGGAGAACATTCTGTGTACGAAGTCCGATGCGGTCGGTACGGACCTTTGCCGCGATCCCTGGGCGTTATTCTCATCAGGGACGCCTTTCGTACCGTGCCGGCCGTACTGGTTCGCGGTATTCGCGCCGGAGATCCGCGCCCAGTTCTTCGTCGCCCTGTTGAATTTCCAGAGATCGCTGATCGCGCATTATGTCGGGTCCGCTGTATTAATTCTGAAACACCAGGTCCATCCGGTTCGGGCCCGTCACTTGCCCGGTTACTATCGCCCTGGCCATCGGGGATGCCGGGCCGCCCCTGGCCGCCAAAATCAGGGACGATCCGTGGTTTATCGAAATGGTGTTGCGGTCGTTATACAGCATCAGTCCGTCTATCCCCCAGCGCTCGGGGTTGTATACGGCGACGCGCGGATACACGCGATGGTGCACCCGCGCGCGTGACACCTGAGGATATCTATTTGACCACGACCGCCGGCGGAGCGGCGCTTCTGCCGTCAGGTATGCTTCGTGTTTAATGAGTATTGAAACGTTCTCGTCACGCCAAGTATCGGCGCCGCGAGATCTCACTTTGTGCTCGAGCACGTCATTCCTCATTATTAGTCATCCGGTATGTAAAAAATCCCGGTTCCGAGTATCCGTCCTTATCCCCGACAGGATTCCGGTTCTCGTCCAGCGTCTGAATTGTCCAGACGTAATTCGTCGACTCCGTCGGCAACATGTATTCCGCCGGCCATATCAATTGAGTTCTCCCGCGAACATCCATATCGATAATAGGCATGTTGGCCCGGAAAGCCTGCATTGGATATTGGCCGGGGAGCACTTCGAATAGCAGGAGACGGTAGATCACGCTGCCTGGCGGCGCAGGCATCACAGGAGTCCATCGAAACAGAGGGCGGTCTGGATGGCTGATCTTCCTATCCTCGATCGGCGAGAGCAATGTGGGATTTTGGAAATCCGTCACAAAGAACCGCTTGCATACAGTCTGTGACAGCCGTGATCCCGCCGGACTTAACAGTTCCACGCAGAGTTCGTAAGTGCCGGCCGGCAGCATTCCCGTCCTCTGTGCCGCCCGTTTCCCCGAGCCGTGGAATATGACCGAGGTCAGAGGGAGGATTTCCTCCGCGAAGTACAAGGTGACACCCGTCTCGATATTGAGAACCGGCATTTCATCACTATTGGTTTCTGCCTGTATCGTGCCGTCGAGCAGTATACGGGCGTGCATACGGGCAGCGACCGCCGTCGTCCCCCCGTTCATGACGGTAAGCACGGCCGTTTCACGCTTCGACTCCCACATAGATATGTATGGATTGGGACGGGAGGAAACGTTGAGCGTCAACTGGAGTTGCTGAGCATTTGCACAAATGAGTGCAAGTATCAACTGCTGGGCCACAACGACAATGAGCCTTCGGAGATAAGCAATATGTGTTCTCATTATTCGGATACTATGTTGTAAGTTTCGTTTGCAGATTGTCACCTGGTAATCGCCGCCCGAATTCCAGTTACACCTGGTGTGTTACTCGTTTCGAACTAGTACGGGTGGACACGGATCGCTCTCTCTTCCATCATCGCTGACGGACGAAACGGAGTATTCGAGGATCCCCTTGCCAGGCGCCGAATCGATGTATTCCGATATCGGCGCAGCTATGGCCGTTATCGTCAGTTTGACACGCGACCCCATGCCCGTCTTTCTATAAACGTTATACCCTGATACTCCCGGAAACGTACTCGCATCCCAGGCGACACGGAAGCCCTTGCCCAGCTTTGTGACCATTGTCCCTCCCGGCGGCGGCGGTAGAGGAAGCATCCGCATTAGAGAGATGGAGTTGGACGGCGCGCCGATTACTCCGCCGTCTCCGACCGCACGAACACGGTATCTGCAGGACTTGGCCGACGGAGCCGTCGAATCAGTAAAAACCACCGTGTTTAACCCCAGTAATCGCTCAGTTATCTTTTCCCACTGTGCAACATCCGCCTCCTTTGTACGCTCGACTATGTATCCTATTGCGGTGTTGTCCGAAGTCTCTCTCCAGAACAACCTGTTCCCCGCCAAGTCCGAATACCCTCGCAAGTTCAGCGGTGGAGCCGGACCCTTCTCAAATTCCGGCGATGAAAGCACAGGCGCGGAGAACGGACTCACGACTCCGGAATAAGACTCTGCTTGCACCAGATACCAGTACGAGCCTTTCGGGGAGATGTGCGGGTCGCGATCGACATAAACAGTGGAATCTCCCGACACGAGCGGTGATATCTGGACGAGTTCCCCGTTCAGACTTTGGGAACGGAATACGTAATACCCGCGAATGCCGGGATCATCCGCGCCGCTCCATGCGATTCGTATCGCGGTTTGCTGCGATACCGCGCTCACGGACTGCGGAGGAAGCGGAGGCTTGAAATCATGGTACGTGGAGAAGCAGTACGCCGATGCTTCCGATTCGTTATTGGATTTATCGAGAGAGGTGACGCGGTAGTAATACTGTTTCCCGCTCTCCGCGCGAGTATCCTCGTACATCCCTGTGTCCGGGGGCACGGGAACCCGCGTCATACGCACGAAGTCGCTGTCCGGTGAAACCGCCCTGTACAGGTGATATCCGAGGAGTTGTTCTTCTTGCACGCGGTCCCATGTCACAAGCAGGCCGAGCGCGGATGGTCGAGCCGCCACCGCCTGTGGAATCGGGGGAGGACTGGCATCCTCGACCTTAACGGCGATCGCGGATTCCCTCGAGCTCTCGAATCCCGCGTAATCCCGGGATGCAACCACATAGTAGTAGGTGCGGCTGGGCGCGACGCCGCTGTCCCGAAACACTCCGTGAAATTTCCCGTCACTCCCGCCGTACTGGAACGGAATGATCGGTCGCATGGTCAAAGCTGCGAGTCGACCGCCCTTCTCCAACGCGCGGTAGACGAAGTAACTGAATACGCCTGAATCCGAAGGATTGGCCGTCCATCGTATTTCCACGATATTTCCAACGACGTCGGCCCGCACGCTGTCCGGTCCGACCAACGGATTCGACGGGCGTCCTGCCACAACCGACACCGGAGGACACATTTCCGATTCCGGACCGGCGCCGCTTCGTGCCACGGCATATTCGTATTCTCTCCCGATTTCCGCCGTCGTGTCGCGGTAGAGTAGTCCCAAAATCTCAAGGAAATCCGTGTCCATCATCGCTAAGGACAGGACCTGGCCGTCATATCGAACGATCTTCTGCCATAGATCCTGTATGTCGTCCGATTTCGTTAGAGTTGCGAATACCTCCGCTTTCTCTCCGGCTCTTCTTTGAAAATCCTGGAATGAGGCGGGGCGGGAAACTGGCGTCGTGTTCAGGCGAGTGAATTCCTTGTCGCCAATGGACCGACGGAATATAATGTGCTCCACCCGCGCCGGGAGGTCGCCGCTACGAGCGGATTGTATATCGGGGGCGGAAATCAACACTATCGCACCGCGCGGCGCGCCGATCACGGCGATTTCCAATTCTTGATCCTGGGCATGTGTCGCCGTAGACCACGGCGCCGTGAGAGCCGCGATGAGGGAAATGGTCCAGAGAGAAACCTTTCGCTGAAAACCGGGATGTGTGTTCATTTCACCAACTCGCTGTGATTGCCCAACCGGAAACGCTGTCGTAGTCGGCATTAATGGATACATTGATGCATACTTTGCACCATTTTTTACATTTAGAATCCTTTTTACATGGCCATACCCATACCATCATACTGACGTCGGCGTATCCATGAAAACGCAATCTTTCGTCCGCATATGAGATCGCTGCCTCGATGTTCACCTCTCCGTTCCCATGAGCAATGAGCAAGTCACACGCTGCTACGACCCTCAGCTTGAAGCCTCCGCTAAGTCCGAGGTCGTAGTCCATCGCGGCGTACATCCAGTTGTTCACAGATAGGGTATACATTGACTTGCTTACCCCGCTGCTTCCTTCAGCATCCAGGTGAAATCCATTGATCGGGGTGTTGTTTGGATGGAACGCAACGGGGAACGAGTGGAGGTTTCCTGCGTAGTTCCTGCCGATGTACACGGATGCATCAATCTGGCCCATCTTGAACAGGTTGACGGTCAGTCCGGCGCCTACATACCAGTACTGTCCTTTTTTCACCTCGAGGTTCACCCAGCCGTGCACCTCGACGCTCTTCTTGTTCCAGCTTAACTCGAGGCTTCCGTAGAACCGCTCGCTCCCGTAGTCCAGCGTCACAGACGCATGGCCGACTTGCAGGTTGGACATAACGATTACATCCGCATTCCCCTGGATAATCGGACCATTCTGCGTCGTCGTCACCGACACGTCAAGTTTGAGCAGTATGGCTTTCTTCGCCTCTTCCGAGCCGACAGTAACATCACCGCCTACACCGAATGTCCAACTATTACTCTGCCGCCCCAGTTCCCCGCGGATGGCTACAATTGTGAACGGACCTATTGGAATCGGCGGCACATTAGCGGAGATCTTGATCCACCAATCCTGTGATCCGCCGTAACGGAAGGCTCCGGAAACGTTCAATACCGGCGCCAGGCCGGGAGAAGGCCGGACGATCAGGCTCCCGGAACCCTCGAAGACGTTGTTGCTGTAGGATGCGGTCAGTTCCACCTCCACTGCTTGAGCAGTGAAACTGAACCCGATTTGCTCGACAGTGAGCGAGCCGTTTTCCCAGAATTTGAAGTTCCCCACTTGAACCGAAAGACAGGGGATATTGAATGCAACCCCTCCCTTGACGTGGATGTACCGTTGCTCGTTGTTGTCTTTTGCAAACTCCACCGACTGCAGACTTACGCCGACGATGTTCGCGAAGGTGAAGCTCTGATTGAATTGTATCGTGCCGGTAAATTCGCCGTCGTCCGTCAGCTTCAAATCCTGGAACTCGATTGGATTGTCGAGTTTGTCTATCGTCAGTTTTCCGGAGAACACCAGATATCTTGTTCTTTCCCCGCTGCTTTCGTCCGAAGTGATTCCGAAATTTATCGTTTCCGCCTGCAGTGTGGCGCCGAACAGTTCCATGTTCGCATCGTCCGGCAGATCTATTACAATATTATTGAAATCGCCTTCTTTGGATATCCATAGATCGTGAAAGCCGAACTGTTGACCGCCCATCATTGTAACTTCAACCATGCCGCCCGCTCTGAGTCCCGTCTCGTCCCATGTAGTCGAACTGTCCACTACCTTAAAGGCGCCGAAATCGAACGCAATGGGGGGATCCGTCTTGATAGTCACTCCCTTGAATTCCGGATCCGGAATCCATCCATCCTTCAAGGGCACTTCAATATGGAGATCCTCAAATATAATGAGAGGATCGAGCCCGGGAATTTTCAGCGTGCCATAATAGTGTAAGCCGTCGGAGCTTATTTTGGATCGGGTGTAGTCCACTGTCAGTTCGAATCCCCAGAATTTATGCACATAACCCTGCCCGGCTCTGATGTTCATTCCCAGAATGCGTCCTCGGAATACTCCGTCGGAATAAAATCCGGGGATGGAGTCGTGCGGCCAGGATAGCTTCTCCTGTATCCAACTGGAATAGGGGAATTTGTTTCCTATTCCCGCATCGAAGTATATATCCTTTCCGGAAATCCGCCCTACAGTACTTCCCGATGTCCACCCTACGACGATGCCCGAGTCGTCTCTCATCGTGGCAGCCATCTGGAACAACTTGATATCCACCTCATTGACGGACAGCCGGATGGAATCCGCCACTGGTTTGAAATCGTCATCCACCTCGACGTTGGTGAAAGGCAGCCTCGCGTCGCTCTTCTTCGTTTCGAGGAACAAATTCTCGGGGATTGAAACCACAGAACCGGACACGAATGTCTTGCCTCCGCTTTCCGTGATGTTATCAATTTCAGTCTTGAATCCGTACATGCTCAGAACGGGTATCACTTCCATCGAAATTGGTATTCCTGTACGATGTTCTCCGGCTGACAGGGGATTCGTCACTTCCACTTTCCCTACTTTATAGCTTACTTTCACGGCGCGCAAGGTCAACTGCACATCAGCGGGCACGTTCCGGAGCGTGAAATTGCCGTCCGCATCAGTTATCGCCGATACGCCCGGGACACCCTCGATCGAAATTCTTGCGGAATCGACCGGTACAACCGGTGGCCGTCCAGTCGGCAGATCGCCGGGATCCAGCTTGAAGGTCGGATTGACAGGCGAGGTAACTGTCCCTGATATTCGCGCCGCCGGCCGTAAGTATATCGTGACTATCGGATGCTGATCCTTCGCAATAAGACCGCTCCCGGTATGTGTCTGATAGTCTTTTCCGGAAGCGGTATCCGAAACAATGAAGATGCTCTTCACACCGACAGGGATATGTATGAATTTCACTATGCCGGAGCCGTTCGTCTTCTTCGAGCCATAAAGAGTTACTGAGGCCTTTGGTATTGGATCCTTCGTGACAAAGTCCAGTATTTGGAGCGTAATGGATCCGGTGCAGGAATCCATCTTCACGGTAATGTTGGTGTCGCACTCCTCCTCAATGGTAATTTTATACTCCTTATCCACGAGATTCGGGTAGGTGAACGACAGGACTGTCTCACCGAGCGGAACTTTGGGGATGAGGAATGTGCCGTCGCCCATCGACACGGCGGAAATGTGTCCCGCTGTCGGAGAGTGGATTTGCACTCCCGAAAGCGGGAAGTCCTTATTATTTGTTACGATTCCTTTCACAACCGCTGTCAGAAATTTCAGTTTCTTGTCTAAACGAAGTAGTGTTCCGTTTTCGATGATCACCGCGGGCACGAACGCGGCTTGCAAGCCGGATTTCATGAATACGAGGTTGTATGCGCCGTCGGGGATATCGTACAGGGTGTATGTTCCGTCGGGATTGGAATAAGCCGTTTTCACAATGTCGGTCGTGCCCACCAGCAACCATATCTTCACGTCGCCGAGCGGTTCGTCATTAAGATCCCCCGTTATCTTGCCGTAAACGATTCCGCGGGATTTTCTCATGGTCAATCTGGCAGACACCGTCTCGCCGTCCTGTGCGAGTCTCACGTTCGAGAGGGCATCGAAATAGCCCTGTTTTCGAGCCCATACCGCGAATTTGTCCGTCGTCTGCGACGGGTCGTTTATCCTGACATTGTGAATGACGAAATACCCGTTTTTATCCGTCACCACGGGATCGACTAGAGGCAGACTGTCCGGTTTAAAAACGGGCGCGATACCGCCGTCCGGCGTCCCTGACGATGCCGACCAGGCGCTGTTGGCGGACCACTGTGAAGAGACGCCTGCTTGAGACACAGTCTGGCCCGATGCCGGTTTCTGCGATACCGCCTGCACGGCGGCGCCGGTCTGCCCGCTCGTCTGCCCCGACTGGGTTCCGGCTCCGGTCGGCGGACCACCCTGTGTCTGGTTGCTTCCGGATCCGGCCTGATCCGGTGTAAAAGGGATGTTTTTGTCGTGAGCATCCGTGTACTGCGCGTAAGCGCCTGCGCTTGGAGTGCTCCCTGCGCCGGGATTCCAACCGGAGTCCTGTTGCCCCGGCTGGTCCCCTCCGCTCTGAGGGCTAAGTGCGACGGATACACCGACATCCGAATACAAGTACACCGTGGCCCCCGGGATCGGATACCTCGTCGAATCCTCTCTCACCCAGCCTTCTATCGTGCCGGTTTCAGGCTGAAGGCGGATAATAACTTCGCCGCTTGCCAAACCCTTGGATTTTCCCGGGAAGGTCGGAATTACCGGCGCGCTGAAGGACCTGTATCTCGCCTGGTTTACCGCGATGGAAAAACCGTCGCCCTTTCCGATGTCGTCGAACCGGAAACGCCCCCCCGCGGCCTCCACTTTCCCCTGTGTTTTCCCCTGGTTTTGGGATGAGGAATTAGCTTCCGGTTCCGTTAGGTCGGTCGCAATAAGCACCTTAGCTCTCGCGCCTGAACCTGTTTCCCCGGATCCGGGAGAAGGTTGAAGCCCTCCGCCGCCGGACCGCGATCCGCCGTCCCGCCACAATTCGACAATGATGTTATTCAGATGCTTTCCCGACAGGGAATCGACGACTTTCCCGGCCAGATGTCCGGGAGAGGATTTCAACAGGAGAAGGTATTCCTGTATATCGGATTCTTGATATTCGATTTGCCGATTTACGCCGGGATCCTGGAATCCGGGCGCCGTACCGGAGAGATAGAAGTAAGTGTCGTCCTTGGCGTTATTGAATCGGAACACCCCGTTCGCGTCTGTGACCGTTGAGAGGGAATCGGCCGTTTCGATATATCGGAATCCGTCTCGCGTGCCCTGCGGTCCGGAAAGGTTCGGTTTCACAAACTCCCTGTTCACCGGATGATACGTCACTTCTGCGCCGGAAATGGGAAGGTTTGTTTCGAAGTCCTTTACCGTTCCTTCCAGCACCAGTCCTCCCGTCTGCGATGTGCCGGCTGATGCCATCCTCAAGTTCATGCCGGAGGAGAAAGTGAACGGCGCCGCCCATCCGTCATGCTCGCCCAAGGGGTTTCCGTTTTGATCCACGGCGCGAACGCTCCAGGCATACGTACGCGCACCCTCCGGAAGAACGAGTTCCTGTGGCCACATGAGTTGGGTTTGCGAGAGCACTTCTCTCTCATCCAGCGGTACTCCCGAAAGCAGTACGTTGGAAGCGGTCTGACCCTGCTGGAGTTCGAATAGACGAAAGACGTACTTTACGCCGCCCGCCGGTTGCGGTATAACCGGTGTCCATCGGAACGTCGCTTGTTTGTCAGGTGTTACTTGCGATCCGTTCTCCGGCCATTGCAACACCGGATTCTGATACGACGTGATTGAGAACTGCTTGCACGCTGAACGAGTAAGCGGTCGTCCATCCGTGATCGATACGACCTCCACGCACAGTTCGTACATCCCCGCCGGAAGCATCCCCGTGCGTACCGCAGTGACCTCGATGCCTCCTTTAAAGCGAACCGCATCCGACGGGATGATCTGATCAGCGTAGTATGTATTAAGCCCAGGTGACAGTTCGAGAACGGGCATGGATTCATCGCGAGTCTCCGCTCGGAGAGCTCCATCGAGGGATATCTTCGCCCGGATTTTCGCGGTGATCGATGAAGACCCCGGGTTCGTGATTGTCAGGATGGCTGTTTCACGACGTGTCTGCCACTCCGACAGATAGGGGCTGGGTTTCGGTGACAGCGTCAGTGAGAGTTGAAGCTGTTGCCCTTGCATGCATGGCGCGAGCACGAATGGGAGCAGGATTGCTAAGGTCAGGCGTTTCGCGAGTCTCATCTATGTCTCCGATATTCTACGTACATGGCACGGGTGCGGATCGGCGTCAGAATCGTGTCGTGATCGATGTTTGCAACAGATTTTCTTGAAAGGAGACCCCGGGCTTCGAGGAACCGTATTCGTACATGTTTCTCGATGCGGACAGGCCGAGCGCTATCATTCTTGAAATCTGCCATTTCGCCGCGATGCGAAGCAGCCACTGGACATCAGACGTGTATCCTGTGAGCCGATTCGAGGAATGCGTGAGTGTCAACGAGGTCGTGATTGCCGGATCTATCGTGCGATAAGATGTGTTGACGCTTGCACTGTTCAACGTGAGAGCCCGCGGCTTCAGGTCGTTTGTCAAGTAGTTGTAAGATGCCGACAGCGAAAGCGGAAATCCTGTGAATGTCACCGAGTACAGGCCGAATATGGATTGTGTGATGTTGCTGTTCTCGGCGCCTGAAACGACGTTGAAATCATTGAAGGTATCTTGCGAGTACGTTACGCTCACCGTGTGGTCCGCCGCGTCGGAGGGGATTGTGTAAGTGGGCGAAAGGTTGAACGAATGAGACACCGTCTCTATCTTAAGCGTGTCCTGTGTCGTGTTGTTGCGCACTCCGAAATTGGAATATGCGGCAGAGACGGTGAAGCGCTCGGAAACGGCGGCCAGGAGATTGCATGCCCCCATGAACTGGCTGGAAGTTTCAGCTTTCGTCTCCGACAGATTGTTCACGCGATTGCCGACGGTCCCCTGTATACTGAGCCGGCTCTCGAACAACTGCAGTCGAGGGGAAAGAGAGAACTCCAACCTGTCCGCTTGATGGAACGGATATCCCAGGGCGACATATCCAGGTCCGATGTACCGCGCCTGCGCTTTGACGCCCCAGTCCTTCTCCGACATCTGAACCGCAAGAGCGCCTGCATAGTCAATCCGGGACGAGATTCTCTGCTTCTGTAGAAAATCCAAGACAGGTTCCGGATCTGGGTACTCGCCGGCGCGCATATCGTTGGTGAAGTATGACACGCCCCCTTCCCCGAGCACCGATAGCGCGTCGCTCAACGAGAGTCTAAAATTCACACTCGCCAACGTTCCCTCCTGCGGCTGGATCCCCTCGATCCGGCGTTGTATGGAGGAGGGATCGTCGCGGGAGCGAACGAGATTAAGATCGACGTGGCTCGTTTCCTCTTCACCATATCCGAGTTTTGCCAGATACATCCATCGCGCATAGCTTCCTCGGATTCCCGCACTTGAATCCGGTTCCACAGGTCGTTGTGTCGAACCCGCCGACAAGGAGAAACGATAACGCCCGGGACGTAAATCAGCGCCTACGCCGAAAACTTGGCAATCTCCGGAAGAGAGCTCCGAATAATTCGGCACATGAGTTCCAAGATGGAATTGCGCCCATCCGATCCTCGGTGAGATACTCAGAAAACCGAGGTTGTTTCCCGGGTTCTGAAGAAACTGCAAAAACGAAGTGCCGCGCGTGGCCGAAGTGATTGTATTTGTCTCGCGCGACGACAACATGATGTTGAAAGGCAACGTCAGGTAATCGCCTATCGTGATCGTCGGCGTAAGAATGAACCGCCATAAGTTGGGAGGGCGTCGTGGTCGTATCGTGCTGTCATGCGAGGGATCCATCGTGTAGATATCCCCTGTGATTACAGCCGAGCCCGAGAATCGAATAAACGGAACCTCATCAGTTCCATCCTGAGACTGAGCATGTAGCGCGGGGGAACTAAACAGAGCGAGCAGAACCATCGACACGACGCAGGTGCGCAGACTCATTTTACTCTCGTTGATTCTACCTGATCGCCGCCGGATGAATGGATTCAATTTGTGCATCGCTGGTTCACTCCAATTGCATGGGGCATCATGCGAGTTTTCACCAACTCACCTTAAAAAACCATATCGGTAATTTGAACACATCAGTACATCTACTGATTTCCCCTGATGGTCGGAATGCAACATGTTTCCTGTTCTCCTGATGGTTAGCGTATCCGAATTGTTGGCCAGGATCAATCGCCGCAAGCAAGAATCGTCGTCCGCCGTGAGCAGTCTGATTTGAATGAACCATCAGCGTTGCTTTCTCGACAATCCTGGAGCTATTCAAGCCGGTCCTGGTTTTTATACGTTGTGCTGCAAGGTTCGATAAGGGGATGGAATCGTCCTATCTGACTTTTGTGCTGCCTCGATACACATGAGACGAAACCAATCTGCGCACAGTATCAACGAATAACTGTCAGTGGTTTGGTCAGTATGGAAGTCCCGGCGCGGAGCTGTACCCAATACGTCCCGGTCGGTATATTTTCTGTTTCGAAGCGGGCGCTTCGTAGACCAGCGTCTCGTCCGTCGTCCGTCAGTACCATGAGACTGCGTCCGGAATTGTCGATCAGTTCTAACCGGGCCGGGAAAGGTTTGTACAGTTTGTAATTCACCATAGTGAAGTCTATAGCCGGATTCGGATGGCAATCCAGGAATTCTGCGTCGGCCGGGATTTCCGCTTCGTCGCGGTCGAATATCCCGCTCGTACCCTTCGTAAGCATGAAATTGTCGAAACCGAGCACCTCGGAGAATACGGCCCCCTGAATATCTATCGTGAACGCGATCACATTGACCCCTGCTATGAGTTCGTTCCATTTCTCGATCGGCGTACCGCTGCCCATCGTCCATCCGTCCGGAAGCGGATCGCCCGGAGCGATAGCTCTCACTGCGGCGCAAACGTGCTGCCAGCCGGATGATTGGGATATGGCTGCCGGCCACTCGAAGCGCGCGGCCAGATCGCCGTTCCTGATCACGAAATACGGCCTTAAGCTGTCTACTCCTGAAACGTCGATCATGCGGTAGTCGTAGCAGAAAACCGCGCCGGTCCAGTCGCCATGGAATTCCGGCGGCGCGAGGAGGCGGGACACTTCCGGCACGCCTTCGTCCTCGCAGCGGAGGAACATGGTGGAGCCGGCGGGGCCTCCGGCCGTGACGTTCAGAATCGTGTATTCCACTGTCCATCCCTGCAGGGTTCCGTCCTCGAAATCTGACGAGGCGATGACGGTCTGCTGCGAGAATGCTTCGGGAAGCAGGCCGACCAACGAAAAAAGAAATACCACTGTCATAATGATGCTTTTCATAGTCATGCTCACTTGTTGATTGATCGAGGTTCGGTTAAAAAGTGGGAATGGAGACAGTGGAACGCGCGCGAGCGCCGATGAGTTGCCGCAGGCGCGCGTTCACTGGAGCAAGAAACTACTTGACCACCGCAGCCGGCAGGGTTGCGCTTCTGCCGTCGGCTTCCATCCGTATGTAATACGTGCCTGACGGAAGGGCGCCCGAATCGAAGCGCACGCTGTGCAGACCGCCTTCGCGCCTGCCCTCAAACAGCGTCTGAATCCGTTTGCCCTCATTGTCGTAGAGTTCGAGCCTTAGCTGCATCGGCTTCCCGAGCGCGAAATTCACCGTGCTGAATCCCTGCGAAGGATTCGGGAAGCAATCCAGAAGATTGAAATCGTCCGGCAGCGTGGTACCGTTGAAAGTCTTTATCTCGGTGACAGAGGAGATCGTGTCGACCATCACGATGCTGCCGGACTTGTCGTAGGCAGTGACGCGCAGAACGGGTTTCTGCGTGTAGCCCGAGTCGATTGAGACCTGCAAGCGCAATTCCCCGGATTTCCCGCCCGGTTTCAATGGTTCGGCAAGTTGGAACATGGCCTGACGCTTGTTGTGCTTCGCCATCTTCAATTGCGCCAGCCAGTTGCTCTGCTCACCTTTGGGTATCGGGGGCGCCGTAATGGCCTCGATGTTGCAATATGATGCGAAAGGATCGAGGATGCTCGTCGAGATGTAGTGAATATCCACGCTCGAAGGATTCCCGGCGATGATCTTATGAATAATATCCATCCATTTTGGCGGATATCGCCTGGGGGGATCTGAAGTGAATCGAAGTGTCACGGGCGCTTT
>CAYLZD010000063.1:0-600 GCA_964388275.1 uncultured Chromatiales bacterium
GAAAGCTGAATAACGAATTCGGCATGCGGAACAGCAAGGCTCGAAGGAGGCTGTTCCATGAACACGGTTTATTCGCGTCGCTGACGGTGAAGATCGATGCCGCGTACTGATCCAGAGTGCTTGCCATACGTTTCCTCATCGAGCCGCGGGCTTTTTAAGTGTGTTGACGGGCATCGCGCGTCCATTAACGTGCTTTGTACGCGCGCCAACTGACTATTCACTCGCGTCATCGGGCTCCGCACTCGCGTCATCGGGTTCCGCACTCGCGTAAATGGGCGTGGCACACCTGTCAACGGGCTCTGCGCTCGCGTCAACGGACTCTGCACTCGCGTCAACGGGCCCTGCGCTTGCGTAAACGGGCTCTGCGCTCGCGTCAGCGGAACCTGCGCTCGCGTCAGCGGACTCTGCACTCGCGTCAGCGGGCCCTGCGCTCGCGTGAACGGGTTCTGCGCTCGCTTCAACGGGCTCTGCGCTCGCGTGAACGGGCCCTCCGCTCGCGTTAGCGGGCTCTGCGCTCGCGTGATCGGGCTCTGCGCTCGCGTGAACGGGCTCTGCGCTCGCGTGAACGGGCTCTGCGCTCGCGTGAACGGGCTCTGCGCT
>CAYLZD010000063.1:700-13405 GCA_964388275.1 uncultured Chromatiales bacterium
CGCGTAAACGGGCTCTGCGCTCGCGTCAGCGGGCCCTGCTCTCGCGTCAGCCGGCCCTGCTCTCGCGTCAGCGGGCTTTGCACGCGCGTTAACGGGCTTTGCACGCGCGTTAACGGGCTTTGCACGCGCGTTAACGGGCTCTGCAAGTTCAGTCAGCATGCTTGTAAATTCGGCCGGGAACTATGCGAGTTCGGTCAGACACCTTGCGCTCCGGTTGAGCTTCCTCGTAAGTTCGGTCACATCGTTTTCGAGTTGAGAGACATGTTCAGCTCATCTTGCAGCAATCATGCTATGTCAGTCAGCATGGCATGACAAGCGGTCACCGGCTTTACATGTTCGGTCACGGACTTGCGCAGTTCGGTCGGCAGGCTTGCAAGTTCATTCACGGTCTTGTGCAGTTCGGTCAGCATGCTTTCATGTTCAGTCACTGTTTTTACAAGTTCGGTCGGCATGCTTTCAGGTTCAGTCACTGTTTTTACAAGTTCGGTCAGCATGCTTGCAAGTCCTGACAGCATCCTTCCGAGTCCGGTCAGCATCTTATGCAGACGCGTCAGAAGAGATGCACGACGTGTCAGCAAAGTATCCCAACGTCGCGTTCGTTTCGGTCGTTTCGCCAACCTGTTTCGGCCTGTCTTGCAAAACGGGCGGTTTGAACCGAATTCACGGGGCGAATCCCTCCGAAGTCCGTGGGCGGTTTAATCCGAAATCGATGGGCGGTTAGGACCGAATTACGCGCCTTCAGACGATTATCCACAGGGAACCTCTAAGAACCATGAATCAAGGCCGTAAATTCATTCCGCTGCACCATCGCACTGTCAGCTAGTGGAGATTCGACGATATTCGACCTGTTTTCTTGCTTTCGTTGACGCCCGGACTTCGGTTCTGGTGATCGTCTTCGTCGCTCACCCGGTCAAATCACCGATTATCTCAGTGTTTTATGTCGCCTCAAGCACTGCTGGCAAGGAATCCCATTCTCTTCATATTGTCGGCGATGTTCTTCATGCCGATGGCAACTCCGGCATCTTCATTCTTATCGAGCAGGATCCCGGTCACCATGCTGTCACGAGCTTGTTCCGGAATTCCCGGATTTTCTTCTCGTCGGGGACGGCGTCGTTGATGCGAAGTCCAAGTAAACGCTGGAGCGAGAGACGATCAAGTATCATGAACTTGGTCTTGCCGTCTGCCAGATAATTGATGCTTTGCAGGATCGGAATCTTGAACATCATGTTGCGGATGAATCCGTTGAGGATTACCTCTACCACAAGAGCCATTCTGTGATCATCGAACTGCCGGTAACATTACAGAAGGCAGTTCTTGCCTCCGCTGACATGCGCGTCAACCTGCCTCGCTCCGCTCGCAGTTTACGCGCGTTCCGTCAGGCGGAGGGACTCCGATAAGGATTCCGCGGTGCGGCCGTGTTACGGTAGCAACTCGAGCGCGGTTCTTCCAGCGCCTCGCAAAGGGCGCGGGTTCCGAGTGATGTTCGATGCTCGGCGATCATCGATCGTCGTGTTTCTCGTGAAACGCGTTCGGCCCCGGGTCCAGAATCGATGAAAGTTATTATGGAGCTCCACGATCATTTCCGTCTTCGCCGGACTCTGTTCGATATTCTCAAGTTTCCTGCGCAATTGCTTGTTATCTTCGATTAATGACTGACGACTCCTTTGTTTTGGACCCCGATTCGTTTTCAGCAGTGTTCCATCATTGACCTGAAGAAACGCGCCAGGGTCACGTGGCCTTCCTGCCGCATGGCGGCATCCGTTTAGACGATCTTGATCTTGCAGGCCGCGGTATGATTCCGTCTCTTCCGCCCGGGCAGGACCTCCGGATCGGCGGCGTCACCCCAGTGACTTGGCCGGTCGGCCTTCGGCCTCCCTCCCGCGTCACCGGGGTCTGGGGGATGTTATTTCCTGACTTCGCCATTGCAGCACCTGCTTAATATTGCCGGCCTACAGATCATACGCAGCGAAAAACGAGGAATAAGCTCATCGCACAGGTAAATCAGACCTGTGAAAAATTGCGTCATAAAAACAGTGGAGCGAGCGGCCGCGGATTCGGCTGTCTGAGTCCCGGCACGACATTGTTTTTCCGTCGTGCCGGGACGAGTTTCGAATCCGCAGCGAGCGGAACGTCGTTTTTTGACGCTATTTTTCACCAGTCTTGATTTTTCTTTGGTACTTTCTTTTCATCAAGGAAAAGAAAGTACATATCCGAAATGTAGACATCACCCGCGGCGCTCTCATTTCAAGCGGGAAACCATACTCTCGACCTACGTGCAGCACCCAGGCTACGTGGAATATCTTTGTAACTCCTTCTAAATGACGGCACTCTATAAGCAGTACGCTTCCCTTGGCGAAGTCAGGCGGCCTCACTCCCGCGTCACCGGGGTCTGGGGGATGTTATTTGTCTGAAACATTGGTCGCTACCCTCCCTCGCCCTTCAAAGTGAGTTTAATTACAGGGCGGAGTTTTGTCTCATCAATATCGGCAGGAAGGGCTTTTCTCACGATGAAAGTTGTGGACTTTATCGACGATATCGGGGATTTCATTATTTTCAAGTCGGGTATAGTCACGGTTTTGCGCGCCTCTTCCCTGTCCCGAAGTGAAGATCCAAAGTAAACTGCAGTTGTTTTTCGTCGTTCTCGGTCTGGTTTCGATCGGGATCACGGGCTGGCTGACCTTCATCACGGCGCGATCGGCTCTCGAAAAGACGACTTTCGAGCGATTGACTTCCATACGGGAAGCGAAGAAGTCGCAGATCGAACAGTGGTTCCGTCAGCGCAGGCTCCTCGTTGCGGACATATCGGAAGGCGGATCGACCAGCGCCGTCCTGGAATTGAACTCGGGCGGCGCCAATGGAAAGACTATGAAGAAAGCCGTTGAGAGCTTCGAGACCGATTGCTGGAAGTACATACACAGGCACGATTTCAGCGCCATCCTCCTGTTGGATCGCCACGCCGGAAGGATTATATGCGGGATTTTCGATTCCACGGAATTCGGAAGCTCTATCGGCCGGGCGCCGTTCCGATCCGCTCAACTCGAACTCGCCGTTCGTCGCGCCGTGGAAAGGGAAGCCTTGGACACCTGCACCGTCTTGGATTTTTCTCCGACGCGCGGTATGCACGGAATACCGGTCGCATTGCTCGCCATGCCCTTGCGATCCGACGGGGTAGTGACGGCCGTCCTGGTCGCGGCGATCTCGATACGACATCTGAACTCGATGATGACCTCGGGCAGCAACTGGCATGAAGAGGGTCTCGGCGAAAGCGGCGAGACTTACATTGTGGGTGAAGATTCCCTCATGCGCAACGACTCCCGCTTCTTCGTTCAGGAGCCCGAGCGGTATTTCCGGATGCTTCGAGCGATGAGAACGGATACCGGGACAATAGCGCTCATCCGACAACGCTCTTCCACCGTTCTCCTGCAGAAGGTGAGCACCGAATCCTCGGTCGAGGCTTTGAACGGAATTTCCGGCGCCAGAGTGATTGAAGACTACCGCGGCGTACAGGTGATAAGCGCCTTCTCATCGCTGCAAATCCCCGGCGTGAACTGGGTGATCCTGGCGGAAATCGACACCGAGGAAGCCTTCAGATCCATAGTCGCTCTGCGCGAGCGCCTGGTGCTTTTCGGTTTGGCCACGCTTCTCGCCGGACTGGTAGTAGCGGTGGCAGTGGCCCGAAGTCTCTCACGTCCGATACTCAGACTCGCATCCGCTGCCGAGAAATTCGGAGCGGGACAGTTAGGCAGCCGCGCAACCGTGGAATCCCGTGACGAATTCGGGATGCTGGCAAACACATTCAATTCCATGGCCGATCGGATTTCCCGCAATACTACCGTATTGGAAAGCGAAATAGCGGAGAGGAGGAAAACCGAAGCAGAACTGACTTCTTCCCGCGAATCCCTGAGGAAGCTGTCAGGGCATCTGGTCTCGGTGCGAGAGGAAGAGAGGAAAGCCGTAGCCAGGGACATGCACGACGAACTTGGTCAGTCCCTTACGACTCTGAAGCTGGAACTGCGGCTGTTAAAGGACGGTCTGGGAGAAAACGCCGGTGACGCCAACGAACGTGTCACGGTAATGGCTCGGATAATAGACTCCACACTTCAGACTGTCAAGAGGATGATCACCGATCTCCGGCCGCGCCTTCTTGACGATCTCGGGTTGCCCGCTGCAATAGACTGGCAGGCATCGGATTTTTCGCGCAGGACCGGAATCCCGTGCAGAACCCGAATTCATCCCAGCGACTTCGAGCTGGATGCCGGCCTGTCCGTCGAGATTTTCAGAATCATACAGGAAGCATTGACGAACGCTGCCAGGCACTCGGGAGCCTCGGAGGTTGTAATCCATTTGGAGCGCGACGCGGGCGCGATCTGCCTCGAAGTAAGCGACAACGGACGGGGCATGCACCTTTCGGCCGCAGAGAATCCCGAATCGTTCGGACTTCTCGGCATACGCGAAAGGACTTCCCGTTTGGGTGGCACCGTCGCCATCGACGCCGCGCCCGGAAAAGGCACAAGATTGAGAGTTTCAATTCCTTACACTGGAGAGACCGGATGATACGCGTTCTTCTCGCCGACGACCACCAGATGTTCCGCGAAGGGCTCAAGAGGATCCTATCATCATGCTCGGATATTTCAATAGCGGCCGAAACCGGGAACGGGACCGAAGCAGTAAGAATGGCGGAGACGGGACATTACGACTTGGTCGTTCTCGACATCTCCATGCCGGGTAAAAGTGGTTGGGAAGTATTGCAAGACTTCAGAAACATGAAGAATCCTCCCAAGGCGCTTGTCCTGAGCATGCACCCCGAAGACCAGTATGCCGTTCGCATGTTCCGGGCCGGCGCTTCCGGATACGTCAGCAAGGAGAGTGCGGCGGACGAACTCATCGCGGCCATCAGGCGGGTTGCGGCGGGAGGCGTTTACGTGAGCGCGGCCACCGCCGGACTTCTGGCAGCCGCCGCGGCCGGGGATCAGACCGGTCAGCCGCATGAGAAACTGTCGAATCGTGAGTTCCAGGTGATGGAGAAGCTGGTCGCCGGAAAACCCTTGAAGGAAATCGCCGACGATCTTTTTCTCAGCGAAAAAACCGTCACGACGTATCGGGCCCGCATACTGGAGAAGCTCGAACTGAAAAACAACGTGGAATTGGCCAGATACGCGATGGAACACAAGCTTACGCAATGAAGGCCGGACGAGGGACGCTGGACGAATGACCCGGCCTGAATAGGGTTGACCAATTGATGTAAACCTGCAACGCGGGACTCTGGATGACACGCGTGAGCATAGCCCCGGCATCGCGTCGACATTTTTCAAAAAGGCGATGCCCACCGGGATATTGATTCCCGCCCGGCGAGCCGGTTGTGTTCCCCAATAAAACACCCCTCCGTTCCTACCTGTGACTTGCCGGATTTCAGCCCGTCGCCATACCCCGGTATTTGCAATCGATTTTCCGTACACCGTATGACGCCTTTGTAGGGAAAGTCCTACACGAATATCAGCGTAATACGACAGTGATATCCTGTCCTTGCGCATTACTATTGGATTGTCCTCCGCTACCCGGCGGAATGCATCATCCGTAATTCAATTCAAGGAGCCATCGATGAACATCGACACCGGAAACACCGGTTTCATGCTGCTGTGCAGCAGTCTGGTCATGCTAATGACACCGGGACTCGCCTTCTTCTACGGGGGTCTTGTGGGCAGGAAAAACGTGCTCGCAATCATGATTCAAAGCTTCGTTTCGATGGGATGGACCACTGTTTTGTGGTTCGCATTCGGCTACTCGCTATGTTTCAGTGGTGACGTGGGTGGAATAATAGGGAACCTCGACATGGCCTTCCTGCGCGGTGTGGACTTGAGCAGCGCATCGCCCATCAACGACGGTATACCGCTTCTGGTATTCATTGCATATCAGATGATGTTCGCGATAATCACTCCCGCGTTGATAACCGGCGCATTTACGAACCGGGTCACATTCAAGGCATATATGTGGTTTCTGACCGGATGGCTCGTTTTCGTGTATTTCCCGTTCGTGCACATGGTTTGGGGCGGCGGTGTGCTTCAGCAGTGGGGCGTTCTGGACTTCGCGGGAGGCATCGTAGTGCACAACATCGCCGGAATGGCGGCTCTGGCGTCCGTGATCTTCGTCGGTCGCCGAAAGGTGGAAGACCGCGGACCGCACAGCATTCCGCTGGTCGCCCTCGGCACCGGCCTGCTGTGGTTCGGATGGTACGGTTTCAACGCGGGCAGTGAATTCCGCGTGGATGCCGTTACAGCCAGCGCCTTTCTCAACACCGACGTGGCGGCGAGCTTCGCGGCCGTCACCTGGCTGATAATGGACTGGATACTCGCCCGCAAACCGAAATTCGTGGGTCTGCTCACCGGTGCGGTGGCAGGTCTCGCGACCATCACTCCGGCCGCGGGATTCGTGTCGCCTACCACCGCGGTCATCATAGGAATCGTTGCTGGTATCGTCTGCTATCTGGCCGTGGCACTGAAGAACAAACTCAAACTTGACGACGCGCTCGACGTCTGGGGAGTCCACGGAGTCGGAGGCATGCTTGGCGTCTTGCTGCTGGGCGTTTTCGCTTCCACGGCTTTCAATCCAGCCGGCGTGGAAGGATTGCTCGGCGGCAACGTCAACTTCTTCTGGAAACAGTGCGTGGCCGTCCTGCTGTCCTCTGTCTGGGCGTTCTTTTTCACTTATGCGATGCTGTGGCTAATAAATAAAATCACTCCTGTCCGTGTGGACGAAGCCCATGAAACCGACGGTCTCGATGCTTCGCTGCACGGAGAAACGGCATATCTTGAAGACCGATGACATGTACAGAAAATTTCAAAACCAGAGCAGGCACGACATCATGACAAGATTTCTTTCCACGACGCTGCCATTCGCCCTAATACTCTGCTACTCGGCGCTGGCTCAATCCGGAAGCGACAGCTCACCAAAATGGTTCGAGGGAGTTTCGTTCAACGGCTTCGTTTCCTCTGCTTTTACCTACAATTTCAACAAGCCGGTTGACGGTCATAATTCGTTTCGCGCATTCGATACCAGGCATAACTCGTTCTCGATCGACGTGTTCGAACTTGCAGTACAGCGTGACGCGTCCGAAGTCGGGGACGCCGGTTTCCGCGTGGATGTCACAGCCGGTTCCACGATACCTCAGGCAACCCATTCGTCGGGCATGAACACGGGTGATTTCGATCTGCAGCAGGCGTACGTTTCATGGAATGCTCCGCTCGGAGACGGCCTCCATATCGACTTTGGAAAATTCGCCACTCATCTGGGCTATGAACTGATCGACGGTTACGACGGATTCAACGACAACTATTCCCGGTCGTTCCTCTTCGGCTATGCGATCCCCTTCACTCATACGGGAATTCGAGCCAGGTACGACTTCTCCTCCTCGCTTTCATTTGCAGCCCTGGTTGTAAACGGCTGGGACAACGCCGTCGACAACAACAGTTCCAAGTCTATCGGAGGACAGCTTTCCGCATCCCCGCTCAGTGGATTGAATCTTTACGCCAACTACATTTTCGGTCCGGAACGAGACGGTAACAATTCCGCAAACCGAAGCGTACTCGACATCTGTGCCTCCTACGCCCCGTCTGAAGCTCTCACCGTCGGAATTAACATCGACATGGGAAACGAGGACGACTTCGACGCCGACAACAGCGCGGGCTGGAACGGATTCGCCGCCTATCTACGTTACTCCCTCTGCCCCGCATTCGCAGTTGCCGCGCGAGCTGAAATGTTCGACGACAAAGACGGCGCTCGTTCCGGCACGAAACAAAAGCTGACGGAGTTCACGATAACGCCGGAATACCGTCCTTCCCCTGGTCTGGCTTTCCGGCTTGAATTCAGAATGGACATGTCCGATCAAAAGGTGTTCGTGAAGGACGGCGAGCCGGTAGACTCGCAATCCACACTAGCATTCAACGGCGTGTTCTTCTTCTGATACACGCGCTTCGAGTGGAACGGCGCTCTTCAACGGGGCGCCGTTTTTTTTCCGCGGAGTCAGAACCAACACTCTACTTATGGCGACAAGCCGCAAGAGCGAAGGGGCGCCTTCTTCCGAACGGCGAATCGACGCCGGATGGCTGCTCGAACGCTCCGGCCGGCCGGAAGTCGTCGAGGAACTCGCGGCATGGCTCCCGCTGCGAAGGCCGGCGAAGACCGGAGGAGTATTCCAGGAATCTCGCCGAGAGGACGCGTAATGCAGGCTTTCTGAAGGATGTTTCTCCCTTGTTGCGGCCGGGATTGAATTATGATGCAACAGAAGCACATCGGCTTGCGGGGAACAGCTGATCGCAAGATTATGATATCAGACGACACTCGTGCGTGTGAGGCCGTGGGCAACAGAACTCACGAGTTTGGCGCCAAATATCGCAGAAGTGGACGCATTCAGTCCACTATTCGGCATCGGCGAGGAGGCCGTGGATTTCCTCATGGAACATGTCCTGGAGAAGCAATGGACACATCGAAATGCGTCCTCGATCTTGAAGCGCCAGTTCCTGGCAGCGCGTCAACCAGGCGCCGATCGATTCGCACCGGCCGCGGGCGCCGCGAAGGTTTGTATGAAGAATGATATGAAACTAACGGGCGGTTGCTGATCGTCATTCTATTCAGTATCTTTTTCAGGTTCGAGCGCGTTATGCTCGCCTTCAAACCGCAGTTAAAACACCGAATTCTTTTCTTGGACGTGAAATGACGGTTTGCGGAGTTATTCAAAGAGTTTGAATGAAATGAACAAAAATCGCCGGAGTACGCCCTTGTAAGTCGATAAAGATCAATGCCCCCGTAGCTCAGGTGGATAGAGCAGCGGTTTCCTAAACCGTTTGTCGGGTGTTCGAGTCACCCCGGGGGTACGAAGAGGAGTAGGGAGTAGGGAGTAGGGAGTAGGGAGTAGGGAGTAGGGAGTGGGGAGTGGGGAGTGGGGAGTAGAGTTCGTTGCTTGCGCGGGGGTAGCGGGTTGGTGGTATTCATCGGATGCGTGGAGGCCGGGTATGGACGGGATTCCGGTAACACCTTATAACACCGTAACAAATCCTGTATTGCCTCGTATCCGGAGAATATTTCTCGAACGCCGCTCATCCGGCACGATAAGCAGCTTCAAACCATGCCGCTCGCCGGATGAAGGACGTCGTTGACCGTCAATGTTCAGTTCCGGAGGATCCATGAAACAGTTTCTTTTTCTTCTGCTTTCAGCCGCCTTTTCCGAGCTGGCCCTCGCACAGATAGTCTATACCGACGTGTCGCCGGACAGCACTGTTTCGGCCACTATGGAGCAGCTCATCAAATCCTACTACATCGACCTCGACAACGACGGCGCCTATGAGATGGAGTTGCGCCATTTCAATCCGGATCCTGACAACCTTGCCGTGGAGTTGCATCGGAATCCGGACAGCATGGTGGAGCCGCAGGTGCTCACCGGCAGCTCGGGTCATGCGCGTTCTTTCGGGCCGGGATTCGTGGTGAATTCCGCAGCGGTTTACTGGGGTCAGGACCAGTGGGGCATACTCGACGCCCCGTGGTACGGCGGCGGCGACAAATTCTTCGGCTTCCGCTTCAAACGGCGCGGAGAATGGCATTACGGCTGGGCGCGCGTCGCCATCCCGGCGGACGGATCGAGCTTCACTATCAAGGATTATGCATACGAGGAAATGGCGAACTCGGCAATTGCCACCGGCGGCGGTATCTCGGGTGTGGAACCGCTCTATGCCGACCGGTTCTCAGTGAGATACAACCACTCCGACGGACTTATCGTGCTGCAGCATCCGGATATGAACGGAGGCGAAATCGGGATACTCGACATTCTTGGCAGAACCGTCATCAGGCGGCCGGCGGCGGGCGATGAGACGCGGATCGACGCGCGCGGCCTCGCGCGAGGGACTTACATTGTGGTGCTGATGCCTTCGGAGGCGGAAGCTTGTGTGATGAGGGTGAGGTTTTGAGGTTGGACGTGAGGACGTGAGGACGTGAGGACGTGGGGACGATGCGATTGAATGGGGTTGTGCGGGCGGGTATCGGTGAGCATTTTGTCGCGTTCGAGAGGGGTTTGCGGTCCTTTGGTGTGCTGATGAGGAGAAATCCTCGAAAAATCCCTAATTTTGGGCTGCGACAGGCAGAATGCGGGAAACGATTCATGAGCGCATGTTGTTACTGAATACGGGCCCGTTTCATCCGGCTCCCCTGAACCGACATCAAATCATCCTTCCATCGATCAATCAGCGCAGGAGAAGCACATGCTCAGCGAAAAAATGGTCGCCAAGATCAACGAACAGATCACAGTCGAATTCGAATCCTCGAACCTCTACCTCCAAATGGCCGCTTGGTGCGGCGTGAAGGGCCTCGAGGGCTCTTCGGCTTTTCTGAAGGCGCATGCCGAGGAAGAGCGCATGCACATGATGAAATTCTTCAATTACCTGCTCGAAACCGGCAACATGGCTCAGCTCAGCGCTATGCAGAAGCCGCAGCACGAGTACAACTCTCTGCCGGAGATGTTCGCGCAGATCCTCGATCATGAGCGCTTCGTGACACGGAAAATCAATGAGCTGGTGGCGCTGGCCTACGAGGAGAAGGACTATGCCACACTGAATTTTCTCCAGTGGTACGTGGCTGAACAGATGGAGGAAGAAACCCTCTTCGGCGGCTTACTCGACAAGATCAACATGGTGGCATACGACGGCCGCGGTCTGTATCTGGTGGACAGGGATATGGCCAAGCTGGCCACCGCGCCGGAGGCGGAGGGTTAGGCGTCAAACGTTAAACGTTGGACGTTGGACGTGAAAACAAATCTGTAGGCGCGCCGCTGCGAGTAGGTTGAAAAGCGGCGCGCTTTTCGTATTAAGCGGCGGCGGAGCGGCGGTTCGCCTGAAATGAAAACCGCGGCTTTTTCGTAACTTCATGCGCGAAGCACCCACCCGATAACCGTATTACAGACCTTTATGAGACTTACATCGTATTTCGTCCCCACTCTCAAGGAAATCCCGGCCGATGCGCAGATGCCCAGCCATCAGCTCATGCTGCGGGCGGGCATGATCCGTCCGCTGTCCGCCGGCATATATTCGCTGCTGCCTTTCGGCTGGCGCGTGTGGAGGAAGGTGATCGATATCATACGCGAGGAAATGGACCGCATCGGCGGACAGGAGTTTCTGCTTCCGGCGCTGAATCCGCGCGAGGTCTGGGAGGAGACGGGAAGGGTGGAGGCCTTCGGCGACACGATGTTCCACCTGAAGAACCGCGACTACGTTCTGGCGCCCACGCACGAGGAGATCATCACCTCGATAGCCCGCGCTTCGGTGAACTCCTACCGCGACATGCCGCAGATCTGGTATCAGATACAGACAAAATTCCGCAACGAACCGCGTCCGAAATCAGGCGTGATACGCGGCAGGCAATTCACCATGAAGGACGCTTACTCGCTGGACGCCACATGGGAAGGACTTGACGAAAGCTATCGCAAGCATCATGAAGCATACTGCCGGATTTACGACCGTTGCGGCTTGAAATACTTCGTGGTGGGAGCTTCGAGCGGCGCCATGGGCGGCAGCGGCTCGGAGGAATTCATGGTGGAATCGGAAGCGGGCGAAGACCTGTGCGCCTTCAACCTCGAAAGCGGCTACGCCGCCAACATCGAGGTCGCTTCCTCGAATATCCCGCCCGTCGAGCGGATTGCGCTGGACGCCCCCGCCGAGAAGTTCGCCACGCCGAACGCACGATCCATCGACGACCTGGTCGCACAGTTCGGCCTCGACGAGAGGCGCTGCGCCAAGTCGCTCGTCTACTTCGCCGACGAAAAGCCGTATCTGATCTTCATGTGCGGCAACGACCAGTTGAACGAGGCCAAATTACAGGCGGCTCTGGGCGCCGCGCAGGTCAGGCCCGCGCGCGACGAGGAGCTACCCCTGCTCACCGGCGCTGACTCGGGCTCGATCGGACCGATAAATCTGAAAAGCGGTCTGCCGCGGATCGCCGATCTCCGTATCGCGCACGCGAACGGCATGGTCAGCGGCGCCAACGAAAACGGCTTCCACTACCGCAACATCGATCTCGACCGCGACGCGAGCATTTCCGCGTATCATGACCTCAGGGTAGTCCAGGAAGGGGAACCCGATCCGATCGGCAACCGTCCGTTGAGCGTCAAGAAGGCAATCGAGGTCGGGCACATTTTCAAGCTCGGCACCAAGTACAGCGCTGCCATGGGCGCGAATTTCCTCGACGACCACGGCGAGGAACATCCCATAATAATGGGCTCGTACGGCATCGGCGTCGAGAGGGTTGTGGCCTGCCATATCGAGCAGAGGCATGACGCGGACGGCATCGCCTGGCACCCGAACATCGCGCCTTTCCATGTGCAGGTCACTGCGCTGAAGATCGAGAGCGAAACCGTGCGCGAACACGCCGAGAAGCTGTATGCGGATCTGTCGGCCGCCGGTTTCGAGACGCTGTTCGACGATCGAGCGGGCCTCAATCCCGGCTTCAAGTTCAAGGATGCCGATCTGCTCGGCCTGCCGTTGAACGTGATAGTGGGCGAGAAACATCTGAGGGACGGGAATGTGGAGATCAAGGTCCGAGCGAGCGGCGAACGGCGTATTGCGCCTTTCGGAGAGGCGGTGGCGGTGTGCGGGGAGTTGTTGGGGGAGTTGGTGAAGGGTGAAGGGTGAAGAGGGGTCGGGGATTTATGAGGTTTTTATCTGTTGTTAT
>CAYLZD010000064.1:0-13195 GCA_964388275.1 uncultured Chromatiales bacterium
TCGTGAACCCGCCCCCGAGCGACGTGTTGATATCGGCGTGCGGCGTCATCAATTGATCAGGAGCGAATCAGCCCGGATCGCTGCTGACCGGCCGGATTCGGACATCGATCTCTTATTGATATTGAAGTGGAAATAGTATAAATTCGTTCCGTTTGAAACTTCGCACACAGAGTAACTTACAGCCCCCTGCATGAAATCCGCGGTTCTCACCGCTTGTCTTCTCGCTCTGCTGTCCGGACAGGCGCCGGCGCAGCTCACGCAGATCGCCATGGACGCGAGCGGCAAGGTGATGGCGATCGACGCGAAGATCGAGTCGCGCATACATTTGTTTCCCGAGTGCCGGGATTTCCGTCTCGCGCGCCTTTTCGCGGGAAAGGATTCCGCCTTCGTGCTGGAAACGGAATGCGGCCGTGAGGGAGCGGTAATGCGCGAGCAGAAACACATCAGCGGGGTGGAAGTCGAGAGACTGCGCGCGGAGATCGGCGCGCGTCTGCTGCGGGAGGCGCCTGAATATGTGATCGATCAGGAAGGCCGGACAAAATACCTGATCGGCATGTCCGGAGTGTCCCTCGGATTCTACAGCTGGTCGCTTCCATGGGCTCTGGGCGCGGAAGACGCCGGCGCGGTCGGGATGAGCCTGGTAAGCGCAGGCGCCGGTTTCTTCATTCCGTACCTATGGAGCTACGACACTCGCATGACCGACGGCATGGCCACCCTGGGGCTGCAGGGCGCCTATCGCGGCATACTCGACGGCCTGATGCTGGCAAACCTGCTCGAGGACGATCCGGACGACCGTACGGTCATCGCCACCGGATTGGTATTCAGCGTCGCTGAAAGCGTGGCCGGACTCCATATCGCCGGCGCCGGGAACATGTCCGGCGGATCGGCGGAAGCGGTCTGCGCGGGAGGAAATCTGGGTTTCCTCATCGGCATCGGATCCGCGATGGCGACGGATCAATTCAGCGGGTCCGGCGGCCCCTTCGAAAGTCAAAGCGCCGTCGCCCAGATGCTGGGTTTTTCGGCGCTCGGTTATGCCGCCGGAGCTTACATGGCGGGCGACTCCCGCTACACGGGCGGAGACGCGGACGTTTTGCTCACGGCCGGCGTTCTCGGAGCTGCCGCGCCCGTCATGGCGCTTGTCGTTGCGGGCGCCACCGACGAACGCGTCTTCGGCGCCGCCGGCGCGCTCGGCTGCGCCGCGGGCATGACTTTCGGCCACCTGCACCTGCGGTCGAGGGATTACTCGTCGAGCCAGGGAAGATTGACACAGCTCGGAACGGCGGCGGGCGGACTCCTCGGCATGGGTGTCGGCTATCTGCTGGCGCCGGATGCGAAACCGGAGAAGATGGTGGCCGGCATGGCCGCCGCCGGGGGGCTTCTCGGTTTCGGCCTCATGCTTTCCGGCTTCGATGACGAGACGCGCGCCGCCGCCGCCTCGGGATCATGGACGCTGTCGTTTACGCCCGCGGCATTGACCGGCGCGTTGCTGCCGCGCGTATCCAGGGCGGAACGCCCCCTTCATTTCCTGCATCTGCGGGGAAGTTTCTGAGAGCGCTGCGCCATGGGCAAGGACATGATTCCAATAAGCCGGGACAGACGAACGCCTCATCGGACGCGGTGGAAGCGCCGCGCCGCAATCGGCTGCCTGGCGCTGCTCTTCGCGGCGATATCCCTGTCCGCGCAACAGATTCAGATACCGGTCGATGAGGATGCGCGCCTCGAGCGAATAACGCCGGACGTGGAGAAAGGCATAAAGCTTTTCGAAGAGTATGCCGGATTTCAGCAGGCGCGCCTTTTCATGCTTCCGGACTCGACTTACCTTCTCGAGGTGGAGTACCTCTCCGGCGGCGCGCTTCTGCGCGCTGAGAAGCCGCTCGATCGCGATGAGCTGAAGGCCTTCCGGGCCGAAATCTCGCGACGTTTGAAGGCGCGTATGCCCGAGACGCTCGTCGACCGCGAAGGACGCGCCGCTTTCCTGATAACGACAACAGGACTTTCACTGTCGATGTACGGATGGTTGCTGCCTTCGGCTCTCGGCATCGAAAACGATAAAAAATACGCCGGAGTGTACCTGTTGACGGCCGGCGGAGGATTCATTCTGCCGTATTTCCTCACAAAGGAAAGCAGGATTTCCGACGGAATGGCCACGCTGGCATTCCAGGGTGGTGTGCGCGGACTCATCGACGGGTATTTCCTTTCGCGGTTGCTCGGCGTGGACGGCGACCGCGAGAAATATGGTTTCGCTCTCGGAATGAGCGTCTGTGAACTTCTCGCCGGCTATGAAATAGCGAGAGCAGCGGACTTGAATACCGGTGAGACGGGCGCAATCAGCGTCGCGGGCAATTTCGGTATGGGTTTGGGCATCGCCGGCGCGGTGATTGCTGATGTGAATGCCATGAATTCCGAAAACCGCGCCGGACCTCTGGGAGCACTTTTGGGCTCCGCCGCGGGATATGCGGCGGGCGTCATGCTTTCACGGAGCGCGAACTATACCCCCGGTGATGCCGACGTGCTTTCCACGGCCGGCGTGCTCGGCGCCGGTTGGGGTTTGACGTTTTGTTCCTACGCGGAAACCGATGCTCCGGCATCTTATGCCTGGTTGCTTTCAATAGGCGCACTGGGCGGCCTGACCACCGGCCATCTGCTGCAGCAGGCAAGGGATTTCACTTCCTCGCAGGGCCGCTTCCTGCAGGCCGGCACGGCGCTCGGCGCGCTGGGCGGACTGGGCTTCAGCGTCATGATCGCCGCGGGGTCGAAATCAGGCGAAGATGCGGGCAAGATAATATTGACCGGCACATTAATCGGCGCGACCGCCGCTTACGGCCTGCTGCTCTCCGCCTATGCGCCCGAAGCCGAAGCGGCCGCGCGAAGCTCCTCGTGGCGCGTGCAATTCTCGCCAGCCGGGCTGGCCGCGATTCTTCTCCAGGGCGGACAGGCGCCCGCAGTCCCTGTGCCGCTGCTTGTTGTATCCAATAGATTTTAGGAGCTACTTTAAAGCTCGACCGCCTGCGAGGCCTCCCTGACCGGGACCGGGGGCGCGTATTAGAAAGGGAGCATCCCGGAGGCGGCATTAGCCATACAAGGATATGTCCGATATCACATCATTTGCGGCCTTCGACACGGCCGGCTTGAGAAGACAATCATGATCGCACGACCACGCATCCGTCGCGCATCGCATGCGCTGATCTGCGCAGTTTGCATTCTCCTGGCGTACACAGATGCGCCCGTTCTCCACTCACAGAGTTTGAAATATCCCGTGACACTCAAATCAGATCATGTCGACCACTATCATGGAACAGCCGTGCCGGATCCATACCGCCGACTCGAGGATCTGGATTCTCCCGAAGTCGCCGAATGGGTGAAGGCGCAGAACGAGATGACTTTCCGCCATCTTGAAAAGATTCCATTCCGCAAAAAAATCAGGGAACGGCTTTCTCAACTCTGGGATTATGAACGCCGCTCCGCGCCTTACAGAGAGGGAAGAAACTGGTTCTTCCACAAGAACGACGGGCTGCAGAATCAGGCCGTGCTTTACGTGCAGCGGGGCCTCGACGCGCCGCCCGTCATCTTTCTGGATCCCAACACGCTCTCCCAGGACGGCACCGTCGCGTTGAGCGGCGCCTATGCTTCGAGGGACGGCGCCCTGATGGCTTGCGCCGTGTCCCGCAGCGGCTCCGACTGGCAGGAGATATTCTTGATGGACGTCGAGAGCAGGGAAACGCTCGCGGACCGTCTGACTGGCGTGAAATTCTCCGGCGCGTCGTGGCACGGAAACGGTTTCTATTACAGCAGATACGCCGATTCGCCGGAAGCCGCGTCTTTCGCCGGCGTGAACGAACGACAGAAAATATTCTATCACGCCGTCGGCACTCCTCAGTCGCGGGACCGTCTCATATACGAGGATCCCGAACATCCGCGGAGAATGTCCGGCATCGGGATAACCGAGGACGAAAGGTATCTCGTGCTGTCGGTCTCCGAGCAGGGCAGCAACGGCAACGCGCTGTATGTGCGAAAAGCGGCGGACGGCGGGGCGCCTTTCACCCCCCTGGTCGAGAGCTTCGAGGATGATTTCGGCGTGGTCGACAACGAGGGCGATCTGCTGATCGTGCACAGCAACCGCGGCGCGCCCCGGGGCAGGGTGGTGCTGATCGATCCCTCTTCGCCCGAGGAGAGCCGGTGGAAAACCGTGCTGCCGGAAAAGAAGGATGTGCTCGTTTCGGTGAACGCCGTGGGAGGAAAACTGATAGCCGTGTACATGCGCGACGCCTCGCATCAGGTGTATCAGTACGACAGACAGGGCCGTCTCGAACGCGAGATCGTTCTGCCCGCGCTTTGCACAGTCTCCGGTTTCGACGGGAAAAAAGAGGATACATATACCTTTTTTAACGTCACCTCATTCACCTTCGCCGGCGCGGTGTACAAGTATGATATACTGAGCGGGAAGGTGACTCCGTACTGGTCGCCCTCCATTCCGGCGGAACTCGACGCCTTCGAGACGAAACAGGTGTTCTACAAAAGCAAGGACGGGACTCGTGTGCCGATGTTTCTCGTTCATAAAAAAGGGCTGCGGCTCGACGGCGGCAATCCGGTTCTTCTGTACGGTTACGGCGGCTTCAACGTGAGCATGACGCCGGCTTATTCGCCCTCGCGCGTTGCATGGCTGGAAAACGGCGGCGTTCTGGCCGTCGCCTGCCTCCGCGGCGGAAACGAGTACGGTGAAGATTGGCACAAAGCCGGCATGCGACTCAACAAGCAGAACGTGTTCGACGATTTCATCGCCGCGGCCGAATACCTGATAGCGCGCAAATACACCAATCCGCGCAGACTCGTGGCTCAGGGCGGATCCAACGGGGGCTTGCTTGTCGGCGCCGTGATAAATCAGCGGCCCGATCTGTTCGCGGTCGCGCTGCCCGCAGTCGGCGTCATGGACATGCTGCGCTTTCACAAGTTCACGATCGGCTGGGCCTGGGTGAACGATTACGGCTCGAGCGACGATCCCGACCAGTTCCGCTATCTGCTCAAATACTCGCCCCTGCACAACATCCGCGGCGACGTCCACTATCCGGCGGTATTGGTCACCACCGCAGATCACGACGACCGCGTCGTGCCCCTGCATTCCTTCAAGTACATGGCAACGCTTCAGGAGAAGCACCGCGGTCCGAAGCCGACGCTCATACGCATAGACGTGCGCGCGGGACACGGCGCGGGGAAACCGACCGGCAAGCTGATCGAGGAAGCGGCGGATGTTTACTCGTTCGCGATGTTTCACACCGGGATGAAGCCGCGGTGAACTGGAAGACGGACACCGGTCTCGGTTTGCTCCTCCCGTGAGGGTTGCATAAGTTCCGCTCGAACAACCGATCAATTACTTCCGTCGGAGAAATTTCATGATCCGGCCTACATTAGTTCGTATTTCGCTGACGTTTCTCCTGTTCCTTCCGTCCTGCAAGGCGCAGGAGAAAAGCGTCGACCGCCTGCCCGCGGTTGCGGGATCGTTTTATCCCGCCTCGGGAGACGAGCTCGGCAGACAGGTAGATGCCTTGCTTGCCGGGTCCCGCGCCAAAACGACGCAAGGGAAGCTCAGGGCCCTGATCGCGCCACACGCGGGCTACATGTATTCGGGCGGCACGGCTGCGCGCGCATACGCCGAAATCGATCCGGACGCCGTGTATGATAACGTGTTCCTCCTCTCCCCGAGCCATCACGTGTCCTTCGAAGGCGCTTCAGTGTACGCCCAAGGGGATTACATTACGCCTCTCGGACGCTTTCCGGTCAATCGCGCTCTCGCCGGCGAACTGGCGTCGAAATATGGTGTATTCTCCACGAGAATCGACGCGCACAAAAAGGAGCATGCCGTGGAAGTGCAGCTGCCTTTCCTGCAGCGGCGCCTGAAGAAACTTCCCTTGCTGCTGCCTATCGTGATAGGAGCGGGGGATCTTCGCACCTGCGGCAGAATCGCGGAGGCATTGCGCCCGTATTTCACATCACGAAACCTGTTCATTGTATCCACCGATTTCTCTCATTATCCGTCTTATGAAGACGCCTGCCATGCGGATCGTATGACGGCCGCGTCGATACGAGACAACAGTATCAACGCCGTGGTGGAGACCGTGAACAAGCTCGCGGCATCCGGAATCGGAAATCTGTCCACCGGCATGTGCGGATGGTCGGCCGTATCGACCCTGCTTTCGTTGAGCGAAAGGGATCCCGAGCTCAAGTGGGATACGCTCATGTATCGCAATTCGGGCGATGCCGCGGGAGGGGACAGGCGCCGGGTGGTGGGATACTGGGCGATGTCGTTGAGAGAAATTCCGTCTTCCGGGAAAAGCGGCTTCGAATTGTCGGACAAGGAGAAAGGAGCGCTTCTGATTCTCGCTCGCAATACTCTGCTCTCGCGAATAGGAGGTCAGAAGACATCCTTACAGGCCGAAGATGAGTTGACGCCGGCTCTTCGCGCTCCATGCGGAGCGTTCGTCACTCTCAAAATACGGGGACAACTGCGCGGCTGCATCGGCAATTTCAGCGCCGAGACTCCTTTGTTCCGAACCGTCAGGGACATGGCGCTTTCCGCGGCGTTGCGCGATCCGCGCTTCCCGCCGCTGAAGGCCGGGGAACTCGATGAAATAGACATCGAGATTTCCGTGCTGACCCCGATGAAACGGATCAACTCCATCGAGGATTTCGTTCTCGGCAGACACGGAGTATACATAAAAAAGAACGGCCGTTCAGGCACTTTCCTGCCGCAGGTTGCGAAGGAAACCGGCTGGACGGCCGAGGAATTTCTGGGTCATTGTTCCCGCGACAAGGCGGGAATCGGCTGGGACGGATGGAAGACGGCGGAGGTCTATGTTTATGAGGCGCTGGTGTTCGGGGAGACTCGTGAATGATGAATGATGAGTGATGAATGATGGTTCTGTGCGTGGTGTGTCGGTGGCGTTGTTTGCGTTGGGGGCTTCAACTCTCGTAACGCAGACGGTGTTCTTGCGCGAGTTGCCGGCGGCTTTCGCCGCGAATGAGCTCACGATAGGCGCCACTCTGGCGGTGTGGATGCTGTTGACGGGTCTGGGCGCCGTCCTGGCGCGCATCCGGTTTCGGACCTCGGCGCCGCGACGCGTGTCGTCGCTCATCAACTTCTCCGCAGCCGCGCCGCCCGCGCTGCTCTACGCTCTGCACGCGCTTCGCAACACCGTGGCGGAACCGGGCGTCTCCCCGGGACTCGGGACCATTTCGGTGTCGGCTGTCGTGATGCTTGCGCCCTTCTGCCTCTCTGCCGGCAGTCTGTTCCCGATACTGGCCGGTCTTGCCCGAGCGGCGCCGGGGCGGGGCGCCGGGGCGCGCGCTTATGCTCTCGAGGCGGCTGGCAGCGCCGCCGGAGTGCTGGTGTTCGCCCTGCTGCTTGCCGATCTGATAAGCGGATACATGGCTTTGTTTTTCTCGGGCGCGCTGCTGTTCCTGGCCTCCGCCGGTTTCTCTCATGCCGACGCGCCCTTAGCGCCCCGTATCACCGCTCTTGCGCTCGCCGCCGTGTACTTCGCGATCCCGTTCGTGTCGGATATGGATTTCAAAGCGCGAGTGGCCCTTTTTCCGGGACTCGAGCTTCTGAGCGTGCGCGACACTCCGTACGGCGTGCTCGCGACGACCGGCCAAGGTGGGCAGCGGACGCTTTTCGTCGACGGCGTGGTCTTTGCAGCGTCGGATATGCCCATGGATGACGAGGAAACGGTTCATTATGCCATGGCGCAGCATCCGCGTCCGCGACGCGTGTTGCTGATGGGAGGGGATTATATCGGCGTGAGCCGGGAAATCCTCAAGTACGGCGATGTGGAAGTTACGGTTGTGGAGATCAATCCCTGGATACGGCGCGCTCTCGGCGAGGCGGACGGCGCGAGTATTGTCACGGCGGATCCGCGCCGATGGGTGCGCGAGCGTCCTTCGGCTTATGACGTGATACTGCTGAACCTGCCCGAGCCGTCGACCGCGGCGATCAACAGGTGTTTCACGGTGGAATTTTTCGCCGACGCGCGAGCGGCTCTGCGGGAAGGCGGCGTATTATCGGTTCCGGCGCTGGGCGGAATGGATTATCACGGCGAAGACACGCGAAGTTACCTCTCGACGCTCTACCGATCGCTCGCGCGGCATTTTCCGCATGTGATGATGATGCCGGGGTTGCGGACTTTCCTGCTCGCGTCGGATCGTCCCCTCGTGCAGGACGTGCCCGCTCTCATCGAGGAGCGCGGCATCGAAACCATGTACGTGAACAGGTACTATCTCGATGCCGGCCTGATGGCCCGCCGTGCCGCAGGATTGTCGGCATCTCTTGATAGTGAAGCCCCGGTGAATTCCGATTTCAGGCCGCTCGCCTTCCATCGAACCTTGCGGTCATGGCTGGCCTCCTTCGGCATATCTTCATGGATGCCGGCTCTGTTCTTCGTACCGCTCGTCGTCCTTCTTTTTCGGCGACGCGACGCCCGCAGGACCGGCGTGGCCGCGGCCGGCTTCGCCTGCGCAGGTCTCCAGGTGATGGCTTTGCTCTCTTTCCAGTCGCTCAACGGCTCGCTGCATCGCGACCTCGGCGTGCTGTTCGCGGTTTTCATGGCGGGCATGGCAGCGGGATCCGGCATCCCCTGGCGCCGGTCCGGCTCGCCGGTGCTCCGGCGATTATCCAAAGCGCTGGCCGTCGCTGCTCTGCTTGCGGTCCTTTCGCCGTGGCTGCTCGAGGCGGCCCGGAGCTCGGGCTCTCACTTCGCTCGTTACGCCGTCCCGATGCTCATCAACGCCGGCGCGGGAGCGGCGGCGGGGCGCGCTTTCGCTCTGGCGATCGGACGCGCGGGTGGAATCCGGGAAGGCAAAACCCTGACGTCGCTTTATGCGGCCGATCTCACCGGAGCGGCGGCGGGAACCTTTCTGGCTTCGGTGTATCTCGTCCCGTTGCTGGGTATTTTCAGCGCCTCGTATCTTATGGGCGCTGTCCTGCTCGCTGCGGCTGTCACGGCGGCGCTCGCCGGACGGCTGATAACGGCCCCGGCATGAAAGGATCCCGCATGAAGAAAACGACCGACATATCGCAAGGTAAAAGAGAATTCCTTCGCGCGTGCGCGTTCGCCGCGGGTTATTGCGTCTTGCGCGGCGCTTCAACCGGCCCGGTGCTGAATGCCGCAGTCGCCGCCGGGGCGCCCCGGCGGAAGGACATCGACTGGAAATGGAGCAAGGAGGCTTTGTTCACGAAAAAGAGCTCACGCGGGGTCCGCTGCCTGAAATGTCCCAGATTCTGCGATCTCGCCGAAGGCGAAACCGGCTTCTGCCGCAGCCGCGAAGTGCACGGCGGCAAAATGTACAGTATTGCCTACGGCAATCCCTGCGCCGTTCACGTGGATCCCATCGAGAAAAAACCCTTTTACCATTTCCTGCCGACGACGCGATCCTACTCGATAGCCGCGGCCGGCTGCAACCTGCGCTGCCTCAACTGCCAGAACTGGCAGATCGCGCAGTACAGTCCTCGTGAAACCAGCAACGTGGAACTAATGCCCGAAGCCGTCGTCCGTGAAGCGCAGCGCGAAAAATGCGCGTCGATCGCCTACACGTATTCTGAGCCGACGACGTTCTACGAGTACATGCTAGACACCTGCGAAGAGGCCCGTGAACGCGGGATCAGAAACGTCATCAAATCCAACGGGACGATCAACGAGGCCCCCCTGCGGCGTTTGGCGAAAACGCTGGATGCCGCGAATATCGATCTGAAGTCGTTCGATGCGGAAACCTACCGCAAACTTGCCGCCGGAAATCTCCAAACCGTGCTTCGGACACTGCAAGTGCTGAAAGAGGAGGGCGTCTGGCTGGAAATAACCTGTCTCGTGGTGCCGACATGGACAGACGGCCTCGATCAAATACGCCGCATGTGCGTCTGGCTCCGGGAGAACAAGCTTGCCGACTGTCCTTTGCATTTCACGCGTTTCACGCCTCTCTACAAGCTCAACCGCCTTCCGCCGACGCCTGTATCCACACTCGAGAAAGCGCGCGATATCGCCCGAAAAGAGGGAATACGCTACGTGTACATCGGAAATGTTCCAGGCAACGAAGCGGAAAACACCTTCTGCGCTTCCTGCGGAAAGACAATATTGGAGCGCCGCGGCTTCGCCATACTCACCAACCGCATATCGAAAGGAAAGTGTTCTTTCTGCGGAAGCGTCATTCCGGGAGTCTGGAGTTGACCGTCTGCCATGAGCGGTTGCGGCAGGCGTATCGGTCCGGCTTTGAGACAGCATAGAAATCCCGAAAAAATATTCCGTTCTGTCAGGTTTCAACGCTCGAAGTCGTCTTATTAGTATCGGAGGTTTCCAACAACAAGGACGCCGGTTTGAGATCGAGAATTTGCCCGGAGGAGGGAAGGTGACAAAGCGAATTTCAATGCGCTGCTGCTGTATGTTCGGCATCATTCTGCTCAACTGTTTAGGATATTCCATCTCGAATGCGCAGTCCCCGAGCATTTTGAATATCAAAACCTCCTGGCCGACAGTCAATTTCTCCTTTCAGCTTTATCCGACAACAAAGGAATCATACTATCCCGACAAAGCGCATTTCCGGCTCTTCGAAGACGAGAGGGAAATACCGGACTTCAAAATGATACACGACAGCACTGACTACAGCCCCAAGCTGACCGCGGCTCTGGTGTTTGCGTCCGGAGCTTCCATGGCGCTCAATTCCCGCCTGGAAATACAGAAGGCCGGGGGGCTGCAGTACCTGCATATGATGAGACCCTCACACGACAATGCTTCGCTGATCACTTACTCCGACACTGCGCTCATCCGGCAAGGCATGACCCATGATACGTCGCTGCTGAGGCACGCAATAGAAAACATCACGGCAAGCGGCGGACGCGCGATTTACGACGGCGTCATGAATGGCATTCAGCATATCGCCGACACGGATTCCACCAATGGTTGGTCTCGATTTGTGATAGTCGTCACCGACGGTATCGATAGTTCCAGCGCGCATACACTGAGTCAATGCATTGCATTTTCGAATCAAAAACGGATTAAAGTGTATGTGATAAGTCTCGGCGCTTCAGTAAATGTCCAGCAGCTGGATTCGCTTGCGAGATACACCGGAGGAAGATACTGGGGACACGGGGACTCCGCATCGATCGATTTCGCCTTCAGATTGATTGTCGAAGAAAACCAACTCATCCCCTACGTTGAACCTCATCCTCCGCGTATTGAATACAATACCGTATGCTCAGATGGGGCCGTGCGAAACATCCGCCTCGTCTGCGGCGGCCCTTATTACTCGCCGCCCGATACGGCGCGCGGGGTGTTCCTGGCGCGGAAGGACACCACCGGTTATTCGCCGCTGTCGATCTCGGTCGGTGAAGGCAAGGGTTTGCCGGGAGATACCGTGGCCGTCCCGATTGTATTATCCACACCGGTCGACGGCGAGCCGTTTTCCACCGCAACGTTTGTCCTTGAATTCTCCTCGCAGGATCTCAAATTCCTCGACTTCGTGACGGACGAAGCAACCCTTCTGAAAGGCGTTCAGGTTTCGGCGACTCAAATCCCTGGAGGCATTCGAGGCGTCATTACGAAACGCATCATCATGGATACGAGCGGCGGAGTTCTGTTGTGGGCGCGTTTCCGGGTCGTGGGGATGTCCGTCGGGAAAATCTGTCCGCTTGCACTGAAGGACTGGAAATTCGACACTTGGTGCTTCCGCGCTTCAATCAGCGGCGGTTCTTTGCGGATTGCGCCCTATCTCCAAATCGTATCCCAAAAGGGCAAATACCTCTGCCCCGGTGACAGCACGGTGCTTGCGGCCACGAACGGATTCTCGTCGTATCTCTGGTCCACTGGAGACACGTCGTGCTCGATTGCCGTCGGATCGGACGGAATGTTCTCATGCTCGGCCCGAGCTTTCACCGGCGACACATTGACTGACTCGATCAGGATCGAATACCGGCGTGTTGAAAAACCGCGGATAATCGCCGACCGGGGGCTTTCGATTTGCCCAGGGGATTCGATAAGACTTGAGGTCGCCTCCTACGCCGCATCGTACGCATGGTCGAGCGGGGACAGCGGTAGCATCATCATCATCGACGCTCCCGGCCGATACAGTGTGACGGTGGTAGATTGGAACGGCTGCCGTTCCGAATCGGATACCGTGGAAATCGTATCGGCATGGACCGATCCCTCCAACATAATCGGCTCGCGCGAAACCTGTCCGGGCGGCCGCTCGCATTATTCCGTTCAGGAGACTCCGGGCGCGCTGTACGAATGGTCTGTGAGCGGGGGAGATATTTTCGGAAGGGCGGACTCTTCAACCATATGGATACGATGGAAGGCGGCCGGCGTCGGCAGTGTGGCGGTCAAGGTGACGCACCTGACCGACGGATGCCTCGGGCTCGCAGCGGCCGATGTTGGTATACGGTTGCCGAAGGCGCCCGGTCTGACGGTATCCGGGAGGGCTTTTCCGTGCGAGGGCGATACCGTCCGAATCGCTGTTGCGGATTCGTTGTGGACATCCTTTGCATGGAACACAGGCGATACTACTCGTTCGATAGCCGTTACTCGCAGCGGCCGGTATTTCGCGCACGCTTCAAATGGCGACGGTTGTGAAGCGGATTCGGATACGGCCGAGGTGTTCTTCGCGGCGGGTCCTGCCCCGCGCATATCAGGCCCCGACAGCGTCTGCGCGGGCATGCTCGCGCAATACAGCACAACCGGGGTTCAGAGCCACCTTTACGAGTGGACTGTCACCGGAGGCGTGCCGGTATCATCGAGATTCTCATCGGACATCACGGTGCGTTGGCACAATCAGTCCGAAGGCCGACTGTCGGTCAGGGAAAACGACGGGAACTGCGAGGGCACGGCATATGCTTCCGTGGTCATATCGAGTATCGAGAAACCCGTGCTGACTATCTTCGGAAAAAATGTCATATGTGAAGGTGATTCGGTTGTTCTGGAGGCCGGGGAAGGGTATGCCGACTATTTGTGGAACACCGGCGCATTATCCAGAAGGATCGCGGCAAAGACAAGCGGTGAGTATTACGTAACGGCGATCGATGCGGCGGGATGCTCTGCTGAGTCCGATACTGTTCGAGTCATGGTAAAAGCCGCGCCGTCGCCGCGTCTCGGCATATCGGGATCGACTTCATTTTGTCCCGGTGATTCGGTATTACTTGATGCCGGCGATGGTTTCATTTCAT
>CAYLZD010000065.1:0-12848 GCA_964388275.1 uncultured Chromatiales bacterium
GATGCGCCCGTTGCCCGCCACGTTCTGGCAGACCCTGAGCTGCTTCCTTCCGGCAGTATCATTGTCTTCGACCGCGCCTCTCTCGATTTCCGCTTGTTTCGGCTTCTGCAGCAGCGATCGGTCTGGTTTGTCACGCGATTGAAGGAAGGCATGAACTGGATTGTCACCGCCGAACGTCCGGCGCCGCAGAACCGAAACATCCTCCGCGATGTGGATCTCACGTTTTGTAGTGCGACCTCTAAACGTCTTGGACAGCAGGCCTTGCGCATGGTGGAGTCGATCGATCCCGAAACAGGAAAAACTATCCAGATCCTGACAAACAACTGGGCGCTCGGCGCATCGACGATTGCGCGAATCTACAAGGATCGCTGGCAGATAGAAATCCTCTTCAAGACGCTGAAACAGCACCTGAAGATCAAGACGTTCGTCGGGACAAGTGAGAATGCGTTGCTCATCCAGATTTGGACAGCATTGATCGGTGTGCTGGCCTTCAAGGTGCTGAAGGCGATGGCGCAGTACAGTTGGTCGATGTCGAATCTGGTCGCCATGGTACGGCTGAATCTGTTCACGTATCGCGATATGCAGCAATGGTTGGATCATCCGTTCTCCGAACCGACGTGGGAACCGGACAGGCAGATACCACTGGCGTTAGGAATGAGATAGGATTGGATCACGGGGTTCAACTCGCGTTCGTTCCGAAACCGTCCAAAATGACCTGGTATCGACCGGTTCACCCCTTAAACGAAAATGTTTTGGACAGCAATGTGCTCAGATAAATCCTGTCTTTGCCGTTAACCCTTCTTTTTATTCGACAATCACCTGAATCCATGAGAATAGACATAATCATCGGCCCGCGCGAGCACGCGCGCTTCGGAGAATCTCATTTTGAGCACGCCAAGCCGCTTGCGCCCAATGCATTATCCATACGGCAAGCGCTACGGTAGATTTCAGGCAAGCGTCCTCGCGCCGATTTGCACGGTCACCCGCGCAAACTTCCAGGCGTCCTCGTAACGACTTGCACAAGTCCTTTTGTCGTCTTGCGCTGTTTTTCAGCCGCGCGCAGCGTCCTTCGTGACGGCTTGTACAGACACTCGCGTAGACTTCCAGGCGTCCTCGTAACGACTTGCGCAAATCCTTTTGTCGGCTTGCGCTGTTTTTCCGCCGCGTGCAGCGTCCTTCGTGACGGCTTGTACAGACACTCGCGTAGACTTCCAGGCGTCCTCGTAACGACTTGCGCAAGTCCTTTTGTCGGCTTGCGCTGTTTTTCCACCGCGTGCAGCGTCCTTCGTGACGGCTTGTACAGACACTCGCGTAGACTTGCAGGCGTCCTCGTGACGACTTGCATAAGTCCTTTTGCCGGCTTGCACTGTTTTTCCACCAACTGCGGCGTCCTTCGTGACGACCTGCACAGCCACTCGTGGCAACTTGCAGGCGTCCTCGTGACGACCTGCACAGCCACTCGCGCCTGCTTACCGGCACTTTCTGCGCGCTGACGAGCACCGTAAGCGGACTTGCCCGCACTTTTACATGCTCGCACGGCACTTGATGCATGCTTATAAGCGGCTTTTGCTCACGCGCAGGTGTCCTCGCGACAACTTGCTCAGGCACTCGTGACAACTTGCAACCGTCCTCGTGACGACCTGCACAGCCACTCGCGCACGCTTCCCGGCACTTTTTGCGTGCCGATGAACTCTCGAAGCACACATGCACAGGCACTCGCGCGAACTCCCCGGCTCTTTTTGCGCGCCGACGAACGCTCGAAACACACATACACAGGCACAGTCGCGGATTTGCAGGCGTTCGAACAGCGCCGTAAAATGCAGATGTTCGCGGTCCGGCTCTCGACGCCACGCCGGGGGCGCTGACAACCGGCTTCGTAACTGAAACCGGAGTCATTGCTCCGCCGTTCGAGAGAAACATCGGAATCCCGCGGATTAACGAGAACAGAGTATGATAGTCGGCAGCGAAGCCATAATTCTCCGCTCCATCAAGTACGGCGACAGCAGCAGAATCATCACGGCGTACACGAGAGATCACGGCATGACCACGCTCATCGCCAAGGGCGCCCGCGGACCCAAACCCCGCTTCCGCTCCGCCATCGAGGTTATGACGCGCAGCCAGTTGGTTTATTACCGCAAGGAATCCCGCGACATACAGATGCTCTCGCAGGCCGACGCGCTGGACAACCACCCCGGCATACAGTCGGATCAGCACAAACTCATGCTCGGCTTCGCCGTGATCGAGTTCGTGAGCGCCGCTATACGGGGCGAAGAAGCGCACGAGGAGATCTTCGACCTGCTCAAGGACACCCTCTCTCTCCTTGACGGCGCGGAAAGGAATCCCGCCAACATTCTGCTTCGCTTTCTCATCCGCTTTTCAGACGAACTCGGCTTCGCCCTCGACCTGCGGCATTGTTCACGCTGCCGCAAAGACCTGGGCGGAGAAGATGCCGTGACCGGGAGCGTTAATTTCCGGATCAGGGAAGGCGCCTTCTGCTGCAGCGAATGCTCCAGGGGCGAATCCGGCATCCCGCTGGCCGCGGACGCTTTCAAAGGCCTTAAATGGGCGGCTGATTGCGATGTTACGAGCTTGTCCTTGCTTTCGCTTCGCGGAGCATCGATGCAGCAGGCCCTGCGCGTCATGCACCAATACCTCGCCGCGCACGTGCAAGGCATGCGGGCCGTGCACACTCTGGAGATGATGAAGCAGCAGTAGGGGATGGATATCACGGCAGCTAAAAAGTACGGGAGATTGGCGCGATCCGGAGGACGCGTGATCGCTCTACTTTTCATCTTTACCTCCGCCGCGCACGGCCAGAATCCGGCTTCGCTGCTGGACAGCGCCGCGAATCTTCTGAATCTCGGTCATTGCGATTCCGCGCAGTCCCTCCTTGAAACCGTCTCGCGCGAATCGCGCCAGGACGATACCGTCCGCGCCGAAACCCTGTTTCTTCAAGGCCGTCTCTGTGTTTGCCGCAAGAATTATCGTGCGGCCGATTCGTTGTACGTTCTCTCGCAAGACCTCTATGCGGCCGCCCGCGGCGGCGGAAGCGAGAACGTCCGGCGGGTATTCAATTCACGGCTTTTCATCTATTACTGGACCGCGCAACTCGACAGATCGCTCGCGCTCACCGACAGTTTCCTGACGGCAAATGAAAAAGAGCCGCTTTCCGCGGCGTACGCGGAAACACTCTACAGACGCGCGGAGGCGCTATACCACACGGGCCGTCTCGGCGAATCCGAGTCCGCCTTTATAAAGGCGCTGACCGCCATCGCTGAAACGGAGACACTCGTATCCGGCAGCTACATCAACTGCTCTTATCTTCTCGCCAATTTCTACACCGAACAGGGGCGCTATGAAAAAGCGCGCGAGGTGTTGCTGCGAGCTATCGCCCCCAACAAATCCATCCATATTTTCATGTTGAAAACGCAGCTCGGCGAACTTCACCAGGGGCTCGGTCAATTCAGGGAAGCCGAGGCGGTTTATCTCGAAGTTCTCGAGGACCTCGCTCGCGCCGGTTTGGATCAGAGTAATGAGGCGATCACTACTCTGCGGGATCTGGCCGTGCTTTACGAGCAGACGGGCCGCCTGAACGAGGCCGAGAAATATCTCGAGCTCGCCCGGTCCATACATGAAAACTCCAAAAGCCATATCCCTATAGAAGAGGCGAGGTCCCTTCGCAACCTCTCCTCGATACGCCAGAAGCAGGGACGCCTGCGCGAAGCCGACAGTCTATGCGCGCTTGCGCTGACCCTTATGCGGACGAAATTCGAAGACAGCCACTACCTCTCCGTGAGAACGCTCGCCCGCATCGGCGTGCTGCGGCATCTGCAGGGCAGGAGCGGCGAGGCCGTCACTTTTCTCGAACGGGCGGCCGCCTTCTCGCGTTCTCCGGATTTTCCCGACGTGCTGAGGAGGCCGAATTACCTTTTTCATCTCGGCGACTCTTACAGAGCGCTCGGAAGAAACGCCGATGCCGCCCGGGTCATTCTCGAAGCGCTTCAGCTCAGGACGAATATTCTCAAAATGATTTTTCCCTCGCTCAACGAAAGGGAGAAGCGCATATTCTACAACACCATACGAGGTTCATACGAATATCTCAACTCTTTCGTCATGGACATGCAAGGAAGCAGTCCCGGCCTGATAGGCGCGATGTACGACAACTTGCTCGCCACGAAATCGGTGGTGTTCAAATACACGAAAAACCTTACCGAACAGATCAGGAGCACGGGCGACACCGCCCTTCTCTCCGATTACGACGCCTGGCTGCGCATGAAAAACCGTATCGCGCGGCTGCATCATCTCGCTTCCGACATGCGGGAACTGCGCGAATTGGATTCCCTTTCCAAAGCGGCCGGCGATACGGAGCGGAGGCTGACGGCCGCGTCGGCGGATTTCGCCGAGGCATACCGGAATAGGGAGGCCTCCTGGCGCGATGTAAGATCACGCCTGCAAAAGAACGAGGCGGCGGTTGAAATTGTCCGCTTCCATACTTATGTGAACGGCCGGACGGATTCCGTCTGCTATGCGGCTCTGATCGTGGATCGGCATGCCGTGAATCAACCGCGGCTTGTGCTGATTCCGGGTGGGCGATACCTGGAAACCGATGCGTTTCGAGAGTATATGCTCGCCGTGTCCGCCGACTTCGACGGCAGCGATACTCTGCCGCGGCTTCCGGCTTCACAAAGGCGGGCGCTGCTGAAAAAACTCTATCGCCTCTACTGGGCGCCGGTACAGGCTGAGCTGCGCGGCGCCCGGACCGTGTGGTTGTCGGCCGACGGAGTCTATCACAGGTTGAATCTCGATCCGCTGCAGGCCTCCGACACGAAAACACTCTTCGACCTGCTGGATCTCCGCTTGATTACGAGCACGCGCGACATCGGCGCCGGGCAAAATAACGGACAAAAAACGGTTCCTCCCCGGGGCGCTCTCCTGCTTGGAGCTCCCGCGGCGGATACTCCGACGCTTCCTCCTCGGAATAAAAACGGGTTCGTGCATCGAAACAACACATTAACGGCGTCGGACCTCCAATCGGCCCGGGAGGAGATCTTGCAGATCGAGAGACTCATGCAAAAGCACGGCTGGTCGCCACGGGCTTTGCTGGGCGATTCCGCCAGGGAAATCGAGGTAACCTCCATCAGGGAAACACCCGGCATACTGCACTTCGCGACACACGGCATTTTCAAAATGGACACATCGGAAGCCGCGGACCTTTTCGAACTCCGGCCCGCGGCCGAGCGCTCCCTGATTTCGCCGTATCTGAATTCCGGCCTCCTGCTCGCATCGCCTCCCGAAACTGCTCGGAACATTGATCCCGCCGAGGAAGACGGACTATTGACCGCGTACGAAGTGCTGCACTCCCGCCTGACCGGAGCGGAACTCGCCGTCCTCTCGGCCTGCGGAAGCGGCAAGGGAATCATCTACGACGGCGAAGGCGTTCAGGGACTTCAGCGCGCTTTCATCCTGGCCGGCGTCCGCCGCGTGATGATGTCGCTCTGGAATGTGGACGACGCCATCACGCGCGAGTTCATGACGCTTTTCTATTCCCGGGCGTTGATCGGCCGCGACTACCGCCGCGCTTATCGAAAAGCCGTCGCGGAGCTCAGAAAAACGAAACCCTATCTCCTGCCATGTGACTGGGCTGGGTTCGTGATGGTGGAATAGGTTGTGACGTAACGACGTAACAACGTTGCAACGTTACAACGTTACAACGTAACGACGTGACAACGTGACAACGTGACAACGTGAGGATTGTCTGTTCATCATTCATCATTCATCGTTCTTTTCGACAGGTATATCGCCTCCCGCATCGCTTCGATGAGGCGGGTGAGTTGCCGTTCGTCGGGGGAAGCGTGTTTCAGGCGGAAGCGGGAGGGGAGGACGTCGATGTTTCCGGTGTTCCGATTCTGCACGAAGCGCAGCGTCTCCTCGCCGGAATCGCTGATTACGACTATTTCCGTGGTCAGCTTCCCGCCTTCGGATGTGAAATCGATGCCTTTTTCCTCGAGCATGACGGCGACGGTTTTCATCGCTGCCGAGAGTTGAGTTTCTTCGCCGCTCGACTCCCCGCCGCCGCGCATCGTGAAAACCGCCTGCATGGGTGCGAAGGCCAGCACGCGGCGCCCGGGCGCGGCTGGATCAGGCGCGGTTTCCTGTTTCTCCAGGTCGGCTTCCTTGGCGTTCGATGAATTCGTCGAATCGGCCGCTTTATTCAGAGGCGCCGAGGCGAGCTGCGTGTCTCTTGCCGGTTTTCCTGTTTCCACGATGTAATAAATGAAAACCGATACCAGAACAATCGTTGCGAATCCCAGAGCCCAGGACGGTATGAAGGCGCGGCGCGGAGGCAGATCCCTGCCGGTTTTCGCAGGCGCAAAAGGCGCAACCGCATCCTCCTCCGGCATAGCTTCTGCGCTTTCGAGCAACCGCCTGGCCATCTCGGCTTTTTCCTTGTCTGAAAGAGATGCAGTAGGCAAAGATGCCAGATACTCCTGGATTTTCCGTGTCAGCTCAGTCCTGTCATTCATTTCTTTATCGTTGTATCTGCTTTAAGCGGATCGTCATGTCAATAAAATATTGAGGATAATCCAGGCCAAGGCGGTTGTCAGCGGGGCCAGAATCGGCTTGAGCACCTTTCTTGCCCTGAAAAGCCATGTTTTTATCGCGCTTTCATGATATCCGAAGCGTTCGGAGATGTCGTGGATGCTGAATCCAGCGAAATAGTGCAGGAATATCAAGTCCTGATCGCGTTGCGGCAGCCGTTTCAAACCATCGAGAATATCCGCGGGGATGCCGTCCTGACTCGGCCTGACCGCAGGCTGAGAAAAAACGTCGCTGTCCTCATCCAGAACGGTGAAGCGCTTTTTCGCGGCGAGTTTTTTCAATGCTTCGTTTTTCACAATCGTATACAGCATGTTCGCGAATTTTCCGCGTTTCGGATCGAAACCGAAGCGGCGTTTCAGCACGGTTTCCCAAGCAGCCTGCATCGCGTCCCGCGCATCGTCGCTGTCGGCCAGTATGCGATGGCAGAGGCGGAAAACCCATGCTTCGGTTCGCAGGTACAGTTCGATGAAGGCGTCCTCGTCGCCCCCGTCCCTGTACCGGCAGAACAGCTCGTCTTCAGATGGGATCGGTGCGACAGCGTCCTTCATTCGATTTAGTTTTCAGGTTGGCGTTTGGTTTCAATTTACTTCCGAAATACTTTTTCCCTTCTGCCACGGTTATGTCCCTTTCATTGACCGGAGTTGCGCCAAAATAAGAAATTTGCGGCACAAGAATGCGCGGTTTACGGCCGTAGCCGGCCGTTTTCTGAATTTTTCCCACGCGTGAAACCCGGAGCTCCCGCCGATGCTAAATGAAACATGGCGAATGCAAACTCATCTCAATCCCAACGCGGGCGGCGCGCTGTCGGGGAACAGCAGGGGAGAGCCGCCTGCTGAGGAACAGAGAATTGCCGGTCATTTCCCTAGCACATTAGCCATTTTTTAGTTCACCTCAATCCAATAAATTAAACTCAATTAAAATGAGGGATTTCACATCATGGGTTCTGAAAAACGTTTCTCAGCCATTGTGATTCTTCTAATCCTGCTCATCCAACCCAAGCTGTCTGCACAGCATTCGATGATGGGGCAAAAGGATGAGAAAACTTTGAAAGTTTTAAAACAGTCCATGGACCATTATTTGAAAGTCAAAATGGACAGCCTCAGCTTCCGTCCACTTGCGGACAGAGACAAGCGGGATCTCGACAAGGATCTTGATTCCATGGAATACAATACATATTCCGAAACCGCATCGTACGTTTTATTGCGACTGATTTGCTGCGCCGAAGCTTTTCCTGACAGCTCGGCATATTATAAATCCGTGTTCGACAAGGTGTGGAATTGGACGTTCGAAAATCTTCAGCGATCTAATATCGACAGTGTCTACTTCTGTCCTAACAGTATTGCGCACGGAAATAATAACTACTGGCTTTCCCGATCGGAAATAATGAGCAATGATAAATACAAAGCTTTCAGAAGTTCCCTGGAAGACCATCTATTTGCATGGCGCTTTTATGAAGGACTTGGAGGCAGAGCCGGCGGCATTATCCTATCCGATTCAGCCGACAAGCGGGGAATATGGGTGGACGGGCTCGACGCCGCTTCAGACGCCGACCAGGATATTGCTTTCGCTCTTCTGAAAGCCTCCGAGATCTGGAAGGACGGAACAGCGCCGTTCGACTATTCAGTGCAAGCGCGCCTTATAATAGCAGACATCTGGGACAAGGAGGTCAAATACGTTGACCCGCTAAGGATCGATATATCTGAGTGGTATCCATGGACAAATAAGAATACCGAGGGCAAATTCATCCGCAGATCCTATGAGGTAGATTCGGAAGGGAGAACATTCATGTCCATCGACTACGACCTGTCTTTTGAAGAAACATCGTATTCCGGATTCTCGAAAACTCTTTCTCCCGGAGGTATCGACATGTCCGAATTGAAGGAAATCGAAATCGAATATTTTTATTCACCTTCCGCCGAGGGATGCGACAAACTGCAACTCCTGATCAACCGAAGCGATGGTTCTGAAGTGTACTCCGATGCAACCTTATCGGAGGGAAATCCAGAGGAAAAGCCAAAGAAAGCGCGCTTCAGCTTCAATGATAACAGCATGAGCAAAATAACCAAGCTCTCTTTCCAGCTTACTGATTCCGCTAATTGCCCGGATCCGAGATCAGGAGTTCTGAAAATATTCTCAATTAGAATCATTCACAAACCGGAGTATAAAGACACTATCCCGCGCCCGTATCTTGTTGCAGGCGATAAGTTTGCCGCCATAAATGGACTAAATCCGTCATATTTCAGGCCGTCTTACTATGGACGATATTTTCACGATGCGCTTCCACGCGGGTCCTGGGATAGTTTGAAGACGACCTCCTACCAGGTGCTGCTATATAATCCACTGGTCTTGCACTACATTGACGGAGCGAAACAGAACGTTGAAATAGTCGGTACCAAACGAATTCCTCCCAACTGGGTTTCCATCGCTCCCTTCTTCCAATTATGCGACAACGAATGGATGAGAAATGATTTCATGTCCGGGTGGGATGCTTTCAGAACATATTTCTGGGTTGCGCAGGATTACACATGGAGTGGCAATGCCGATGCCGAGAACTATTTAAACACCAGCAACAATCCTAACACATTCCTCCAGGAAAAAGCTGCACAACACAATGCGTTACACTTGGGTTATCTCATAGATGGCAACAATTTCCGAGGATGCTATTACGACAGCAATGCGGTACCGTTGAACGAAAATCTGCTGATTTGCGACACGCTTGACACGGAGAATTGGGGCAGTTACGGAAGTTACCTGGCGTACTTCTGCGCCAAACAGGGTGATCCGTTGATTGCGCCCATTCTTCAATTAATCAAGGCGAAACTAGACTCTATGTATGATTCTACCGGTTATTGGAGACCGATATCTCCCGATGAAAGGAGGACGGACGGACCCGATCCTGACTCCCTCGACTATTTCGGCCAGAACTGGGCATGGTTCGGGATAGCCGCTTGCGAAGGATGCTGTGTGACGAATCAAGAGCCGGCTGATGCTTCTCCTGAAAAACCGTGGTTGGGAGCGGTAACGCCCAACCCAGCTCGGAATGCGGCAAGCTTCACCTATTTTATCCCGAGTGAATGCAACGTGAGAATTACCATATTTGATTTGCTTGGCCGGACAATTGAAAGCAGACATATTCCGAATATCAAAGCCGGCGCATCAATCACGACACTGGATCTTGCTGAGTATCCTTCAGGAATCTATCTTCTTCAGATGACCGCCGGTAGCGATCTACTGCGTGTACCGTTCATTGTTAGAAAGTGAGATTGTATGTCGAATGTATGCTTTATAATGCCACACTATATGAAACACGAATCCAATGTTGAATGAAACAGTCGCCTTTGACACCTTCTTCTCCCCCGACTACTCCACGGCCCGGAAGCGTTTCCGGGCCGCGGCGGCGGAATTGAACTGGAGCGCAGAGCAACACCCGATCAACGCGCGCGGACCGGACGGCGGCGAGCTTGCCTTGGACGTGGCGATTTCTCGGGAGGGCGACGCCGGGAGGGTCTTAGTCATATCCTCCGGAATGCACGGAATTGAAGGTTTTTTCGGATCCGCACTGCAGACCGCCCTTTTGAAGAAATGGGCCGATGAGGGACCGCCGCCGGTCAAATGTCTCTTCCTGCACGCATTGAACCCTTACGGCATGGCATGGCTCAGGCGTTTCAACGAAAACAACATAGACCTGAACAGAAATTTTCTTCTTCCCGGAGAGAAATTCGAAGGCGCGCCGGAAACCTATTCGAAGTTGAATCACTTTCTCAATCCTCCGTCGGCGCCGTCGAAACTGGAGCCCTTTCTTCTCAAAGCCGCGCTTCTGATCGTCAGGCACGGGATGCCCTCGCTCAAGCAGGCGGTTGCAGCAGGTCAATACGAATACCCTCAGGGCCTTTTCTACGGAGGTTCTGCGCCGTCGGAAATTCAAAGCCTGTTGCTCGCGAACCTGCCGCGTCTGCTCGCAGGCGCTGAAACCGTGATCCATCTCGATATACATACAGGATTGGGCAAAAATGGAGGCTACAAACTCCTCATCGACTATACGCCGGACGAGAAGCAAATCCGGCTGTTCTCAAACTGTTTCGGAGACGGATCCTTCGAACGGTTCGCCCCGACCGGCATTTCCTACGACGCCAGAGGCAGTTTCGGCAGATGGTGCGTATCGCAGCGCCTCGCGCCCGTATACATGTACGCCGCCGCGGAGTTCGGAACTTACGGTCCCGTGCGCGTCCTCCGCGCATTGCGGGACGAAAACCGGGCCCATCATTGGGGCGCACCGGGATCGTCCCGAAGCAGGGAAGGCAATTCGCGCTTGATGGAACTGTTCTGCCCGTCGTCTCCGGAATGGCGTTCCAATGCCATCGCGAAAGGACTCGATTTGGCCGTCCGCGCCGGGAAAGCGCTTGATCTGCGACAAAATCAGTAACATGGATAGGTGGGATACACAGAAAACCGGACGCTGATCATCCTGTTCATCCTGAATATCCATGTTTAAAACCGGAATGCCCGGCATAACCTTTGACATTGATATGCAGAATACACAGGATGGGGCGTCCTGTCCATCGATGTTGTTTTCCGATGAATACAGGTCCGGTTTCCAACGGCAGCGGGGCACAAATCCCCTTCCCCGCGCGTATAACCCTTCGCTGCCCCGGGCGCCGAAACCGCCGCGGGAACAGGCGATCAGGAATATATGGGGGCCGAACCGGATGCTTTTACACGAACATATCACGCGCGCTGTGATCGGCTGCGGCTTCGAAGTGATCAACGAACTCGGCGCCGGATTTCTGGAATCGGTTTACCAGAATGCGATGCTGCTCACGTTGCGGGAAAATGGGATGCGCGTCAAGTCGCAACATCCGATACAAGTGAAGTTCAGAGGCGCCTGCGTCGGCGCATTTTTCGCGAACCTGCTGGTGGAAGAAAGAGTTATCGTGGAACTCAAGGCCGTCAAAGCCATACTCCCGGAGCATCAGGCGCAAGGCATCAATTACCTAAAGGCAACCGGCATCGAGGTCGGGCTGCTCATCAATTTCGGGCGACCCAAGCTCGAATATCGAAGGTTTACGAGGGATCCGAGAATGAATATGGATATTCAGGATAGACAGGATTAGGAAATATCCCGCCGATCCTGCATATCGATGATCATCAGGAGAACCCGCCATGTCCGAAACCGATGACGCGATCCGAATATTCGAAATCTGCAACCCGCTGATGGCGCCGGTCGCCCGGGAGGGCATAAGGGCGCTGCGGCTGCCGGAGGGGAGCCGTGGATTGGACGCCGGCTGCGGCATCGGCTTGCAGTCCGTGCTGCTCGCCGAGGCGGTGGGCGCGGGCGGCCGCGTCACGGGGCTCGACATATGCCCGGCATTTCTGCGTCGAGCGGAGAAAATCGCGGAAGAAGCAGGACTGGCCGGGCGTCTGTCTTTCCGCGAAGGCGACGCGGCGCTGCTGCCCTTCGAGAACCGCGTCTTCGACTGGGCGTGGAGTTCGGATTGCGTGGGATACTCCCCTTCACTCGAGCCCTTAGCCGCGGTAAAAGAACTTGCCCGTGTGGTCAAACCCGGAGGGATCCTGGCCCTCTTCGCGTGGTCCTCGGAGAAGCTGCTCCCCGGACATCCCGCGCTCGAAGCGCGCCTCGACGCGACGGTTTCGGGCATGGCGCCTTTTTCAGCCGGGATGCCGCCCGAACGGCATTTCCTGCGCGCGCTGGGATGGCTGCGCGAGGCCGGACTGGAGGGTTGCACGGTCCGCACATTCGCCGGCGAAGCCCACGCGCCGCTCGGCGGCGAACTCCGCGACGCGCTGACGGCGCTTTTCGCAATGCGCTGGCCCGGCGCCGAAACCGAACTCCCCGAAGAATACCGCGCCGAGTACCGGCGGCTCTGCTTACCCGAATCCCCGGACTTCATCGTGAAGCATCCGGACTACTGCGCCATTTTCACCTGGTCGCTCTTCCAAGGCCGCGTCGCCGGGCCATCCAGTAATTAACCTCCGAGGCGCCGACGGTTCATCATTATCGTCTTGGCGGTTCAATCATTCCGCCACAAGCGCGCCCGTCCGCTCCGCGGCAAAGAAAACCCTCCGTTGTCTCCGTTCCTCCCTGTGGTAATCTCCTGTCTCTCCCTGATTTCGCCAAGGGAAGCGTACTGCTGTTTGAGTGCCGTCATTTAGAAGGAGTTACAAACTCAACTGTCTTCACCCTTCACCCTTCACTCTTCACCCTTCACTCTTCACTCTTCACCCTTCAC
>CAYLZD010000066.1:0-10544 GCA_964388275.1 uncultured Chromatiales bacterium
ACGCACCGTGTACGATCCCGCTCCGGCAACCGCAAGAATGCGGCCGTTGCCGATAGTATTGCCCGGGCCGTCCTTCCATTCGTATGTCGCATATCCCTCGCCCGCGTCCAGATACGCAGTGTCGCCTTCGCAGATCGAGTTCAGCCCGCTTATGCGCGGTTCTAAAGAGGTTCCGATATTGACTGCAAGAAGAGTCCTGCCCTCGCAGCCCGAGGAATCGACCGTCTCTATCAGTTCTATTGTCCCTGAACCCGAAGCTCCCCAGCGCACGGTGACCCTGCGGGTTCCCTGGCCGTCCTCGATAGCGCCTCCGCTCGCCCGCCAGAGGTATTTCCTGCCCGACGTTTCCGCGGACGCATATACGGAGCGCCCGTTTGCGCAGGTGGAAACCGGCCCCGATATGCGCGGCGATGGAAGAGCATGCACGATAACCACTATCATCTCAGATAGTCCCGTACATCCAAGACTATCGCGCGCCGTTGCGGTGTAGCGTCCCGAGCGCTTGACGGTCAACGACTTTCCCGAAGTCTTTACGCTGTCCATGTCGTTTTTCCATGCGTAATCGGAGTATCCGTCCGCCGCTTCGAGCAGCACGCTGTCGCCCTCGCAGAAGGAAAGCGGTCCTGAGGCCTGCACGCGCAGCGCAAAGCCCGGCGAGGCGGTAATGAGTATCGAGTCTGTGCCGCGGCAGCCATCCGTGTTCCAGACCTCGATCCGGTGCATGCCGCTGCTTCGCGCTGCGACGGTTCTAGACGAGGAGCTGTCGCCGCCCGGAAAGCGCCACAGGTAGCTGACGTATCCGGTGTCGGCTTCCAGCGTCACGCTGTCGCCGAGGCAGAATATTACCGGCCCATGGGCCGTAATGCGCGGCGTCGGCGCGGCAAGCACGACGACGCGTACCGAGTCCTCTCCCGCGCAGCCGTTCGCATCCGTAACACGCACGCGGTATGTCATGCTTTTCGATGGAAAAGCCGGCGTGCGCCGCTCGAAGGGCAGAAGCACGCTTCCCTCGGGGGACCACTCGTAGTTGTAAGGTCCGAGGCCGCCATCCACGGTGGCCAGGAGCTCGGCCGCTTCTCCGGCGCAGACCGTGACCGTGTCCGCTGCACTCACGCGCGGATTCTGCGCCACCACTACAAGCGCCGAATCGCTCGACGAGCAGCCGTTGGCATCCGTCACAGTGACGCGATAGAGAGTTGTAGAACGCGGACTCGCAACGGGGGATGCGACAGTAGTTGAGCTCAGGCCCGCGGCCGGCGACCAGTTGTATGAAAACGGCGGCGCTCCTCCAAGCGCTTCTCCGCCGATGGCAATGGACCTCCCCTCGCAGAGCACTATATTGCCGCCCGCATCGGCTTTGGGAGGTATGTTGACGTAAACGGTAATGGTATCGCGCCCTATGCAGCCCTTCGAGTCCGTTACCTGTAGCGCAAAGCGTGTTGTGGCGGCGGGCGCAGCCAGTGGGAAAGGCGAGGAGGCGTCGTCGAGATCGTCCGCGGGCGACCACTTCCAGGAGTACGGCGGAGTGCCGCCTCGCGGTGAGAGCCCAAGGCGTAGCGCAGAGCCGAGGCATACCGAGGTGTCTGCGCCCGCGCGGGCCTCCGGGGGTTCGAGTACGGTGACGAGCGCTGTATCGCGCGCTTTGCAGCCGTTGGCGTCCGTTACAGTAAGCACATAGGCCGTGCTCGCAGACGGCGATGCCGTGGGTCTTCGCGCAGCAGGATCGCTGAGTCCCGCCGCGGGTGACCATGCATAGGAGAAAGGCGCCTCACCTCCCGAGGCCGCGCCTTCGAGCTCGATGCTTTCGCCGATGCAAAGCTCCGCGTCCGCCCCGGCCGATGAATACACCGCTGGTCTTACGAATACTATCACAGTATCGCGCGCCTCGCAGCCGTTTGCGTCGGTGACGGTGAGGATGTAGGGGGTGGTGGAGGGGGGAGAGGCGTAGGCATTCGGGATGTAGGGATCCGAAAGAGCGGTATGAGGTTCCCAGGAATAGGAGAATGGCTGCGTGCCCTTGCTGATGATGGCTCGCATTCGAACGCTGTCGCCCAGGCATATGGTGAAATCCTCCCCTGTGCTAAGCATCGGGTGCGAAACCGGTGTGATGCGCATGATGAAGCCCGAAGGACCGGGATCTTTCTTGAATTGAAAAGCATTTGGTGTAACGGGAAAATCGTAGCTGTTTGTAGTCCCGCATAGGTAAATATCTCCGTTTTCATCCGTATCGCAACCATAAACCTCTTCCATATTACCGGATCCTCCGATATATGTACCCCACAACCTTTGTCCGGCGGGTGAAAAGGTTGAAACAAAGCCGTCTCCGGACCCGCCATATGGTTTGAGTTCTTCCGGAGGCATCTGAATACTTCCGAACGAAAGTCCTGCGATTGCAATTATTCCAGCAGATGATACGGATACAGTGTATGCTCTATCATCCGATATTCCGCCATAATAAGTTGACCAAAGTAATGAGCCGGAGGAAGACATTTTAACGAGGAAAGCATCATAGTGCCCTCCGAATATCGGTTGATAGCAGCCTGCGGAAACTGGGAAATCGGGATTATTAGTCCAACCCGTGAATATTATGTTGTTATTCAAATCTATTGCTATAGAGGATGATCGATCGTCAATGTTACCGGGACCGCCATAATATGTGGACCAAATCAGATCCCCGTTGGATGATATTTTCGTCACGGTGACGTCACTTGTGCCATTGATTGAAGGTTGATATGAATTTGAAGTTGTCGGGTAATCAATACTACTACTCATGCCGAGCACTATATAATCTCCCGTGTTATCAACAATTATTGCGTAGGAATTGTCCCAATTTGTACCTCCAAAATAAGTTGACCACGACGGATTACTCGACAGGTTGAATTTACATACAAATCCATCACTGCTTCCACGAAGAACCGTTTGAAATGCACCGGATGTTACAGGAAAATTGTTGCTTTCTGTATACCCGGTGACTCCAAAAGATGATGAGCCGGAAACGCGAATACTATAAATCCGGTCCCAGTTACTACCACCAAGATAAGTCGCCCAATCGCGGCTTCCACTGCCGTTTAAAACAACTAGAAAACCGTCGCGATCACCGCCTGCGCTGCTCTGAAAACATCCTGAACTTACCGGCAGATCGTTGCTTGTCGTAATTCCACCTGCAACTATCTTGCCGTTATCGAATGCATCTATCGATTCCAAGTGCTCACCATTGCTTCCACCGTAGTAAGTAGCCCATATTCTGTTTCCATATATATCGAATTTGATTATTACAGCATCTATTGGGTTTGACGAACCGGCGAGTGAGCTCTGAAAACAGCCTGACGTGATCGGAAAATCCGGGCTGCTGCTACTCCCGCAGACATACAGATACCCGCCCTTTTGACGAACCGCATAAAATCGATCTCCTATGGAACCGCCATAATATGTGGACCAGAAGGAGCAGCCATTGCTGCTTTGATATCCGGTATGTACATTGTTATGAATAGAAATGAAAACGGATTTATCGTACGCTTTAGATTCGAATTCAGCGAGTGATTTCCTGATCCGACTTGCCAGATCCGTGACTTTCCCGGGATGTCCGTCGCATGGAACGATCTCGATACCTGATTCGTCGCATTCTAGGCGCAATATTATTTTGCCGTGTTCGCCGATTATGAATGCTTCACGAAATACCGGCGTTTCGCAGATACCCTGCGCACAATGCGAAAGATAGAAGTTCTCATAATAATTGCTTTTTGTATACGTGTTTCCCCACACGCAACGAGCTTCTAACCCGAAGTTGAGATCGGTCCTGAAGTAAGTGCGTGAATAACCTTGTACGTCCTGCAAATAAGAACTTGTACCAGTAGCTTCGGAAATTGAAGCGGATTGGGAAGTTCCGTAACTCACAAACGATAATCCTCCCTTTCGGACGAATACCGTCGTACTTCCCCAGGATGCATAGAAAAAAACATCAGACGCCGGCATGCCCCGAGTGTCAACAATTTGACCCCGATTCTCGATAAAACCAGTCGAGGCGCTCACGGTGTGCAATGGCATATGCAATTGCAGAAAAATCCCAATCAGTGAGAGGGAATGGCAGAAGAATGCTGTTTTCATAGCGGTGTGATGTAAAACGAACCGGGAGGGAAGACGCTTGTATGCGTGCTTCCTCCCGGTCCGGCATTTTGATCACTTCAGAAGGATCATAGCTTTGGTAAGGACCGTACCTTCTGTCTTCAATCTGCAGAATAAAGCTCCGGACGGAACACCCCGGGCCGAGAAGCGCAGAACATGTCTGCCGGCTTCCACTTCGCCGTCCTGTAGCACAGATACCTCGCGCCCGAAGCAGTCATGTACCGACAGGCGGATGCGCTGGGGTATCGCAACAGAAAAGGCGATTTCGGTTTCAGGATTGAAAGGATTGGGGTAATTCTGCTCAAGAAAAACGGACGATGGTGCGGTTGGCGGCAGCTGAATTGCTCGTTTTTGCAGTAAGTAGGTTGTGGCTGTTATCTGCGTAAGGTCATCATCGGGCTGTCTAAGGATGGTATGGATCTGCAATTCCTCGCCGGGAGGAGGAAAGGCCACAAGCGACGGATTTTCAGCATCTCCTGTTTGAGCAAGCATCAGTGTCCAGCTTCCGCCGTCATTTGTCGTCTTAATAACCTGAATGGAATAATTATCGTTTCCATCGTCGTAATTGAATGCACAGGAGATATTGTCAGGCGATCCATTGCGCTCGTTTCTGTAAAAACTCATTACCGATGGCGACCAGACATTCTCATTTGAATAAACTGTCTCTGTATAGTGATAGAGAGAATCTGGATTGATTGGCTTGCTCGAATCCTTCAACGCAATTTGGATACCGGCAAACTGATCTTCATTTACTCGGTATGCAATAACAGCGTCACTCTTGTCTCCGGGTCCTCCATCCTGCCGGTAAGGACAAACGGATGGATTGCCCGAGACGGGGTAAGTATAGGAATCGTTAATATCCCCGGTCTGAGTATAGTCGATGGTCAAAGGATTTACCGATGTGATGCGCAGCTTGGCGTATTTTATCGTATCTGCTTTCCTCCACGCCAGATGAAACTCGGGCTGATAATCCGTGAATTGCTTGTACTTGTCGAAAGCAAGCGAGGGACCTACGGGAGGATTGTCCGGATCGTTGTCTGCAACCTGTATCAATCCGTAATCCTGCAGATCAGGACCGTGAAGCCAAAGATATGCAAGGCCGACATTGCCCTCGAATTCGGTCTCATATACTACAAGCTCATATGGAACTCCTTGCGGGAAAGTCGGCATCAGCACAGCGGCTATTACAGGACCGGCATCGGACGAAGGAGGAAAAGCATCGCCGAAGTCCGATTTCAGCAATGGAACGGGAGGAGGGTATAGAGACGCCCAGCAGGTGTCCGGCGGCAAATCAGGCGGAATGACGCATGCCTGTATAGTCGACCCTTCCTTCCACGTGGCGAAAATCCCTGCGGCAGAGGCGAAGATCGACGGCTTCGAGGATACACCGCCGCCGCCGGATAATATGTGCTCTTCACTCCAGTTCGCACCCTGGTCGCTGGAACGCGTATAGTATACCTCGCCGGCGCTCTCGTGCACTTGGCACCATGAGGTGTCATCGCCATAATCGACCTTGCGCTGATTGTTGCCCTCAAGAGTTTGAACGCTTGAGGACATCTGGAGCGGTTTCGAGTTGCCTGTCACAACCAGGGATACTATCTGCGCGCCGCCTTCGAGAGTGATCCCGGAACCATGATTGATAACTATCGTATGCCACCCTTCATCTGGAGCGTCTATAAGTACCTGCTCGACGTTGTCCACCGAATTCCTGCCCTCGGTGCGAATCGCATTTGCCGTCGGATCGGCCAGACCGCCGAGCCGCCAGGGATAATGCGTGGTTGTTCCGCCGGGTCCTTCGATATACAGATCTACATCGTTTATCAGGCGCGGAGTCGTGTTGTTAAGCACGCTCTGGTTTACCTCGAGCGTGTCCGCCGCAGGATCCGTCCAGCAAATCGTCGCCTTTAAAGGGGCGGGACAGCTTTCGTTCTGTTTGTAGTAAACCGGTATCCGTATCTCCCCGTCCTGCTCAAGCAACAATGAGTCATGCACATGCAAATCGCCTTGAACGAGCGTATATGCGGCAACCGCCGTGTTCAGCAGGCCCCACCCATACTCGTAATCAGGTCCCGGTCTGCCCTGATCCGCGGAGGTGTGTATGGCAAGACATTTAAGCGCGGACGAACGCAAAGGCCAGCCGTTTCTTCTGTTTATTGAAAGCTGCTGTAAAAGAGCCAGCGATCCGGCCGCTACCGCCGTCGCTAACGATGTCCCGGATTCGGTGGAATATCCGCTCTGGCTTATTGTTGTCTGTACGTTTGCGCCCAGCGCAACCAAATCCGGCTTAATCCGTCCGTCATCGGTCGGACCGGCGCAACTGCGGGGGTTGCCTACAATCCATGGAAGGATATAACCATCCTGCTCATCGATTGCGCCGACAGTAAGGACGTTCTTGGCGGTTGCGGGAGGGGCTATTACGTCGTATCCGCCTGTTGCCTCGCCATTGAAGTCGCGCTGACACGGAGTAGTTACGGAATTATTGTATCGATTGTTCCCGGCGCCGGTGACAATCAGGTACATCGGCGCAAGAAATGATATCGAATCGTATCTAACGGAATTCAAATCGTAATAACCGAACTTATAATCTTCAGTTTGACTGATTGATTCAAGTCCGCGCCAGTTGCTGCAGGCATCCCATAGACCCGGAAATCCGGCGCTGATAATATATGAGTGGCTGGAGATCAATAGACCCTGCAAAGCTTCGGCGCCCATTTCAGCAACAAAACCGTTGTTGTAATCGTATGCCCTTGCGCCTGCCTGATACGCCATGCCTCTTGCCGCTTCATGTCCACTCAAGCCGCTCGCAAGCAAAGTGCCAAGCATCGCTGTGAAATGCGCGGTGGTATCATCGCCGTAGAGCGGATCACGCAAACTATCGAGATAAACCAGGCGTCCTGCATACTCGGGATGATCGAGCTGCGGATGAAATGCATCCCATATTCCGATCGTCATCCCGGCGCCGGTCAAACCATATTCGGCGCTCACATCCGGATACAGTTGATTTGTCCCGCTGACTGCGGAGGCATGCGCATTGAGAGTGCTAATGTGCACAGGTTCGTCGAGTGCGAAATCCCATAAAACCCTGATATTGCCTCCGCAGCACGTGTCGTAAACGGGAATGGACCGTGCCTGGGCTATCGAGTCGCGCACGTGGATACGCAAACTGTCGGCAGAGCGCAGGAACGCAACATAGTCCTCCAATGCCAGCCTATCGGGTATCTGTCCGTACATGTGATGCGTAGAGCACAGAATGACCGCAAGTCCGAAGCAAATCGCCGCGAGACGGGTTAGGTACCCCCCCCCCCACCCGCGCGTAAGTAGTTGATAATCATGATGATTGCCTCGTTCGATGGTTTTAGTGTAAGTGATCGGTTCGGAATGGTTGTAACGCCCCGAATACGGGATTTGCACCGGCAGGACGCCTGGCGCCGTATGGCGCATATGTTTTTCAGATCGCTTTGCTCCGCTGCGCGGAGTCTTGATACCACTTTCTTTGCCCGAAGCGGGCCGTTTTACTCAATCTATGTCTAAGACGTTCAAAATTGTCGAAACCTGACAGGGGGGAGGGAAAAAGTGAATGCGGTGAATTCAGTGAATACGGTGAATTCAGTGAATCTGGTGAATACGGTGTTATGGCGGTTTAAAGCTCCATGCTTACTACTTGCCGCGGTGCGGCACATCAATACCCCGGAGTCCTGGTGGCACAAAGCGGCGACCAGTTTGAGAAGCACTGCCTGCGTGGTATTTTACAGGCTTGATTGCGCCGTTCCGATGCGCAATATGACGTCCAAGGAGAACAAATGCGCTACCCGTTCGCTGAAATCGAGGCCCGCTGGCAGGCTTACTGGCTCGAGAAAAAGACTTTCGAAACCACCGAGGATTATTCACGGCCGAAATACTACGTGCTGGACATGTACCCATACCCGTCAGGCGCCGGTCTGCATGTGGGACATCCTGAGGGTTACACGGCGACCGACATCGTGGCGCGCTACAAGCGCATGAAGGGATTCAACGTGCTGCATCCGATGGGCTGGGATGCTTTCGGCCTCCCGGCAGAGCAATACGCCATCAAAACCGGCACACATCCTGCCGAGACGACACGAAAAAACATCGGCAACTTCCGCCGCCAGCTGAGAATGATCGGATTCTCCTACGACTGGGACCGCGAAGTGGATACCACAGATCCCGGCTATTACAAGTGGACACAGTGGATATTCTGCAGGCTCTACGAGCAGGGACTCGCCTACCTGGCCGAGGTGCCGGTCAACTGGTGCCCGGAACTCGGCACGGTGCTCGCCAACGAGGAAGTGCCGGAACAGGTGGAAAAGGGATATACCGTCGTGCGCAGACCCATGCGCCAGTGGATGCTGCGCATCACCGCTTACGCTGAAAGACTGCTCAACGACCTCGACCTCCTCGAATGGCCTGAAAGCCTCAAGGAAATGCAGCGTAACTGGATAGGGCGTTCGGAGGGCGCGAACGTGGACTTCGGAGTGGACGGCGCTGACGACATCATACGCGTATTCACCACGCGTCCGGACACTCTGTGGGGCGCGACGTACATGGTGCTCGCGCCGGAACACCAGCTCCTGAAGAAAATCACAACACAGGACCGGCGGGACGAAGTTTCCGCCTACATCGAGGCGGCCGCGAGGAAAAGCGACCTGGAAAGAGTCGAGCTGTCGAGGGACAAAACCGGTGTTTTCACCGGCGCATACGCCATAAATCCGGTCAACGGCGCCCGCATCCCGATCTGGGCGGCCGACTATGTGCTCATCAGTTACGGCACGGGCGCTATCATGGCCGTGCCGGGGCACGACACGCGCGATTGGGAGTTCGCGCGCAAATACGGACTGCCGGTGGTCGAGGTGGTGACGGGCGGCAACGTGGAGGAAGCGGCTCATACGGACACGGAACACGGGACCGCGGTCAACTCCGGCTTCATCGACGGGCTCGGTTACCGCGAGGCCTTCGACAAGGTCTCCTCCTGGCTGGAGGAGCGCGGGCTCGGCAAGCGCACGGTCAATTACAAGCTGCGCGACTGGCTTTTCTCCCGGCAGCGGTACTGGGGCGAGCCGTTCCCGATACTGCATCTGGAAGACGGCACGCATAAACTCGTGCCGGACGATATGTTGCCGGTTCTGTTGCCGGATGTCGAATCCTACAAACCCACCGGCACGGGGGAATCACCCCTGGCCTCGATTCCCGAATGGGTCGATACCATGGATCCCGAAAGCGGCAGGCCGGCGCGCAGGGAAACCAACACCATGCCCCAGTGGGCCGGCTCCTGCTGGTATTATCTCAGGTTCAAGGATCCGAAGAACGACATGGCTTTCTGCGATCCGGAGAAGGAGAAATACTGGGGCGCTGTGGACCTGTACGTTGGAGGAACGGAACACGCTGTTCTGCACCTGATCTACGCGCGTTTCTGGCACAAGGTCCTATACGATCTCGGCCACGTGTCCACACCCGAGCCCTTCCTGCGGCTGGTGAATCAGGGCATGATACTCGGACCGATAGAGTACCGGTTGTACCGCAATGAAAAGGATGAAGCGGTCTCTTTCGAATATCTGGACGAAGAGGGCGTCGACGTCCGCACCGGCGCAAAACATCGTTTCGAGAAGATCGACGAAAGCGAGGTGGAGAAGCGCGGCGATCATTTCGTCTGGAAGCGCGATCCGTCGCTGCGCTTGTTCGCGCGCGCCTACAAGATGAGCAAGAGCCGGGGCAACGTGATAAATCCCGACGAGGTGATACGGGAGTACGGCGCCGATTCCTTCCGCCTGTATGAGATGTTCATGGGTCCGCTGGAGCAGACCAAACCCTGGAGCACGCGCGGCGTGGAAGGCGTGCACAGGTTTCTGAACAGGGTCTGGAATCTTTTCACCGACGACGGTTTTCGCGACGAAGCACGCCTGCATCCCGGCGTGACCGACGAGACGCCCGATCCGGCAGCGATGCGCCTGCTGCACAAGACGATCCGAAAGGTGAGCGAAGACTTGGAGGCGCTGCATTTCAATACCGCCATATCGCAGATGATGATTTTCGTCAATGAGATGACCGGCCGTGAACGACGCCCGAGAGCCGTGCTGGAACCGTTCGTGCTCTTGATATCGCCCTTTGCGCCGCATCTTGCCGAAGAATTATGGCGGCTGTTGGGTCACGAACACTCCCTCGCTTACCAGCCCTGGCCCGAATGGCGCCCGGAGTTGACCGAAGACGAGCAGGTCGAGATCGTGCTTCAGGTAAACGGCAAGCTCCGCGGCAAGCTCATGGCGCCTAAAAGCGCGCCGGAAGCCGAACTCGAGCGCATGGCCCGTGCCGATGAGAGAATCGCGGCGTTTCTCGAGGGCAACACCGTCGTCAAGACTGTAATAGTGCCGGGGCGGCTGGTGAATTTCGTGCTTGGGTGAAGGGTGAAG
>CAYLZD010000066.1:10644-12186 GCA_964388275.1 uncultured Chromatiales bacterium
GTGAAGAGGGAAGGGTGAAGAGGGAAATGGTCGGACATTCTGCGGAATGCCGGTATACATAGTATCTGCCACAAATGGCACATAGATCACAAAATATTTGTGTTTTTTGTGCTTTCTTAGGCAATCCATCTTATGTATAGTTTACGTGCCGAGAGTGCGATGTTTTTGCCTGAGCCGGGTCATAATGAAAATACATAATAGAGGCCTAATCCCGCTTGCGAAAAACCGCTCTTCTCTTGTACGTATCCGCCTCTTATATCCTCATACTCGCTGCTTACTGACTTGCGCAGCGACATCCTGAGGAACGCTGCTATCTGTACGTTAAAGAAATTTATGATCAGTCCCGGCTCAATGCACACTGCGTCCCATATATTCGCCGTATTGAGCACTCCGCCTCTTAATCTGCTGGACCAGTATCTAAGACTAACATCAGGCTTTATCGGCTTGACCAGTGTGACCGCCAGATAAGCTCCGGGTCCCCGTTTCTCGTCAACAATTGAAATCCCCGCACCGAGGAGAAAAAAATAATTGGTAGTATAAGACACAGTCAGATCGCCGAATCCGGTCCTGATTTCAATCCCGAAGGGAAAAGACTTAGGATGCCACACTCCAGTCACTGCTACATTCCACGCATCATTTTCTTTATGAGCAGCGTAGCCCGTTTCGATGCCTAACTTGAGTTGATATCGAGCAGTATCCTGCTGTGAAAGCATCGTAACAGGGATGACTATCCAAAGATAAAGTAGAATACGGAAGCGGTGAGGCGGCATTGGTTCAAAGTGCTGGAAGTACGACGTGACGTGAGAATAATCGGTTCTTGTCTTGTCCATATTAATGGGGCCATTCAATAATACTTCACCAAGCGGTTAAAGCGCTAATGCACCCAGATTCAGATACACGCCTAATGAATATGTAGAATGTTTCCCTGAAGGCGCAGGTTCGCCCAGAGAATACTTGCATGATAATAGTATATTCAATACGCTGCAATCTATATCGCAACCAATATCAATATGTAATGCATTTCGCCAATCACTTGTATCGTAATATACAGTATGGATTCCACTTCCATAAGACGGCCATTTCAATTTATCACGCAGAGGCTTCATCCATGATAATCCCCAATATATCGGCGGGAACACCATGGCCGCTCGCAGAATAATATAGTATTCCGATACCCCTAATATCCTGCCTGCGCCCGCCGCTAATGTCCAGTAATGATACCATTCTGTTTTCACGATATCCATTTTTATGCCGGCGTGAGTTGTCGCAGCAGCCCCGGCTCCGTAGAACGGGTCACTGAACGGCCATCCTTCCAGTATAATATTGCTCTCAAAACCGCCTGAGACATTGATTATTAAGTTGTCTGTCTGGGCTCCTAAATTATGTGATGCCGCCAGCAATATTGCAACCGCAACCGAATATTTTGCACTACTCAAGGAAAGCATTATTTTAGTGTCCTATAAAATGACTATCCCGTATAGTTAATACAACGCAATTCTATTTATTCATGTATTTCCGGGAACCCCAAAGGTTTTTCATATA
>CAYLZD010000067.1:0-12029 GCA_964388275.1 uncultured Chromatiales bacterium
CTTCCGAGTTCGGTCAGCAACTTTCCGAGTTCGGTCAGCAAGCTTCCGAGTTCGGTCAGCAAGCTTCCGAGTTATGTCAGCAACGTTATACGAGATGTCAGCAGAGTTCCACGAGATGTAAGCAAAGTATCAAACGGGAATTAGGATATGGAACCGGTGCTTTACGCTGTCATAAACGCATGAAAACAATGATGTTTGGGAAGAGTGGTTTCCCGGACGCCGAGTCCGGCGGGGCCGCTGATCCGGTCGGTGAACGGTTTTCGGTGAAATTTCGTGCTCGCATCGGCGTGGCAGCGCGCATTGTGCGCGCGCTGAAAGGCGCGGCCGATGAAGATGTATCCATTGTCGCTCGCGCCATCTCACTGCCGGCGCCGGCGGGAGACGATGCTTCGCCCGCATGTGAACTTGGTGAGCGGTCCTCACGAAGGCCACCTATGCCCGCGTATCCGCTGTTTCCGGGATGAAGATATCAGCCGCTTCGTAATCGGCCGGCGACGTGTTGGATTCAGGAATAAAAAACTCTATTATTCCCTAAATTTGCACCAGAATCAAAATCCCCCGAAGTCGTTTCATGCGCTCAACCGACGCCGAATGCTCATTCCGTGAAACGACGCCACGCTCGGAGTATGGCCGGGCGGGAGAGCTCAGGTGTACCGTTTTCGACTTGCCGGACAGGGCAAGAGGCTGCAAGGCGCTGTTCGTAATGCTGACTACTGAACTGCCTATGATCCGTATAAGCGCCGGCGCGAGCAAAGCATGGCTGCACAAAACCGTGGATACTTCAGAACTTCCAACGCTGCTTGAAGAGCGGAGTGATTCCGGTCGGAGATTCCCAGGGAAAAACGAATCGAGAAATACGGAACGGAAATGCCGATTCCAGTGAGATATACCATTCAATCCATAATCCATGGAGGACAAAATGTTTCGCGGCGCGTTATTGATTTTGTTCTGCGTCGGCTTCGTGCCCCTCGAATCGCTCGACGCTCAATCAGTGAATGTCGTTCAACCGTTCTGCACGAATTTCGAAGACAATTCAACGCACAACTGGGTGGGGAATTATTCGAATACCGCCATACAGCTTGAAACCGTCAATCACTATCTTCACTGCACCGACGATCAGGGGCCATCGTCCATCGTCGTCACCAGCGGCACCGAGTATCTCGGCGACTGGACCCAGATAATGAGCACCTGCTGCGGTGCCTTATGGTACGACATCAGAATAATCGACGACGCCTGGCAGCAGGGTGACAATTTCGCGCTTCCGAACATGGTGCCGTATATCATTTTCTACGGGAGCCATGGTTCCGAGCGCGCGGGATGGTACCCGAATTTCTCGGTCGTGGAAGGAGGTCCATGGACAACCGTGAAAGCTCCGGTCACCAACTGCAACGGCGACGTGTTTCCCGCAAGCGCCTCCGGTCAGTGGCGTGTCTGGGATTCCAACGGGAACCAGATAGTCTCCGGTTCGGCGGGGGCCGGCGCGGTTTGGCAGAGCATATTCTCGAACATCGTGAAGATATTGCTCCCCATAGAGTGGGGGGCTCCGAGACCCACGGAGAAGGTCGCATATGACAACCTTTGCATCAAAAATGACGATTGCATATGCGGCGAGATGGAATTTCTGCCGCCGCCGACCGGTTATCCCGACACATCATACGTGATAAACACCGGATGCTGCTGGTCCGCGAAGCATCAGAACCAGAATCCGGCGGGCACCCCCATCACCAAGGTTAAATTCGTTCTGTCGCCGGCTTCGGCGCGTTTCGCCACAAATGCATCGGTGGAGGGAACGGCTCAATCCGTATATCACTGGACGGTGCTCGGAGGCGGCGGCACCAACACGCTGACCTTCGGCGGTGATCCGGTGCCGATCAACCAGACGCTCGAGTTGCTGGATTTCTGCATCGACCGGACTTCGGTTTTCGGACCTTTTACAATAACATGGTCGACATTGGATGCCGCCGGCAATACGGTCTGCACGGGAACGTATGCCGCGGAATGCGATCCTCCCTGCGATCAGATCGACATCGTTCCCGTATCCACCGATCCGGCGAACTGCTGCGCAACATTGACGATAGACAATCAGTGGCATGCGCTGCTGATCAGAAAAGTGCGCATGTACACCGTGCCGCCGGTTAAAATAGCGGGCATTACGGCGTCGAGTCCGTGGAGCGGATTCCCGACGGGCGGATTTCCGTTGAATTCGGTGCTGGGCACATACACGCCCGGTTTGCCGCTGGGACTCTGTCAACCGTTCGACATCTGCTTCTCCGGCCAGAACAACACGCCTTTCTATCTTTACTTCGAATTCATGGACAACAACCAGAGGGTCTGGTGCCGCGATTCCATGCTGATCACCTGCGGAAAGGGGGACGACTGCTGCAGCAACGACAGTCAGAAGGGCTGCACCACATACGCGAGCGCATCCATGAACTGCAACGGCGCGGGAGGCGCGGACCTTTTCCTGAACGCGTTTTCAGCTCCGAAGCGGGTGACCAGATTCGCTGTAACACTGCTGAGTGTTTACGGCACGGCGGGGGGCAATCCCGCCCCGCTTCCCGTTTCCGCGCGTATAGACCAGGCGTCGGGATGCAACGGCCCGTTGGTGCCCTCGACCGGCGATCCGTTCAACCTGCCCGAGAGTGTCGAGAATCTCTGGATGCCCGGCGGATCCAGCCCGTTGTACGAGTATCCGTGCGTAAGCAGCGGCGCGGCGCTCAGCGATGTATATGCGCGCTCGCATCCGGGGACCTCGCAGGTCGTATGGGGGAATTACCCGCCTCAGACGTATCCGACCTGGCCATCGATTTCCATGAATCCGGGAGTGGACTTCATGCTGCATCTGGCGTTTACAGCCCCTGTCTCCGTCACCAGACTCCACTTCTGCCTGCAATACCAGTACACGTACGAGAATTGCTGCACCTGCGATACGGTCAAGTGGGATTCCGTGAGCGTCACATTGATAAGGAGCGTCATTTTCGGCACAAGAAGAAATCCGTGCAACGAAGTGCTGACGCCCATCGGCGTTCCGATGGGCTTGCTGGAAAGCGGCGGCGAACAGGAATCGGCTCCCGCCGGAAGCGGCGCCGTCGAGACCACGGCGACTTCGGAGGACGGCGTCTATATTGAAATGGCGGACCTCAACTTCGGCACGCTGTACTTCAACTTCCCGGCATTGTCCGACTCGCTCAACAAGTACAAGGTCGTGGAGTTGAGCGTGAAACCCGAAGCCGACGTGCAGATGGTGGCCATGTACAACCTTTCCGACGGATCGTTCGCCCGCGTGGCCCGAGGCGGGGCCTATGCCGAACTCCAATTGGCGGAGAAAAGCAGCGCGGTATTCAGTCTCGCCTACTTCAATCCGAAAAACAAGAGGGTGATACAAAACGCGGTCGCCGTTCGGATAGTGTCTCTCGAAAATCCCAAGGACACCATCAAAGAGACCGGTTTGGTATTTGCGCGCGTCCCGATTCCTCAAGGTTCCGCCCGGGATTCGATAGGACTCGACAAACTCTCGCATCCCATACAGGTGCACACCTACGCCGTGTATTTCGAGAACGCGAACAGCAGCAGGGAAAAGGTCCATCAGATAGTGCTCAAACCGAAGAACAATGCAGCGATCATCGCAGTGGGGCCCGCCTCGGACACCACGCAGGTGACGCTGAGGAGTTACTACGACGCGCCGAGCGGATTGTATTACGCATACACCGACCCGTGCAAGGGCTGCGAGGCGGAAGGCATGGAAGCGGGGAAGAAGCTGCATCCCATATACCTGACGGTATCCGGGGCGGTCTCGGAGTCGGTGACTTTGGATTACTCCACAGTAAACGACAGAGGAGATACCATCTCTGCCGGCGAAGTCATGCTCCGGGGTCCGCTCACGACCGACGTGCGCGGCGGCGAAGGAGAAGCGGAATACCGCGCGGCGCCGGGCGATGCGTTCCTCGCTTCCTGCTACCCGAATCCGGCGTCCAATTCCGCCACCATACAATTCACACTTGCCCGTCCGATGGACGGCGTGACCTTGACGGTCGCCGACGCCGCCGGCCGTGAGATCGCCCGTCTGGTCGACGGACAGGCATTGGGTCAGGGCGAGCATGCTTTCGTATACAACACGCTTCTACTGCCGGCCGGCACGTACTACTACACGTTGACCGCCGGGCAGGTGCGGCAGACTCGAGCTCTGAAGATAGTCCGCTGAGAGCAGCGCGCTTGCGACGAGAATCCCGGCATCCTGATACAGGATGCCGGGATTCGTTCCTATGCTCTACAACTATTTCAGCGAGTGCGCCATCAGGGCGCTTCCGCCGACCGCGTATCCTTGCCCGAAGAACACCCGTCACCATCGGCGCCGGTTTGAACCTGCCGGCACAAATGATATTTTTCTTTCCGTAATCCTCTCCCTGCCCGGGCATTGCGGACTGAAATCTCCGAAAGAGGGTTTGCATGCGTCGAGTCGGGCGGATTCCGGCTATCATGTCGTAACAATGGACAGGAAAAAAGTATGCAAGCTGAGTGGAAACGCGCCGATTCGTCGTGCCGGCGCAAGTCCATGCGAGCTGGAAACGCGTCTCATATAGCGGAAGGCGGAACCGTCATGCTGAAACGCAATTCATTTCGAATCCGGCAAGTTCTCCTCGCCGCCGTCCTTCTGCCGGCCTGCGCGTTTTCCACCGACTGGCGGGTGGGTCCCGGCCGAGCACTGACACTTCCCAGCCAGGCCGCCGCGCTCGCGAAGGACGGCGATACCGTGACGATAGAGGCGGGAAGCTACGTGGACTGCGCCTTCTGGACGCAAAACGATTTGCTGATACGCGGCGAGGGCGGCTATGCAGTGCTGCGCGACAAGTGCTGCGGCGGCAAGGCCATCTGGGTGATTCAGGGCCGCAATACGACGGTAAGACATATCGAGTTCACCGGCGCCGCCGTGCCCGACAGGAACGGGGCCGGCATCAGGCAGGAAGGGCCGGATCTCCTTGTACAACACTGCTACTTCCACGACAACGAGAACGGCATACTGACCGGCGCGAACAAGGAGAGCAGCATACGCGTGGAGCATACGCATTTCGACAACAACGGGCACGGCGACGGCTATTCACACAACATGTACATCGGACACGTGGGCAGTTTCGAAATAAGTTCGAGTTGGACGCACAGGGCGAGGGTGGGACACAATATCAAAAGCAGGGCGGACAGCAACCGCATTCTCTACAACCGCATATCCAACGAGGACGACGGAACGGCCAGCAGGGACATAGACCTGCCCAACGGGGGCTATGCACTCATAATGGGTAACGTGCTGCAGCACGGCCCGCGCACGCAGAATTCCAACACCTGCGGATACGGCATGGAGGGGCTGAGCAACGCGTCGAAGACACTGCTATTGGTGAACAACACTTTCGTCAGCCAACGCGGCGCGGGCGCCTTCGTGCAGATGCCGGGCACGGGCGTAGATTCTCTGGTGATGATCAACAACCTCTTCGCCGGCACGGGATCGCTGTTGTCAGGCACGGCCTCGCTCGTCGACACGCAGGCGAACCTGCTGCTGCGCGATCCGGCGGCGGCGGCCTTCGCGGACGCAGCCGGCTGGGATTACAGGCCGACCCTGATGTCTCCCACGGTGGACGCCGGTATCGACAGCGAAGAGCTGCGGCCCTTGCTTCAATACAAGCATCCCGCTGATTCCGAACCAAGGATCCCGCACGGCGCGCCGGATATCGGCGCATTCGAGTTTACTCCAAGCACCGGTTGCGAAACAGCGCCGATGCCGCCAGCCGCGGTCGTCGAAAGCGGCCCGGTACTGTATCAGAACCATCCCAATCCCTGCGCCTCATCGACTCTGCTCGCTTTCCGGCTCACTGAAGCCGGCGGCGTTATAATCCGCGTATGCGACGCGCTGGGACGGGATCAGCTGCCGCCGGTAAGACGGACATTCCATTCGGCCGGACAGCATGGCATACGACTCGACACGTCACCGTTGCGCTGCGGCATTTATTTTTGCATTCTGGAAAGCGCCGGTTTGATCGCCGCGCGCACTCTGACGGTTCTGCGATGACTGATCCGGCAAATGAATCAAGTGCTTTCCGGACGAGCGACGCCGGCGGGACTCTGAAAATCAACCGGTCGGGCAATACCGTGGAAACTTGCGCATCGGTGACGGGTTCCGTTTCGTCCCCGGCGATCAACGGCGGTTTCGAGGCGCGCGGGTGAAGGCGGGTAATTCCTCCTCGAGCCAAAGCTCTTCCGCGAAGCTTTTCGCGCTATGCATGTTGCTGTCGGCGCTGTCGTCCTGCGACGCGCAGGGCATAAGGGGCGTCGTGACGGCCGTGAAGGACGGCGACACGATAGAGCTTCGCGCCGACACCGCCAAGCACAGGATACGCCTCTACGGCATCGATTGCCCGGAAAAGGGGCAGGCCTTCGGGCAGAAAGCCAAGCAGTTCACAGGCGAATTGTGCTTCGGCAAGCGGGTTTCCGTCGTGACGCACGGACGCGACCGATACGGGAGAATAGTAGGGGAGGTGATACTTCCGGACGGACGGATTCTCAACCGCGAGCTGGTGGCGGCCGGACTGGCATGGTGGTACAGGAAGTATTCCCGCGATCCGCTTCTCGAACGCCTCGAAGCGGAAGCGCGCAGGGCGAAGCGCGGGCTCTGGAGCGAAGCCCATCCCACGCCGCCGTGGGAGTTCAGAACGACGCGATAGCGGACGGTGAGCCGCGGCAAGTCTTCGTGGCGCGGCATCGCCCGAAACAGCCGGTCGGACTCCTCACTTGCCGGCGATTGTCTTATATTCCGGCGTAAGGAGAAATACAACTCCGCAATACGTCAAGGAGATCAGCCATGAAGCAAGCGGGAAGGCCTGCAAAGTTCGCGTTATTTCGTCACGTCGCGTTCGTGACCCTGTGGCTCTGTGTAGGCACAACGGCCGTCTCACAATTGACGCTCGATTTCAAGAGAGCGGTGGAAAACCGGCCTGCCGTCGAGTTGTACTTCGAGGCATCATGCGATGGGAATCGCGCATCATTCACCGATAAACGAATGTTCGGGATTTCCGAGGACGGGCTCGATATCACCGATTTCGAGCTCTGGTGTCCGGATCAGCTTGGTGTCTGTCGCTTCTCTGTTGCTCTGGTCCTCGACGCCAGCGGCAGCATGGACAGCGCGCGCAACGCCGGCGCCAAGGCGGCAGGCCGGGCCTTCGTTGATCTGATGGACGGAGTGAACGACGAGGCCTGCATCATTTGGAGCACTCCTACGGCAGTCGTTGCCCAGCAGATGACCGTCTATAGGGATCTTCTCCAAAACGCCGTCGACGGTCTCCCGGCACACGGTATCGCTGCTGTCTGGGACGGCGCTTACACGGGCGTGATGAACCTCATCAACGACGGCGTCAACCCTTGTCGCGCAGTTATTTTTATGACGGACGGCAGCGATATTAGTTCAGGAAGGACGCCGGACGAGATCATTAGACTTGCTCAACGCAACCGAGTACATGTGTTCGCTGTGGGGCTTGGATCCGCAGTGCCTTCGGCGGTATTAATGAACATAGCAGACATGACCGGAGGGCGATACTACGAGACGGACGACCCGCAACGTCTCGTGGATATATTCGTCGATATTCACAAGATAATATCGGACTGCTTTCAGGAGTGTGTGATCACTTATCAACCTGACTGTCCCGACGGGACGACGCGGCAGGTGGACCTGACGATAAAAAACTTCTGCGGAGCTTCGGTGACCGAGAGCCGGAGTTATACGTCGCCGAGGGACACGAAGGTTTTCGAGCCGATCAGGTTGCGTTTGGGAAAAGTGACGGCTCACGGCAACGAGGAAGTCGTGGTGCCGCTGGAGCTGCTCGACACTCTTTCGAAATTCACGCCGGTATTCCATCCGGCTGTGTTCATTGTGCGATTCGACACCTCCAACCTTCGGTTCATCGACATGGCAACCCCTCAGGGAAGCCTGCTGGAAAATGTTTCGATAAAGGCGACTCCGGCGGCCGGCGGGGTGACGTTCGAGACGATGGAGAAGAAACTCGTGGACACACGCACGGTTCCGGCCTTGCTGGCCGAGCTGAAGTTCCTGACGCGGGATATCGTGGACAAAGACACTACACCGTGTCCGATATGGCTGACGGACTGGTATTTCCGCGCGGGATGTTTCACTGTACAACCTGAGAGCGGTGAGATAAAAGTGATCGGCAAGGCGCCTTCAATCGACTGCCGCTTCGACGCTCCCGAATCTCTCTCCGTTGATTCAGTCAAAGGATCATATCATCCGAATCCCTTCACCGTCACTCAGGTGATCGCCAACAGCGGGGTTGTCGCCGCGCTGAATCCGCGCTTCAAACTGCATGTGGACACGATGCAATTCGCGCTTGTCGACCCGCCTGTGGATTCGGTGCAGGCGGGCGTGGCGGAGCTTCAGCCGTCCGATTCGACGTCGGTTTCCTGGGAGTTGAGAGCCAAGGCCCGGCCGGCCGACGCCCGGCATGCGGTTTCGATCACCGCGCATTTCGATAATCATCCGCCCGTGGAATGCGGGCGGAGCATTTTCGTGCCGCGACTGCCGGCGACTTCGGCGGAAGCGCCGGTCGAGACTTCCGCCTGGAGCTTCCATTTGTATCCTGATCCCGCGCGGGGCGGTGTCAGCGTCGTGCTCACGGGCGCGGGGACGGACGGATTCAGCGCCGCGCTGTATGATGCGGTAGGCCGGCTCGTTAGCACAGTCGCTCGCGACCGCGGCGCCGAAAGCATGCCTGTGGTATTCGATTTGCACGGCCTGCCGGCCGGCGTATATCACGTGGCCGTGTACGGAGGCGGCGGCGTGAAGTCCGCGAAATTCGTAAAAGCGCCGTGAGGGACCGAGCCGTCATGGAACAGGACATGCACTACTACGGTATAGGTTTCCTGGCGCGGGCCGCCGGTATACCCAAAGAAACGGCGCATCGGATCGCGTACGCCTCGCAGTACGTGGACGATTCCACGGAAAGCGTCGCCATACGCGTAGGCGGAGGCAGCTTCGACACGGTGCGCACGGCGCATCTGGGCTTCGAGGCCTGGTCGCCGACCGTGCACAAAACCGTGTATGTGCCGTTTCATTTTCTTCCGTCGAAACCCATCACCAGACTCGGGGATTCATACGTCACGAAGGCGGATTCGGAATTCGCCCGGCTCGTGCTCAAAAGGGCGCTGCGGGAAAAGGATGTAACCGACAGGATTATCGCGGTCGGCATAGCCATGCACACATACGCGGATACGTTCTCGCACGAGGGTTTCACCGGTCGGGACGACGACGAAAACCGGATAAGGAAACTCGCCCGATGGGAAGACGGCGAATGGAGAAGCGCGGATTTCTCGAATCTGATCGGCAATCTTACAAAAGGTGTCGGCCATATGCTGGCGTTCAATTATCCGGATCTGCCGTGGCTGCGCTGGAGATACGAGCGCAGGAGCTCGCCGGGCATGCGCGAGAGGAACAACCCGACCGCATATCTCAAGGCGCTGAAGGCGATTCATGAATTCTTCACCGGCATGCCCGAAGCCGTCGAGCCGGGCATCGAATGGCGCGACATCGAACTCTCCCTGAAGGACATCATCGCCATAGAGAGCGTCGCCCTTGAACCGCGAATTCTGGGATGGATAACACTTTACGGCGACAGGTTCAGAGACGCCAGGGGATACCGGAACATACGCGGTTATCGCTACGATCCCTTGATGTGGCGCTCGCAGGCCGTCGAACCGGTCGGCAACTTCACCATAGCATGGGACGACCTCAGGCCGGCCGACCTGTTGCTGCAGAAGTTCAAGCCCAGGCCGGGATTCCTGAGCAGCAACTGGGCGCGCTTTCACAACATGGCGCTCAAGCAGAGGCATTTCGTGCAGCAGCGGATTGTGCCCGGGTGACCTTTCAATGATGGAGCATGCATGAAAAACCTGAAAACGCACTTCGCGGTCATATCAGCGGCAGCGGTGACGTGTCTGCTCGTGCCTACCGCCGAGGCGCAGCGCGGCTGGATACCCACACACGGCCCGGCGCTATGGGATCAGGAAACCGGATGGCACACTCCGAAAATCACGTGCCTGGCCGTGGACTCGGAAGGACGCGTTTACGCGGGAACCGCGATGCGCGGGGTGTTCATATCCGAAAAACGCGGATTCGATTGGATGCGGGCGGATACCGGAAACACCGGCCGCGGCATACACTGCATCGCGATCAACCGGAACGATCACGTGTTCGTCGGGGGATTAGGCCATGCGAGCGTTTCGACGGATCACGGAGTGACCTGGATGCGCATCTTCGACTCTCCCTATCAGGTGTGGGATTTCGCTCTCGACGGCGACACGACCTACATGGCGGCATGGACCAGCGTTTATCGCTATGTCGGCGTCACGGATTCCGCAGAGCACCTCGGGTTTTTCGGTGATATTCGTTCCATTGTCGTCAACCCCGCCAGGCGCCTGTTCGGCACATGGAAGGACAGCGTCGACTACATCGATCTGGAAGACGCCGGGGAGGGCAGAAAGCCGTTCGGCGGAATTCCACTGACCGGCACGCCCGTACTCGAGTTATTTGAAACGGAATGGATTTTCCTCGGTTGCTCGTCGGGAATTTACCGTTCTCCTCAGGACACCGCGGACTGGACGCTCGTGAATCATGGTTCGGGCAATCCGGATGTTCGCACACTCTGCGCGGACCGCGACACCATATACGCCGGAACCTTCGGGGGAGGCGTGTATGCGTCGACGAACGCGGGCGATGCATGGTTTCCGATGAACGACGGCTTGTGCGACCCGCATGTAAACGCGCTGTGTGCGGACGGGAAAGGATACCTTTACGCAGGCACGGAAAACGGCGGCGTATTCCGCTCCGCTTCCATTCCTCTTCCGGCCGACTGCGACGATCGGGTCTGGTCGGATGAATTCGACGGGCCGGACATAGATACAAGCATCTGGACCTTCGACATCGGGGGAGGCGGATGGGGAAACAATGAACTCCAGTATTACACCGACAGGACCGAAAATGCAAGGATTGAGAACGGATGCCTGATCATCGAGGCGCACAGGGAGGAATACGGCGGAAAATCATACACCTCCGCTCGGCTGAAAACACTGGGACTCAGGTGCGTGAAATACGGGTGCATCGAAGTGAGGGCCAGGGTTCCGTCGGTGCTCGGCGCATGGCCCGCTATATGGATGCCGGGCAACAGCATAGAGAGCGTCGGGTGGCCCGCCTGCGGCGAGATCGACATAATGGAGCACGTCAACACATCCGATGTCGTGCATGGTGCGATGCATTGGTGGGATACCTGTCACGCGTATTATGGTGGCACGGCAGTTTACGCGCCCGATGTATGGCACGTGTACGGAGCGCAATGGACTCCTTCCTCCATCTCCTGGTTCATAGACGGACGCAAGTTTCTGGAAGCCGACATCGAGAACGGAGTAAACGGCACTAGCGAATTCCATCTTCCCTTCCATCTGCTTCTGAATCTCGCTATCGGAGGCAACTGGCCGGGACTCGAAGTGGATACTTCGCAATTTCCGCTTCGCTTCGAAGTGGATTACGTGAGGGTCGATACCTGCGGTGCGGGAACCGGCGCCTCCGTGCCCGTCGCCGCATCTCTTTCCATGCGCCTCGACGAAATCTATCCGAATCCCGCGACCGGCGAAGCTGCCATCACGTATGAACTACCCGCGCGCGCATGCGCGCGTCTCGCGATACACGACATGCTGGGCCGCGTCGTTGCCGTACTTTCGGACGGCGTACAGGAGCAAGGCAAGCATACTCTTCATACCGATATCGCCGGCTTGCGCGACGGCGCTTATCTCTGCCGTCTGGAATCCGGAGGCGCTTCTGCCGGCAAGGTATTGATAATCCGGCGCTGATTCCGGCTTCGGAGGACGGTCTGCTTCCGCGTTCGGCAGCCGCGCGCGGCTTCGGCGCTCCGCCGCCCTCGTCATTCGTCTTCGAGCGAGCGCAGATACTGCCAGCTGTAGATGCCGGTGTCGTGACCGTCGCCCCA
>CAYLZD010000068.1:0-12027 GCA_964388275.1 uncultured Chromatiales bacterium
GATTCCTTACATGCCTGTTTCGGCCACGATGGGATACGCGGATAGCTGTGCGCCGGCATGGCCGTGACTGTTTCAGGCCGCAAAATACGCAGCTGCTTCAAAAACTCTAGCAACGAATTACATATGACGTGATGCGGCGGGCGTCTTCATTCAAGCGCGCGGACGACGCCCGTCTCCCAAGACAGACCCATCGACGCGATCTCGAGCGGTTGCAGCCGGATGAAGGCGACATCGCCGGGATGCGGTGGAAGTGCCGTCGGGATGTGAATGTGGATAATTGAACGTGAAAGGGGGAAGTCCAAAGTGGACAGTGAGAGATCCGATGCTCGATTGATGGGATGAAATATGGGGCGGGGACACATCTCGCGGCAGCGGAGGATGCATCCGCATTCCACCGACGGCATCATCATGTGAAGCGCGTGCCGCGAATCAGTTGAGGCGCACCACGACGGAGTCCGACATTGCCGACACGCCGCCGTCCTTCGCGTGGAGTATGATTTTGTAAATGACGCTGCCGCGGATTCGGGAGACGTCGTCGAGATAGCTCGAGGCGCGCGTGTCGGTTATGTACGCGTGATGTCTCGACGGCGCGCCGTTGACGGCCCGTGAGTGCGGCAAGCCGCTCAGATATGGATCAATGGTAGGCGCTATCGGAGGGAAAAGCGTGTCAGAGTTGTGACAAATTTGGAGAGCTCCGCGTTCAGAGTGTAAATGTGACTGCCCTCAATACTACAATCCCGAAGCAGTACCAAGCAGGAGGTGTTCTCCGTTGCTCAGCAAGGTGTCTGCACTCGTGAGAATGTGCGTGAATTCAGCGCAGTCATATTGATGCGGTTCTGTTCGATGCAATACGATAAACTTCGGTATGGAGTCCAAGGTCCCAATCGAATTGCAGTTCAGAATCCAGCCTTTGCGATGGAGCAGGTACAACGTCACCGGGTTCCCGTCCCCAACATCAAGAACCATCGCATCCTGCGGGATGATGGACTGCGCCACCTTGGCAAAGTCTGTAAGGTTTGAATCACGTTCTCCCGCCAGGAGCGATCCATACCGCAGTCCGGAAAGGATGAGTATGGTGATTCCAAAAACAAGCGCTGTCGTGATCGCGAGGCGACGTGTCTGCGCAAGACCGGAATTCGCCATCGACAGAAGCTTCGCCCAAGCGCGACCCACGACTATGGCAGCTGGCGGAATGAACGGCAGTTGGTAGTACTCATGCACCTGATTCCCCTTGTTCACGACAAGGATATAGATGAACACTGCGAGCAGCCACCATTCGGCAAGCCATTCACGACGACCGTTTCTCTTCAGTGACAAACCATAGAAAAACAGCAGCATTGCCGGCCAAGTGAGGTGCCGCTCGGCGATGCTCTTGAAGAAGACATCATTGTAAAACTCAAACGTCAGCAGTGAGCTATAGCTGCCCCATTTATCCGTCGAGCCGATCCAGATGCCGAAGGTATTCCCTGTTTCCTGGAAAAGCGTGTGGGCGTGGGAATACCAGAGGTACGCCGAGCCCAATACGACGACTACGAAAGCCCAGACGAGACCGTTTCCGAGGATCGCTTTCCAGCTCTTGCTGCGTGACCAAGCGATGTAGAGCAGCGGAAGCCCAACGTAGAGTGTCGGGATCTTCAGGAGCACCGCAACAGCGATGAGTATGCAGGAGATTGCCCAGTCCATGAGCTTGCGTCGTTCCAACCAGCGGTCGAAAAAGAACAATCCCCAAATGATGGACGCGAGCAGCGTCGGCTCAGGCATGAATGCTCTGCCATAGAACAGCGAAAGCGGAATCACCGCATAGGTCGTCGCTGCGAAGAGAGCGATTTCGGCCCCATAGAACCTGCGTGACAGACGATAGAGACCGTAGATGCCAAGGATCCAGATAACGATCGAAAGTGCGCGGGCGTATGCCTCGTCCACTCCGACAACGAAATATATGAGCGATACCGCATACGTGTACAGTTGGAATTCCGTTTCCACGTAATCACCACCACCCCAGTCTGCACGCGGAAACAAGATGCTTTCGCCGGACTCATGGAAATTTCTCGCCAACGCTGCTGTATCGGACTGCCGCCAGGAATGCCACCCGATGACATTTGAATCGATATTGATGAACCGGGCAACAACAGAGAGAAGGATGAGGGCCAGGCAGATGGTCTGGATTGATTTTTTCACGATACTCACATGCTACTTACGGCAGAAAAAAGAGGAAGAGCTGCAACAGCTCTTCCATCAGGAAATATACGAAAGCATTTGGGTTCTTCAATTTCGCGGTTTCCGCAGTGATCATGGCAAGGATTCAGATTCTGCGGCACGGATGTTTGTTGATCCCTATGCTCTGCAGGTACATTATCTCACATGATTCAACATTACCTGCGATACCTGGTCACCGTTCACAGTGCGACAGATATACTGGCCGCTCGGGACTTGCTGCTGGTTTTCATCACGGCCGTCCAACTGGAAGTATCGTGTGCCGACATCGCTTCCGCTCTACTCCAGCCCGTTCTCGATCTTGAAACCGACGGCGATGACGGCCTGGTGGTCATAACTCAGATATTCAGCCGCCGAGGAACGGACAATGGCTGTCTTTTTATTATCAGACTTCCGGATTTCTTGTTCATATCCTTTTCATTCAATCGCTCCCCAGTTCTGATACCTGTCCCGAGACCAGCAGAAGTATTTCATCAGTTCCCAGTTGACCGATTCTTTATCAAAGCGTTCAGTGTCATAGTCACCACCGGACCATTCCATATAGATTTCATGTTCCTCGTGATTCGGGTCTTTCAACACTTTTAAGAATTCCAAGTAACCGGGTACGCCACCCACATCTTCCGGCGGACAGGCCCGTTCGCCTTCAAGACAGGCCAGTTCCATTCTCAGCCTTGGATTAAAATAGCGGCTATGCTCAAGAACAAGCTCATGTTCCCAGCTGTCTCCGAAATCATACAGATACCGCAAGGTGCGGCCTTTCTGCTTGATCAGATCTCCGAGGCGGTATCTGCCGCATGCCAGCCCGTCTTCCTTCGACTCCGGATATTCAGTGTATCGTTTATTCCCGATGGTAAATTCGTGAAGATGGCTGTCGGTCCAGCCCATGACAATCTGGATGACATCGTGCAACCGGTCCAGCGTGATGCTGGCGGGCACTACAAAACGCCGCCAGATAGCCGGTTCAATATCAAGCAGTTGAATTTTCAGCAGATAAAATCGTTCATTCATCGTTCTTCCTCATACATTAAAAAATTGCCAAGCAATTTTTCAGCCGCTTCCAACACATCGACCGGCCAGAAGCACTCCGGGCGGGGAGCAGTGCCGTCTCCGAGTCATCAGTCGGTTGATCGGCAATGGTGGTCCCTGTGCCGCCATCAGCCGGTTCCAGCAGGCCATTCGGAAAGTTGCGTCGGATTTCCTCCGGCGACCGGGACACGACCATGCTGCCGAGAGGGTCTCCGGCGAGTCGGCCGAGGAGGCAGCCCTGGGCATGTTTGACCGCCATAGGACACCCCCCGGTATCTGCAAAAGCTGTTCTCGGATTTCCTTTGACGTCGCTCCAAGATCGACGGTGCCAAATAGTGCATCGGATTCTTGCCACCGGATGCTTATTTCTTTAGATCCGCCCAGGGGTTACGGTTTAAACCGCCCACTCGTTCCGGTTTCATGCGCCCTCTAAGCCAAGCCGGCCATCGGGGTGAAGCGACGAGGGCATAGCAACGTATCATCGTGGACGGATTAATGCAACGAGATTGCACGGATGATGAGATCAGCTGCCTCTCCTGCTCCTCCGCTCAATCCCCGATAGACGACCGCATTATCAGTACGCGCATCGTTGAACGCGAGGCGGCGCGGCGCGGTTACAATGCCGCCAATGTGTGGCGCAGCACGACGCCGGGCGCATATACGAATCCCGGCATCCTTACGGAAGGATGCCGGGACTCATTCAGGGAGGAAGCGCGCGGGTTCAGCGGACTATCTTCATGGCGCGTGTCTGCCGCACCTGCCCGGCGGTCAGCGTGTAGTAATACGTGCCGGCCGGCAGCGGAAGCGTGTTGTATACGAATGCATGCTCGCCGAGGCCGAGAGCTTGTCCGTCGACCAGGCGGGCGATCTCGCGGCCGGCGGCGTCCGCGATCGTCAGTGTCACGCCGTCCATCGGACGGGCGAGAGTGAATTGTATGGTGGCTGAATTGGACGCCGGATTCGGATAGCAGGAGGCGAGGAATGCATCGCCCGGCGCCGCGCGGTATTCCACTTCTCCGTCCCCGGCGCGAACGCCGGTCGTGAGCGGGCCCCGGAGCGTGACTTCGCCGGCCGAGATGGTGTCTCCTCTGTCGTTCACGGTGGAGTAATCCAAAATCACCGACTCCGAGGCGGCTCCGGATACCGTCAGGTATATGGGATGCAGCTTCCTGCCCGCTTCAATGCCTTCCGCCTCGCAGCCCTTGCACGGGTCGGTGTATGCGTAATACAATCCGCTCGGCGCGTCGTAGTAACTCCTCAGCGTCACCTGCGTGGTGTCCGAGGCGGGCCCCACTGCGATGATCGCTGCATTGTTCTTCGGTTTGAGCACTATCTGATGGACCTTTTCCCTGCTGCTGTTCGCGTTCTCGAAATACACGGCGTAGGTGTGCACCTGCACTGGATGCGTCAGCTCGTCCGTTCCGATCGAATCCCGGGCGGCGCCTGGAGGAAGCGGGACGCGCGCGAACACCAGGCCGGTCTCCTTTATCGTGTCCTTGGGATTATCGAGAGAAACTATCCTGACCGAGACCGCGTTCTGTATCAACCTCTTGTTTTTCGGATTGAAGTAGGCGAGACTGAATACGGCGCTGCCGGTCTCCGCCAATTGAAGTCCGGCGAAGGCTTCGCCTCCTGCCACCCTGGCGAAAGTTCCGTCGGAAAGGTTGTACATGGCCACAATCTGAACATCGGCTTCCGGCTTCACGCTCAACTCCACGACCTTGTACTTATCGAGAGAATCCGACAAAGCCGGGAAGTTGAAATAGAGCGTGCCGAAGTTGAGGTCCGCCATCTCGATGTAGACGCCGTCATCCGAAGCCGCCGCTGTCTCGACAACGCCGCTTCCGGCGGGCGTCGATTCCTGTCCGCCGCCCTCCTCCAGCAAACCGATCGGGGCGCCGAGGGGCGTCAGCACTTCGTTGCAGGGATTTCGTCGCGTGCCGAAAATGACGCTCCTGATCAATACCACGCTGACGGAATCCCACTTGACCGTGTCGCAGGTGCAGCAATTCTCGTATGTGTACTGGTATTGCAGACAGTAATGCAGCCGTCTCACCGACGGCGGCGCGGTGAACGCGAGGTGAAGCATGAAATCGACGCCGGGATTCATGGTTACGGACGGCCATGTCGGATACACCTGCGGCGGGTAATTGCCCCAGACGACCTGCGAGGTTCCCGGATGCGACCGAGCGTATACGTCGTGAAGGGCCGCGCCGCTGCTGATGCAGGGATACTCGTACAACGGGCTGGATCCGCTGGGCATCCAGAGATTCTCGACGCTTTCGGGCAGGTTGAACGGATCGGCGCCCGATGGAACCAGGGGGCCGTTGCATCCCGATGCCTGGTCGATTCGCGCCGACACGGGCAGCGGTGTCGGATTGCTCCCCGTCGTGCCATAGGCGCTGAGAAGCGTTACGGCAAACCTGGTCACGCGCTTCGGAGCGGAATACGCGTTCAGATAGAGGTCCGCGCCTCCCGCGCCGCTGCAATTCATCGACGCGCTCGCGTATGTGGTGCAGCCCTTCTGACTGTCGTTGCGGCAGCAGTCGTCACCCTTTCCGCAGGTGATCAATATGGAATCACGGCACCATATCCTCTGGTTGTTGTCCATGAATTCGAAGTAAAGATAGAACGGCGTGTTGTTCTGCCCCGTGAAACAGATGTCGAACGGTTGACTGAGCCCCAGCGGCAATCCGGGAGTATATGTGCCGAGAACCGAGTTCAACGGAAATCCGGCCGTCGGGAAACCGCTCCACGGACTCGCCGCCGTGATGCCGGCTATTCTAACCGGCAGGAAGGTGTACATGCGCACCTTCCTTATCAGCAGCGCGTGCCATTGATTGTCGATCGCAAGGGTCGAGCAGCAGTTCGCCGGATCGGTGGATACCGGGACTATGTCGATCTGATCGCAGGGAGGATCGCATTCCGCTGTATAAGTCCCCGTGCAGACCGTGTTGCCGGCGGCATCCAGAGTGGACCACGTTATGGTAAAGGGTCCGAAAACGGAAGTTCGGTCTATACAGAAATCAAGCAACTCGAGCATCTGGTTTATCGGCACCGGATCGCCGCCGAAGGTCAGCGTGTTGGCGCCGCCGCCTCCGAGAACCGTCCAGTGGTATGTGGATTGCGCCGTGCCTTCCACCGCCGCGTTCGTAGCGAAATGCGCCGAGGCGGGCGACAGAACCAATTTGACCTTTGTGACCGGGATTCCCGCCGGATTCTGGTTCTTGATCTTCGCGGACCAGCAGCATCCGGTATTGATCACGTACGAGGTGTCGGGGTATCCGCCCGGCGGCGGCAGAAACTCCATCTCGCCGCAAATGCAGTCGTCGTTTTTGATGCAGAGGTTGTCGTAGGCCACCTTCTCTTCGGGCCTGGGCGCCCCCCACTCTATGGGGAGCAAAATCTTGACGACATTCGAGAATATGCTCTGCCATGCCGCGCCGGCCCCCGCCGAACCGGAGACAATCTCGTTCCCGTTGGAATCCCAGACACGCCACTGCCCGAACGCGCTGGAGGGAAACACATCGCCGTTGCAGTTGGTGACCGGCGCTTTCACGGTTGTCCAAGGACCGCCTTCGACTACCGAGAAATTGGGGTACCATCCCGCGCGTTCGGAACCATGGCTTCCGTAAAAAATAATATACGGCACCATGTTCGGGATCGCGAAATTATCCCCCTGCTGCCAGGCGTCGTCGATTATTCTTATGTCGTACCACAAGGCCCCGCAGCAGGTGCTCATTATCTGGGTCCAGTCGCCGAGGTATTCAGTGCCGGCCGTGACGACAATTGACGACGGCCCCTGATCGTCGGTGCAGTAGAGATAATGATTGACTGTTTCCAACTGGATGGAGGTATTCGAATAATTCCCCACCCAGTTGTGTGTTGAATTGTCTTCGAAATTAGTGCAGAACGGTTGAACCACATTGACTGATTGAGCTTCGAGCAATTCGAGGGGCACGAAGCCGACGCAGAATAAAATCAATAGCGCGCCGCGAAGCATTTTGTCCTCCAGGTTTGTGGGTTGAAAGGTCTATCACACTGAAATCGGCAGCCCGTTTTGCATGGTCGATTCGCGCCTTTCCGAGGGCCTCGCTAAACGGAATCCATCCGCTCGTTCAGAAGAGCTTGCAGTTCCGAAGGGTCAACGGGTTTGTGCAGCCATGTCATGCGCGCGTCGGTCCGTATCGCAGGAAGCTCGGCAACCAGCACAGCGAAAAGCGCCTTGCAGCCCCGGACCCTGTCCAGCACGTCGAACACGGTGCCGCCGATCAGGCCGGCGTCCAGAAAGACGATGTCAGGTTTGTAGATCTCGATCAGGGCCACAGCGCCGTCCACCGACTCCGCCCCCCCGGCCACATTGATTTCCGGAATGTTGCGGGCAAGCAGGGCGGCCAGCGCCGTCCTGCCCCTCTGTTCGTCGCCGACTATCACGCAGGTGCGTCGTTTCATGGGGGCGGTATTGCTCTTTTCACACGGCGGTATCGGTTAGAGAGAATGCGATCGGACGCAATCTCGCGATACAGGAGAAGCATATCCACGGGAATTGAGCAACCGGGCCCTCACGGCGGCAAGCGGCGGCCGCCGTTTAGCATATGTATACAGCGGAGGCGCCGATGCGCTTCAGCGTCCCCCTTCCAGATGCCTTACGAACAAGTCTTTCCTCCTCACGGAAACTTCCAGTTCCCTTCCGTCCGACATCACCACGTAGCCGCCCTTCCCTTTCACGTATCTGCGCAGATGCGCGAGATTGATCAAGCGAGAATGATGTATCCGGAAGAATCCGCGTTCTTCGAGCAGTTCCTCGAATTCCTTCATGGTTCTGGAAGTCAGTATGCTTTCCCCGCGCTCCAAGTGTATTCTCGTGTAGTTGCTCTCGGCCCCGCACCAGACTATTTCTTTCAGGCCGACGAACGTGAAACCGTCCATCGTGGGCACGGCGATGCGTTCGGTCAAGTCCGGCCCCCCGCGCAGGAGGCTTCGCAACACGCGCAGCTGGTTTGATCGATGGTCCGGCTGGCGAAGCACGCGCAGCGCCTTAGACACCGCGGCAGACAGCTCTTCCGCCGTCACCGGTTTGAGCAGGTAATCGAGCGCCGAGAACTTGATGGCCCTCAACGCGTATTCGTTGTAGGCGGTCGTGAACACCACGCCGCATTCCGGGTTCAGCGCCCGCTCCAACACGTCGAAGCCCGTCCCGTCGGGCAGCTCGACGTCCAGAAACAACAGGTCGGGCCTGTGGCGGGCGATCGCCCGTACCGCCTCCTCGACGCCGCAGCATTCCTGCAGCAGCAGGATTTCCGGGCAATGGACGGCCAGCAGGCGCTTGAGCGCTTCGCGGCAGTGCGGTTCGTCGTCCACGATTACCGCGGTCAGCTTGTTTTCCTGCTTCATCCGGGTCTTCCGTTTCCTATTCCAACGGGATCGTGATAGTGACTCTCGTGCCCGCGGGAATTCCCGAGGCATCGCGCATGTCCAGGATACCGACGCTCAACTTGCGTTTCCTGCCTTCGTTCAGCACGGCGATTCTTTCCTCGGCGATGCTGCTTCCCAGATGTTCGCGCCGCTCCGCGTGTCTGCCGCGGAGTTCCATCGATTTCGCCCTGCCTATTCCGTTGTCCTCCACCGTGCAGATCAAGTCGCCGCCGGAACTCCTGATGCGGACCAGGAGTCGTCCGCCCGATTCCATGGGTTGCAGTCCGTGCCTCACCGCATTTTCCACGAAGGGCTGAATGAGCATGGACGGAACGGGCTCTTCCGGATCCACTCCGTCGTCCACCACGATTTCGTGACGGAAGCGGCCGTTGAAGCGCACGGATTCGAGCTCGAGGTATATGGATACGGCTTCGAGTTCGGCGCGCAGCGGTATGCTCGGCTGTCTGGACGACTCGAGCACCAGGCGCATCAACCGGGCGAACTTCGCTATGTAGTCGTTCGCCTGCGCTTCATCGCTGCCCGCTATGAAGTTCTGAATGGCGGTCAGGGCGTTGAAGAAAAAATGCGGATTCATCTGAAGCCGCAGCGCGAGCAGTTCCGCTTCGATCGCGCGCCGTTCCCTCGCGTTCTTCTCGCGGAGATGCCGCTGCCTCGCCGCTGCCGCCGCCACGACGGACAGCAGTACGGCTGCGGCGCACAGCGCCCTGAACCACCACGTCGCGTAGTACGGAGGCAGCACTCTTATCATCAGCGTTATACCGGCCTCGTTCCAGACGCCTTCGCCGTCGCCGCCACAGACCCTCAGCGGATAATCTCCCGGCGCAAGCGCGGGGAAGGATACGTAACGCCGGTTGCCGGTGTATATCCACTTGCGACTCCACCCTTCTATGCGATAACGGTAACTGCTCTTACCGGGATTATCGAAGTCCAGCGTAGAGAACGAGATCGTTATGCTGCTCCTGTCTGAAGGCAGAAGAAGTGTGTCCCGGTCCGCGAATTCCCGGCGCAGTTCCATTCCTTCAACAGCCACCGACGTGAGAACAATCCTCGGAGCAGAGCCCGCCCGCTTCAGCGAGTCGGGATGAAAGGAAAGCAATCCGTTTCCACCGCCGAAATATATGCCGCCGTCCCCAGCCCGCATCCCCGAACCGAGATTGAACGGAAGCGCGGCATCGATGGAAGGATCGGAGTAATTGCGGAACTCGTCCCGGACCGGATCGTAACAGGAAATCCCCGAGGATGTCGACAGCCACAGGCGGCCGTCCAGAGCGGCTTGCACGTCGGCCACCATGTCGGCGGCAAGGCCGGATTCGGTGTTGTGATGCCGGAACAGTTCCGTGCGTTTGTCGAATTCCTCGAGGCCGCCCCCGCTGGTCCCGAGCCACAATTTGCCGTCGCCCTTGTCCGCGATGGACCAGATCTCGTTGTGTATCAGGCTCGCGGGATTCGATTCGTCGTTTTCGTATTTGCGCCAGCTCTTCGCTTGCAGATCGTAGCGATGCAGCCCGTTCTCCGCTCCGATCCAGAGGAAGCCGCCGCCGGCATGCAGTTTCCAGACGCCGTTTCCGAATGGAGGAGATCCGTCCTCGGATTTCGGCTCAACCGAAGCGAGGGATCCGCGCTCCGCGTCGTACCGGTACAGCACGCCCCTTCTCCGCTTCTCGCCTCCCAGCCAGAAAACTGAGCCGGCGCTCCGCTCCACAGTGAACAGATTGGCGTGTGGACCGATGAAGCGCGGCTTACCCGGCTTGCCGTCGGATCCGCGCGGCACGAATACGAAACCTCCGCGGGACGCCGCGAGCCAATTTCCCGCGCCGTCCACCAACACGGAATTCAGGACGAGAGGGGCGAAACGGGGCAACAGAGGAAAATCCGGTATTGAAGCGCTCGCGACCAGGTTTCCGGAGGCTTCTTCCAGCATTCTCACACCGTATTCCACTGTGCCGCAGAATATTTCCCCTTCGCGATTCCGGAACAAGGCTCTGACGCTGCAAGGCCCGGTCCGGATCCCGTGTTCTCGCCGCGTCCGATGGATGTTGAAAGGGGATTGCGTTGCGCAATATCTTAATATTCCCCGATCTGTCCCCAGCCAGACGATATTCTTGCTGTCCCGGAATATCGTCAAAACCGACAAAGCATTCTTGTGGAGGTTCCCGTCCGTGTTTTTCAGTTCGAGAGGATAATGACGGACTCGTTGATCGCGTTTGGAAATCACATATATGGAGTTATTTCTCAACACCGTCCACGACGCGGAATTCTCTTCGAGAATCCCCAGAAGGAAACCGGCCCATGGCGGGCCGACCGTGGCCGCCGTTCTGAAGTCATCGGCGATTGTGTCGTAAACAACGATTTCGTTTTCGAAGACCGTGCCGATTTCGCTCTTTCCGTCTGTATGGAAATGCATGTTGAGCGTTCCTGGGCCGAAGCGGGCGATCGAGTAGCCGAGGCGTTGCGCCGTTTTCCCGGCTTTCGTCCAGGGATACCGTTTGCGAACGAAACCGTCCGGACTCAACCTGATGATGGAGAAATAGTCGGCCGCCCACGGGGTCCCGCGTTTGTCGACCGTAACGGCAAGTATATTGCGGGCGGCTGAACTCGAAGTATCCTCCGGAATATGTATCGTACGATCCGGCCCGCCGCGGATTGGTCCTTTCATCCGGGCCGTATGCCACGCGCGCAGATCCAGAACTTCTATTCCCCTGTCACGCGTCCCGATGTACATCACGTCACGCGGGCCGATGGCGAGGGCTGATATGTTCGCGCAGTCGATGGCGGGCGCGCCCGCGCGTCCGCCACGCAGGCGCATGTAAGTGTCCGTCCACCGGTCGTACGCGCAGATGCCTCCACCGTCGGTGCCGATCCATAAAGTTCCCCAGCGGTCCTCGGCCAGAGCCATCACCGTGTTGTGCGGAAGACTGTTCTCGTCGAACGGTTTCCTGCGGTAATGCCTGAAGGAGGTTCCGTCGTAACGATTCAGACCGTCCCTCGTTCCAAACCACATGAAACCCCGGCTGTCCTCCAAAATCGTGTATACGTAATTCTGCGACAGCCCTTCGCGCGTGGTCAACGAATTTATGGAATAACCTGGAGGTTGCGATCTCATTATCGAAAACGCGCACACGAAAACCGCGGCCGTCACGGCGGTAAAAGCTCCGGCCGCTCCCTTACGGCACGTCGCCGCGCGTAACGGCGTGCCGTGGAAACAGTATTCGACGTCGGTTGAGAGCATGAAACGTCCGCGTGAGCATTGAGCTATCGTGCAAAATTGACGAATTATAGAGTTTTTTATTCGTTTATGCAATACCGCGCGGGCCGGATCGCCGGCCGCGGCAAGGCGTCGCGGCGCATCGG
>CAYLZD010000069.1:0-11968 GCA_964388275.1 uncultured Chromatiales bacterium
CCAGAGAGTATAATGGATTGTATCGAGTGAAAATATCAGATGTTACGGATGTTAATGAGCATTATTCAGACGAGCTGTCCGATGAAGTGATTGCGTATCCGAATCCATTCATGGATCATACGACCATTTCATATAAATTGCGAGAGGCGCAAAATGTTACAGTCCGCATAACGAATCTGCTGGGAGAGACGATTTATAATCGTGAAGTAACGGAAAAGGCAGGTGATATTATTGTAGATGGAAGGATAATCCCGGGAGAAGCGTTCAATTCAGGAATATATCATGTGACATTTTATCGGCTTGGTATTCCGATTAAATCGATATCACTGATTATGCTCAGATAAATCCGGTCTTTGCCGCTAACCCTGCTTCTGATTCGGCAATCACCTGAATCCATGAGAAGAGACATATCCATCAGAGGCGCGAGCGCTCGCTGGAAAGTGGGCTTCCCGGTATGCCGAAGTTTTCCGCCAATCGCACTCTCCCCTGAACCATGCACATTATCGCCCCTCCCCGTCGGGGGCATGAGGGCATCCCGCACAATGCAGCTGAAAAATGGCGTTAAAAAGCGACTTGGAGTTAATCTGCCGAAGTCACGCGAAGTGTGACGAAGGAGGACTCGCTCCACTGTTTTTATGACGCAATTTTTCACAGATCGGATTTGCCTGTTCGATGCGCTTATTCCTCGTTTTTCGCCGCGTATGATCTGTCGGCCGGCAACATTGAGCAGGTGCCGCTATGGCGAAGTCAGGAGCGCGGATCGCGCATCAGCGTCCACGCGGCGTCTGAAACGCGGGGAACAGTCGCGCCCCGGGCGCAGGGGAACGCCGGACCGTCATTCTACACGATACAACCAGGCGGGAGAATCGAACTGAGCGGCCATGCGGGCCGCGGCGTCCGCGCGTTCCTCTTCCGTTATAAGCGACGGCCGGGTTTTGAATTCCGCGCCGAAGGATGAAATCAGCGCCTCCGCGATCGAGTCCCTGTCGAGATCCGTCAAAAATTTCAAAGGTCCGACGCGTTTCTCCGAACTCGGCACGCCTTTCGGATTGCGTTTGGGCAGGCCGTGCCGGAGCAGTCCCGCCATGAAATCCTGCTCCAAATCGTAAGCCATGGCGACATGATGAAGGACGGCGCCTCCTCGCCTGCATTGCGCGGCCCCGGCGATCTTGCCCGCGGGCGACGCGATGTCGTTGATCGGACGGTATACTGCCTCGATTCCGAGCGCGCGGAGCGCGCGCACGCACCAGGCATCGAGAAACGCGAAGGACTGGACGAACGAGAGTCCTTCCAGAACGGATTCCGGCAGGATAAGCGACCAGGTTATCGTTTTTCCCGGCTCGACAACCATCGCTCCGCCGCCGCTGATCCTTCTACCGAAAACGAAACCCGCCTCGCGCCTCATGTCCCCGTCCATCTCGTCGCTCACCGACTGATAGGAGCCGAGTATCACCGCCGCTTCGGACCAGTCCCAGAAATGCGCGAGCGGAGCGCGCCTTCCGCCGGCGACGCGGAACAGCAGCGCGGCATCCATGGCCAGGTTCTCCGAGACGGCAGCCGGTTTCGACCTGATCAGATCGAAGCGGATATCCCGCAGGCGGGCGTTCAGGGAGCGGTCCCAATTCGTTTCGCTCCATGACTCGTCCCATTCCGGGAGGGAATGCCGAATCATGGCCGGATTTCAGGAAAAAACGCGCGCGAAGCGCGGCCGCGGGACGTGGATTTCATATATGCTTGAACGAGTCGCACATTTAAACGAAATTAACGGTTCAAACAGTAGAGAGCGACACCATCATGAAAAATTCCGGTACAAAGAGTCCAATATCGTTTATCACGGCGTTGATCGCGGCGGCAAGCCTCTGGGTTCCGCAGTCGCCGGGCCAGACGGTTTCATACATGCTGCCCGACATCGGAGCGCCCGGCATGAGCGTCTACGTCGAGATACTGGGTCCGCATGACGCGCCGGGCAATTTCGGCGCCGACGGTTTATATCCGAATAATCCCGGAGATCCGGTACGCGTCATGTGCCTCGTGCCCGAAGATACCGCAAAAATAACGATCGGGCCGGTGACGGTTTCCTGGAACGGCCGTATGGCGGCCGCGCAGGTATTCGTCCACCCCGGCGTCACGCCCAACTCGACGGACTGGCGCATGCTCGATTCGCGGCACATAGTGCCGCTCGTCGTTTCGGTGAACGGAAACCCGTCCAATTCCGATCTCTTCTACATTGTCCGTCCCCAGCCGGCCATAGTGGGCGCCGGCGGCGGGCGTTTCGGCGAAGGTTCCCTGGGGCTGCGTTCCCGCAGGGGCGCCATGGTGGTCGACAGCGTGATTCTCGACAACTCCGTTTACGGCATATCCACGGTCGACTGCGATCCCGGCACCCCGGGCAATCAGGGCTATCTGCCGTTCGTGCTTCTTTCGCTCGGCAGGGTATCCGGGCTTCCGGGAACAGTGATCAACGCGGGCGCGAGCGGACGGCACGGCGGCCCCGGGGGCGGCGGCGGAGGCGGCAATTTCTGCGACGTCACCGGATCCGGCTCCGACGGCGGCGGCGGATTCACAGGAGGAGGCCGCGGAGGCAGAAACGGTTCGGGCGTTCCCTTCGCAACAGACGAATTCCGCAATCCGGGCGAATCCACGGGCATAGTCGTGAACAACACCGGCGCCGGTCTCAACGGCGTCCCGGGCGGCACGACGGCTGCATACGAGGCTTCGGGAGGAGGAACCGGCCATCCCTTCGGAACTTCCGGCATCGGATGCAACGACGGCGCGAACTGCAATCCCCCCGGCGGCTACGGCGGAGGCAGCGGACAACGGCAGACGCGCGGCGGCGGCGGCGGCGGATACGGCACGCCCGGCTCTTCCTCGGCATCATCGAACGGTGGACGCGAACACGGCAACGAGCAACTGACGCCGCTCGCGGGCGGCTCGGGGGGCGCAAGCGGCAATCCGCAGGGCGCCACCATCTGCTCCGGCGAAGGCGGGGGAGGTGGAGGAGCGATACGAATCTACGCTCCGTCGATCTCGAATATCACGGTCAACTCGCACGGCGGCGACGGACAGGACAGATTCAACGGACCCGGCGGATCCGGCTCGGGAGGCGCCGTGTCGGTCGAGACCAAAATGTCCTTCAACAGCGGGCAGCTCTCCGTGCGCGGCGGGACTACCGGCGTGACCGGAGGCATCGGACGCGTGAGAATCGACGGTCCCAGAAACACGATTGTGATTTCACAACCGGGCGCGGGCAATTTCCGCGGACCCAGCACGGACACGTCGCGCTACGTCCCCCGCGCCTTCCTGCTTACCGGCACGGGCAACGGGGAGGCGGTCCGCATCTATCTCAAATCGCCGGGCATGCCCTGGACTCTGCACGCCTCGGTGGCTTCATACGCGAACAACAGCTGGACTCAAACCATAACACTGCCCGGCGCCGACGACATTTATTTTCTTTCGGCGGTGCAGGAGCAACCGAATCCGCTCGTCTCGGATTACGCCGCGCAGCCGTCTTGGGTCCACTCACAGGCCTCGTCCAATATTCTCCTCTTCAAGGCGTATCCGCGGATTGCCGCGGCGCAAGAGCTCGACATGCCAGCGATCGCCTGCGATTTCGAGGCGAGAGACACCCTTTTCGTCCGCAACGACGGAGACGGCGCGCTGATCCTGCGCAGCGCCGCCTTCGCGGACGGCACACGCGGCCTGTCGCTCGAACAACCCCCGGTGTTCCCGCTGCAGATAGAACCCCAGGACTCGGCGCTCTTCGTTTTCCGCTTCGCGCCTTCGACCATCGGACCGGTTTCGGACGTGCTCGTTATCGAGAGCAACGACACGGCGGCTTCGAGGAATCCGTTCCGCATCACGGTAACCGCGCTGAAAGACAGTGTCGGACTCGCCACGGTTGCGCCTTCGATGACATTCCGCCGCCTTCTGCTCTGCGAAGGGCCATATATCGACACGATCATCACCGTCATCAACACAGGGAGCGCGTCGTTACGCGTACAGCCGCCGGTATTGAGCGGCGCGGCATTCTCGCTGATCGACCCGCCGGCATCCGCTTTTCCGCTGTCGCTCGGACCGTCCGGCTCGCCGCTGGAACTTCGCATCAGGTTCACGCCCGATCAGGCGGGCGTGGATGCCGCCGGTGAACTCCGCATACAGGCGGAATACGACGGATGCCAACGCGAGGTGTCCGTACAGCTCGCGGCACGAGCCGATTCGGCGGCGGCCTCGATGGACGGGATGATCGATTTCAGGCCGCTGCTCTGCCATGGTGAAACCGCCGACACTGTCGTTACACTGCGCAACGAGGGAACGACGGCGGTCAGCTTCGAAGTCCCCGCGCTCACGAATCCGCATTTCACCATACTTTCGCCGTCCTTTCCGCTGATACTGCAGCCCGGCGCCACGCAAGACGTCCGGATCAGGTTCGCGCCCGGGCAGCCGGGCGCCGAATCCGGTTTGCTGCGCATCGCGGCCGAACCTTGCTCGATATCGCTTCGAACCGATCTGACAGGCCGCAGGGATTCCGCGGGCATAGAGGCGGCCTCGCTCGATTTCGGACTGCTGCCGCCCAGCGACCTGCCGGCCGAACAAACGGTAACCGTATACAACACCGGAAGCATCGCCGTTACGCTCCTTGCTGTTGCGCCGACCGCAGGCGGACCGTTCAGCATCGTGTCAGGCCTGCCCGTTGTGATACAGCCGGGCGGGAGCGCCGCGCTTCTCGTGCGTTTCGACGATCCAGGCGCGGACGGAACCTATACCGCCGCTTTCGAGGCGCTTTACACTCCCGCTTGCAGGCCCGCCTACTTCACGGCCACCGCTTCCCGGGGCACGGCATCGATAACGCTCGAACTGGACACGCTGCGCGCTTCTCCGGGAGAATACGTCGACGTGCCGGTGTATCTGCGCAGCAGCGTCAATCCCCGCCTCTTCGGAGCGAGCGGCGTTCTTGTAACCCTGAGGCATCGAGCGGACATCCTGACACCCGCAAACGCTCCGCAGGGCACGGTGTCGGGGCAGGACCGCATCATTCAGCTGTCGCTTCCCCTGCTTCCCGACTCAAGGGGAATACTCGCCACACTGCGCTTCAGAGCCACCCTGGGCGCGTCCGAGAGCACTCCGTTGCTGCTCGAGGATGCCGAGGGAGTGGGAGGCGCCATCGAGATCACCACAATTCCCGGATTCTTCGAGCTGACGGGAATATGCCGTGAAGGCGGCGTCCGGCTTTTCGACGGCGGAGCGCGCGCGGAGCTCGCGCAGAATCACCCGAATCCGTTCAACCCTGTGACGGAGATCAGGTATTCGTTGATAGAGGAGGGGCGTGTCCGCCTGCTCGTTTTCGACAGGCTGGGGCGTCTTGTCAGGCTCATCTTCGACGGCGAGCAGAAACCGGGAGAGCATTCGATCCTGTTCAACGCCGACGGACTCGCATCGGGAACATACAGGTACGCGCTCTTGAGCGGCGGAATCGCGCTCTCGAGAACGATGACGGTGATGAAGTAAATCCGATTCATGCGTCTGATTCTCACCCAGCCGCAGCTCCGGGCCTTCGACACCGACGCCAATCTGCTCGCCTTCCGGCGGGCGTTGGCGCCGTATCGCGGCGCCTGCGGATACGACGACATCATCCTGCTGCCGGAGCACTCGGCATTCGACTCGACCGCCGGGCGGTACGAGCATTCCATCGCGGCAATCGCGACGGAATGGGGCTGCCATGTCGTCGGCGGATCGCATCACGAAGCGCGCGGCGACAAGCGCGTCAACACTGGAATCGCCGTCGCTCCGTCCGGCGACGTGATTGCGCGGTACGACAAGCTCCGGCCTTATTCCGAGGAACGCGAAAGGGCAGCCCCAGGCGACACTCTCGGCGAATTCGTCATCGGCGGCATACGCGTGTTGGCGCTGATCTGCGCCGACTTCTGGTTCAGCGACCTTTTTTACAAGGCGAAACACCTGCCGGATCTCGTGCTCGTTCCCGCGATGTCCGTGACGAGAAAGCCGTCGCCCGAGTATTCGCGAAACATGTGGCGGCATCTGGCGGTCTCCCGGTCTTACGAATTCGGCGTATATACGGGCATATCCGACTGGGGACATCCCTCCCTGCTCCCGCGCCTGGCGGCCGGCGGCGTCGGAGGATTCGCGGATCCGACCCGGCTCGATCCCGACAGCTTCTACACGCCGGTAGGCGAGAGTGATGCGGCTGCGTATGACATCGACCTGACGGCTTTGGAGGCGTTTCGCCGGGACAGGCGGGAGAGGGGTTTTTTCTGGAAGGAATGAGTCCCCGCGACGCCGTCACTCTTTTGCGTGTATGCGAACCCGGTATTGAACCGAAGAGTCGATGTCCGGTTTCCAGCGGGTGAGCCAGGGGTAAGCGGGCGGGCGAATCATCAAGGCGTCTTTTCCGGGCTTCCGGTTCCGATCGGAAGTGAGATAGTATTCCGGCCGGATGTGAATATCCGGAGCAAAACCTTCGGAGAGATTGATTCGCGGGACGAATCCTTCGAAGGAATACTTCACCGATCGAAGCAGGGACGGAAGCAGCAGGCAGAGCAGAGCGCAAATCGCGAGCAGGCGGCTTTTCCTCAGGAGCACGATCAGCGCGGGCCCCAACACCAGCGGGAGAAACCAGAGAAAGCGGCCGTGAAGTCTGTTCGAGATGTAGGTGGAGTTGAAAATGACGAAGAGGAAGGCAAAACCGAGATACGCGGAGAGCAACACGGCGGGCAACCATCGCGGGGATCTGTTCTTCCATGTGACGGCCGTCAGCAGAACGGGCAGAACGAAAAAAACGACGCCGATCAGGGCATTCCAAACGCCGGGATCGTTGAAGAAGAAATTCCCCATTCCTATCAGGGATTCGTTCAGACGCCGCGACGGATCGATGAAATGCCCGGACAGCGGATGGCTTCCGGCCTGCCCCAGCAGCGCGCGCACGAGGACGGACGCCGCAAGCGGAGGAACGGACACTAAAAGCATGACGGCTGCCTTCCGCGGCCTGTTCCCCGGAGCGCGCAGACCGGCGGTAACAGACAAAGCCGCCACAACAGCCATCGCGCTGTTATGAGTCAGAGCGGCGCCGGTCAACAAGGCGGCTAGGGCTGTTCCACCGGCCGCGTATCTCTTGAAATCGCCGGCGCGCAGCATCCGGAGAAAGACGCAGTAGCAGAAACCGTAGAGAGCGAGCAGCAGGAAATTTGCGGAAAGCATGGACGCGCAAAGCGCGCTGAATGTGGAAACGAACGCCAGCAGCCCGGCGGAGGGCGTTCCGAAGCGCTTTCCGAACGCTTCTTCCGACAGCATAAGAGCATAGCGCCCCCAGGCAAGCGCATTCAGCGATGCAAGCAGCGCCGAGGCCCCGATCAGAGCCCGCCCTGTCTGTCCGGCCACGGCCTGTATCGCCGCAAGATAGACCGGGAACAGAGGAGGCCACGCCAGCACCGGTTGCCCATGAATGTACTCGTATCTCCCCTTTTCCAGCAGAGACACCGCTCCCTCCCACAAGCCCCAGGAATCGGCCGTGGCGATGATGCCGTTGCGAAGGAACAGCATGGTCAAGACAGCCGACGCGGTTGCGGAGAGGACGAGGCAGACCGCCGGAAGCGCGGCGGAAGTTCCGCTGTCCGTCGATTTCATGGCGGCGGCGGACTCAATTCGATCCGACGGTCAATTCGTCGAGCAGGGCGGCCAGTCTGCGCGTCACTTCCCTGCGCTCGTAAGCGGCCACCGCTTCACGGTCCTGCTCCAGACCGAGGTCGCCCGCGAGCCAGGACTCGTAATAGCGGAGGAACATGTCGGCTATAGCCGGAATGTCGTCGGAGCGCGCCACGCGGCCCGAGCGGGTTTCCCTTATCAGGTCGGCCACGGCGCCCTCGGGCGCGAGAGTCAGAACCGGCTTGCCCGCGCCCATGTATTCGTACACCTTGCCCGGGACGATCTCCTCGTTGCCGGGGAAATCGTCGACTATCATCAGGAGCGCGTCGGACTGGAAAAGATGCCTGACGCTGTCCGCGTGAGGCATATACTCCTTGACGATCACGGATTGCCGCAGGAGCGGATGCTCGAACATTTCCCTCACCTCGGCGCCGAATCTTCCGATGAACTGCAGGCGTACGCGCGAGACGTCCACCTTTCCCAGCCGCGCCAGCAGCGCGACCGCCGCGAGAAACGACTCCGGATTGCGTTTCCCGTACATTGAGCCGGCGTAGGTGACGGTGAAATACTTCTTCTCCACGATTTCCACGGAGGGAAAATCCGCGCTGTCGAAGCCGTTGGGAAGATGTCGGACCTTGCCGTCGGATATCTTCGGATATTTGGCCCTGAAATCCTTCAGTATGCCCAGCCACGCCACCTCCATGCGGTCGCAATCGCGGTACACCGCCCTTTCCAGCATCCGGTCGGCCATGTCAGGCAGGAACCAGCGCCTGGGCGCGGAGAGGAAACCCCGCCACGGATCGCGGAAACCGGCCACCCAGGGACGTCCGGAACGCTTCTTCAACGCGCGCGCTATCAAGGCGCAGGTATAGGGAGGCGAGGAAGAGTAAATGGCGTCGATCTTCTCCTCGCGGATGATCCGCATGCCCTCTTTGACCGCGTGCCTTTTCCAGCCGATGCGCGCGTCGGGAATGAACAGCGTGGCGCGGATGAGTTCCGCAACGCGCTCGCGAAATGAACGCTTTTCCCCTTCCCTCGGGATGGTATTCACATCCACGGGCGTGCCGGCCTTTTTCCCGGTCAACTTTCTGTAAAGATCATACGGCTCGAAAATGGGCGTCCGATACACGGCAATGTCGGCCGGTATCTCCTTCAACAGCGATTCATCGCGCGCCGGGTAGTCGGCATCCTTCACGGTGAGTATTACCGGACGCCAGCCGTACGATCGCAGATACGTCGCGAATTTCAATACACGCTGAACGCCGGGGCCTCCGGAAGGCGGAAAATAATATGTGACGATAAGGACGCTCTTCATCGCGACACGGCATACGAACGCAACTTAGGAGCCGATGACCTTGAAACCAACTAGTGCAGCAGGCAGCAGACCGGCGGAGGATTCCACGCAGGCGTTGCGCGGCCGTCAGCCGGACCGGCGGCGCTCTGACCGCCGGTCATTCGCCCGGCCGCAGGCCAGCATGGTACAGCAGGCAGACGGTCGATTATCATCTCCTGAAAAGCCGTGTGCCGATATGTCCCAACATGTAGCCGCCTTGACCGCGTCACGCCTCAAATGCACCATTACATATCCGGTATGTCTATCATTTCGCCTGTTTTCGCTGATTGCGGCCCTTACAAAGTTAGACGATTGCCTCGGAGCACCCCCGAATCAGTGGTACGGTATTTGCTGGCTAACAAAGATCGGCAACCATTCGGCCGACATCAGATTTTCAACACCGGAGGTTAATATGAATCGTTTTGGACCTGTTGTCTTCGTCCTGCTGAGCGTGGCATTTTTTGGCCCGATGCAGGATGCGGCGGCGCAAGCGGTTGAGATCCATCGCGTGGCGATGTCTCCCAGACTGCTCGGGACTTACCCCGCGGACGAGTTTCCCGTCTCAACGGGTTTGCGGGTGGTACCGCTCCACATGTACGTTTACCTGAAGGCCGAAATGGAAGGCGGTGTAACAACCGCATCCTGGACCATGGAGGCGCAGCCGGCCGGCTCCACCGCCGCTTTCGATGATCCTGCCGCGGTTTCCGTCAAATTTAAACCCGATGTCGCGGGTCAGTATATCGTCAAGCTGTTCATCGACGACTCGACGATGGCATATGACACATTGTTGGCAGCGACATACATCGGTCTGTCGAGCACCGGGATGAATTGCGGAACTTGTCATTCGGCGAAGACCGCGGAATGGAGGAAAACCAAGCACGCGAACATATTCGATCGCGGGATCAGCGGCCAGTTGAACGTCACGGAATATGAAGGCAAGGTCGTCGGTTCGTACCGCGAAGCATGCATCAAATGCCATACTACCGGGTGGGACCAGAAAGCGGACAACGGTAATTACGGCTGGCTCGCAAAACAGAGCGGGTTCGACACGACCTGGCGGCTCGGATTTCCGCTGGTCAGCGGCGCGTACATGATTCCGTTCGCCGACTCGAGCCAGGTAATCAATATGTACACGAACTTCCCGGCAGTCGCAGCGGTGGCAAACGTAGGCTGTGAGAGCTGCCATGGCCCCGGAAGCGCCCACCTGGCCGCGCCTGGCAAGCGCACGATCGGCGCCAATTATGAAGCCGGATCGTGCATGCAATGCCATGATGCGCCGGCCAAACACCGCCTCGGAAGCTACTGGGCGGCGTCGAGCCATGCCACCATGCCTTTGAGCGGCGAAGAAGCCTCCAGAAGCGGATGCTGGCCCTGCCACAACGGAATGGCGATGGCGAAATTCGCCATGAATCCGGCCTCCCCGGATTATTCCGATGTCGAACCGATCGAATCGATCTCCTGCGTGTCGTGCCACGATCCGCACAGCGACGCGAATCCGTTCCAGCTCAGAATCGTAAAGCGCGACAAGCTGGCCAACGGCTATGTGGTTCCCGATCAACTCGGCGGCAACGGCCAACTCTGCATGAATTGCCACAGGGCGAGGGAAAACACGAAGGACCGGGTCACCGCCCAGTTGAATGTTTTCCGCGACCGCTTCTACCCGCATTACAGCCCGCAGGCGGACATGTATCTGGGCGCGAACGGATACGAGTACGATCTTCCGATCACCGGTCTCGGATCGCATCACGGATTGGACGACGGCTGTGTCACCTGCCATATGTACGAACGCATCGACGGCACCAGCAAACATTCGAACCACCAGATGAACCTGATCGACGAGCAGGGCAACGACATAACCACACCCTGCCAGACCTGCCACGGCTCGCAAGTGACGAAATTCGACGACATCAAGGCCGCGGCCGACTTCGACGGCAACGGCACTGTGGAAGGCGTGCAGACCGAGATCAAGGGCATGCTCAACACACTTAAGGCCCTGCTCCCGAAAAACAGCCAGGGCGAACCCGTCAACATGGCGGCGGAGTTCCGCCTGGATTCCATGGCCGTCAAAGCTAATCCCGAATTTTATCCGGCCATCATGAACTACTACTTCGTGAAGTACGACCACAGCTACGGCATACACAATACAAAGTACACCGTGGCCCTTCTGCAGGCCTCGCTGGCCCGGCTAATCACCGGCGTGGACCTGGAAGACCAGCGCATACCGAACACCTTCTCGCTCGGCCAGAATTACCCGAATCCTTTCAATCCGAGCACGAAAATCAGCTTCTCGGTCGCCCGCACTTCGTCGGTATTCATCGGCGTCTACAGCAGCACAGGCGAACTGGTTGCCACGCTGAGCGACGGCACGCTCACACCAGGCAATTACACGACCTCCTGGAACGGCGCAGGCCTGCCGAGCGGCACTTACTTCTGCCGCATGACCGCGGTCAGCAACGGCTCGCAGGCATTCAACACGACAAAGAAGATGATGCTCGTCAAATAGTCGAAGCGGACAGCATCGCCCTGATGAAACCGCCGCATTCGCGGCGGTTTTTTTTCGGCGTCATCAATGCTTCCGGCCCTGAAGCTCACACTTGATGGATGCCGGATCGTACCCGCGCGCATCATGCTGTTTCCGGGCTCTGACTTCGCGAAGGGAAACGCACGTTGATAGATAGCTGTCATTTAGAAGTAGTTACAAAGATATTCCACGTAGCTTGTGTGCTGCACGGAGTTTGAGAGTATGGTTTCCTAAATAAAATGAGAGAGTCGTGGGTGATATCTACATTTCGGATATTTACTTTCATTTCCTTGATGAAAAGAAACTACCAAAGAATAATCAAGACTGGTGAAATATTGCAGCAAGCTGGAAAGTGGGCTTCCTGGTATGCCGAAGTTCTCCGTCAATCGCACTCTCCCCTGAACCATGCACATAATTGCCCCTCCCCGTCGGGGAGGGGTGGCCGCCGACCTGTCCGA
>CAYLZD010000070.1:0-11806 GCA_964388275.1 uncultured Chromatiales bacterium
CCTGGGCTTGGGTATCACGCCCCTCCGGGGCTCAATTTATTCATCATTCATCATTTCTTCAGGTGCTTTTTGAACCACTCGTGAAACTCACGGTACCAGAGCTGGGAATTGCGCGGTTTCAGAATCAAGTGACCTTCATCCGGAAAATATATGAACCGGCTTTCAACTCCCTGCCTCTGAAGAGCCGTGAATAGCTGCATGCTCTGCTCGACCACCACTCGGAAATCGTTCTGTCCGTGGGTCACCAGCGTGGGCGTCCTGAAGTTCTTCGCGAGGCGGCTGGGCGACCATCTCTCGTACATCTGCGGATTCGTCCATGGCGTGCCCGCGAACTCCCACTCGGGGAACCACAACTCCTCGGTCGCCCCGTATTTGCTCCGTATGTCGTACACGCCCGAGTGAGACAAGGCGGCCTTGAAACGGTTCGTGTTGCCGATAATCCAGTTGACGAGGTATCCGCCGTAAGATCCGCCGGCGACTCCCAGTCTGTTCCTGTCTACAAAGGGAAAGGTCTTCAACACGTGATCCACGCCGGCCATGATGTCCTGGTACGGTTTCCCGCCCCAGTCCCGGTTCACGCCGTCCGTGAAGGCCTGGCCGAAACCAGTGCTGCCGCGCGGATTGATCGCGACTATAACGAAACCCGGCGCGGCGAAAAGGGACATGTTCCACCTGTAATGAAATTCATCCCCCCAGACGCCCTGCGGACCGCCGTGAATAATAAAGATGGTTGGGTATTTATTTTGTGGATCGAAGGCGGGCGGGACGAGCAGCCAGCCCTGCACCGGCGTCTTGTCGGCGCTGCGGAAAGTGAAGGACTCGGCGCCCGGCAGATCGAGAGTCTTCAGAAGATCGCCGTTCGTCGTCGTGAGCTGCCGTATGTCGCTCACCTTCTCGCCGTCGTAAAAGGCGGACATGACTTCGGCCGGATAATTGATCCGCTGCCCGAGGAACACCAGCCGCTTGCCGTCGGGATGCAGGCGGAAAGAAGTCCGCGTCGTCCCGAGCGGAACCTCGACGATTTTCCCCTGTTCGCCGAAGCGGAGGTTGACAACGCCCTTGAGCACGCGCAGTATGTCTCCGCCCCCGGCCGGCACTTCGAACAGCGACACGTAGCCCTCGTCCTGCGCAGTGAACATCACGCGCTTGGCGTCCCCGGACCAGAACACCTCGTCGACGGAGCGGTCCGCGCCCTCGGTCAGGTTGCGCACGACGCCTGTGCGCCGCTCGTACACCATCAGGTCGTATTTGTCCGCCTCGTAACCCGGCCGGCTCATCGCGCGGTAGGCGATGTAGCGGCCGTCGGGCGAGTAAATGGGTTGGTTGTCGTTCGCCTTGTTTTTCGCGGTGATGCAGCGCGGGTTGCTCCCGTCGATGTTCACGAGCCAGACGTCGTTGTTTGTGCTTGCGGCGAGCATGGGGTCGGTGTTCTTCACGAAGGCCACTTCTTTGCCGTCGGGCGAGAAAGCGTAATCCCCGTGCCCGCCGATGTCTATGGGCGGCGTGTCATACGCGCCGGGAGTAATGTCCAGAGGCGCGCCTCCCGCCGCGGGTATGACGAACAGGTGGCTGTATTTGTCGTCCTTCCACGAGTTCCAGACTCTGTATGGAAGTCTGTCCATGATCCGGGCTTTGCAGGGATTCTTCTCTACGGCCTCGTCGCGCGCTCGGTTGCAGGCGTCGTCGGGGCAATCCGGATAGACGCTCGATGTAAAGAGAAGATGCGTTCCCTGCGGCGACCACTCCACGCCGGAAGCGCCGGTGGATATTGCGGTCAGGCGCGTCTGTCCTTTTCCGTCCGGATTCATCAGCCAGACCTGCTGGCCGTTTTCGCGGGCGGAGATGAAGGCGATCTTGCGTCCGTCGGGCGACCAGCGTGGATTGGCGTCGCTTTTGGCGTCGAAAGTCAGCTGCCGGGGATTCTGTCCGTCTATATCCACGGCATAGATGTCGCTGTTGGACTTGTTTCCCTCGAGATCGAACCAGGTCACCACATACAGCACCGTATTGCCGTCCGGAGATATCCGCGGATCCGTCACCCTCCCGAGCGAGTAAAGGTCCTCGAAAGTCATCGGCCTCCGGGGCGCCGGCGCTTCATCGACCTCCGCCTTGTTCTGCGAAAAAGCCGTATGAGCGCAACCAACAGCCATCATAATCCACAACGCCGTCTCGAATAATTTCATACTTATACCTCTATTATTAATAACGCCGCACGGAACCGTATTCTCATTCATCACACATCACTCATCATTCATTTAACCCTGTCCACCACAAAATGCGCAAAGCGCTTGAGCGCCGCTGAATATTGCGACTCCGGTAGCACGTCAAGGCATCGCACGGCGCGGTCGCGGTACTCGCCCGCGCGAGCGCCGGCATATTCGATTCCTCCGTAATCCTTGACGAAAGCGACGACCTGCTTGATGCCGTCCCGGTTGATGCCGTCCCGGAGCAGCCGCAGCACCGTTCTGCGGGATCTCGCGGGCGCGTTCGAGAACGCGTGGATGAGCGGCAGCGTGAATTTTTTTTCCTTCAGATCCCCGCCGACGGGCTTGCCGATTGTAGATTCCTTGCCGAGCAAGTCGAGTATATCGTCCCTTATCTGAAACGCGATTCCCAGATTCTCGCCGTAGTCGCGCACGCTCTCCGTGACGGTCCTGTCGTCGGTCGCGCTGCGCGCGCCGATCTCGCAGCAGGCGGACAGCAGCGAGGCGGTTTTGTCGCCTATTATGCGGAAGTACGTGATCTCGTCGGTGTTCATCTGACGCGATTTCTGTATCTGCAGAAGTTCGCCTTCGCTCATGCGCCGCACCGCATTCGAGGAGATGCGGAGAGAGTCGAAGTCGTCGCCTTCCAGCGACAGCAAAAGACCTCTGGAGAGAATATAATCGCCCATCAGCACCGCCACCTTGTTTTTCCAGATGGCGTTGATGGATGAAAAACCTCGCCTCGTCGCGGCCTCGTCCACCACGTCGTCATGCACGAGCGTGGCGGTGTGCAGAAGCTCGACGAGGGCGGCGCCGCGGTAGGTGCGGTCGTTGATGCCGCCGCTGGCGCCCGCCGAAAGCAGCACCAGCGCGGGGCGCACCCGCTTGCCCTTGCTGCGCACGATATACCGGACAATCGTGTCCACCAGCGCCACGCGCGACGCCAGCCCCGCTTTGAAGCGGCTCTCGAACTCGGCGAGTTCGCTCTTGACTGGGGATATAATGGCGGAGACGTCCACGCTGCGCTTCAAATTTCCCCGTCCGCCTGTTCGGCGGCGCGTTTCTTCTTGTAGCTGATTTTCGCGATCCAGATGCTGATTTCGTAGAGGCCTATCATTGGGACGGCGAGCAGCATCATGTTGTACGGATCCGGCGTCGGCGTTATCAACGCGGCCGTCACCATGATTATTACGACGGCGTGGCGCCAGTATTTGCGCATGAATTGCGGCGTCAGTATGCCGAGGCGCGAGAGGAAAAAGGAGACCATCGGCAGCTCGAAGACAAGTCCAGCCGCCAGTATCAGGTTCAGCAGAAAGCTGAAGTACTCGTCGATCGAGATGTTGTTGGAGATGACCGGGGTGCCGAAATCGACGAGGAAGTTGAACGCCGTGGGAAGGATGACGAAATAGGCGAAGGCCACGCCTCCCAGGAAGCAGACCGACGAGAACACCACTATCCAGCGTATGTGCTTCCGCTCGTGAGGGTACAACCCCGGCGCGATGAAGAGCCACAGCTGCAGCAGCAGATTGGGCGTGCTGAGTATGATACCGCCGAACATCGCCACCTGCATGTAAAGGAAAAACTGCCCGAAGGGGCGGAGGTTCTGCAGCGCCATATTGTTTTCACGCGCCGGGCGCAGCAGGATTTCCTCCATTACCCAGTCCTTGAAAATCCATATCAGCACCGAACCGACGACCACACCCAGCGCGGCATATATGATACGCCAGCGCAACTCCTCGAGATGCTCGAGGAAGGACATTTCCTTGGCGGATTCGCGCCGCGAATCAGACACGGCCCCGTCTTCCGAGGTTTTGGCGATTCATCGGCGGGACGCTGCTTCAATCGCGCGGTTTGCGGTGAACGAGAGTGGCCGATGCCTGGGCGGTCGGCATCAGCACGATCTGGTTTATGCTCACATGAGGAGGGCGCGTCGCGCAGAAAAGCACGGCATCCGCCACATCATCGGGAGTGCAAGGTTCGTAACCCTCGTAAACCGCTCGAGCGCGGTCCGCGTCTCCGCGAAAACGCACCATGCTGAAATTCGTTTCCACAAGACCAGGGTCGACCGTGCTCACACGCAGCGGCGTGTCGACAAGATCCATGCGCAGGGACTTCGTGATGGCGTCGACCGCGAACTTCGTCGCGTTGTACACGGCTCCCTTGGGATATGCCTCGTGTCCCGCGATCGAGCCGATGTTTATGACATGTCCGCTGTTGCGTTCCACCATTCCGGGCAGCACAGCCCGGGTGACGAGAAGCAGACCGGTGATATTCGTGTCTATCATTTCCGCCCAATCGTCAGGGTCGCACTCGTAGAGTTTATCGAGCCCGCGCGGAACTCCTGCGTTGTTGACGAGAATGGCAACGGACTTCCATTCCGGTGGCAGATTTTCGATCGTCTCGAAAACCGCATTGCGATCGCGCACATCGAGCTGAACGGGCAGCACGCGGACGCCCGTTTGCTCGCGCAACTCCCCGGCGAGCTGTTCCAGCAGTTCGAGGCGCCGGGCGGCGATGATAAGATCGGCGCCTTCGGAGGCGAAAGCGCGGGCGCATGAGCGGCCGATGCCTGAAGACGCCCCGGTCACGAGGACAATCTTGTCGAGAAGTCTTTTCATTCCTCCGTTTCGCTCCGTATTCCGGTGTTCCGTTCGAGTTCCTCCAGGCGTTGTTTCAGTTCGCGGACTGTCTCGATCAGTTCCGGCAGACGGCGCACTGACGCCTCGCGCCGGAGTTCCTCGCGTATCTCGTCGGCGGGTGCCCCGCGGAAGGTCTTGCCCGGTCCGTGCAGGGATTTGGAAACGCCCGACTGAGCGCCGATGGTTACATCGTCGCCGATATCGATATGCCCGACCAGGCCGACCTGCCCTGCGATCAACACCCTGTCGCCGACCGTCGTGCTCCCCGACACACCGGATTGGGCCGCTATCACAGTATCCTCTCCGATGATGACGTTATGGGCGATCTGAATAAGATTGTCGAGCTTTGTGCCGCGCTTGATCACGGTGTCCGCCAGAGCGCCCCTGTCAATCGCGCAGTTCGCTCCGATCTCGACGTCGTCTCCAATCTCGACTCCGCCGATCTGAAGCACTTTTTCGTAGCGTCCGTTCGCCGGGGCGAAACCGAAACCATCGCTTCCAATGGTGGCGCCGGCATGTATGATCACGCGGTCTCCGATGCGCGCCTTCGCGAGTATGGTCACGTTGGGGTGAATCGTGCAGTCGCGCCCGATGGAGACTCCGGCGTCGAGAACCGTTCCCGCCCCGATGATGCTTCTCTCGCCCACCGCGGCGCCTTCGCCGATAACCGCGCAGGGTCCCACCGAAATATTGGCGCCCAACTTTGCCGTCCCGGATATGACGGCGGAAGGATGAATCACCGTCCGTTCGGGCTGATGGGGGGGATGGAAAGCGCGCAGCGCGAGGGCGAAACCGAAATACGAATCCTTTACTCTGATGACGGCGACGTCGTCTCTGTCGAATTTCGTGTCCGCGCCGAGTATTATCGCCGATGCGCGCGTGCTGGCGAGGAAGCGCTCGTATTTTCTGTTGGAAAGAAAAGTGACGTCGCCTGTTTCCGCCTTCTCGATCGCCGCGACGCCTCGCAGTTCGAGAGCCGGGGGGCCTGTGTATGCGCCGTCTATCGCGCCGGCGAGATCATGTAATGTGATGCTCACGTGCTTCCCGGCATTTGTTTACCGGTCGCGTGGAGGCATCGGAGTCCGGGAGCCGTCCGGCGAAGGAGTCGGCGTAGGCGTCGGGCGGCCTCCGGTGCCCGCGGGCGGCTGCGTTCCGCCCGGCGTCTGGGCGCCCGGCTGGTCGGATATCTTCCGCTCCGGAAGAAGCTTCTTGATACGGTCGATCAGCTTCTCGGTCAGGTCGTGGGATTCCTTGGCGTAGATAATGGAGACGCCGCCGCTTTTATCCAGCACGTAATCGTAGCCCTGGTCCTTGGCCATCAATTCAACCTGCTCGAAAACCAGGTTCTGTATCGGCTGCATCAACTCGTTCTCCATGGTGAAGAGTTCGCCGTTCTGTCCGAACTTCTTGTCGCGGAACTCCATGATTTTTCTGTCGAGATCCTGCAGCTCGCGTTCGGCGTTCACCCGGCCCTGGTCGGTCAGTATCAGCTTGCGTTTGTCGTAATCGTTGAATTTCTGCTGCCAGGAGCTCTCCATGGACTCGAGTTCCTTCTGCCATTTCTCCACGGCGGCATCCAGTTTTTTCTGCGCGTCCTGCGCGTCTGGCAGCGCTTTCATCACCGTAGCGATGTCCACGTATGCGATTTTCTGCTGCGCATGCGCTGGCGTCAGCAGGGGAATGAGAAAAAGAAGGGCTATCGCCGCCGTACGTTTCATGATGCACCTTGCGGGAATTAGTTCGAACTGCGTTTCAGATGGTCTATCACGAGATTCGTATAGTCGTATTTGGTGTCGGCATACAGCAGAAGCATGACCGGTTCCTGCGCGCGGTCGAAGATGAAGTTCAGTTTCTCACGCTTGGCGATGTCTTCGATGGCCTTCAGGATTTTGTCCTTCAACGGATTCGTGACCCTGCTCTGCAGCGCCGCGGCTTCGCTCTGCTTGGAAGCCTCGTATTCGCGCAATTGCCGCTCGACCCGCTGCAGTTCCTGCAGTTTGGTTTGCTTGGCGGCTTCGAGCATAGTTCCCTGCTGCTTCTGGTAAGCCTCAACCTGTTGCTGGAAATCCCGGCTCATGATCTCCATTGTATCGCGCCAAAGCTGCAGCTTCTCTTCCAGGTCCTTCTTCACTTTCTGGGCTTCGGGCAATTCGTCGAATATTTTTTGGGAATTGACGTAACCGATCTTGAGATTCTGCGCCTCGGCCGTGGATGTCAGTATGCAGAATAATGTTGCTGTGATGATCAGCAGGGGTGTTTTCACGGATGCCTCTGTTGCATTGATTAGATATGCGTTCAATTTGAAGAATTTCAGAATCCTCGGCCGAACTGGAAGTGGAAGTGCCAACCGTCCGCTTTGCCGTCAAACGGCTCTACGTCGTCGAAGCCATAGCCGTAGTCGAAACCGATGAGGCCCACGCCCTGTATCAAAAGGCGCGCGCCGATGCCCGCGCTGCGTTTAAGATCAAACGGATACAGGGCTCGGTCGTTTTTCCAAACGTTTCCCGCCTCGGCGAAAGCCAGCACATACACGGGCATGGGATTGATAGTCAGGGCGAAGCGGAGTTCCATCACATAGCGGCTGAATATCGTCCCGTTCACCACCTGCCCGTTCTCGCGCGGCCCGATACTGCGGTCCTCGTATCCGCGCAGCGGTTTTGTCTGTATCTGGAGGCCGTTGCCTCCCATGAAGTAGTATTCGATAGGAGGAATGTACGAGTCGGATGTGAAGCCCTTGAAAAATCCGAATTCCGCCCCGGTGTACAGCGTCAGCCGGTTCAGATCGCCCATGCGCATCAAGGGCGTGAACCAGTTCAGCGAAAGCTCGTGCTTGTGATAGTCGACGGAACCCGGAAGCGGTCCGCCGCTCAATTCGGTAGTCAGCGCCACACGCGATCCCTGGCTCGGGAAAATCGGACTGTCGAGACTGTTTCTCGACAGAACCTGAGTGAGACTGACCTGCGAATAGTTGCCCGTCTTGTAATAACTGCCGCCGTCGATCACGCTCAGGCGCTGGAAGCGCAGGAACCAGTCGGCGCGGACGAAATCGTCGGGCCAACTGAGGCGGCGGCCCAGATTCACCGAGGCGCCGGTGTTGCGCAGATCGAAATAATACTGCTGTCTCTGGTCGTATAAGGAAAAACCGATCGAGGTCGGCGTATCCAGAAACCACGGCTCCGTGAACGAGAGAGAGAACACGCGGAAACGCGACGCCTCTCCGAATTGCCACTCGAAGTTGAGTATCTGACCGGCGCCGCCCGTGAACGGTTCGGTGATGTCGAAGTTGTTGAAGGTCAAGCCAAGCGCGCCCGTGGCGCCGAAAGTGCCGCTGTAACCCACGGAGGCGTTGAACGTGTCGCTCGAGCGCTCCTCGACGTTGTACACGATGTCCACCGTGGAATCGTTCGCGATGGACGGCTCGGGACGTATGGCTTCGGGATTGAAATAATTGAGAGTCGCGAGTTCGCGTATGCTCCGTATGATGGCCGAACGGCTGAAGAAATCCCCGGGCCAGGTGTACAGGGCGCGTCTCATCACCCTGTCCTGCGTCTTGGTGTTGCCCTTGATGTTGACGTGACCGATGCGGAATTTGTTGCTCTCGTGCACCGTGATAACCAGATCCACGGAATCCTCCGCCACGCGCACGCGTTCGTCCTGCGCGAAAAAGCGCAGGTATCCGTTGTCCAGATAAAGGGAAGCGACGTCGTTCTGGTCGCGGTTGCCCCGCAGGTTTTCCTCGAACTTCACGGTGTTCATCAGCGAACCCGGACGCATGTCGATACGTTCGTTGAGCACCGAGTCCGGGTACATCGTGTTGCCCTTCCAGATGATGTTCCGCACGTAAGAGGGTTTGCCTTCAAACACCTTGATCCGCAGGCTCATGTCCGTGCGGGTCGGATTGTAGCCGATGCCTACTTCCCGGATTTCGGCATCCAGATGACCGTTTTCCCTGTAGAAATTCAGTATGGCGAGACTGTCCTTCGCGAACTTCTTCCTGTCGAAGCGCGCGCTGGACCAGAACTTCCACCACGTTTTTTCGGAAATCTCGTCCATCGCGCCCTTGAGGTCGCCTTCGCTGAAATGCGTGTTCCCCTCGAACGTTATGGAGGCGACCTGCACTTCGGGCCCTTCGTCGATGTTCACAGCGAGCACCGCGCGGTTCACTCCCGACGTGTCGGGTTTGGCGTCGAATTCCACGGAAGCCAGGAGATAGCCGTTTTCTTCGTAAGCGGAGAGTATGCGGCGTCGAATGACGGCATAGGTCTGCGGGCGAATGAACTGGCCTTTGCCGAGCCCGATTTTCCCGCGTATGTTTTCCTCGTCGAACTCGTCGTTGCCGCTTATCTCGATGCGCTCGAGACGGGGGTATTCCTCGACTTTTATCACGAGATAAACGCCTTCAGGCAGCTCCCTGTCGATGTTTATTTCGATGTTGGAGAAAACATTCATGGACCAGAGCTGGGCGATGGCTTTCTGCGTCTGATCGCCGGGCACGACGATTTCCGAACCCGTTCGAAGCCCGGATCTCAGGAGAATGGTCGACGCGTCAGTAGTGGAATTGCCTTCCACGCCGATGCCGAGGACTTTATAGCTCTTCTGCTGCTGGGCGTTCTGGGCTGTGAGCGGCATGCCTGCCGCGGCCAGCAGCAGGCATGTAAAAACGAGCCGGCTAATACCTGTGGACCGCATTCAATCGCTCTTCCTTTGCCTTTTTTCCAGGCGATCGTTTCTCCAACTGTTCGCTTACCTGTCCGAAACGGCGTTCCCTTTGCTGAAAGGCGCGTATCGCGTCCAACAGGGCGTCGCAGCGGAATTCCGGCCAATAAACCGGACTGATGAAAAATTCGGTATATGCCAGCTCCCAGAGTAGAAAATTGCTCAAGCGCATTTCTCCGCTCGTACGGATGAGCAGGTCCGGTTCCGGGAGCGAGGCCGTCGACAGATAAGACGATATCATAGTCTCGTCGATATCTTCGGGCGATATCTTTCCGCTTCTGGCTTCCTGCGCGATTCGACGCACGACGCGCGCCAGATCCCACCTTCCGCTGTAACTCAGGGCCAGGTTGAGGGTCAGGCCGGTGTTGTCCCGCGTGCGCTGTATCGATTCCTCCAACTCGCGCTGCGCGGCGGAAGGAAGCGTGCCGAGGTCGCCGATGCTCGTGAGGCGCACGTTGTTTCTGTGCAGATTGTCGACTTCCTGGCGCAGCGACGACACCAGCAGTCCCATAAGCATGCTCACCTCGTCCTTGGGGCGCTTCCAGTTTTCCGTCGAGAAGGCATACAAGGTGAGATAGCGCACTCCAAGCTGACCGCAGACCTCCACGATGTCTTTCACGGACCGGACGCCCTCGCGGTGCCCGTATGCGCGCGGCATGCCTTTCGACTTGGCCCAGCGGCCGTTGCCGTCCATGATTATCGCTATGTGCTGGGGCACGTTCCCGCCTTTGCGCACCTCCTCGACGGCGGCCGCATTCAGCTTCATGGATCGTTTCTCGGCCAATTCCTACCTCTGTTCAAAAACAAACATCATGAAAAATAAGGGATTTCCTCAACTAAAGTCAAGGGAAAAGTACTGCCCGGCATGAGCAGTACATCGAATGATTACATAGGTTTATTCCTTATGTATTAATGCTCCTTGGCTGCGGCCGCTTCGCCCGCGGCCGCTACAATGGCGCTGAATTGCTGAGCGTCGAGACTTGCGCCACCCACGAGCCCGCCGTCGACATCCGGCTGGGATAACAACTCGAAAGCGTTGCCGGCCTTCATGCTGCCTCCGTACAGCAACTGCATGCGCGAGGCGGCAAGGGCCGAAAACAGTTTTTCAAGCAGGCGGCGGATAAACAAATGGGCTTCCTGCGCCTGCTCGGGGGTGGCGTTGCGTCCAGTTCCGATCGCCCAGACGGGTTCATAGGCGATCATCGAAGCTGCGAGTTCTTCTTCACCGAAATGCTCGAGCACGCCGGAAACCTGTTTCCCCACAACGCTTTCGGTGATGCCGGACTCCCGCTGCTCGAGCGTCTCCCCGACGCAGATGATCGGCGACAGCCCCGCCTGGAGCGCGGCCAACGCCTTTTTATTTATCACACCGTCGGTTTCGCCGAAATATTGACGCCGTTCGCTGTGACCGACTATCACGTGCGAACAGCCCGATGAAGTCAGCATGGAACCGGACACCTCGCCGGTAAACGCGCCTTCCTTCTCGAAGTGCATATTCTGTGCGCCGAGTTTGATGGACGCGCCTTCAAGCATTTTTGCGGCGGCGCCCAGAAGCGGAAACGGCGGGCAGAGGATTACTTCGACCCGCTTGTCTATGGATTTCCCGGCGAAATTCGTCAATAAGGCCTCGATGAGAGCCGCGCCGCCGAGCGCGTCCATGTTCATTTTCCAGTTTCCTGCAACGACGAGTTGTTTCATGGCTATGTGCGTCTTTTTGTGTGGAATTGATGCGCGAACCGCCCACTGACACTAATATAAGCACGCGACGCCGCATATTCAGGTCAAAGCGCCGTCCCGTTCCTTCCGGAACTCTCAAGTTCTGATCATCTCGTGGACAGGGACGGAATTGAACCGCCGACACATGGATTTTCAGTCCATTGCTCTACCAACTGAGCTACCTGTCCAGGGCAGAGATTTCAAACATACGAATTATGGCGGCGAAATGTCAAGGCGCCGTCAATGGTTGGGGTGGCGGTTTGGATGAATTTGGTGAATACGGTGAATTCTGTGAACAGGGCGTCAGGGCCGTTGAAAACTCCCAACTCCCAACTCCCAACTCCCTACTCCCTACTCCCTACTCCACCTACCTCCCCACCGCCATCCACCTTACCAACATCCCCGACCCGGAGCGGAGTACGCAGGCGTACATCCCCGAGCTGAGCAGGGCTGCATCGAAAAGTACGCGGTAACTGCCCGGCTCGTGATGTGCATCAACGATTAGCGACAGCTCCCGGCCCAGCATGTCGT
>CAYLZD010000071.1:0-11766 GCA_964388275.1 uncultured Chromatiales bacterium
ACGACCGCGGCGGATGCCTCCACGTACACGCGCTCGGGACTCACACCGGACTCGACTTACCACTTCCGCGTCCGCGCGGTGGGGGACTACGCGGCCAGCGACTGGTCGGAGGAACGGACCGTGACCATGCTGTTCCGGCCCGAAGCGCCTCTGGACCTTGCCGCCGACGCGCTCGACTATCGCAGCGTGCGCCTGACGTGGAAACGCGGCTCCCGGAACGTGAAGAGCTACGAGATCGAACGCCGCCAAGGCGCGGGTGCGTGGACGCCCTCCGGCACGGCGTCGGCGGGCGACACGGCCGCGCTGGACGGGAACCTCGAGGAGGCGACGACTTACTGGTACCGCATACGCGCCTCGAACGCGGCCGGGCAGTCGGATTGGTCCGCGGAGGACAGCGCCACGACCTTCGCCGCGCCTCCACCGCTGGCGCCCTTCGGCCTGACGGCCGCGGCGACGGGTCAGACTTCGATACGCCTTACATGGCTGGCGTCGTCGGCGTCCTACTACAAGGGATTCGAGATCGAGGAGTCCCTTACGGGCAACACGTCGGATTTCAGGAAGGTGTCGCCCGACGCGGCGGGCGGCGCGCGCTCCTACGACAGGGGCGGCCTCAGCCCGAACACGACCTCCTGGTACCGTGTGCGCGGATACAACAACTCGTCGAAATCCGACTGGTCGGGGACGGCGAGCGCCACTACCACCGGGGACGCGAAGTACCCGCCCTCGGCGCCGTACAACCTGCAGGCGAAATCGGGAGGTATCTCGTCGATACGGCTTACATGGGAGATGTCGGACACGGCGGTGTTCCTGAGCTTCGACCTGGAGCGCTCCCTTACCTCCGATCCGGGCGGCTTCACGCGGATATCGGCGGGACCGACAGCCACCGACCGCGCTTTCACCGACACGGGCCTCGCGATGAACACGACTTACTGGTACCGCCTGCGCGCCGTGAACCGCTACGGGGAGTCGCCGTGGTCTAACACGGCGAGCGCGGAGACGAAAGACATCGGCGTCACGCCGGAGCTGCTCGCCGCGATGAGCGCGAAGGAAGGCATGTTCGCGTCTTTGGAAACGCTGATCCCGGAAGGGGGTTCAGACATGTCGGCTCTGCGCCGCCTGCTGGGTGATCATGCACGCGGGTATGACGAGACGGCGGCGAAGAACCTGATCTCGGCCTGGAGGGCAAGCGGCGTTCCGGATCCGGAAGCGGCGACGGACGCGATGAAGAGATATGCCCTGTCCGAGCAGGCCATGCTTCTCGCATACGGCAACGACGCGGACTTCCCCGGCGCGAAGGAGATAGCAAGAGAAGCCGTCTATGCGCCGGCGCTCTGCGCGAAGAACCTGGCCGCTCTCATCCTGCTCTGGGAAGCCGAGCGGGGGACAATAATCTCAGAGCGTTTGCCTCTCTACGACGCTGTGATGGATGATCTTACTTTCGCGGTACTGGACGGCGAGCGCACGCTGTCTTCGATGACGGGCGCGAGCGGCAAAGCGGGAAGCGCCGTGCTTCATGCCGAGGCGGTTCGCCGTGCCGGCGACGTGCCGGACCTGGCTCAGAGCATGCTGACCTCTATACTGCCGTATTATCAGCAGCGTATCCTTGGCAACGATTACTTCGCCGCGACGCAGCCGCTGATAGCCGCTTACGCTGACAGGACTGCGCGAGTGGACATAGCCGGGACCTACGACTCGGCCGCCGCGCGCTCGGCGCGGCATGTGGAGGCGGTGAAGCAGACGACGAGCGGCCTGAAAACGGACTTCTCCTCCTACGGCAGCGGTCTGACCGACATGGACGCGGCGTTCCTGATAACATCGTCGGGCAACGTCGATCTCGCTCCCTTCCTGCGCAAGATGGTGAACCTCCGCCCGCGCCTGATCGACAATGTGCGGAAGGCGGTGCTGGGGGGAGAGACGCCGCTTCTGCGAGCTGCATACCTGGCCTCGCCGGCGCCATTGCCGGGCATAGGATCCCTGCCCTCGGCGCTCACGTTCGCGGGGGAGGCCGCCTTCGATCCGGTCACGAACAACGCGAGAGGCGGGGGGAACATGTTCGAAGCGCTGTCGAAAAACAGCGCTTGGGAAAGAACGGCGGAGCAGGCCGCTCTGGACGCGGACCGCGCCCTGCTGCTGGAACTGCGTGCGAAAGTGGTGGAGAAGGACACGGGACACATCGCGGCGAAGTACGACGCCCTGCGTTCGAGCGGCCGCGCGGCTGTGGCGGAGCTCTCGCGCCGCTCGAGGCCGCTGGAAGGGATAACGCCGGCCTCCCTGGTCGTGAACGGTCCGCTCGTCCGGGGAGTGCTGGACGCGCAGGCAAAGTCCCACCGCGCCCGGGCGCTGCGCACGGTGTTATCGGCGGCGTTGGCTGATTATCTCGTGGACCCGCAGGAGGCGAAGAACGCCCCGCTGTTGGCTGAGATAGACACCATACTCGGCTACTTCGATCAAGCTGTCTCGGCTCTCAACGACATCGGCCCTATCGCAGCCGCCAGGATCACCGAACCCGTCCTGAGCCTGGATACATCTTCCCTTCTTCCACTCTTCCGCTCTTCCCCTCCCTACCCCTATCGGCTGAGCTTCGCCGTCCGCAACACCGGCGGCGCCGAAGCCCCGTCCGTCACCGCGCGCGTGACGCCGCTCGACGCGAGTGCCATTCCCACGACGGCGGAAGCGTTCACGTTCGGCGACATGGCGAAGGGCGCGGCGCACGCGGACAGCATGGACGTGAGCATACCAGCCGGCATGAAGACGGTATCTTTCTCAGTCGAGATGACGACAGGGAAAGGCAGGAGCTTCGTGGACCATGTGACGCTGGCTGTGCCGGAGGGGACAACGGGAACAGAGACGTCGCTTCCGATACCGGGAGAGATCGCACTCGGGCGGAACTACCCGAACCCGTTCAATCCGGTGACCACGATCACGTACACGCTTCCACGGCGGATGCCTGTGCGCCTGATAGTGACGAACGTGCTCGGCGCGGAAATAACTCGCCTCGTTGACGGTGATCTCCGTCCTGCCGGAGCGCACGAGGCCCGCTTCGACGCGTCAGCGCAGCCGGGTGGGGTGTACATATACCGTCTCGAAGTGGGAGGGAAGCTGTTTGCTCGAAAGATGATACTTGTCAAATGATGAACGCGGAAGGATGCATATGTGCGATCACATAGCGCGGTTTTCTGAACGAAGGGGAACGAGGAAAGGGGAAAGGAAAACCTTATTACCGACTCTGTCGTCCGATATTTGTAGCGACGAGACACCGGGCGGGCCCAGTCCACGCCTTCGTCCAGCTCTGCGGGACTATAGCGAGCAAGCCCAGTTCCCAGTTCCCAGTTCCCTCCTCCTCCTCCTCCTCCTCCTCTCCGCGGGCGTCTCGCTCGCGCAGCAGAACTCCATAGACCAGGAGAGACGCGACCTCGACCGGCTGGCGCAGAGCGACACGAATCGGATGATTGCGCTGGTGAAACTGGCGCAGAGATGCATAAGGGAAGATCCGCGTAAAGCGCCCGCGCTGCTCGAGGAAGCTGAAAAGACTGCGACGCGTTTCGATAAGAAGAAAATGCTCGCCTTCGCGAAGCTGGTATACGGCAAGTACTACATGGCCATCGGAGTCTACGACAGCTCACGGCTCTATCTCGAGCAAGCAGAAATGATTTATCGCGCCCTGAAATGGGGGCTCGGACTCGCGAATTGCCTGTATGCGAACGCTGAGATGTGCTGGAAGAAGGGTAAGACGGCGGAGGCACTGGACTATGCGAAGAATAGTCTCGCGATGTATGAAAGTCTGGGAAATGTGATGTGGACTGCATATGCGAGCAACTTGATAGGAACACAATTCTTCGAGCGCGGAATGCTGGACTCCGCGGCCGTCTATTTCGAACGCTGCCTGCGCGCGCACGAAAGGATCGGACATCGTCTAGGGATGGCTAACGCCCTGCATAACCTCGGCAACGTCCAGACCGACAAGGCCAAGTCGCTGGAATTTTACAGGAAGGCGCTTGCATTGGACGAAGAGACGGGAGATTCAAGCTCTATGGTGGCCTCGCTGCTTCATATCGCTCAGTTCGAAAGGAATCTGGGCAGGTATCATGAAGCCCGGGCGATGGTGACGAGAGCCATGAGGATAGCGGAAGAGATGCAGGACCACCAGAACGTGATCTTCGCGCATTTCGTGCTCGGCCGCGTCGCAGCTAGCCTGAACGAATGCGGCGTAGCGCGGAAGGAATATCTTGATGCATTGAAGGTTTCGGAGAAGTCCGGCGTGGACAAGCCCTTGCCGAATGTCCTGATCGAGCTCGGACGCCTCTTCATGAGCTGCATAAATGATCTCGATACCGCCATCGGATGCGGCAAGCGCGCCCTGGCGATCGCCGAGAGGAGGGGCGACGCTGAAAACATCCGCATCGCGGGCGTCTTTCTATCCGACGCCTACGCGGCCTCAGGGCAGTACGATATCGCGCTCATGCACTATCGCGAAGCGGCGGCGATCAATGACAGGATATACAACGAAAAGAGCGCGAAAACCGTGGCAGAACTGACGGCACGCTACGAGGCGGACAAGCGGGAGAGCGCCATACGCGCGCTCGAACAGGAAGGGCGCCTGCGCGAGGCCGAACTCCTGCGCCGCAGCGCCGAAGCCGCGCATGCGCGACAGAGAGCCGCTCTGCTGGCCCGGGAAAAGGAGATCGGGGACCTGGAACTGCGCAACACGTCCTATTTGCTCGAAAGCCGCCGGAGAGAGATAACGGACAAACGCAGAGAACTCGCCCGTCTCGAGAAGGACAGGCGGCTTCAGGCCGAGGCCTTCGAACGCGAGCGCGCGCTGCGCAACACCACAGTCGGCGGACTCGCCGCGGCCCTGCTCGCCGTGTTCCTTAGCTTCATGCTGGTCTGGCGGCGCCTGCGCGAGAAGAAGCGCGCCGAGGGTTTGCGGGCTGAAGCGGCCGAGCTTCGCGCCAGGGCCGCGGAGGCGCAATCGCTCGCGGTGCTGGCGGAGACGGAGCGGAGAGAGAAGGAGGCGCAGAAGGAGTTCTCGAGAAAGCTCCTGGAATCGCAGGAACAGGAGCGCAAGCGCGTGGCCGGGGAGCTTCACGACGGTCTGGGCCAGGAACTGCTGGTGATAGGGAACCAGGCGAACCTGGCTCTGCTCGATGAGCACGGGCCCGCGGCGCGAGCGCAGTTCGAGAAGATCGCGGCGATGACGCGGGAGGCGCTCGACGATGTGCGAGTGATCTCGCGGAATCTCCGTCCGCTGCTCCTGGAGCGCGCGGGCCTGGGAAAGACGCTTCGCGACATAGTTTTGCAGGCGGAGCAGTCCTCCTCCGTACGATTCACCGCCGATATCGGCGACCTGGACGGATTGTTTGCGGGCGGGGAACAGATCAACGTGTTCCGCATCGTTCAGGAAGCGCTGAACAACGTGCTCAAGCATTCCGGCGCCACGGAGGCGTCGGTGGGGGCGCACCGCGAGGGCGCGTACTTGCGTCTGACGATAAGCGACAACGGACGCGGCTTCGATCTCGACTCGCTGCGCGACGAGGGGCCGCACCGTCTGGGCTTCGGCCTGCAGAGCATGGGAGAACGCGCGCGGCTGCTCGGTGGAACGATCAAAATCCGATCCAATCCCGGAGCGGGCACGGAAATAGAAGTGCGACTGCCTGTGACGGAAACGCCGCAAAAGGATGAATCCGAGGGGCGGCCCGCAGTTGCCTGACCGTTCCCGACTCGCCGGCGGAGAGATTGCTCATCCTAAGCGGGTTGGCTATGTTTCAGCTGTAACGGCAACGCCGTCCGACAAGCAATGCACGCACAGCGACCCGTAACCATATTAGTCGCGGACGACCACCCGCTGTTCAGGCGCGGCCTGTGCGACGCCATACAGCGGAGCACGACCTACGAGATAGTCGCCGAGGCCGGCGACGGTGAGGAAGCGTACGGGTTCCTGGAGAAGCTCGAGCCGCGCATCGCCATACTCGACATAGAAATGCCCAAGCAAAGCGGCCTCGAAGTCGCCAGGCGGGCGAATGGGGCGGGATTGTCCGCGTCGATCATCATTCTGACCATGCACGACGAGCAGTCGGCTTTCGACCTCGCGATGGACGCGGGAGTCGCGGGGTACATGCTGAAAGAGACCGCTGTGCCCGATATTCTGCACGGTCTCGAGAAGGTGGCCGCGGGAGAGAGCTACGTCAGCCCGGCGTTGAACAGCCTGCTGATGCAAAGGGATCGTGCAGCTTCCTCTCGGTTCGACCATCGCCTGAAACTCGACCTTCTCACCGCCGTGGAACGCCGCGTGCTGCGTCTCATCGCCGACGGATTGTCCAATCGCGAGATCGCCGGACTGCTCTCCATATCCACCCGCACCGTCGAAGGCCACCGTTATCACATCTGCGGGAAAATCGGAATAAGCGGGAGCCATACACTGCTGCGCTTCGCGATGGAGAACAAGGCGGCAATATGAATGAATGATGAAGTATGAATAATGACTGATTGGAGGGGCGCGGTGTGTTCATCAGGCCGTCGACTGTTCCGGGAGAAAAGTGAAGAGTGAAGGCTGAAGGGAAACTGTCGGATATCGACGATATAACGGTTACCGGATCGGGCTCCCTCGCGGCGGATCCCCTGCGTCTTGATCTGTCTTCGACCCGGGGGTCGTATCCGCGTGCCGATTCAAGACAATAGTATCCTGGAATATTAATATCTCCGCTTCTCCGTTTCTCTTGTGAACCGCCTCCATCCGGAGAGTACCGCGCGGCGGAATACTCGGAAGGCGGATTGTGGAAATTGCCTCCGAATATGAGGGACGGAGGTGAATCCCCGACTGCTTGGAGTCATTTCACGTGTTTCATACACACCTATCACCCGCTTTTCCCCCGTTCATCATTCATAATTCCGCATTCATCATTCTACCTTTATATTGCCATTGTCGGATTACGCGCCATGATCTCACTCGTCAACATATCCAAGCAATACGGCGGCGATTACCTGTTCCGCGGACTGTCGCTCCGCTTCGGCGACCGCGAGCGGGTCGCCATAGTGGGCTCAAACGGGGCTGGCAAATCGACGCTGATGAAGATTCTGGTGGGCCTCATCGAACCCGACTCGGGCGAGATCACGCAGTCCCGCGCCAACACCGTCGGCTACCTGCCTCAGGACGGAGTCCGTCACGAGGGACGCACGCTCATGGAGGAGGCGCAAACCGCCTTCAACGACATCATCGCCCTGCACGACCGCGGCGACGAGCTGAGCTGGAGCATCTCGCGGCTGTCGGCCGATGGACACACCGATTCCCCGGAACTTCACGAACTCGTCGAGGAACTGGGCGAGATACAGCACCTGCTCGAACACCGGGAGGGCTGGAACATACAGACCAAGGTGTCGCAGGTGCTCTCGGGGCTCGGCTTCCACGAGCGCGAGTTCAATCGCATGACCGGCGAGTTCAGCGGCGGCTGGCAGATGCGGATCGCCCTCGCGAAACTGCTCCTCAGCGAACCGACCATACTGCTGCTCGACGAGCCGACCAATCACCTCGATATCGAAGCCCTGGAATGGCTCGAGGAATATCTCAAAACGTACGAGGGCAGCATAGTGCTCGTCTCTCATGACAGGCGCTTCCTCGACAACCTAGTCAACCGGACCATCGAGATATCACTGGGACGCGTCACGGAGTATCCCGGCAATTATTCCTTTTTTCTCGACGAAAAAATCAAGCGTATGGAACTGCTGCAGTCGCAGTATGAAAATCAGCAGCAGAAAATCCGCGAAACGAAGCGTTTCGTCGAGCGTTTCCGCTACAAGGCCACCAAGGCGCGGCAGGTGCAGAGCCGGTTGAAAATGCTCGAGAAGCTCGAGCTCATCGAAATAGAAGATGAGGAGCGGGGGATTTCTTTTGATTTTCCCGTCCCTCCCTCGCCCGGCAAGGTGCTGATTGAACTGGCCGGTGTAACGAAATCCTATGGCGATATTCCCGTGTTCGAGAACCTGTCCTTTACAATCGAACGCGGCGACAGAATCGCTTTCCTTGGGGTCAACGGCGTGGGCAAATCCACCCTGGCACGCATAACAGCCGGCATAGAGCCGTTCCAGCACGGTGAGCGCAAACCCGGACACAATGTCATCATCGGATACTACGCGCAGAACCAGGCGGATGAACTCGATCCGAGGAAAACCGTGCTGCAGACCGTGGACGACGTCGCGACAGGCGACTCACGACGCCGACTCCGTACGCTGCTCGGCTGCTTTCTCTTTCAGGGAGACGATGTATTCAAACAGGTGGCCGTACTGTCGGGCGGCGAGAAGAGCCGTCTCGCGCTGGCTAAACTGCTGCTGACCCCGTCGAACCTGCTGATACTCGACGAGCCGACGAACCATCTGGACCTGCGCTCGAAGGCGGTGCTTCAGGACGCTTTGACGCGCTTCGAGGGTTCATACATCGTCGTTTCCCACGACAGGGACTTTCTGGAGCCGCTGATAAACAAGTGCGCCGACTTCCGCGACGGCGAATTGCGCCTGCTGCACGGAACGATGAGCGACTGGCTGCGCCGGAGGCACGAGGAACAGGAGGGGCGAGCGGAACGCCGCGACAGCGCGGGACATGAGCTCGAACGTAAAAGCGCGCAGCATCTCGCCAGGGAACGCAGGCGGGAAGAGGCCGAGATGCGACAAGAACTCTACAAAAAAACGAAGCCCCTGCGCAACGCGATCTCCCGCAAGGAGAAAGAGATCGAAGCAGCTGAAAAACGGAAAACCGAGATCGAAGCGGAACTCGCCGATCCCGGCACCTATCACGATCCTGAAAAGGCTAAATCTGTCAACGCGGAGTACAAGGCGGTTACGACACGGCTGGCATATCTGTACGATGAGTGGGAGAAATTGATGGAGGAAATGGAGAAGGCTGGACTGGGGAGTAGGGAGTAGGAAGTTGGGACTGGGGACCTGTACTCCGAAGATCAGCTTTTCCGTCTCCCGTCTTTCGTTCAACGTTCAACGCCGCAACCTCGGCACCCACATCGGCACATCCCGCATGTACCGGCGGTACTCCTCGCCGTATCGGTACAGGCAGATAGCCTCCTCGTGCTTCGCGATGTGATGCAGGAACAGCGCGGTTGCGCAGAGGACCGCGGCGGCGGCGAGCGACATGCTGATCATCAGGAGACCGAGGTAAAGGAGGATCTCGCTCAGGTATATCGGGTGCCGGACGACTCCGAAAACGCTCTCCCTGATGACGGCGGGTCTCTCCCGTACCGTGCCGAACACGATCAATAGCCCCCTCACGGCGAGGAAGGCGGACGCGCCGATTATCGCGAGCCCGAGCGGCAATCGTATGAGATTCGGCACTATGCGGTTTAGGAACGCAGTATATTCGAAGATGAAAGTATCCGCCAGCCAGATCCCGGCGAAGAGGAGCGCGAAAGCGATCTGGCCCGCGTCGCCGAGCTTGTGCTCTCCCGCCAGGTCGTTCCGATCATGCTGCGATCCCGCTCGCGTGTAGCCGTGTTTCATGCGTCGCTCCGTTTTGTATGCGGATAGTACCGCTTCGGGAGGCGGGATACAAGAGGGGGAGTATGGAATAATCGAGTGTTGTGGACGGGAGCGGCATTACAAGGTATCTGCCGCAAAAGGCACAAATTTTTCGTGTATTTTGTGCCTTTTGTGGCCATCAATCTCTTGGTCATAATATGAACTTCTTGATTTCAAACCGGGGAGTGCCGAAGTTGATCAGCAAGGCATGGCGTTGATCAGCCGCCCGCAGGTAACCCAATACCTGAGCGATGTGCTCAGGCGCGATCGTCTTGCATGCCTTTAGCTCCACGATCAGGCAATCCTCCACGAACAGATCGGCGAAATAGCTTCCCAGAACGGTTCCATCCTCATCGGTGACTTGAAGAGGCCGTTGCTGTTCGACGATTAATCCCGCCTTGCGCAAACGGTGAGCCAGACCATTCTCATAAACCTTTTCGAGATGGCCGTGTCGCAAGTAGGAATGCAGAGCAAATCCCGTCTGTCTAATCCGGTCGCATAATTCCTTTACCTGCTTTTCGGTTCTCACATTCTTGTCCCCTTTGCCCTTCTTGCCACAATCCCTTACACGTTCGATGTCACGTTTTTGTTCCCGTCCTCAAATCATCTCCTCGTACCAGTTTTCCTTTCTCGTCCATCCAGGTCGGCATGGTATCAGCCAAAAAAGGCACATTGATCACAAATAATTTGTGCTTTTTGTGCTTCTTGAGGCATTCCCTTCAGTGGGATTCACCATCGATCCGCGAAATGCCTGTTCGGCTTCAGATACAGCTTTCTGTTCGCGTAGTCGAAGATGACGTTGAATCTTCTCAACGCTCCATTTCCGATCACGGCATCCGCGTTCCTTTGCTTTGACCTGATCCCGGCCGCTGCAAAGAAAGCTGGGACTCTTTTCAGTTCATGAGGACCGATTATAATGCGTGAAACGACCCCCTTTTTACCGTATACATCCCCGCTCAGGCCTCTACCCAGAAGGACGGACGTTGTATCCTCGGGCAATATAAATTTCATGCCGGCTTTCTCCAGAAGCACGGCGGCGGCGCCATCGGCGAGGTCGATATACGCGGAAAGCGGCCACGCCCTCTCCCCGACTGTCGCGACGGAGATATCCACCCAGGGCACGTCGTTCTCCTTGAAATATATCGGGAGCATGGTCCAATCCCCCCCGATCTTCGCGCTGCCCGGTTCGTGGAGCGTCATCGTATTATCGTCGTGGTTGAGTTCCACGGTGTAATGACCGAAAATCGAATATCCAATTATGCCGTTGGAAGGGAATCCCTTGTAAATGTCGCTTTGAAGGATGATTATCCTCTGCCGCTTCAGGGTCAAGTCGCCGATGCGGAATTCGGCGGAGTCGAGCAACAGGGCCGGAGTGCCTTCACCGCTGCCCGCGCCGCCGATTCGGACTTCGGCAGCGCCGGCCGTGGAAATGGAATCGCGGTACACAGGATTGTAGATAATCAGGCCGTCATAATCGAAACCGGTGTCCAGAATAATATTGTCTATACTTGTTTCGCCGATCTTTACTGTAATGGAGGTATTGTTTCTTTGCGTTTCGATTGGTATGACTCGGTTTTCCTGGCTTTCGGCGCAGGACGTCCACATTACGGCGGCGCACAGGGAAAGAAGCACGAATTTCATGGCCTGCATCTCATTCAGTCCAGGAATAGTGTGTTCGAATCAAGGAAAACATCAAATCTCTCTCTTCCGAGTTAAATCAGGATCCCGCAGCGCGCGTTTCCTCTCCCCGGTGTAATGCCACCAGGGTTTCGGATCCTCGCCGCCCATGAAGCGGGTGATTGATATGAACACGTCGAGCACGCAGGGATCCTGGCGGTATCCGGTTATCGAGCACAAACGGTCGTACATTTCGTACGGACACTTCCCGGTCAGTTGCGCGGGCTCGTTTACACCGAGCAGCCGCAGGTCGCCTGCCGTTGCTGCGCCTATGTTAGGCAGATCGGTAAGTGAATGCAGGCGGTCTCGACAGACTTTAGAAGGATTCATTTAACCCCGGAGAGTAACCTGTTGATTTGCAGTATTCGTGGGAAGAGGATGATCCGGTCGATAACGAGCGTCATAATACATTAGATCGTCATGATATTCAAATCAGGATATCGATCATCGCGGCGAATGGTATCAGCCACAAAAGGCACAAATGGCACAAAGTATTTGTGTTCTTTGTGCTTCTTGTGGCAACCAGCCTGCCCTAATGACCTCGCGAAATCCTGCGCTCTCACTCGATTTTCA
>CAYLZD010000072.1:0-3425 GCA_964388275.1 uncultured Chromatiales bacterium
ATAAATCATTACGGGGACGAGGTAGTCATGGTGGCTGCAGTGGGAGGCGCCGGCGTATCCATGTAGAGGCGTGCCGGGATGCAAAGCGGATGAGCGGCGTCGCGGTCAAGCATGATGGATGTGATATTTATCGGGTTCTCAGCCTAGTGTATGCACTCGAATCCGAGTATCAGGAAATGACGCCACCTGCGGCATTATCATCATTTCATAAACTTTAGCCGGAGCTCATTTATGAACAACCGGATTAATCCGTTCTCAAAACTTTATGTTCTTTCGCTGATCGCAGTCGCCGTTCCTAATGTGACTCACTCACAGATTCCCAGCCACGTCCGCTTCTCGATGGGCCAAGTTTGGGGAAACGACGATTTGGCGCCCGTAACGGGGGAAACCTTCCAGCTCGCTCAAAGCGGACTTGTGCCTTTCATGCAGATCGATATAGGAGCGGCGGTTTCCCGGCCCCGCGGTTTATGGAATCCGGCGGTTTATCTGGGTTTCTCCAACTACGGCGCCATCGAATCATACAAGGTAAAGCTGCCCGAGTACCAGACAAGATTCTCCGCGAACCTCTTCTCGCTGCAGTTCGAGAATGTGTTCCCCATAATTGCTCATGAAACCGCCGGATACGCAATAATCGGTTTCGGCGCGGGAATAGGGGGCGGATTCTTATGGGGCGAGTCGAACGTGCGTGCGGATCCGTACTTCCGCGCAATGCCCTATTACACCGGGAAAGATCTGGAGGAATCAGCCATGACCTTCTCCTCTTTCGTGATTCCGATGGAGCTGTTTGTGCAGTACAAGCCCGGCCACCGATGGAATATAGACCTCGGCGTGCAGGGCACGTACACGACGACGGATAAAATCGACCAATGGGAGGGATCATCTAACTTCAACGACGCGATAGGATCTGTTTTCCTCAGACTGGGCGTTGCAATAGATGCCGCGTCCTCTCCTGGCGTTTGCAGCGGATTCGATTTTGCCGCCTACGACACGATAGCGATATACCCGAAGGAATACCCGAACAGGGTTATTCAGGGGATATTGTATCCCGGAACATATATTACGCACCCGCACGGCGCATATCGCATCGGTCCGGAAGCAAGAAGGATCGAGATCGGCGAAGAGCAGGAAATTAAGATATTCCTGCAGGAGGATTGGCCCATCGTTATCCATTGCGGCGACAGAGTTGTTTTATCCGGCAACAGAAGGCCGGAGAACAGAGGAGGGCAGCAGATTTTCAGACAGAAGGAGGACATTTTGTTCCCTTACGGCAACTCCAAACTGCCGAAAGAATACACGGGACGGCTGATCACGCTGGCGCAATTTCTGAAACGCGCGGGGAAATACAAGTTGTTTCTTCAGGGCTTCACGTCCGCAAAAACTAAACCCGGAAGAACGCCCGAGGCCGAACTGGCGCTGTGCAACAACAGGGTCAAGGCGGTGTATGACTTTCTCGTGAGCAATGGCATACCGAAATCGAATATCGATACGCAGACGCTCGAGTGCCTTCCCTTTGTCGGCAAGGACGATATTCCCAATTCCACAAAATGGCAGAAAGTTGAAGTGACGGCCATAAACGAGTAAGCTCTTTGTCGGACACGCGCACTGCGGAGCGCAGGCGGCGAATGGTCTTGCCCACCGAAGCTCCGCGCAGCGAAGCGCAGGACAGACCGGATTCAGCGGTCGAGCAAGCCCGACAGCCAGTGCAGCACGTTCAGCGCGAACCGCTCGTTGTCGTTGCCGGGGACGTTCATCCCGAATTTCATCTCCCGGCCGTCCGGAAAGCGGATCAGCTGCGCGGTCAGTTGGCTCGCCTCGCCGAGCGCGACGACGCGTCCTTTGCCGAAACGCATGGCGATACCCTGCGCGAGTCCGGCGACCGGCGCGGATCTCGAACCGTAACTTCCACGCTCGTCCGGATTCCGCGCCGCCGCGTCCTCCGCGCGCAGATCCTCCCTCCCGGGCGCCTCCCGCGCGCTCGCGCTGAAGCGCAGCAACGCGGCCGCCGCCGCGGGAACGGACAGAGACTGGCCGGTGAAGGCCTGCACCTCCTCGCTTGCATCGCGTCCACTGAGTATGGGGTGCATCCCGAGCATCCCGTTCGGCGTCCCCCATTCCCCGTTCTTCCCCCCCCCCCGCCACCCAGGGATATTGTCGATCGACAAATCGACCGCTTGGAAATATTATTGACTTCTACGCGGACGGCAGGGAAAGGAGCGGGAAGCTATTCATTGACCGTCGTTTATCGTCGGTATGCCGCACCACCGCGGGAGTGCGGCCTCCCGCCCCGCTCTCCGCCGCGCGTCAGAGGGGCTTCACCACGTCCCGCACTCCTGCTGTCTCGCTCTCCCGTTGTCCCACATCAGACGTTCCGCCGTTCTGCCGCCGCACTCCGAGGTCTTTAATGACCCTCGCGGCCGTGTAGCCGTTGTAGAACTCGAGCTCCCGGGAACGAAGGAGTTGCATGATGGTGTCGATATCCTCGTTGAGCAGGTCGTCGACCTCATCGAAGATTCCGGCCAGGTCCACTCTCGCGCCGACGCGCTCGGCCACGGCGCTGTCGCGGGAGTCGATGGTCAAAGAAAACGCCTCCTTCGCGCCGACAAGGTCGTTGAGATCCGCGTCCGAGATTCCAAAATCCGCGAGCTGTGCATGCCGCGACACGGCTTCGCGGTGCATTATTCCGGCTGTTCTCAGCAGATCCAGATCCCGCGACTGCCGCAGTCGCGATTCGTTAACGTCGGCTTGAGCCATGAGTTCCGCGTCTTGTAGTTTGCGGCCGAGAGCATATAGGGCGCAGCGCACCGTATTGAGTTTTTCCGACAGTTGTTCCTTGGCTTCCGCCTTCTTGTCTGTCTTGCCCTTTGCGATTGAGGTCTGCTTGATCGCGATACTTTCCAGCTCGGTCAACAGTTCGCGCAGATGAACTGCACGCTCCGCAAGCGCGGGCATGGCGCTCACTTTGTCCGGATTGCTTTCCAGATACGCCTGCACCGTGCGGTACATCAATAACTTATTGGTTTGAAGTTTAGTCATGAGAGATGCTCCTTTCGTTTTGTGGGTATGAAACGTTTCATTTTACAGCAGGAGTACTGTTCAAGGTCGAAGCTTCGTCCGGATTCTCCGTGTCTGCCCTCCACGGCACGACCGGCCGGTGTTTGCAGGCGAAGCGTTAAAAATCCAACCTGCCCCCTTATATGCGCGAGCCGTCAATTTTGTTCCCGGGAAGTACATTGTTTTTTCACGGAACAAATCTTCGAATGCAGCTCGTATTAGCCGATTTCTGTAACAGAATCATTAAGTTCCCGATTTTTTTGCATTGCGGGAGAAAATATTTACGAGATCCGGGGAGAATCACATATCATTTTCGGTTTCACAGCAGGCATTTTCCAACTCACAGCAGGCATTTTCCAACTCACAGCAGGCAT
>CAYLZD010000072.1:3525-11637 GCA_964388275.1 uncultured Chromatiales bacterium
GCATTTTCCAACTCGCAGAAAGCATTTTCCAACTCGCAGAAAGCATTTTCGGTTTCACGAAAGGCATTTCGCGACCGGCCGCTGCCATTGGCAACCTGAAATAGAGCTATCCTTTCAGGGCTGCTTTGGGGGACGGTGAGCGGGCCTGCCCACCGACCTGTCCGCCGGAGCGAAGCGTAGGCGGAAGCTCCGCGAAGCGGAGCGCAGGTGGGGAACAGTTTGCAAATATTGCAATCTATAAGACATTTTTGTTTAATATTCTGCTTTTTAATCCATAATCTTGTTTCCGAGGCAATTATCACAGATGTCGGCGCGCGACACTAACAAATCGTCGTCTCAATCATAATGCGATACCGGAAGCTCGTCGATCGACGGCTTCCCGCGACAGGAAGATCTCATCCATCGGTTGTTTTCTCCGCCGGCGATCTCAAAGGGACAATACATCCTTTTTGAAAGACGTTGCCTGAACCTTCACGCCGGCTTGACATCAAGGATTGACATTCGTCACCCGCTGTGACGGATGTATCGAGAAAGCGGTTCAATCCCAACCCGGCGGCCTCGTATCGAGGCCTGCCTGTCACATCCATTTTTTCATCAACAGGAGGAGATATGCGTTTCCAACATCCAGGTTTCGCCTTGCACCGTGCGCCCGTCTTCGCTGCCGCGGTGCTGTTCATTTTCTCCGCATGCATTCAGGCATACGGTCAGAAAGTTACGCTGAAGTGGTACAATCCCACGGTAGAACTGGCCTTCGGCGATATCATCAAGGTCAGAATGATGAACGGCATACCCGGTAATAATCTGAATATAAATCATTATCTAATGACCTTCGATCAGGACAGGAAAAACGCTTTCCGAGATGGTTTCGACAGGGAAATCTTTGTTCCATATATAGAACTGTTTTACGGACCCGATCCCACTCCGGACCAAGGCGCCATCAGCATTCAAAAAGAGAGCAACGTGCTCTACAAGGGCGCCACGATTGATTTCGCCACTTCCGACGATGAATCCCCGTACTGCCCGAGAATGACCGATTATGCGCTCGGATACGGCCTGTATTTTATCTGCATAGAAATCCCGTGTTATCATACTTGTACGCACATCGACGCCAACAAGGCTTGGTTCCGCGCTGTGATACCCATCGATTTCAGGGATTCTCGTTATCCATATTCTTCCGTTTCAAACGACATCGAGATAAGGTTTTCCATCAAACCGTTTCCACAGGAATGCCAGACATACCATCCGTTCGATGGACAGCTTGGAAGCTATCTGTCTATTACGTCTGAAAGCGGGACACAGTCCCTGCATCCATCCCTCATTGAATACGAGACATACTTGGATGTAGCCCCAATACAGTATATCCAGGATCTTTGTGACGCATCCGGCACGCCTGAATCGGATTTTTCGATCGAGAACGACCTTTTGCCTCCGGGCTATGCGGGCATGTTGAGCGGTCTCATTCTCAATCATCCGGCGACAATCCGGAATGCTCCCCAGGGATTCAGCTTTCCGGGCGGATCGCCGGATCCGAACCAGGGATTCAGATTCATCGTGAGCACGGAGCATATCATCGAGAACGGACAGAACCAGCTGCTGAGCCGGAATGAAGATTTGGAACTGCAATTGGAGGATTTGCTGTATTTCAGAAAGAGCAACGGAAATGCCGATTCTGATCCCGGGCTGTGTTTGAAAGGCGCGGACGGCAAAAAAGTAATTGTCCGCCCGCATCCGTTATGCATGGGAATAGTCACAGGATTGTATTTCGAAAACAATCTGTACGCCGAGTATGACGGCGCGGATCTGGAATTGCCTCTGCCTCTCGTCTACATCGGCGCGAATACGCGGGACCTTCTTAGCACCTACACTGGCCCGACATGCATCGTCAAGAACAGCAGCATCGTCACGACGGCGCCCAATCCGAGCCAGGATGCGATGATGTACGCCTTGCGGCCCTGCGCTCTGTATCTGGAGAATGCCTGCTTCGAGATATCCAACAATCAGATATCCGGCACGCCCTCCTGGGCCGTACAATCGGGAATTATCGCGAAGGGATACACATTCCATTCATTTATCGGAGGAAACGACGGTGGAAATACGATTTCCAACTTCATCGGCTACGGCATGGAATGCGTCGATGTTTCCTGCGGCGACAATGTATACAACAGCATGGATGTTCTAGCCATCAGGAACAATCAGGTCTTCGACAACAAGATGCACGGAACGCTGGTCAGAGGCGGCGAAAGCAGAATATATTTCGGAGATAACAATTACGAAAACAACGGTCATTTCGGCGACGCGACACCGGATTTACAGGGGCGCAAATGCGACGCTGTACATGTGAATGCGGGCACGGTCTCACTCGAGCGCAACATTCTCAACAACAGCGGCGCTTACGGTCTTCATATCACGGATCACGCGACGGCCTATGGTTATTCCTTCAAAACTTCAGCACCCGTAAAGAATAATTGCTTCCAGGGGAATTACTTCAATCTCGGCGCCAACATAAGCTCGATCGGATATTTCGGCAACAGAGCGAATTATGGATGGAACAATCTTTTCGATTCGCCGCGCGCCACTTATCAGGCGGTCAAATACCAGGCCACCGTGGACGGCCAATCCATGCTTTTCGCGGAAAGCAACTATTGGGCGAAGCCGAACCTCACATTGCCCCTTGATCAGGTTATTTCCGAACAGAACGGCGGGAAAGCCTATGTTACTCAGACGACCGATCAGGATCCCCCGTGCGCCGCATTCGGCATCGTTCCTTACGGCAACAGCAGCCCGCCGACGCAAAACGAGCCGCTGGTTCAGGCGATCCTGGATATGTCCGCCGCGGGTGACTGGACGGCGGTGCAGGCACTGAGCATGCAACTCATGGCGAGCAATCCCGAGCCGGTGGAAATCACGATTGCCTGCGAAAGATTGTCGACGGCGTACGAATACCTGAACGACACGACAATCCTGATATACCTTTACAATCTGGCGAACAACAACATTCTGAACCCGGATATCTTCTTCCCGAGCATCAATCATTCCATGCGTGGATACACGCTGGCGGGCAATTATCCGGAAAGCATCAGACAGGGCAATATGATAGTCCAGCACTACCCTCAAACCCAGCAGTGGAAATCGGCGTTGCTTCACAATGCCTACATTTTGTACGAGAAGCTGTCGAACAGAGCTTCAGCGGCCGACAATATTCTTGCCGCGTTATCCGTTTATCCCGATGACGCGGAGGCGATTACCGCCCACTGGAGCGTGATGAACGAGCTGCCTCCCGGAGTCGCGCCGAAGAGATCATCGAGCGGTCCGGATGCCGGGAAATCTTTCCGCATCTACCCGAATCCGGCGAATGACGTCGCATACGTTCACGCTCCCGACAAGGACGGCTTCATAACCGGCACAGCCATATATTCTCGTCTGGGCAGCCTGCTGAGAATGGTTAAAACGGAAGGAAAATCAAATTATGCTGCGGTGGATTTGCGCGGACTGGAAAGCGGGGTGTATTTCCTGGAGGTGCGGACCAATCACGCCATAAAAATGCATAAACTCATAAAGAGGTAGGCAAATAGCGGAGATGGTCGTGTAAAAGAGATCTCGGTCGCCGCATGCAATCCCCCGGTGTCTTTCGGCGCCGGGGGATCGTTATTTCATATCCGGCAAACATGCCGGATTCAGCGGTCGAGCAAGCCCGACAGCCAGTGCAGCACGTTCAGCGCGAACCGCTCGTTGTCGTTGCCGGGGACGTTCATCCCGAATTTCATCTCCCGGCCGTCCGGAAAGCGGATCAGCTGCGCGGTCAGTTGGCTCGCCTCGCCGAGCGCGACGACGCGTCCTTTGCCGAAACGCATGGCGATACCCTGCGCGAGCCCGGCAACCGGCGTGGAGCGCGAACCGTAACTTGCACGCTCGTCCGGATTCCGCGCCGCCGCGTCCTCCGCGCGCAGCTCTTCCCTCCCGGGCGCCTCTCTCGCGCTCGCGCTGAAACGCAGCAGCGCGGCCGCCGCGCCGGGAACGGACAGAGACTGGCCGGTGAAGGCCTGCACGGACCGCACCTCCTCGCTTGTATCGCGTCCACTGAGTATGGGGTGCATCCCGAGCAGCCCGTTTTCACGCGAAAAGCTCAGATTGGAAGCCGCTCCGTCGACACCCGCCGTATCGAATACGTAGCCTTCTCCCATCTCTATCCCGAAACGCCGGGCGAGATTGGAGGCGGCCGCGCCGAAAGGCGCATGATCCGCAATCAGAAGCAGTGATCCCCCTGAGCGCACCCAATTTTCAACGGCGGCGCACTCCTCTTCCGTGAAGGCCTGCAACTCCGGATCATCCACATCTTTCGGAAGCGCGTTCGCGACGATCAGAACTTCAATTCCATCGAAAACGCCGGGCTGGAACGCCGATGACGAGGCTACAACTCTGTAGCCGTCGCTTCGCAACAATCCGGCCAAGGGACTGTAGCCTCCCGACACGGTGTGAAAATTGAAATGCGCTTCATCGATCGCCACCACCGGGCCGAGCCCGGCATATGCGGGCGATCGTGCCGCAGTTTGAAAGCCGCTGTCGACCAATTGCTCCTGCGCGGCCAATCGCACCGCAAACAGCAGAAGAGCAAAAACACAGCCGTAACCTGATATGAAACGCGAGTTTTTCATCGACATGCCGAAGGATCGGGCCTGCCCACCGAAGCTCCGCGCAGCGGAGCGCAGGCGGGGAAAAGGGAAAGGAATTGCCCACATATCACCGACCTCCACCGATGCCTATCGTCCGTATTCACTGAATTCACCGTATTCACTGAATTCACCGCATTCACCGTATTCACCCCATTCACCGTATTCACCCCATTCACCAAATTCACCGTATTCACCGTATTCACCAAATTCACCGCATAACAAGCTCACCTCGCAACCACCAGCCTCCCGAACACCGTCCCGTTCACGGTGACCGCAGCCAGCCGGTACACGCCCGGCGGCAAGGTCCCAATGGCGATGGTAGCAGACGCGTTCGTTTTCACCACCGTCCTTCCCAGCGCATCGAAAATGATGATTCCTTTTATCGACTCCACCGAGATTCCCTGAATATGAACCTCGCTCGAGGCCGGTTGCGGATACAGTTCTAACGTCGAAACGGGGCTTGGCGGAGGATCGGCGGAAGCGGGACCGCTGTCGACACGCCAGGCGTGCATTATCACCCTGCCGTCCTGCTGCGAGTTCATTTCGAGGGCGTAGAAGATCCCGTTGGCCTCGTCATAGCATGCGTCGCGCAGAGCGGGGGCCGGGCGCGTGAAACGCGACGCGGGCAGGCGTATCGCCGCAAAGGGTTGCGGCGCGTGGGGCGCTTTGAGTCCCTTGGCGACGTCGGCCAGATCGTTCGGATCGAAGAGCACTATCATCGGCAATCTGTCGTGCCCTCTCCATCCCTTGCCGTCGGGATCCGTGTCCGCAAATTCAGGGTAAGGGAGATCGGCGGTGACCCAGTCGTGCCGCATATGTTCGCCGGTGTATCCGTACCACATCTCGCCGCGTCCCTTGCTCCCGTACAGGGCGACGGCGCGGCGGGCGCCGGCCGAGATCCAGGCGGCCCCTCGGAACCAGTCGGCATGATGGTAACCCTCGAAGGAGTTCGGGAAATAATACTCCCCGGCTTCCTCCACGGGTCCGTACTGCAGCAACGCCGTGGCCGGGAGTTCCGCGCCGGGCGAGGGCGGTGAAGCCGGATCCGGCGCCGCAACCGCGTAAAGCGTCGGTCCGAGGCCGCTGAGCCCTCCTTCGCGATTGCGTCCCGTGACCAGCCGCCGGCCTTCCGTGTTCACCGATGCCCATGACGAGGGCAGGGCGAAGAGATAATCGTTCAGCGCGGCGTCGGGCGGCCCGGACGCGCTGTTGACAAACCATGCTCCGTGACGCGTGCCGCCGGCAAGCGGGGCCGCCCTGCAGGCGGACAACGAGGCGGTCTTGTCGCCGCCCACCTGATAGTAGTAGCTCCAGGTGCTGTACAGGACGGGCGGGCCGGTCGAAGGCAGGCAAGCGAGCCCGAGATTCCATATGTCCACATAAGGCCAGGATGAAACATTCGCGGGCCTGATGTCGGTGAAATCCTGGAGCACGGCCGCTTCGTTCATCTCATCGATGCTCGCCGTGATTTTCGGCGCCGGTATGCTCAGCTCTCCAACGTAGCCGGCATCCGGCTGATTGTTGTTCATCGTGAAAACCGATCCCGGGAAACCGTCCGCCGCGCCCGTTCCCGACTGCCCTCCATCGCCGGCCGCATTGTATGCGAGCGCTTCTCCGCCCCAGTTCGCCGCTTCGGGAAAGCGAACAGCGCCCAGGTATGTGAACGCTCCAGGCAGAAGCAGGTCCGTGCGGGCCGTGATGAAAGGCGAGGTGCTTGCGGCCGCGGGCGCCGAGGCGGCGCTTTCGTTGCCGCAGCGGTCCAGCGCGGTCACGGTGAAGGTGTAGGCGGTCGAGTGTTCCAGGTGCGTGACGGTGTCCCGCGTATCGGTTGTATAGCGTTCCGCCTCGCCGTTCAGGTACATCAGATAACCGGCCACGCCCGTGTTGTCGGATGAGGCATTCCAGCGCAGAGCCGCCTTGCCGTGTCCCAGCGGAGTCGCGACCAGACCCGTCGGCGCCGACGGCGGTTGCGTGTCGGCGTCGTTCATCAGCTCGATCTTGTCGCAAATCAGGGCGCCTTTTCTCGAGTTTTCGAGCCATTCTATGTGCAGATTGATGTTGACGACGCTCCAGTTTCCGTCGGTCTTATGCACGCCGCCGGTCTCTATGTTGAAAGCCGTGCGGCAGCTGGAGCGCGGCTCCGCCCTGCAGAAAGTCCGCCTGTAGTCGTCGTACTGCCGCATAGTGTACCAAGCGCCTCCGGAACCGTCGGCGTCGGGTTCGTCGGCGTCCGTGAAACTGATCCGGGACGTAAACGAGACTTCCTCGTCGGAGTTGTTGTACCATGTGACCACAACGCGCTCGCCGCGCGAAAACGCCCGCGCGGGTCCGCGCACCCCCCTGAAATCCGTCAGGTCCTCCAAGTCGGAGGCCACTTCCACTCCTCCCGGACCCGTGGAGGTGTAGGCGAGATTGGCCGAGAGGATGGCGGTGTTCCAGCCCGCCAGTCCGAAAGTGTTGCCTGCGGCGGATGAACCGAAATCCACCAGGACGGTCGTCTGTCCCGCCGCGATGGATGAAAAGCATAAAACACAGACGGCTATAAGCGGCGACTGCGCGGCCCGCTTGAATGAATACCGGACGGCCATGACCTTTCTCCTTCTCTGGTTTGGGAGCTGTGCGGGATCTACACGGCGTCGAGAACTTTATCTCGAAGAACGTAAAAAGGTAATTGAAGTCTGGAGAAAGTGCAAAAGACAGGCGACTGCGATATGCGAACGAAATCCGTGTTCGGGGATTCGGCCGGTTGAGCGTAACACTTCGCCGGTATAAAAAGTGAGCATGGAGAATGTATCCATGCCCGCTTCGAAGGGAAAAGAGCAGACCGCTTGGCTTTGTTCTTCTGTATCGGAGGATTTGAAGACGCCGCCGAGTTTGCCGCTTCACCGGCCGCCCTGCCAACCGCGCTCTCTCGAAGAGCTAACGATGTCGTCGTAAACAGCTTTCGATATGTACTGCGGTGCATATGATCCGCCGTTCGCTTGGATCTGTGAGACAAAGGCGCGGAGATGGTTTCTGGATCCTTTCGTCAGGTTGTTGTAAACCAGCCGTATGTCGGCTTTGTCCAGACCGGTTGTCAAGTCCATGAGATCCTTGATGTCCAAATCCTCCCTGCTTCGCCAATGGAATCGTACTGCCTTCAAAGTGCCTTCATTTAGAAGGAGTTACAAAGATATTCCACGTAGCCTGGGTGCTGCACGGAGGTCGAGAGTATGGTTTCCCGCTTCAAATGAGAGCGCTGGCGGTGATGTCTACATTTCGGATACGTACTTTCTTTTCCTTGATGAAAAGAAAGTACCAAAGAAAAATCAAGACTGGTGAAAAATAGCGTCAAAAAACGACGTGGAGTTAATCCGCCGAAGTCACACGAAGTGTGACGAAGGAGGACTCGCTGCGGATTCGAAACTCGTCCCGGCACGACGGAAAAACAATGTCGTGCCGG
>CAYLZD010000073.1:0-11627 GCA_964388275.1 uncultured Chromatiales bacterium
GGGGGGGGGGGGGGGGGGGGGGGGGGGGGGGGGGGGGGGGGGGGGGGGGTGGAGGAGGCGGAGTGCGCCTCGTGACCGCTATCCCTCCCCGCAAAGCGTGCGCGTGCCATGAGAGTCCCTTGACCACCGGCGTAAGCGCGTATGAGAAGAATATCCCCGGCGATATCCTCCAGTTGCCGCCTGCGTTCAGCGGCAGTGAATAATCAAAACCGGCGCTGACTGCGAAATGCAAGGGATTGGCGTTGGGCAGTTCGCCTGAGTGTTCGTTGCGGACCCTGCGTCCGTTCTCGATGAACACGCCCCGGTCCGCCGGTTCAGTGATGGCTTCGCTTTGCTCGAATCGGGATGAGAATCTCAAACCTACTTGAAAGCCGGCATGGATGCGGGCGGTTTCAAAGATAGCCACAGCCGCCATAGGTTCCAGAACCGCGGTCCAGAGGGCGGCGTCGATCTTGTGTTCGAAAACTCCCGCTACGCTCTCTTCTCCGGATATCAAGGTAGTTTGTTCCGTCTCCTTGAGAATGGCGCCGGATGATGACACCATTGCCCGCAACACCGCCTGAACTCCCTCGCGCACCGGCAATTCGAGTTGAGCGCCGAGTTGAAGTCCCGGACCGACGCCTCCGCTGAAATCCGGACAGCAGTTCGGGATGCCCGGCAGCGAGCGGAAGGATGCGCTGTGCAGGTTCAAGGCGCCGCCCGCGTATATGCCGTATGCCGTCAGCGTGTCCTGCGCGTATGCCACGCTTGCGGGTTTTGCCGCGATCAGGATCGCGAGAAGCAGCGCGGCGATGAGAGCGGTCCCCGCTCCGCGCCCGCCTGCGGTCATGCCGGCCGGAAACAGCGCTCTCCTTTCATCGCCATCCGGGCGGGACGCAGGGAGAACTCTCTCTTCCGCGCCGGCGCTCACTTGAGCAGCGTCATTGGACGCGCAAGAGTTCGAGATTCGGTCTGCAGCACGCACAGGTAGATTCCGCTCGGCAGGGCCGAGCCGTCGAAGACGGCCCTGTATTTGCCGGGCGCTATCGTGCCGTCCACGAGCGTGGCGACCGTGCGGCCCGCGCGGTCGACGACGGACAGGCGTGTGTGCGCCGTCTCTATCACCTCGTAATCGATGAGCGTCAGGGGATTGAACGGATTCGGTGTGTTCGGATGCAGGGCGATCCGACCGTCGGGATCGAGCAGCCGCAAGCCGCCTTCGCGGCAGATTCCGTCGAGATGAAAATATCCTCCGTAAGCCGTCAATGCGACTGGGCCGCCCACGCTCTCGACATGTTCGGGGATCAGCGCGGTAGCCGTGTCGTTGCCGAGCGCGGCCTCGAAACGCAGAAGCGCGAGAAGTCCGTCTCCGGCGATGGCGGGCAGCGAGATCACGCTGCTCTTCTGATCGCCGCTCGCGCTGTGCAGGCCCTCGAACATCGGGCGCAGCAGTGTGCGGTTGTACTTCAGCGTGAGCCGGAACGCCGTGGCGCCGGATAACGCGATATGCCTGCCATTGCGCAGGTATACCGGTATTTCCACGATCTCGCCCGGCGCCGCGCTTCCGTCGGCGATGAATATGCCCGCGGCCGGGGTCAGCCGGGCGCCGGAAATCTCGACCGGGACGTCGCCGCATGAAGGTCTCTGCGGGAATACAATGTTTCTGACGTATTCGCCGTCCGCTCCGGGATCGTTGAAAGCCGTCACAGCGATCACCGAATCCCCCGGCGCAACCGTCGCCGGCAGTCCGGCGAGCACCGTGAACGGATCGCTTGCCTGCGCGTCGGGAAGCCCGATCGTCACCGGAACGGTTCCGTCGTTGCGGAAGACGAGTTCCCCTAGCACGGGGAAACCACCCGGAAGCACATTGCCAAAAGCCGGACCCCGGACGGAAACATCCACGCGCTCCTTTCTGCCTCTCAGCTGTATGGCTAAAGCGGCAAAGCCTGATGCGGAATTTTCGAGCGTCAAAAGGCCAGCGCGATCGCCGGTGCTTGCCGGCGAAAAGCGCAAGCTGATCGTCGCGGAATCACCCCGTGGAATTGCGAACGGAGTGAACGGCGGTTCTATCGTGAAGTCGGGATCGCCTGTGATCGCCGCGACGGAGATCTGCAGATCGGTGCCGCCGGTATTGCGAATCGTGATGGCGGTGTCGGCTGCCTCGCCGTCGCACAGCAGAGCGGGAAAGTGTACGGCGGCCGGACCGGTGATCTCAGGCCGCGTGTTCATCGCGCCGCTTGCCGCCGCGAGGATCTGCCCGCATGAGGGCGTCGTTTCCACAACGAGCGTATCTGTGTAGAAACCGTCGGAGGGCGGGAGATTGAATCGCACGGTGACTTCCGCAAATCCGCCGGGAGGCAGCGTGATGGGAGGAGGGCTCAAAAGGGTGAATGGCGCGGAACCTCCAAAATTCGCCGATGTGACTGTCGCCGCCACCGTCCCGGTATTTTGGATCCTGATGTCCGTTTCCACGGGGAATTGTGTCGGCTGAAGAACTCCGAAATCAGCCCGCCCCGCTACGATGTTCAGGGAATCTTTCCGCCCGGTCAGCTGTATCGTCGTCAGCGGCGAGTTGTTCGCGTTGCTCTCGATCTCGACGGCTGCCGACAGCGTCCCTGCGCCGGCTGGCGCGAAACGGACGGCAAGGAGAGCCTCGCCTTCCGGAGGCAAGGTCAACGGCAAGGGCGGCGCAGGGGCGAATGAAAATGAAGGATCCCCGGTGATACGTGCGGATTGTATGACGGTCGCGCCGCCTCCGGGATTGTAAATCCGCAACACGGTGTCGCGGCTTTCGTCCGGACATAGGAGCGCGTCGAAGTCGACGGCGCCGGGCGCCTCGATTAGCGGTTTGGAAAATCGCTCGCCCGTCAGTTCCACGGGCGTTGTCGCGCATCTGGGCCGGTGGAATGCGATCAGGGAGCGCTTGTATGTTCCGTCCGTCGCGGGATCCTCGAAGATGATGTCCATGCTGCTCGAGTCGCGGGGGGGTATGGTGACGGGGAACGACGCGGCGACATCAAACGGCCCGTCGGGTACTATGTCGATGGAATCCAGCGTGACGGGAACCAGCGAAGGGTTGAATATCCGCACTTTCCTGACCGACGGGAATTCGGCCGGATTCAGGCGTCCGAAATCCGCCTGCGGGATCTCCAACCGCGGATTGTCGGCCGTCCCGAACACGTTTATCACAAAAGACGGTTCGTTGACGGCGTTGTTTTCCAATGTGATGGCCGAGGCGTGAAATCCCGCGCCCGCCGGCGCGAAACGCAGAGTGAGCGTGTCTGAAAACCCCGCTGGTATGTCCCGGGGAAAGGCCGACGTTATCGAGAAAGCGTCTCCTCCGCTCCGGCGCCAGCCGCTGAGCCGCAATGTGTAAGCGCCCGTGCTCGAAATGCGTATCGTGGTGTCGATGTAACCGAGCCGGCAGAACATGTCCGCGCAGACGACTGTCGAAGGCCCGGATATCCTCGGCGCCGACAGACGCGTTCCGGCGACGAGAACCTTCATGTTCCTGCAGGATGGCGTGTGGGCGATGGCGAGTGTGTCGGAGTAATAACCGTCTTCGTCCGGATCCTCGAAACGGATCAGCAGAGTGTCCTCCCTGTTCGGCGCTATGACACGGGGCAGGGCGCTCAGAACGACGAACGGGTGCGAGACGCTGAATACAGCCGAGTCGAGCTCGATCGGCGTTGTGCCCGAATTGCGTATGAATACCTCGCCTTCGGCAGGGAGTTTGTCGGGAGTCAGGGTCCCGAAGTACAGCGACAGGGCCGTGAGCTCCGCCGTGTTCTTCCTGCCGTGCGCGGGGATGCGGAGCAGGGGAGCGTTGCCGGCATTGCTCGATATGCGTATCGTGGCGTATTTGTCGCCCGCGGATGTGGGATTGAACCTGATGCCGACGGTTCGCGTTTCTCCTCCAGGTACGACGATGGGATAAACGGCCGGCGGTGTGAGCGAAAAATTCGAATCGGTCGAAAGCGTGATCTGCGTGACGATCAGATCGTTGACGCCGGGATTCGATATGCTGAACATCGTGTCCATCGGCGTCTCGTCGCAGATGTTGATGTTCAGCAAAAGAGAGTCCGGCCCAGTTATGCTGGTTCTGAAAACCTTGCTGCCGCTTATCAGGGCGAAACAGGATGGAGCGGCGGGCGAGGTGATGAAGCGGAGCGTATCCGCGAAGGCGGCCTGTACGCCCGGATCCGAAAACCTGATGATAATGGAAATTGCCTGTCCCGCTTGTACCGTGGCGGGCAGGCCTGACTGCACCTGAAACGGGGATCCGGCGGGGAATTCCCAGCCGTTGATGGCTATCGGCGCGCTGCCGGTGTTTCTGATCGACAGCAAGCGCTCTTTCGGAAAACCGAGTTCGTCCACGACACCGAAGTCCAGATTGCCGGCCTCGAGGCCTGCGATGCTTTCGCCGGCCGACGGGCGCGCCGGCGGATCCCCGGATCCTGTTCTCGCTGAGTATGCCGTCGACAGCAACAGCGCCGAAAAGAACAGCACCGGCGCTGAAAGCTTCTTGCTCATCGGCTTTCCGGACTCGATGGAACGCTCGTCAAATGTTGAACAGGTAACTGACTCCGGCCGATATGGACGGCAGGCGGAAGTTCGTGTCAAGTCTCGGGAACAGCGTCACCTTGAGTCCTGTGCCTGGTTCGTCCTCGCCGCGGGCGGATGCAAGATGCTGGGTTAGCGGATAGGCGCCGCTGATCATGAAATGAAGACTGCCTTTTTCATGTTCCCAGATCGGAAAATCGCCGCCTATCCTTGCTTCCACGAGAAAATTCCGCTCCGAGGAAGGCGGGGAAATGTCCTGCTTCAGCTGATATCTTTCTCCGGCGGGAGAGGGGTAAGTCACGGGAAACTGGTAATCCTTGTCGAAGGAATTCGTGATTTTCGCCGTGAGAGGCACGCCGAATGTGAAACCGAGGCAGAAATTGCTGACCCTGAACATCGTTGTCAAGGCGAGGTAGTTGAGCGATCCCTCCGTGGTCAGCAGCATGCCGCTCACTCTTTTGTCCAGAAGATCGTCCCTGTCCTCTCCTCCCGGCGAAGTGTAATCCACCGCTTTGTTGACGTCCTTGAACGACAGCGTGTAGTAGCCCAGTCCGGCGATCACCGAATACTGCTCGCCGACGGGTATGTCGGCCATTACGCCGATCTGGCTGCCGAGGTTCCAGGAGCGGTCCGGCCCCGCAACCTTGTAATCGACGATATTGCGCGTCACATTGAACGTCACGGCCGGTCCGATGGAAATCGGCTTCAGCACGCTTTCCTGCGCCGCGGCTGTGGAGACGATTAGAAATGCTGCTACGATGGAAAGAGCGTTTTTCATGGCTGGAATCTGCTTGTTGACAAACTGACCGTAGAATAACCGATCAGTAAGATATGCTAAAGCAAGCAAAAGTAGAAATCGTTCGCTGCCGGCGCCGCTGTAGGAGCATACGGTCTTATCGCGCATTACAACGGAAACAACTGGCGAACCTGGCTGCTTCCGGAATTCAGATCTTTGACCTCCTGCGATTACAAGGGACGCACCTGCATCGCGGTAGGTTTCACGCCGGAGACACGCGCGGCGGCCGTGGTGTTACAGCGATGAGCCCTGCCGCCTTCCCCCTGTCCGCAAAACCCGCCCTTCGCTGTCGACGTAACTTACCGTCAGCGGCATCATCCCGATCGCGTGCGTCGAGCAGGACAGGCAGGGATCGAAACACCGTATGCCTGCTTCGATACGGTTGAGAATTCCTTCCGTAATCTCCGTTTCGGGGTCTCCGATGTAATGCATCGCGATCTGCCTGATCGTCCTGTTCATCGAAAGATTGTTCTGGCCCGTCGCGATGAGCATGTCGACGCGCTGGATGATTCCGTCTCTTCCAACGAGATAATTGTGGAACAGGGTGCCCCGCGGGGCTTCGCAGGCGCCGACGCCATGCGGTTTGTTCGAGAACGCCCGTGCCCGGTAGTCTTCCTGGTTCGCCGTGTCGGGATCGGTCAGAAGCTCCTCCATGCGCTCAAGGGCGAAGAGAATCTCGATCATGCGCGCGTAGTGATAGTAGAACGAATTCAGAACCACGTTCCTGGTTCCGGCCATCTGCTTGAAAATGACGAGCTCCTTGTCCGATTTCGGCGATCCAGTGTGTGTGCAGACGTTCAGCCGCGCCAGCGAGCCGACTCTGTAATTGCCCTGCGGATATCCCAGAGGCGCGTAATACGGGAATTTCAGGTAAGTCCAGTCCTCTACGGCTTCCGCCAGGTAATCCTTGTAGTTGCGCGGGTCCAGCTTGTCCGCAACGATGTTTCCTCCGCTGTCGACGACTCGAAGCTTGCCGTCGTAGTATTCCAAACCTCCGTCGTCGGTGACGTGCCCGAGGAATAGCGTGGGAAAATTGCCGAAGACGCCCAGCTTGCCGTGATTGGTCTCGATGAACGCCTTTATGAACTCCAGGCCCATCGCGGCGGTGTCATACGCCTCGGGCAAGCCGGCGAGTATCCTCTCCCGCGCAGCCGGCGACAGGGGAGCTCGCACTCCGCCGGGCACCGCGTACACCGGATGGATTTTTCTTCCGCCGAGTTCCTCAATGGCTTCCTGGCCGAATTTCCTGAGACGTATGCCGCGCTTCGCGAATTCGGGGTGTCTTTCGGCCAGTCCGAAAATGTTCCTGCTGCCGGGATCCGAGTCGAAGCCGAGCAGCAGATCAGGCGCGGAAAGATGGAAGAAACTCAGCGCATGAGACTGCACCCATTGAGCGAGGTTCAGTATGCGGCGAAGATTCTCGGCCGTTCGCGGTATCTCCACTGCGAGTATGTCGTCGCCCGCCTTGGCGGACGTGAGAAGATGACTCACCGGGCATATGCCGCAGATCCGCGAGGTGATGCCGGGCATTTCCCAGACCAGCCGCCCTTCGCAGAATTTCTCGAAACCGCGGAATTCGGTCACATGCATGCGCGCATCCTCCACCGAACCCTGGTCGTTGAAATGTATAGTTACCTTCGCGTGTCCCTCGATGCGCGTGACGGGATCGATTGTGATCTGACGGTTCGATTTAGCCATAGTTCAACTGATCGGTTGTGAGCGTCGGCGTGCGGCCTTCGAGCAGCTCGGTAATTACAAACCAGATTAAATCCGCGTGCGGCGGGCAGCCGGGCAGATAGGCGTCCACCTGAACCACCTTGTCCAGCGGACGCACGCTCTCTTCCAGCAGCGGCATTGGGGTGTGCGCGGTCCGGCCCAGCTCGGCGCCGATCTCGCCGTACACCTCCTTGAGGAGTGCGTCCCGTTCGATGCCGTTCCGCATCGCGGTGACGTTTCCGGCCACTGCGCAGTCGCCGAAAGCGACCAGAAGTCTGGATCGCGACCGGATCATGTGAAGCAGTTCCAGGTTGTCAGAATTCGCCACGGCGCCTTCCACCAGCGCGACGTCCACGTTTTCAGGGAACTCTTTGATGTCCACGACCGGGCTGTACACGACTTTCGCTTTCCCCGCGAGTTCGATCAGGCGTTCGTCCAGATCGAGGAAGGACATGTGGCAGCCGGAACAGCCGCCCAGCCAGGCGGTTGCTATTCTTATTTCACCCATTGCTGTTTCTCTCTGGCGTTTACGATATACTGCAGGAAGTCCCGGTTCTTCGTCATTTCGGCCACGGCTTTGCCTTTTTCGAACAGGGCGCCGGTGGGGCAGACAAGCACGCACTTTCCGCACGAAGTGCAGGTGGTGGATGCGCCCCAGTCGCCGGCGAGATCGGTGACGACGAAGGACCCCAGCCCCCGTCCGGCTATGTCCCAGGTGTGCGCGCCCTCGATTTCATCGCAGACGCGGAGGCAGCGGGCGCAGAGCACGCAGCGGTTCTGGTCCACGATGAACCGGTCGTGTGTCGCGTCCACTTTCTTCGAAGGATACAGATAGTCGAAGCGCACCGAGTCCATGCCGACTTCGTAGCCGAGATTCTGCAGTTCGCAGTGTCCGTTGGCGACGCAGACCGAGCAGAGGTGGTTGCCCTCGGCGAAAAGCATCTCGATTATCATCCTCCGGTATTTGAGGAGCCGGGCGGACTTCGAATGGACGACCATGTTTTCCTCCACCCGCGTGGTGCAGGCCGGTTGCAGGCGGTTCTGTCCTTCTATTTCCACCAGGCAGAGGCGGCATGCGCCGACCGGATTCAGGCCCTGCAGGTTGCAGAGCGTGGGAATGTGCAGGTCGTGTTCGATGGCGGCTTCGAGTATCGTCGCGCTGCCAGGAGCGCTGATGAACTCGCCGTCGATGGTCAGTGTTTTGATTTCTTCCATGGCGTCATCCCGCTGGCGTCGTTTGTTCAATTGCCTTTGCGGCGTGTTCCGCCGCTCCGGCCTTTGCGGACTTTTTCCTGTTTCTCATTCCGCGCGTCCGCAACCGCGGTTCCTCCGCCTTGAGTTCGAGCGGCGGCCGTGCCCGTCTCATCCGCCGGCGTCTGAGAGGAAGCGCCGTCGGTTCCGCCCGCCGTATCGCCGGTTCCGCTCATGGCGGCTTCCGCGGTCCGCGGCATCGGGCAGGCGCCCGCTTCGCATCTGCGGTTTATGATGTGGTCCTCGTACTCCTTGCGGAAATAATGAAGCGTGCTGATTACGGGATTCGGCGCCGTCTGTCCCAAACCGCATAAGCTGGTGTCCTTGACCATGTCGCAGAGTTCTTCCAGAGTGGTCAGATCCTTCATGGTCGCCTTGCCGGTGGTCATGCGTTCGAGAATCTTGAACAGTTGCACGGTGCCGACTCTGCACGGAACGCATTTTCCGCAGGATTCGTCCATGCAGAATTCCATGAAAAATTTGGCAACGTCCACCATGCAGGAGGTCTTGTCCATGACGATCAGACCGCCCGAGCCCATGATGGAACCCGCCTGTGCCAGCGATTCGTAGTCGACGGAGATGTCGAGGTGCTGGGCCGGTATGCAGCCGCCTGAAGGGCCGCCTGTCTGCGCCGCCTTGAATTCGCCGCCGTCCGGGATGCCCCCTCCGATATCGTACACGATTTCGCGCAGGGTGATGCCCATGGGCACTTCGATGAGGCCTGTGTTCTTGATGCGTCCGGCGAGTGCGAAAACCTTTGTGCCCTTGCTCTTTTCGGTTCCGATTCCGGCGTACCATTTGCCTCCGTTGAGTATGATGGAGGCGATGTTGGCGTAAGTTTCCACATTGTTGAGGAGCGTCGGCATTCCCCAGAGCCCCGACTGCGAGGGGTATGGCGGCCTCGGCCTCGGCTGTCCCCGCCGGCCTTCGATCGACGACAGCAGCGCGGTTTCCTCGCCGCAGACGAAGGCGCCCGCGCCTATCCGTATATCGATGCGGAAGTTGAATTCCGAGTCGAAGATCCGGTTGCCAAGCATCTGCATCCGTTCGGCCTGCTTGATGGCCTTCTTGAGACGCTCTATCGCCAGCGGGTATTCTCCGCGCACATAGATGTAGCCCTGGCTGGCGCCGACCGCGTATCCGGCTATCGCCATGCCTTCCAGAATGGCGTGCGGATTCCCCTCCAGCATGGCCCTGTCCATGAAAGCGCCCGGATCGCCTTCGTCGGCGTTGCACACGACGTATTTCTGATTCGACTTGACTTTCCTGACGATGCTCCATTTCAGACCCGTGGGATAGCCGGCGCCGCCTCTTCCGCGCAGACCGCTGGAACGGACTTCGAGTATGACGCCGTCCTGCGTGTAGTATGTGATCGCCTTGGCGAGGGCTTCATACCCGCCGTGGGCGATGTAGTCCTCGATGGATTCCGGATCGATGCATCCCATGTTCTTCAGAGCTATGCGCGTCTGCCGCGCGAAGAAGGGTGAGTCGACCGCGTACGAGATGTCCTCCACCGGCTTTCCGTTCACTATATGTTCCCGCACGATTCGTTCCGCGTCCTCGGGCTTTACATTGGCGTACAGCGTGTTCGAAGGATGTATTCGGACGAGCGGGCCGGCGCCGCAAAGTCCCATGCAGCCCGTGCTTATGACGCGCACACTGCCGGTCACCCCCTGCTCCTTGCAGGCGGCCTCGAGAGTTTCACGCAACTGGAGCCCGCCTGATGAAACGCAGCCGCCGGATCCGCACACGTGGATTTCTGCGGTGAATTCTTCCAGATTCTTCCGGAATTTCTGTCCGATCTCGTACAGTTCGTCTATTGTCATGATGCCTCCTCGATCCAGGACCGCACTTTGGCGCCGAGTTGTTCCGGCGTGACACACGCCGCCACTTCGTTGTTGTCGTAGACTACCACGGGCGCTATGCCGCAGGATCCAACGCAGCGCGCGCTCTGTATCGACACTTTCCCGTCCGGCGTGGTTTCTCCGAGCTTGCACTTGCAGATATGCTCGGCGGCCACCTGCAGGGCCGACGCGCCTTTCACGTAGCAGGCCGTTCCCATGCATATCGTTACCGTGTGTTCGCCCTTTGGTTTCAGCGAGAAAAAGTGATAGAAAGTCGCTACTCCGTAAACTTTGCTGGGCGGCAGGCGCAGACTCTTAGAGATGTACAACAGCAGGTCGAGAGAAAGATAACCGAACAATTCCTGGGCGGTGTGAAGAATTTCGATGAGCGCGTCGCCTCTGAACTGGTGCTTGCTGAGAGCGCGGTCAAGATATTTGAAGCGGTTGTCGGCGGAACGCGCTTCCTGTTTGCCGGCTGTCGCTGTCAAGTTTTCTGGCATCGGAACTGCTGTGTTGGATTTGTGAAAAGGAAGTGTTTTTACGATGTAGAGAAATAATTCTCGATTAACCGCCCACTAATTTAACCCGAATTATCGCAATACGCAAATCCCATCTCGAAAAAAATGGATTTTCGCATTATCGTGAAATATCTCTCGATATGCCGCGGCGGCAAGCGATCTACGATGCTTCGAACTTCAAACGAAAGACGGCTGCTTTCACGCCCTGATCAATGATATCCGTGATCGGACAGCTCGCTCTGGATTCTTCTCTTGGCCGCCCTCATGCGGCGGAATTGCTTTCTACTCCTGACAGCGCGGCAACGGCAACGGGATTGGATACGGCCATGCACAGGTCCGACTACGCTCTCCCACCTGCCAAACGGAGCTCCGCCAGAGGCGGAGCGTAGTTTGGCGGAGAGCTTCGTCGGACAGGCCCGACTACGCTCTCCTACCTGCCAAACGAAGCTCCGCCAGAGGCGGAGCGTAGTTTGGCGGAGAGCTTCGTCGGACAGGTCCCATTTATTACCATGGCCTGCCAAACGAAGCTCCGCCAGAGGCAGAGCGTAGTTTGGCGGAGAGCTCTCGATACCCTTACGGGTATAACGGTTTTCGAGACCGCTTCATTCAACCGCCCGGTTAGTCGAGAAGGACAATGTACGATCGGTCTTGTCTCGCGTAAATTCGACCACCGGTGAGCTCCGTAGGGGATTTTGCCGCTTCCCGGCCGATGTGGATGATGGGACGACGCCGGTCTATTTACGGGATAACCGAAATAAATATCCTATATCCTTGACTTTTCGGAAAACATTCAATATGTTTATGGCGAATGATATTTCATTACGTAGTTCATTCTGCGTTGCATGTTTTCATTTCCCGGGAGAGCGCTATGATTCGGTTCAAAACCTTCATATTCACACTTTTTTATGCGACACTCGGGGGGGGGGGGGGGGGGTTAGCCCACACCAGCGGATTCATTAT
>CAYLZD010000074.1:0-11500 GCA_964388275.1 uncultured Chromatiales bacterium
GATGAAACGAAACGCGCCGGCATCAGTTTCTTCTATGGAAAGGACGACACGGCATCGCTCGCCCGCGCCCCCGCCGGGATCTTGCCCATGGAGAATGCTGCTCTGGGCGTCAACGCCTTGGTTCATTTTGCCGAAATAGCCACCGTCGACCTGGAGATCGGCGGCGCTTTCCTGACGCGCAATCTTCGCTCGCCATCGCTGTCGGCCGGCGGCATCAGTTCGAACAAGATGTTCGCGCGCGTCGAGAAGCTCAAAGGGCTTATGGATGTGCGCACCTCGAGTTCGCTGTCCTTCGCCGGCCGGGCGGGCGTGAACCTAAAGCTTCCGTTCATGGGACTGCGCCTGGGATACGAACTGGTGGAACCCGACTATACATCCTTCGGAGCGTACTACTTCACGACCGATTTCCGGAACATCACCATTGCCCCGAGCTTCCAGCTCTTCTCGGGGAAAATGCGCGTCAGCGGCTCGCTCGGCCTGCAGAGCGACAATGTGAGCAGGACGAAGGCGGCAACGACCTCGCGCGTCATCACATCCGGACGCATTGGGTGGACTCCCGGCCCGGCCTGGGGAGTGGACGCGCAGTTCTCGAATTATTCGACCGGACAAAGCGCGTCGCGTGCGCCTCTCAACGATTCCATACGAGTGCGAAACGTCAACACTTCGCTCTCTCTCACACCCCGCCTGATGCTCGATGCGCCCGCGCTCAGGCACGTGTTCGTTCTGACGGGATCCTACATGAAATACGACGACCTCAACGCTTTCACCGGCCGTTTCTCCGGCGCGACCACGCTCCTGTCTTCGCTCTCTTACACACTCGCCATGAAGAACAACCCCCTGTCCGGCAACGCCTCGATGACCTACTCCAACACGGAAACTTCGACCGGGGGCACGCGGGTGGCAGGGATTAACCTGACCGCATCGACGCAACTGTTCGACAATGTGCTGCGACTGAGCGTGAGCATCGGTTATTCAAATGTGAAAACCGCTTCCACAGGCGCGTCCGGCGTCATCACGGAGAACATCGGACTGACGTATGCCGCCACGAAGACCGATCGCTTCGGTCTGAGAATCTCCGGAAGCCAGAACGGCGCCGGATCCACCTTAAATCCCGAGTTCCAGGAATTCACGGCATCGGCCGACTACTCGCACACTTTCGACTGGAATCCCTTCAAGGCCGGCGCAGCAGACGCGGCGCCGGCGCCCTGAAAAACAACGCACAAAGGATGACCATATGAAGCGTCTTCGTTCAGCGCCCGCAATCGTGCCGCTCCTGTTCTGCGCGGCAGCGCTTTCCTTTCCGGCCGCGGCTCAGAATCATCCCCTCGAACTGACCGTCACCATCCTTCCCCCCTACAGTCCACTAATTTCGGACTGGGAAGCGCGCCCGGAGCGCGTTCAACTGCTGGTGCGCAACACCGACGCGAACAACCGCTACGAGTTCCGGCTCGGCGGGTCCATCCAGAGCGAGGACGGATCGATACGCATACGCTCGAAGGACAACGTGGATATGCGGATGTTCGAGATCGAAGCGGGTTCTGTGAAGACGCTGAGCGGACTGGACTGGAACCTCTTCAACCAGAACCAGGTGGAGGGAACGGGCGTGGACCGCGACCTCGTGGCTCGAACCGGACGCCTCCCAGAAGGACACTACACGCTCTGCGCCTGGGCGCTGGATTACAACACTCGGGCGCAGCTCTCGGCGCCGCCTCCCGAGGGGTGCATGGACTTGCAGATACAATTCGGAGAAGTGCCGATCCCCATGACCCCCGCCTGCGGCGAACCGTTGGAGGTATTATTGCCGCAGACGCTGACTTTCCAGTGGACCACACCGGTCGCCGGCGTGCCGCCCGAGGAGCTCGGAAACCTGCGTTACGAGCTCCTTCTGGTCCCCGTCCCCACAGGTAAAACGCCCGAGACTGCGATCGAATCCCCGGGCGATCCGCCCTTTTTCATCGTGCGCGACCTCGCATCGGCTCTGTACACCAACACCGCCGCCGATCCATTGCTGGAGTCCGGCACGACCTACGCGTGGCGGGTGCGCGTGTACGACCTGAACGAGCGCGTGGTGTTCCGCAACGGGGGGAGGAGCGAAGTCTGTGCTTTCACGTACCAGGCGGTGGATCCGGTGTGTATGACCTTACAAGCGATGACTCCCGCCAACAATGAAACCATAAGAACCGGCTTGCCAAGATTTTCAGTTTCCATCGACAGAAGCATCCGCATGGAAGCCGTTACCGGTGGACGATTACAGATATTCGATGTGGCTAACAACCAGAACCAAACCCCGGGCAGGACGAACGATCCGAACGATAGAGTGCTTTTCGAGGCCTCGTTCTCCGGAAACAGCACAACGAACATTGTAAGGAGAAGTGAAACCGGAAAAGCGGATGCTCTCGAACTGCGCTTCGTCAATTATCCGGGCTCTGACTATAGCTTTCAGCCCTCAAAAGGAAAATACTATCGCTGGTCTTTCGTCCTCTCGTATGACCCCTCCGCCATCCGCGCTGATCGAGCCGTCTGTCAATTCTCCTCAACGGCAAGCGACCCCTCGTATTTTAAATCAGAAGCAACGGAAGGTGAGTTGCCGGATGAGTGTACGGCAGACTGCATCGCAGCAGCGCCGACCCCGGCGGAGCCGGGACCGCAGACTCTGAAAAAAGGCGACAAACTGCAGATCGGACGCTTCACGTTGATTCTCGACAACATCAGCGGGGGTACAGCGGGCCTGAGCGGGAACGGAGAGATCTCGGTCCGCTTCTTAAACGAGATTCGCGTTCCGGTCGCCTTCAACGGTCTGAAAGTGAACGTGAACAACCAGGTGTTCGAGGGCTATGCAACTGCACGCGCAGACGCAGTGACATCCATTCCACAGTCCTTGCACCAGTTGACCGCAAACACGTCCATTTCATCGCAGGCGGACATTATCGCTCTCTGCAAGTTTGTTCAAAACAATGAGCGTTTTGCCAGCCGCATGTGGAATCAACAAGCCGGTCTGCCGCTGGGTTTCGACAACATTGCCGGGGGCGAGCGCCGCGTGATTTGCATCACAGCGATGGAATTCCGGCCGACAGCTGCACATTTGAATGCGGTCATGTCGACAGACCTCCCCTGGCTCGGACCGGGGAAAAGCATCGGTTTCATAGGAAGGAATATCTGTTTTCATCCTCTTGGACCTTCAAATGGGAGCGCCAAGCTGGGGCTCGACGACCCGCTGCCGTTCCAGGCGGTTTCAGCTATGGATTTCGGCTATGAGTTTTCAAATAACACGCCGTATTTCACATGGAAATGGATACCTGTTCAAAGATGCAGAACCGTCGGATCGATTTTTAAAAAATGGCGAATTTGCTACACTGAATGGGTGAGAATACCCGGGTACGACGTCATCGAAGGATGCAATGCCGTCTGGACCTGCGACGGCTTCTCGGAATTCAATGCGCGCATAAGCGTGGACTTCCCAGCCGAGGCATTTTCCGCGGCGTCTTCCGATGGAACGCCTTTGAGCCGGCCTCCGCGAATCGAATTCACAGGAAAAAACCTTCGCAGCTTGTCGGATTTCCTTGCCGAATCCGTAGCGCCGATTCGGCTGGCGTCCAAATCGGCCCCCGGCGTTTCATTCATGTGCGAGAGAATGATCTGGGACAGGTCCGCGAACTCCAATGCTTCCGGACCGGCGGGCACAGCTGTGCCGTCGTTATGCGAGACTCCCGGTTGGACCGGATTCTTTGCCGCGGATTTCAATCTTGTCGTTCCTCCGATAATCAGGTTCTCCGCCTACGATACGGAGCGCAAACCGTGGAACTGCGCTTACAAGGGTCTCATAATTGATGCAAACGGACTGACGGCTCCCGATCCCGAGGCGCCTCATATCTGGAGCGCAACGGGCACGGAAACCGGCATGAATTATTCGCTCGGCGGGTGGGGAATAAGACCGGAAAGCGCCGTCTTCCGCATTCAAAACAATCATTTGGTAAGCGGAAACATATCCGGAAAACTACGCCTGCCGATTTCGGACCGGGAGCTGGATTTCACGGCGCTGATGGAAAAACAAACTGTCGACAACTGGATTTTCGACTTGAAAAATGAGACAAGTATCAACAACACCCTTTGGGGCGGCAATTTCGATATCGAGCAGGCGAGAATCGAAGTGAAACCCGGCGCATTATCAAATGAATACGGCGTCGAGTTCGCATCCAGAACAACTTTCGCCTTCGATGGCAGATATCCGGTAACCGGCAGCATCAAGACAAAATTCACGGCGGACAAGCTGCTTTTGAAAAATACAGAACCCTATATCTCGGCCACGGCATGGCGGTACAGCGGTGATCATTCCTGGCTTGGCTGGGATTTCGATCCGCAAGCGATATCGACCGAAAATCGCAGCCGCGCCGGGAGCGGTTCGAATCCGGATACCAGCGACATAGTGGTGGCCCTGAAAATCCGCGTACCCCTGAATATCGGTTGTGTCGCGGACGGCCGTTTCCGCTTCCGGGGCGGACTGTTTCGAACCCCAGATTCACCGTGGACATCAAAGCTGCTCACACGCATACGTGAGAAGGCGAGATTCAATGTGAACTTGAGCGTGTTGTTCCAGGTAGAAGGAGAAATCGACATGTTCGATGGACACGGCACTTACGGCGACGGTTTCCAGGGACAGGTCAATGCGAATTTGCTTGGTTTGGGGTCGGTAGCCGGCATTTTGCTGGTCGGCAAAGTGAACGATTTCAAATACTGGTATGGAGATCTCCGCGTGATTTCGTCTACAGGGAAAAGGCTGGGCACATCCATGATTTATTGGCATGGACTCAACGCCAGGCTCTGGTGGAGAATGAGAGCCGTTGAAGAACCCCGGCTTGAATTCCCGATCGACAACACTTCAATTTCGCTCGCTTCCATCGGCACCGGGCTGGATGGCTTCAGATACGTTCCCGACAGGAACGCGAGCGTGGGATTGAAGGCCATCGGTACATTCGCGGTTCCGATAGACCTGGGAAAGTGGAGTAGCAAAATCCAGAATAAATGGGGAAAAAGAGCGGCGAACGCTCCCAAAATGTTGATCGCCGATGTCGGGCTGGGGGCGACTTTCGGCAATGACCCTCCGTTTGCATTCCGCCAACTTTCAGGCAATCTCGACCTGTATGGAATGTGGTTCCTGGAAAGCAGAAACAACGCGCCTCTGAAGGCCGGCGGTTCGTTCACAACATCGGGTTGGAAGGAATGGTCAGGGTCGCTCTCGATGAAAGCAGGACTGCCTTTTGACAGGGATCCAATTGCCGGTGAAGTCGGCCGATTCAGGCTGCACATCAATCCCGGCGACTGGTCGATGAAAATCGGAGAGCCGTCGAAACCGTTGACTTTCAGTCTGGGGGATTTTCTTTCGGCAAGCGGATATTTCATGATGGGCGATGAAGCGCTGCCCGGGCCGCCCTCCGCCTGCAGGCCGCTGCAGCGCAACGACGCGGACGCGGTATCGGACGGGATCGGAGTGGCTTTTGGAGCAGATATTTCAGTGAGTACTGGGAAACAGTCGGTCGGACTCGGAGTCGGCAGCGTGTACGGCAGCGCGTCCGGCAGCGTGAAGACGGACGCCGCCCTGCTCTATCTCGGCTCGGCCTGCGGCAGAGATCCGGTCGGCATAAGAGGTTGGTACGCGACCGGCAGTCTTGCTCTCTCCCTGAACGCTTCTATCGGCGTCGAATGGCCTGATATCCCGAATCCGATACCAAGTTACTGCTGCGAAGCGGGATGGTGTTGCAAAGGCAAGAAATGGTGGAAAGTATGCTGGCCGTGTTGCAAAAGCTGGTGCAACAGTCCGCCTCTGTGGTATGGAGGAAGCAGGACGCTCTGGTCAGGCGACATATGTGAAAGCGCCAGTTTCGGAGGTCCTAATCCGATGTGGTTCCAGTATGTGAAATCCTGGACCGTCAATCTTCTCGGAGGCCGCATAAATGGAACTGTCAGCGTGCCTTTCCACTTCGGAACCCGTTGCATCCCGTAAGCGAGCCGCCATCTTCAAATCAAAGGCGGCGGAAAGAACCGTCATACCGGACGAACAGAAAATCAACAGATAAACCGGGACATCCATCATGCACCTTCATACATCGGCAGCGGCGCTGATTCTTTTCACCGGACAGTTCCTCGCGGCATACGTGTTTGCGGAGGAGCATCGTCCGCATGGCGTCGCAGCGGCAGACTCGACGAAAAAACCGGGCGCCTCTCTGCATATCATTGCTAAAGGAAATGCCGACTCCGTTTTGTTGCGATGGGCGCCGGCATCCCTCGCTTCCTGGCAGCGCTGGAAGAAGGCCGGCTGCCTCCTTCAGCGCAGGGCAATCATCGCCGCATCCGGCCGGTCCGCCGGCGAATGGGAGCAACTGACCCGCAGGGCGATAAAGCCCTGGTCGCTCGCAACCGTCGCGTCCCGCTCCGACGGCAGCAACTTCTGGATCGGCGCCGCCATGTCAGCCGTTTATATTGAACGGCTCAACCTGCCCGGATCCGGCGATGAACGGCACGCCCCGCCCGACGAACAGGGGGCGGTGACACTGGCTCTTCTCGCCGCCGACAGGGATGCGGCGGCGGCTCAGGCGCTCGGCTTGCGATTTGTTGACATCACGGTGAGCAAGGGTGAGATGTACGAGTACCGAATTATGATTGCGGCGGATGCCCGGCCCGGCGACACTTCCGTCGTAAAATGCAGAGCGGCGGACGAAGGGATGGATCCCGCCCCCGCACAACTGACTGCCGAGGGAGGGGACGGACGCGTGATGCTCCGCTGGATGGATTTCGCGCCGAACCAATACGGATTCTTCCACGTATTCCGCTCGGATGACGATGGACGCACTTATATCTGTATCACTCCTGAAGCTCCCGTGGCATCCGACATGACCGACGGCGGAGGCGGATCCTCGGCGGCGCTGTTCATCGATACGGCCGTTGTGAACGGACGCGTATACCGGTACCGGGTACGGGGACTGACGCCTTTCGCCGAACTTGGCGAGGCGGCCGAAATTGCAGCTTCCCCTCGCGACCTGACGCCTCCTCCGGCGCCCTCTCTCCGTAATCCCGAATACTCCGGCGGGAACGAAGTAGTACTCGCGTGGATTTATCAGGAAGGATCCGGCGGCGACCTCGCCGGCTTCCGCGTCAACCGATGCGCAACGGAAAACGGTGAATATAAAATCCTCAACAGATCTTTGCTCCCTGCCTCAACACGCGAGTTCGTCGATAAGACCCCGGATGAGAAAGAAACATTTTATACGGTTTCATCGGTGGACAAAGCGGGCAACGAGGCGGCGTCCTGGCCCAAACAGCTTGTCGTCGTGGATTCTATCCCACCCTCCACACCGACTGGACTGAAAGCATATATGGACACGCTCGGAGTCGTGCGCATCGAATGGAATCCGAATCCCGAAGCAGATGTCTTCGGATATCAACTATTCCGCTCCTTCAACCCCGGAGGCGAGATGCTGTTAATGACGCCGCGTTTCCGGAAAGAAAACAACTTCATCGACACCGTCGATATTGCGGCCGGCGCCGGGCGGGTCTACTACGATCTTCTCGCATTGGATAAGAACGGCAACATGTCGGGAACCTGCGGAAGGATATCTCTTCCGATACCGGATTTGGTCCCGCCTCTACGGCCGGTTTTCACAGGGGCCGATGTCGTGGACAGCGGAATAACCCTGACCTGGACAGCTTCGCCGGACGAGGACATCGAGGCACAGCTTCTTTACCGGCTCGACGGAGAGACAGGGAAAGCGGGATTCTATCGCAGTTTCCCGCCTTCCATGACGTCCTTCACGGACACCTCATTCACTGCCGGCGCGGTGTACCGCTACGAATTGCTCGCCAGGGACAAATCCGGCAACAGCTCGGAGCGCGACGCCATAAGAGCTGCGTTGCCGAGGAGTTCCAAATTACCGGCCGTGCTCAACCTCCAAGCCCGGTACGACAAGGAGAAAAAGGTTGTGACGCTCGCCTGGGACCGCCCCGCTGGCATTGAAGGCGACTACTGGTTCGTGCTCTTCCGCGCGTCCGAAGGCGAACCGCTGCGTATGTACCGCTCGATCGTTCCCCGGTCGCTTGAATTCGTCGACGACGACCTGACCGACGCTTCCATACATACATACTCGATATCCGTCATGAACAGCAACGGCGCGGAATCGCCTCCCTCGGTACCGGTGAAGGTCGAGACTCTAGACGCTCCCCATTGAGCTTTCCCCTTTTTCTGCCTACTTTGCATCCGTATGCAGATCGAACAATCGTATATCGAAGTCGCCGTCGCGGCGGCGCGCGAGGCGGGCTCACTGCTGAAGGATTTCGTCGGAAAACTCCGTCGGGTCGAAACCAAGCAGGGACAATCCAACAACCTCGTCACCGAAGCCGATCGCGCCTCCGAGGAAGCCATAGTCTCCATTATCCTCCGCCACTTTCCGGACCATGCCATACTCGGCGAGGAGGGCGGCGCCAGGAACGGAAGATCCGAATGCCGCTGGATAATCGACCCGCTCGACGGTACGACTAATTTCACACACGGACTTCCGATATACTCGGTATCCATAGGCGTCGAACGTCTCGGCGAAATCGTGGCGGGCGTGGTGTACGATCCTTCGCGCGACGAACTCTTTTCAGCCGAACGCGGCGCCGGCGCCTTCCTGAACGGCGCCCCGCTCCAAGTGACCGACGCTGACGATCTCGATCGCTCACTCCTCGTGACCGGCTTTCCCTACAACCTGCGCGAAAATCCGGACCGCTGCCAGGAACGCTTCCTCGCCTTCCTCAACCGCGCTCAAGCCGTGCGCCGCCTCGGCAGCGCCGCCCTCGACTGCGCCTACGTCGCCGCCGGACGCTTCGACGGTTTCTGGGAAGTGAACCTTCATCCCTGGGACAAAGCGGCCGGCGCCCTGCTGATCGAGGAAGCCGGCGGCGTGGTCACGGATTTCGAAGGCAGGCCCCACGACCTCTACAAACCGCCTTTCCTCGGCAGCAACGGACGGATACACGAACAGATGATCGAAGTGCTGCGGGGAGTGGGGAGTGGGGAGTAGGGAGTGGGGAGTGGGGAGTGGGGAGTGGGGAGTAAACATCATTCTCGAAGCTAATAGCGTATTCACCATTTTCACCGTATTCACTGTATTCACCATATTCACTCCCCATGACCATACTCGTCGTCGGTTCCGTTGCGCTCGATTATCTTGAAACTCCATTCGGAAGCATGGACAAGGCCCTCGGAGGGGCGGCGACCTTCATCTCCATAGCGGCAAGCTCTTTCACGCCCGGCGTGCGTTTCGTGGGCATTGTGGGCGGTGATTTTCCTGAAGAGCATGTCGACTACCTGCGCTCGCGGGATATCGACCTCGAGGGATTGGTGAGAGTGGAACACGGGAAGACATTCAGCTGGGGCGGCCGCTATCACGAGGACATGAACATCCGCGACACGCTGTACACAGAGCTGGGAGTTTTCGCGGATTTTCAGCCCACGATTCCGGAGAACTGGAAATCCAGCGAAATCGTCGTGCTGGGAAACATACACCCTTCCCTGCAGTCGCATGTGCTCGATCAGATAAAGGATCCGCGTATAGTAATATGCGACACGATGAATCTCTGGATAGACACCAGCTATGATGCCTTGCTTGAAACCATCGCGCGCGTGGATGTTCTCATTCTCAACGACCAGGAAGCGAAGATGCTGACCCGCATGGCCAACGTGTTAGCCGCGGGCGAATCGATCCTCGGCATGGGTCCGTCTAGCGTTGTGATAAAGAAAGGCGAACACGGCGCGTTGCTGATGTCCGGCGGCCGCATGTTCCTCGCGCCCGCCTATCCGCTCAAGCAGATCAAGGATCCCACGGGAGCCGGCGACACTTTCGCGGGCGGCTTCGCCGGTCTCCTCGCGAAATATGGAGACCTCTCCTTCGACGCCATGAAACGGGCCGTGATCACCGGAACGGCGCTCGCGTCATTCTGTGTGGAGGAATTCAGCACCGGGGGTATTCACGATCTAAACGAAGCACAGGTGATGTCGCGCTATCGTGAAATAAGGGAAATGACCACCTTTGACGACTGATATCTCAAGCGTGCGACGCCTACGTCCCGCATGCTCCACCAGGCGGGATCCGCGGCTGGAAGGGGGCTGCCTTGTATTTTGATGTCATTTGCTTCGATGGTAACTCCATCCGCTATCTCGACCAGACCCGCCTACCGGCCGAAACCATATACAGGGAGGCGCGCACAACGGAAGAACTCGTCGATGCCCTTCGCCGCCTGGCCATACGCGGGGCGCCCCTTATCGGCATAGCGGCCGCCTGCGGCGCCGCGCTCGCAGCACGCATCAACGCGCATCTGCCGCCCGGGGAATTCCGCATCCGCACTTTGGCCGCCTGCGACCTTATCGCATCTGCCCGGCCGACCGCCGTCAACCTTTTCTGGGCCCTCAAGCGCTGCCGCGATTTGATACTGCGGGAGGAAACACCGGAGCTCTGCGCCGCTTCCCTCGCATCCCTCGCGGCGGAAATCCACGCCGACGACGCGCGCCGCTGCGAGGCCATCGGCCGTTTCGGCGCCGGACTCGTGCCCGACGGCGCCGGCGTGATAACGCATTGCAACACAGGCGCTCTCGCCACAGGCGGTATCGGGACCGCTCTGGGAATCATCGTCACGGCGCACGTATCGGGAAAGAGAGTGCATGTCTTCGTCGATGAAACACGGCCCTTGCTGCAGGGCGCGCGCCTGACCATGTGGGAGCTCATGCAGCACGGCATTCCCGCCACGCTCATCACGGACGGCACGGCCGCTACTGTCATGCGCCAGGGAAAAATCACCCTCGCGATCACAGGCGCCGACCGCATCGCCCGCAACGGCGACACGGCCAACAAGATCGGCACCTACGCTCTCGCCGTCGCGGCGCGGCATCACGGCATACCGTTCTACGTTGCCGCGCCTGTCTCCACCATCGATTTTGAAATTCCCTCGGGCGCCGATATTCCTATCGAGGAAAGACCGGCCGAGGAGGTAAGCAAATTTGCAGGCGTTCGCACGGCGCCGGAGAACGCGCAGGTCTACGCCCCTGCTTTCGACGTCACACCGGCTGCGCTGATAACGGGCATCGTCACTGAAATCGGAGTCATTGCTCCGCCGTTCGAGAAAAACATCGGAATCCTGCGGAATATAAACGTAGGGGAATGAGCAAAATCCTCCGGATGCCGGCGACCTGCGCGGCGCTTCGATCTAACTTGTCCCGAAGCAAGCGCCTCATCCTACCAGAGGTTGACATTCTCGCGCTGTTTCGATAGCTTGAAATAAAGTTTTTCGGTGTTGCAGGAGATGTGCCGATGCGTATCGCTATTTGCTCTGTCGTCCACCGTCCGTCCCGGACATGGATGCCGGCTTGCGCCGCTTTTGCGCTTGCACTTTTGATATCCGGATTCTGCCTCCGGACATCCTTCGCACAGCAGCGCATTTCCGGCCGGGTGATCACGGTTGACGGCGTGCCGGTGTG
>CAYLZD010000075.1:0-11145 GCA_964388275.1 uncultured Chromatiales bacterium
ACCCGGCATGTCGATTATCCGCTTTCGTGGCATTTTTCCTCCTGTGTATGTGCGATCGAATCTCGGCTTCCCGATCAACTGCGCCTGATGAAGCGCCGCTTCGTCCTCTTTGTTGTGAAGCAGCCGCGGTTCATCATCGAGGATTTAGCGGAGGCCTTTTCTGAAAATCGGATGATCGTCGGCGATGAGTATCGGGACGGGCTGAGTATCCGCCCTCTCTGCTTGTTTCATGTCGGCCGGGTGGCTTGCGCTTTTTTTAGACGAATTCTGAGGAGAAACATAAGGATAACCGCAGGGGGAATCAATGCCGAAGCGGGGGGAAGGGTGGGGGGGATGAGCAAGCTCGCGGAGGACTCGGATAGAATCGGATGATCTTTCAAATAGCCTTCGAATCACGCGAATCAGATGATCGGGGAACAATGAATCGGAATGAGGAATGATGAAAGGATGTACTTCGCGTGGTAGCGGATTTCATTTCACAAACGAATGTGATATTCGCAAAGGTGTGCTGCTTCGGAGATGCGAGGGAATTGAGAAAAGAAAACAGGGAGTCCGCCTTCGTCACACCTCGTGTGACTTCGGCGGATAAACTTCACGTCGCTTAAAGAAAAAATCACAGGGAGGAACGGAGGGTTATTCCAACCGCCAAGACGCCATAATTGAACCGCCATGACGCCATGACGCCAAGGATTTTTTTTCGCTGCGCGTAAGGCCGGCGTTGTGGGACACCATTACCTTTGAAGAACTTCCCTCTTCCCTCTTCCCTCTTCCATTCACCCAGTACCCAGTACCCAGTTCCCAGTTCCCCCGTTTCTCGTTCACCGTTGAGACGACAAGTACCTGCTCGTCACAGGTAAAAAAAGTAAATACTCAACTATTTCCGAGCAGTCCTGAACAGCGAGCCGACGGCCCCGGGCCTCCCGTCCGCGAAATACCAGGAGAACCTCGCCGAAGTATCGGTGATCAGCGTCAACTCCGTGATACCCCCGTCCACGCACCGCTTGCCGTGATCCGGCGTGAAATGCTCCCTGAAACGCACGGTGTTCCCCTCGCAATCCAGCAGCTCGAGAGCCGCCGTACAGCCGAGAGACTTGTATTCCACGCTCGGGAGCTTTTCATCGAGCAGTATCCTCATCGTCCAGGAGCTCTGCCCGAGCGAATCGTACTGCACGGCCGCTCCGTGCCATTCGCCCCGGAAGGCGGCGGGCAGGCAGCGCCGCGCTGTGTCGCACCCGGCAGGCGCAAGCGAGATCAGCGCGAGGACGTACAGCACTCCCGCTGAACCATTCCAACGCCGGGCTCCGCCACCGGCCGAACTCCTCCGCTTCGGTTCGATAGTAGCATCCCCGGTGTGCATCGACTGCGCATAGCCGAATTTCCCGACACGCCGCCGCATCAGCGCTCCGCGCGGAACAGGGTGCCGACGGCGGCCGCGCGTCCGTTTTCAAAATACAATCTGTACAACGCCACGGAATCGCCCCGCAAGGTGATCTCGGACAGGCCGCGGTCCACGCAGCCGGTCCAATTGCCGTCGAGTTTCTCCTTGAACAGCAGTCTGTCGCCGTCATGCAACATTACGGACATCGTGCCGCTGCATTTGATGGAAGGACGCGAGAAGCGGCATGCGGTATCGCTTATCAAAAGCTCCATTGTCCATGCGTCGCTGTTCAGCGAATCCTGCACGGCCGCTCCCTTCCAGGTCCCGTGAAAGGCGGCGGGAGGACTTATCGCCTCCGCCGCAGGCCCCGAACAGCCGCCCGAGCTGACGGCGCAGGCGAAGGCGGCGCAGGCGAGGAACATGAACGCCGGCGCGATACGCGGTGCCGGTCCGGATTCACTCGCCATAAATCACGTATGCGCTCCAGTAGAACGGATGCAGAAAGCGCGGGTCTATGTCCGGGTCACGCAGCATGGCGCGTTTGGCCGTTCTCAACGCTTCGCCCGGCTCGGCTGAGGAGCGGACGATTTCCCGGAAAAGGGCGATCATCAGTTCCCTGCTCGTGCGGTCGCTCGCTTTCCAGAGCGACGCGATCACCGCGTCGGCGCCGGCAATAAAGGCGGCGCCGACAAGCCCGTCGACCCCTTCCCCCGGGATCGCGAAACCGTCGGCGGAATAACAAGCGCTGAAAACCGCCAGCCGCGCGTTGAGGTCGATATCGCGCAGCTGGTCCGATGTGATTACGCCGTGGTCCGGCTGGCCGGGCAGACGGCTGAATATCAGGCATTGCACGAGACGGCCCAGGGCGCCGTGCACCGCCAGGTGCAGATAGCCGGCATCGCGCAGATCCGCCTGCCTCAGATATGCCGATACCGCTTCCTGCCTCAGAAGCACGTCGGCGCGGACGCCCTTTTCCCTGAACATTTCGGCCGGAACGGTGTTCTCTCTGCCTCCGGGATCGATGCGGTCGAGTTTAATGCTGTCGATCCGCGCGGCTTCCATGTATCTGAATACCTCGCCGTCCAGCCGCGCTCCCTTTTCCGGCTCGCCCGCCGCGAAATTCTCGAAATCGTACACCGCGTCGCCCATGCCGAGATAGGCCGAACCCCGCTTCGCTTTCGCTTTGATATCCCTGAGCGCCGCGAGCGCGCTCAGACTCGGGTAATAGTGGATGCGGAAGTCGTCCATCAGGTATCTGCGCCTGCTTCGGGCTTCGTTGCCGGGCGTGTATGCGGTCAGCAAGGCCTCGAAGGGAAGCGAGCGGAGGCGCCCGTCCGGAACTATGATCAGGACGGTGTCTTCCTCGCTCAGGTATTGCCGCAGAGGCAGCACGCAGACCTCGTATAGCGGATCGGGCTCGGTGGGAAGCACAAGCGCCGGCGGATTCCCGGCGGGTGATACGACGCGCAGGAAATCATCGCATAAGCGGTTCAGCTCGGCCGTGTCCGTCCCGAGATCGTGCAGCCGCGCTCCGCGGGAAGTGAGCACGAAAGCGTACACCGACGAATCGACGTGAAAGTAAGAGAAGGCCGCCTGGCCGGGCCGGGCCAGCGTGCGGGCGGCTTCCCGGAAAGCCGGAGGTTCGAAGCCGCCGGCCGTGACGTTCTTCTCGAGCCTCTCCAGCGTGTCGCTGTAGGCATGGACTTTCTTCTGCAGCAGGTCCAGTTTCGCCCATTCGTTTTCATCCGTAGTCTCGATTTCCAGATATGTTCTCGAGATGAGGTCCCTGTACCGGGCGATAGGGGAGGCCGCTTCCGTCCGCGAAGCGGTCCTGCCTTGTTTGGCCTTGAGATCCTCTAGAAAGACGCGGCTTCTCATGCTCTCCACGGCGGAGAACAGATCCTCTATGCGCCCGCTTCTCAGGTAAAAGCCCGCGGCCTGCTCGTATATGTTCAGGTTCCAGGCGAAAAAATTCAACTTGTCGGAGGCGGAATAAACGCCTTTTCTCGAACTCTCGAGAATGCGCACGGCTTCCTTGTGAAAACCGAGCGCGTTGTCCGGATTTCCCAGGCGTTCCTCCGTGAGCGCAAGCAGGCTCATAATCTGCGCCAGGCCGGCATCGGCGTATTTCGCATCCGAATGCCGCAGCACCCAGAGCAGCCTTTCCCGCGCCTGCGCGAAATCCTCCCTGCCGAAGGCGATCTGCGCTTGCAGCTGGGCAAGATCGAGCTGCCGCAAATCCTCGGCCTCGATCAGCGCGCCCATGGATGCGCAAATGCTGTCGGCGGCGGAATGCCTGCCCGCGTCGATTTCCAGCCGGCAGAGACCGGAAAGCGTCGCGAACAGCATATCATTGTTGTTCATCGAATGCGCGATGGCCGCCTGCAACGCCAGCAGGTCCCTCGCTTCCTCCGCGGCGCCCGTGCTCCTCGCCCGCTGTACGAACGCGTCCCATATTCTGAACTCCCCCGCGCGGTCGCCGGTCCGTATGTAAATGCTCTGCGCCTTGCTGTAATACGTGTGCGCCCGCCAGTTGTGTGTTTGGGCGGCTACATTCCCCAATTCCTCATAGATGGCCGCCAGAAGCATGGAATCCTTGCCGTCGGCGGGCGCCGACGCGCCGGCCAAGGCCCTTCGGAGGTATTCATCGGCGGCATCGAAGATCCCGCAGGACGATGAGAGGGCGCCCATCTCCAGCAGAAACGCGCAGGAGTCCGGAATGCGTCCGCCGGAGAGCAGCGCGTCTGCTGTTTCAAGAGCCGAACGGGAAAGCTCGCAGTTGCCGAGACGGGTGTTCAGCCAGGCCAGCTGGTACAGCACGGACAGGGTTAGTGAAGTGTCGCCGTCGGCAAGCCGGAAAAGCGCGGCCATGACCATGCTGTCGCTCGCTTTCCGGAAAAGCGCGGCCCTTTCGAGTATGCTGGTGTCCTGCTTCCCGTGGAGGATGTAATAGGTCGCGTAGCGCTCGTGGACCAACGCCGCCATGTCCGTCCTGCCCAGTTCGCCGGCGATCAATTTTGCGAGCAACAGGTCCTGTTCGTTGGGCAGGGAGTCCGCGAACGGCCTGTTAGTGAGAGAGTCGAGATTGCCGAGCGTGATGGACGCGGCGTTTCCGCGGATGAAACTCATGAAGTCGCTCGCGCCCAGGCGGGCGGCGGAATCCGCCATGGCCAGGAAACTTCCGTTGTCGAATCGCTCCTGCGCCCTCAGCTCCCGGCCCGCCGAGCAGAGCAGGCAGAGTATTGCCGCTCCGAGGGTCCGCTTTATGATCGATTTCACGCCGGCTCCGTTTTCGTGCGCTTCACGTGCTGGATCCGCGCCGCCTCCGGGCTTCAGAAAAGACTCAGGCCCGGGCGGGGGCGGGGAGGGAACGGTCAGCCGCTACTTCCGCAGGTAATCCTTGTGAATTTCCTTCAGCAGGCGCAGCGCCGGCGCCTCGCCGCCCGTCATGCCGAGCGGCTCCTCGGCCGACAGCTGCTCGGCTTTGTCGAGTTCGCTCCACTGAGAGTCGGTCGCGGTGACGACGCCGGTCATGTACTGGCAGAGGCGCTCGAAATCCTTCTGCTTCATCCCCTTGAGCTGCTCTGCCAGCATCTGGTGATTGAACCACAGGCTGTTGTCCTTCGTGTCGAAGGCCCAGTATCCGATCTGGTAACCCGTGTTCATCATTATCAGATGCGTGACGAAACGCTGCGCGATGGTCTCCTCGCTTTCGGAGAAATCGACGGACGAGAGCGCCTGGAAGAGCACCATGTCGCGGTTGAAATAGTCGCTCTTGAATACGATGGCCACCATCCTGCAGGTCGCGGCGCCGCTGGGAACGTGATAACTGATGTAGGAGACGCCGTTCTCCTGTCCGTCCTTGATGACGGCGTATTCGGCTTTTTTCACCATTGCCCGCAGAGCTTTCGCGGCGGGAGTTTCCTGCGCGGGGGCCGACGTTGCGAGCGCGCAGAGAAGCGCCGCGGTCCCGATACCGAGAAGTGATTTCATTTCCGCTTCCTTTTTCTATTGGTTGAATGCCGTCTTGCCTTCCGATGCCCGGCCGGGCTCACAGTTGCCTCGGCGCCTGCATGATGATGATTTCCGAAATCCTGTCGCCTGACTTCCTGAATCCGACTCCGAGAAAAGGGCTGTACCAGGTCTTGCCTGTCCTTCCGATCGGATCCGCCGTCCATTTGCCCAGCGCGTTCAATCGCGCGCCCGCCTCCGAGGCCGGCATGCCGACCATGACGCTGAAGCTGTTCGCCGATTGCGCCACTCCGTGCGCCTCGATGGTCAGTGCGGGCGCCTGCGCCGAAGTCAGATGAATGGAGAGTATCTCGTACTCGGTCGCGAGCAGCTCTATGCCGTATTGCGGATACGAGTATCTCCAGAGGCTTCTGCCCTGTATGACGGGCAGGCGCTCGCAGGGGCCCAGGGCTTTCAAAGCTTCCTCGGGCGGCAACGACAGCGCGATTGTGTGCCCGGCCACGGTCAGGGCCGTCGAAGGCCTGTAGGTAACGCGGGTTTTCGAGCCGCCGGTGAACTCCTCCCGTGCGTGGGCTTTCACGTTCTCGGTCTTGCAGAGCTGCTGGTATTTTTCGTAGGCGAGCGTCCACCAGACCGCGCCGGGTTCCGCCGAGGCGAGGTATTCCCTGAAAAGCTTGAGGGCCTCGCGCGAGCGCTTCTTCCGCTCGGATCCGCCCGCGTTGCGCAGCAGCAGGTCGGCCCGCGCGAAACTGTACGCCTCGCTGAAGTCCTGATCGAGCTCCCCGGGGTGCAGGGATTCTATAAGGGCGAGGTCCGCGAAGAGCTTCTCCGCGTCGTCGTATTCGCCGGCCGTCATCCTGGCCGCCGCCGCGTTGAGCCTGACCGCGGCCGCGGAAGCGATGTCGGCGCTCGTGTCGGCCGGCAGCAGGTCGAGCGCGTTCCGGAAATGCTTCCAGGCGTCCGCCGTTTCGCTGACGCCCTTGGGATGCAGCAGATACGCGAGTCCCAAATTGGCGTGCGCCAGCGCGAGGGAGGGGTTGCGCCTGACGGCTTCGCGGAGCGCGCCCACGGCGTCCCACCAGAGCTCGTCGTCCACGCCGCGCACGCCGCTCCGCGTCAGGGACTCTGGCCGGCGGTAAAATGCGCCGGTCAGTATCTGCGGAACGTTGTATCTGCGCAGGTCCTCTTCCTCGAGGCCGTCGCAGTATCTCATCAGAAGAGAGTAACCGAGGTTGGCGTGCGCCTCGTCGCATTCCGGATACGATTCTATTACGGCGCGGAAGCAGACCTCGGCCGTCGCGTACTGCTCGAGCGCGAGAAAATGCGTGCCGTTCTGAAATGACGACATCGAGCGCCAGAAGACGCGGTTGTGTTCGTCCAGATACGCGAGGCGGTCGCTCCAGCTCGGATGATCGGCGGACATGCCCTCGAACGAAGAGTATTCCATCCCCAGCTCCCTGAAACGCTTCATCATATCCGTCGCGCCGCGCCGCGAAAAGCCTGCTTCCAAAGCCAGGCGGAGTCCGAGCGAATCGGCTTCGAACTCCATCGACCTGTGAAAGACCAGCTGCAGGAAGCCCGAATGACTGCGCAGCTTCTTTCCGTCCTTCACGTGGCCCAGCACATGATGCGCGAGTTCATGCCCGAACACGAAGGCGAGGCCGTGCCTGCTCCTGTCCGCGCCTTTGCGTATCATCGCCGTGTTTATCAACACCACGGGCTCGTCGGGGCCGCCTTTTCTCGACGGCATGCTGCTCGCCCACGCGCCCGGCGTGTCGTCGGCGCCGGGCAGGAGTATCAGCTGCGGGGGCTTCCTCTTCAGCTCTCCCGCCGGCAGCACTTGCAGCATCTCCTGATATACCTTGAAGCACAACAGCGAATCGCCGGCGCGCGTCTGTGCCGGCGCCGCGGGGGCGGACAGCAGGAAGGCGAGGACAAGGATGCTTGCTCGGGTTTGGAGTATTCGTTTCATGAGTTTCCTGATGTTCATGTGTCGGGCCTCGCTCTGTTTCTCATTATACACATTGCGCCTGCCTGATGTGACCTCTTGCGTAAAATATTCCGGGTATGGATCCGGAGGCCCTTTAACCTTCGACCGGACGCCATGTCCGGACCGCCGCGAATGCCGGCGCGTAACCGTTTCGCGAAATCTCCATTCGAGCGAGCGCCCTGCCTTGCGTATTCCGCCTGCTGCTGCCCGCCGCGCTGTGCCGACGAAATTTCCGATATTGAAGGATGATTTACAAAGCGTTTTCGGTCCGCGGTTCCAGTTGAAGCCGGGGCCGGCCGCCCGAGCCTCCGTTTTCCGCCTCCGTTCCGGAGAATTTGCGCAATGCATCCCGGAATCCGATATTCGAGCCGAGCCACGGAAAACGGTTCATCCAGCCGCCATCCGGCGAAGCGCGGATAACTCACTCTCACGGCGTATGCGGATAAATTGATTCGAGCTGCGCAACGGAATTCAACTTTATCGGAATCTGCTCAATGTTCAAGCAATCGCGTCTTCGCCGGATAATGCCGTATATCCGGGCGTCCGTCTTATCCGCCGCGCTCTTCTTGCTCGATGCCGCCGGCGCGAACTGCCAACAGAACCCGGCCGAGCCGAAGCGGGGGTTCATCGAGACCGCGGATTCGGCGTTTTTCGCCTCCGAGAGTCCGGAACAATTCCTCGATTTCCTCAACAGGAATCAAACGGCCGTCGACATCGACATGGTGAACATACTCCTTTCGGAAAGCGCCGCGCGGAGGGACGAATTCCGTCTGCTCATGACGGCTATGATGGCTTCCGTTAAGGGATACAAACGCGAGCAGGCCTCGGCGATGAAAGCGCTCGGCGGGCTCTGCAGCTCCTTGTACCGTTACAACGAAGCGGCGGCGTATCTGATGGCCGCGTTGTCGCTGCTCGATGTGACGACTGAAACGGCCGAGCAGGCCGAAATATTCGAAAATCTGGGGTGGATAGCGTTCCGTACCGGCAGAGATATACTCGACAAGAATGCCGAAATCCTCTTTCTAAACGCGGGCGCCTTGTACACGCGCTCCGGCGATATTGCGCAGCGGGCGCGCGTGATGCAGGCCCTGGGCGATATCGCGAGAGCCAGGGAATCCTTCGCCGGCAGCATTGTGTTCGACGCGCCGGAATTGAATTTGAAATATCCGAAGGCTTGGTATCTCCTGTCCGGCGAGGATTGCGAGAATGAAGACGACCGGAACTGCGGCGCCGGAGCGAAACGCAGGCTGGCGTCTTACTGTTCCGAAAGGGATATCATGCCGTTGAAGGAGATATTCGATCTTTATAAGTCGGCTTATGCCGTCTATTATGATGAATACGACATAAAGGGAGAGGCCGATCTGCTGACGGATTTGGCATATACGCTCATAAACGTGGAACAGAATCCGTCTTTGCGCGAAGAAGCCCGGCCGGCCCTCGCGGAACTCGAGGGCTCGCAGTTGTACGGCTATTTGCTCGTGAATCCGGATGACGACAAGGAATTCGATCTCGGAGCGACGATAAGAAATCTGTTCGCCGAGGCGTTGACCGTGTACACCGGAGAGACGGACCTGATCGGGATGGGGCGTGCCTACGCCGGCATGGCCGCTGTGGAAAACGGCGGCGGAAGACTCGAATATCTGCTGAAATCCCTGGAAGCGTATGAACGCGCCGGCTGCTCCTCCGGTTCCGCCGATGCGGCGTTGCGGCTTGCGGTCCTCGGTTATGAGGAAGGCGACTGCGTTGCTGCGTTGGGACGGATCCGCCTCGCGCATTCTCTTGTCCCGCATGTGGCGGCGCCGCGTTTGAGAATCGAGATCTTGACGATGAAAGCGAAAATAGCCCGCGCGTGCGGCATGATGGATACGGCTCTCGCCCTGTGCCTCGCCGCGGATAGCGAGATTGAAAGATTCAGACGACCGCTCCTGCCCGAAGAGGAATTGCATATACTGGATTGGCTGAAGGAAAGGAAGGAATCGATTATCGGCATGTTGATTTCGATGCGGCGCTGGGACAAGGCCTGCGGTATGGCCTGCAACGAAATTGCCGGGGCTTTCAGGAAGGAAATGTTCCTCGACAGCGCGCCGGACGATTCCGGTTCCCACAGTTCGCATCGGAGGGAATATTGGCGCAATGAAATCGGCAGGGTGAAATTCCTGATGGAAACCGGGAACACCGCGGGTATCCGCGACAGCCTCGGACGCGTCGCGCGCGATTACGAGCGCAGGGCCCGCGGCGCCGTCGAGTTTATCACAAAGGGAGGGTTCGAGAAGGACGCCACGAAAATGATATTGGAATATGATGGCGCAGCCGTCCTGGACGCGGTGAAGAAGGAAGCCGCCGGGCGCGGCAGAAGCGTGATTCAGTATTATTTCCTCGGCGACCGGCCGTACGTGTTCATGATCGACAGGCATGGCTGCCGCGCCGCGCCGTTGGACTGCTCGACGGAAGCCCTGCGGAAACTTGTGGGCGCGCTCGCTGAAGGTTATAGACGCCCGCCGGGTTCGGGGTACGGCGTCGACGCGTCTGTATTGAATGATTTATACGGGTTGCTGTTTTCTCCCGTCGAAGCGTTCCTGAATCCGGAGGACACGATTGTCATCATCCCGGACGATTGCCTGTCGAAGCTGCCGTTCGAGATGCTGATCGTTGATGAAGAGAAGTCCGTGGGAAACGGCAGGTACTTGTTCGAGAGATTCAGCATATCGTATTCGCCCAGCACGGCCCAGTTTCTCGAGTCGATCAACAGGACGGCGGCCCGGCGGGCGCCGCGGCTGCTGGCCGTCGGCGATGCGGTTTACGCGAGCGGCGGCTGTGTAAATCCGGCCGGGCTGAAGTTGCCGGAAGGGAAGAGTGCCGGCGCCGCGGACGGCGAGATATTTTCGTACGTCCCCTGGCGCGTCCGGTCGTTGGATAGCGAAAGAGGGCGCTTGGAGGACCTGCCTTTCAGCCGCCGTGAAATCGATTCCATCGCCGGGATCTTCGGCGGCAAGACGTTGATCACGCGCTGCGCCGCCACGGGCGATACGATCAGGAACGGCGATTGGACCGGTTATTCGCACGTCCTTTTCTCGTGCCACGGATATTCGGGGCGGCACTTCAACGGGCTCATCCTTTCGAGCGATCGGGATGGAAAGCCCGAGTCGAAGCTGCTGTTATGGCAGCATATTGCCGCATGTAAATTCGATGCGGACCTCATGGTCCTGTCCGCCTGCGAGACCGGACTGGGAGAGTTCATACGCGGGGAAGGCATAACCGGTCTCGTCCGGGCCGCCATGTTGGCGGGAAGCCGGGCCGTCGCGGCGAGTCTCTGGAATGTGCACGATGAGGGAGCGTCCATTTTGACGGTCTCGTTTTTCCGCTTCCTCATCGGCAAAAAAATGAACGCGCGCGAGGCCCTGCGGGCCGCGAAGCTGGAAATGGCGGCGGGCGTACACGGAAAGAGATTCACCTCTCCTTATTACTGGGCGGGATTCGTGCTGTACGGGGAGTGAATGAACCGGTGTCAGCGCGAGGACCGCAAGGCGCCGTGTCAAATATGATACGACGGAGTCGGAAATGCCTTTCCCCTTTCCCCATTCCTCATATCCCATCCGCCGCCCCTCGGGGCTCAGTAACTATATTATTGTCCGCACACCCAGGGCTGACGCCCTGGGCTGTGTTATGCCGCCCCTTCGGGGCTGAATTATTCATAACTCATCATTCATCATTTCCCGCCGCCCATTCGGGGCGCTGTAACTATATTATTGGCCGCACACCCAGGGCTGACGCCCTGGGCTGTGTTATGCCGCCCCTTCGGGGCTGA
>CAYLZD010000076.1:0-10542 GCA_964388275.1 uncultured Chromatiales bacterium
CATCTTGCGGGACGTAGTCGGAAGGCGGCCGGGTCAGGGCATCCCGCACAATGCAGCTGAAAAATAGCGTCAAAAAACGACGTGGAGTTAATCCGCCGAAGTCACACGAAGTGTGATGAAGGAGGACTCGCTGCGTATTCGAAACTCGTCCCGGCGCGACTGAATAACGAAGTCGTGTCGGGAGTCAAACAGCCGATTCCGAGGCCGCTCGCTCCACTGTTTTTATAACGCAATTTTTCACAGGTCAGATTTGCCTGTTCGATGCGCTCATCCCTCGTTTTTCACCACGTATGATCTGTCGGCCGGCAATATCAAACAGGTGCTGCAACCGCAAAGCCAGGAAACCTGATGGATGCCGGATCGGCCCCGCGGGCATCGTGCTGTTTCCGGGCTCTGAATTGCTTACATTCCAATCGAAGCTGAAGCATGCGAAGCGCTTCACGAAGTTCAATCCGGCCGCGTAACCAAATCGCGGTGCCGGTTGTCAATCGATCTCTGAGACGCATCGGATACCTCATGTACAACAATCATTTATGAGGCTTTGCCATGATGAAACCAATTCGGACAGGATTTCTGCTCCTGATGCTTACAGCGAGCGCCGTGCTCGCACAAAACACCCGGGTCTATCTCACTATAGAGCCGAATTCCGGCGATCCTACGATGCCTCTCATCGTCGAGACAGGCAAAACGGTACAGTTCAAGGCGCGCGCGTTCGAGTATCAGTCCTCCGGCACGCCTGTTGAAATAACGCTTCAGGATGTAGACTGGACGGTCGATCCGGCGGCTTTCGGAACCATAACCCCGAGCGGCGCCTTCACTCCCGCGGGGCCATCCTCTCCCAACAGCGTGACAAGGGGGATGATCAGGGCCACGGCGCCTTACAACGGCGCGATGCTCCAGGCGGCGATCATAGCCGAGCTTGGCAGTTCAAATCCCGGTAGAGGTCAGATCACCGGGCATGTGTATTCCACGGCCGATAACAGCCCGGTCGCGGGCGCATCCATTCAAGTGACGGTCCATTCGGACGGCGGTCCCACAATACTGCCGATCTTCTCCGGGTATACGGACAAAAACGGAGCGTACGCAGTACTTGGATTACCTGCCGGGAAATATGCGGTTCAAGCCATCGCGCAGGGTTACAAGTCTCAATTCTACAACGGCAAGGCCACGCACCCGGACGCCGATTCCGTGGTCGTGCCTGATAACGCGACAGTCAGGGGCATTGATTTCTTCCTCGACAAAGCCGATATCATACCGCCGTCGATCTACACCATATCCGGCACAGTCACCGATGAAGCTTCAAATCCGATTCCCGGGGCTACGATTACCGCGGAAGACCGGGTCACCATGGGTCCATACCCGCGCATGTATTATGCCAGGACGGACAGGAACGGTGCTTACATGCTGCGCGTGCCGGGCATGCCTTTCGCGATACGAGCGGACGCGCAGGGTTTCATGACGGAGTATTACGACGGCGTCAAGACGCCGGATCTCGCGACGGAAGTCACGCCAGGCGCGTCAAATCCCGCGATCACCGGAATCGACTTTAAACTCGGAACCGGGGGATCGATTTCCGGAACGGTTCTCGATGCGGGCGATTCCTCGCCCATTGAAGGCGCCATGGTCTCATTGGCCGCGAGCGCGGGCGGCAGGCCCTCATCCAATGCGGCCGGCAATGGCTATTACGCGCTGACCGACGCCGCCGGCAAATACAGGATCACCGGCCTTGCCACGGGCGACTACACCCTCTTCGCGAACAAGGACGGCTTCTCGATGAAGTACTACAACGGCAAGGATTCCCCGTCTCTCGCGGACAAGGTCGCAGTCGTGGAAGACCGCGACACGCCCGGAATCGACTTCGCGCTTCCCTCTCTGCCCTCAATCTCCGGCACGGTGCGCAATCCGTCTTCGGACCCGATACCTTACGCCGAAGTGTATGCGACTTCCGTCGCGCTGACTCCCACACAACCCATCAGCCGCCATGCCACCAAAACCGCGGCCGACGGCACTTATAGATTCACTTTGCCTCCCGGCAAGTACAAGATACAGGCGATGGCGAAGGGTTACATGCCCGAGTATTACAACAATAAACCGGATTACGCTTCCGCCGATGAAGTCACTCTGAACGCGAGCGGTCCGGATGTTTCGGGCATAGATTTCACCCTCGGAACCGGCGGCGCCATCTCGGGCGCCGTGCTGCGCGCCTCGGACAATACTCCGGTCAAGGATGCGATGGTCAGCCTGGTCGGTTCAACCCGCTCGGATCCGTCCAACTCCGGCTCCTGGACCGTGGCGGTGCGCACCGACGACAACGGCGGCTACACTATTCCGGGATTGCCGGCCGGCGAATACATCGTCACAGCTTTCATGGAAGGATTCGTTCAGCAGTATTACGACAAGACCGATGATGTGACGAGAGCGACGAGGGTCATCGTGACGTCCGATCAGACTACTTCCGGCATCGATTTCGCGCTCGTCACGCTTCCCGGCATCACTGGAATCGTGCTGGACGCCGCGGACAACAAACCGCTGGCCCGGGCCGAGGTGCGGATCGACAACGTCAACTCCACTATGCCGCGCTTCGCCGCCTTCACCGATGAGAAAGGAGAGTATCATCTGCCCGTGCCGGCCGGCACGTATAAAGTGCGCGCCTACGCACAGCAGTACGCGCCCGAATGGTTCAACGGGAAGGCCGATCCCACAGGCGCGGACGATGTAATCGTTCCCGCGTCCGGCACGGTCACGGGAATCAACTTCACTCTCGACCGCTGGGGAGGGGCGATCAGCGGGAAGGTCTCCGACGCGGCGAATGTCCCCATCGAAAAGGCGATCGTGAAAGTCTGGGCGCCCATCTCGCCGAACACCGTTCCATCCAACCGCCAGGCCTTTTTCGGATCGGCTGAAACCGCGGCGGACGGATCGTACCTCATCAGCGGTCTGCCGCCGGGCGAGTATTATGCGGCAGCGGCGGCGTCCGGCTATTTGCGGCAGTACTACGACGGCGTCGAGACTCTGCAGTCGGCATCCCGCATCGTTGTGACGCACAACCATACCGCCTCCGGCATCGACTTCGCTCTCGAGAAAGGCGGAAGCATCACAGGGATCGTGACCGACGAGGTCACCAACGCTCCGATCGCCGATGCCTTCGTCAGCTTGAGGGCGAATTCCGTCAGCGCGGAATCCGGAGCGCGTACGGACGCCACGGGCCGTTACACCATCGACGGCCTGCCGAGCGGATCGTACACGGTGTTCGCCGCGGCGTCGAAATACCTGGCGGAATTCTACGACGATGCCGCCGATCCCTCATCGGCAGTGAAGGTCCAGGTGACGGCGCCCAACGCTTCACAGGGAATCGACTTCGCCCTGACTCCGGCGCCCACGCGGCGGATACGTTTCGCCGGAACGGTCCGGGACGGCAAGACAGGCGCTCCCGTGCCGCTCGCTCTGATCGAAGGCATAGATCCGTCAACCGGCGCGGCCGTCGCCACAACCACCGACGCCAGCGGCGGCTTTGAGCTTTCAAGCGATAAACAGCTGCTGATCCGCGCGCGCGCTATCGGCTACGTGGGCATGTACTCCGGTGAAAACCGCAACTGGGAGGAGAGCGGCAGGCAGGCAGCCGCCGATCTGGATTTCTCTCTCGATGAGGCGAGCGAATGCGGCTTCGCGGTACTTTCAGGCCGCGTTACCGAATCTGCATCGCGAAAAGCCGTTCCCAACGCCTGGGTTTACGGCGTTGACGGGAACGGCGGCGCATTCTTCGCAGTCAGCGACGAGGACGGCGACTTCGCCATGCACGGATTGCCCAACGGCGCGATCGAACTGATGGTCTCCGGAGTGCAGTACGCGCCTTCGGACGGGATGACCGAGATCATCGACGGCGCCGGCAACGCCGAACTTTCGGCCAGGAAAAACGACGCCACTCTGGATACTGACAAACCGGCGATCCCGACCCGGGCCGTGCTCATGCAAAACTATCCCAACCCGTTCAACCCCTCCACGACCATCACCTATGGCATCCCGTCCGCGGGACCTGTGAAGCTGACGGTTATGAACCTTCTCGGAAGCCGCATAGCCACCGTATTTGAAGGAACCGTGGAGGCCGGAATCCACACAGCGGTGTGGAACGCAGAAACTGTGCCGTCCGGCATCTACCTTTATCGGCTGGAAACCAGCGGCACGGTCATCACGCGTCGAATGACGCTGATGAAGTGACATCCCTACCTCCTCCAACGACGAAGGCCGTCCCGCAAGGGGCGGCCTTTTTTTCGGCTTCGGCGTCTTTGCGGGTGGACGTAGGACGTTAGACGTTAGACGTTAGACGTCACACGTTAGACGAAAGTCGTTAGTCGTTAGACGTTAGACGTTGGACGGCAATTTTTGTTCATCCTATCCCGAAGGGATTCCATCAACTTAGCCCGGGGTTGACGCGTAGCGGCTACCCCGGGCGGGATTACATGGTTATTTAAAAACCCATGGCGTCTTGGCGGTTCAACCATGGCGTCATGGCGTCTTGGCGGTTCAATCATGGCGTCATGGCGTCTTGGCGGTTCAATCATGGCGTCTTGGCGGTTCAATCGCCACCATTCGGGCACTCGCGCGGGACTTGCGCTGATCGAGCGCGCCGTGTACATTACGAGCAAGAGACTTGCCCTGCACGATGAGTCGTAACGGAATCCTGACGCGGGATGAGTCTCGGATTCACCGATTTTATGCTGAAATAGTGATCGCAATCAAAAATTCCGGAGGAAACATGGGCAGACCGACTTTCGAAAGCGACTGGGACGGATTCAAAGGACACGTGGCGGTGAAATGGGACCGTATCAGTGACGAAGAACTCCTGCGTGTACAGGGCAACTTCGCCGATCTTGTGAAGCTTATTTCGGAGAAATACGGCGAACAGAAACAGGCCGTCGAGCAGAAGCTCGACGCGCTTTACACTTCGTGGCTGGCGAGAAAAGAAGACATTCAAGCGCGTTCACAGGCCTTCATATCTTCCGTGAAAGACAAGGCGCAGGTATTGCAGGAAGAGGCCAGGGAAAAGATCCGCCTTATACGCGAAGAGAACATCGATCCGGCGCTCCGCAAATCCGAGGACTACATCAAGGTGCATCCCTTCACCGCGGTGCTCGGCGCGATGGGCATAGGCCTTCTGGTAGGCGGCATCGTCGGTTTCCTGTCCCGCAAGGGCGACTGACGCCGGATACTGGCCGGCGGCGTTAAAGAGCCGGCCGAAACTTCTGTATGCGGCCGATGCCTTCGCGAAGGGTCTCGTCTTTCTTCGCGAAACAGAAACGTAGCATGCTTTTACCCTCGCCGGACTCAGAGTAAAAAACGGACGGCGGTATGACGGCCACACCGGCCGAGCGGACCAGCATTTCCGCGCAGGCTACGTCGTCCACGCCGAGGCCCGCCGGTATGTCGGCCATCATGAAATAACTGCCGCGCGGCATATGCGGAGCGAAAGACGCGCGTAGCAATCCTTCATACAGCAGGTCGCGCTTCGCCTCGTATGTCGCGCGCAGTTCGGGAAGATATTCCTCCAGACGCGAGAGGGCGTGCGCCATGGCGTGCTGGCCTGGGGTGTTGACCGCAAAGGTGACGAATTGATGCACGGTGCGTATGGCGCGCGTCAGTTCCGGCACGGCCATGGCGTAACCGATCTTCCATCCGGTCATGCCGAAGGTCTTCCCCGTGGAGGAGATCGTTATCGTCCGCTCGCGCATGCCGGGAAGCGTCGCGATCGGGATGTGCCGGACGCCGTCGTAGGTCAGGAATTCGTACACCTCGTCGCTGATCACGAGCAGATCGTTTCGAAGCGCTACCTCCGAGATATTCCGGAGTTCATCATCCGTAAACACTTTCCCGGTGGGATTGTCGGGATTGTTGACGACCAGCATCCTGGTCCGCGGAGTTATCAGGCGTTCGAAAGCGTCCGGATCGATGTGAAAGTCCGGTTTCATCAGCGTGACGCAGCGGGGGGTTCCGCCCGCCAGAACGACATTCGCCTGATGCGAGTCGTAGAACGGCTCGGTCATTATCACCTCGTCGCCCGGATCGATGAAGGCCGTCATCGCCGAGAACAGCGCCTCGGTGGCGCCGGCCGTAACGGTGATCTCGGAATCGGGATCCCAGTCGAGGTCGTACAGCGACTTCTGGTACGCGGCTATTGCGCGGCGCAGCGACAACACGCCGGGCATCGGCGCGTACTGGTTTTTGCCTGATTTCATCGCGTCATGGGCTTCGGCTGTTATCCAGGCCGGGCCGTCGAAATCCGGGAAGCCCTGGCCGAGATTCACGGCGTCGTATTCCACGGCGAGGCGGCTCATGGTCGCGAAGATGGATTCGGGAATCGTCGAGATTCGAGCGGCGGGGAGCATTTTGAATGATGAATGATGAGTTTTCGGAAGCGATATTCTTCGGGTTTCAGATCATGCTTTGCGGATCGACGTCGATGTCCACGCGCACGGAGGCGGATTGTTTTTTCGTCCGAATGATTTGCTCGGATGTTGCGCGCAGCAGCGCCGCCAGACGGGCGCCGTCGGGATCGGCGTTTTTGTCCACGCGCAGCAGGAGGTGCTGCCGGTACCGGTTGTTGATTTTATGGATCAGCGCGGGCTGCGGAGGATAGCAGGTGAAAAAGGATGCATGTCTCCTCAACTCGTTGTGCCAGGCGGCGGCCGCGGCGGCGGCTTTGCCTTCGTTCGACGCCGAAAACAGCAGCAGGACGAGCCGCGAGAAGGGCGGATAATTGTAGGAGCGCCGCGATTCCATCTCGGCTTCCATGAAGCCCTCGTAGTCGTGCGCGCACACCCGCTGCAGCACAGGGTGGTCCGGACGCCTCGTCTGTATCATCACTTCGCCGCGGTTCGATCCGCGGCCCGAGCGCCCGGAAACCTGCGTGAGCAGTTGAAAAGCGCGTTCCCCCGCGCGGAAATCCGGCAGCATCAGGGATTGCTCGGCGGCTATCACGCCGACGAGCGTGACACGGTCGAAATCCAGTCCCTTGGCCACCATCTGCGTGCCCAGCAGCACGTCCGCCTCCCCCTCGCCGAAGCTGGTAAGAATAAGATCGTGGGTTCCCTTTTTCCGTGTCGTGTCGAAGTCCATGCGGAGTATGCGCGCCTCCGGCAGCATTTCCCGCAGTTCCTCCTCCACGCGCTGTGTGCCCGCTCCCACCGTTTCCATTTCCACGCCTCCGCAGCGCGGGCAGACGGCGGGCGCTTTGCGCATGGCGCCGCAGTAATGGCAGCGCAGACGGTCGCGGTCCTTGTGGTACACGAGCGAAATGCTGCAATTGTCGCACTCCTCCACGTGGCCGCAGTCGCGGCATTCCACGTGCGGCGCGTATCCGCGGCGGTTGTGCAGAATAATGCTCGCCTCGCCCGCTTTTATCCGCCCGCGCACGCCCTCGATCAGGTCCGTGGAGAAGGAGGCGTGGACTTTCCCGGATTTACGACGCTCCGTCATGTCTATCGGACTTATGGACGGGAGCGTCGCGCCGTCTATCCTGTTCGGCATGGACAGGAGAGCGTATTTCCCGAGAATGACGTTGTGCCGGCTTTCGGCCGACGGGGTCGCCGATCCGAGCAATACCGTGGCGCCCTCTATCGAAGCCCGCATCACGGCCGCGTCGCGCGCGTTGTAGCGCGGCGCGGCGTCCGACTGCTTGTAACTGCTCTCATGCTCCTCGTCCACGACGATCAACCCGAGCTTCTCGAGCGGCGCGAACACCGCGGAACGCACGCCTACCACCACGCGCACTCGCCCGTCGAGGGTCATCCGCCAGCTGTCGTAACGCTCACCGAGCGACATGCGGCTGTGCAACACGTTCACGTCCTTGCCGAAAGCGTGCCGGAAACGGAATACGAGCTGCGGCGTCAAGCTGATCTCAGGAACCAGAACCAGGGCGCGTTTATCGGCTTGCAGAACACGGCGGATCGCCTCTATGTATACCTGCGTTTTCCCGCCGGCGGTGACTCCGTGAAGCAGAAACGCCTTGAAACCGCCGCCGTCCGTGTCGGCGTTCACGGTCTCGAGCGCGCGAAGCTGATCCTCCGTGAGGGCGAACGACTTCGGGATTTCCTCATAGGCGCTCTTATACAGGCGCGGCGCTTCCTCCTCGAGCACTTCCACGATTTCCTTTTCCGCCAGCGCGCGTATCTGGGCGGAACCCGCGCGCGCTGCTTGCGCCAATTCGCTCATGGGAACAGTCGGCCGTCCCTGTTCGCAATTCCGCCATAATACTGCCAGCACATTGACCTGCTTGGGCGCGCGCGCCTCCATCAGGTCCATCAACTCGCGGATTTTTTCGCTCCGGTTCCAGGGAGGAAGCAGCCGGACCACCTTGACGAGACGGGCCCGGACGCGCGAGCGTTCCAGCACCGACTCGACCGCCACGATGCCGTCCAGTTCGAGCGACCGGAGTTGAACGGATACGGATTTCAGTCCGACCATGTCGGCAAGCGCGGTCTCAGCCATCACCTCCCCCGTTCGCAGCGCTTCGACGATCAATGCCTTCGTCTTCGAGGCGCCCACGGCAGCCGCTATTCTGGCCGTGTCGCCGGTGGCCAGATGGGCGAAGCGTTCCGAATCCACGCCCATGCCCTGCGGCAGCGCCGCCTTCAGCGCGTCGCCGAGCGGGCAGCAATAATAACGGGATATCCAGGCGCAGAGACGGCGCAGGTTTTCCGAAATCACGGGCCGGGGATCCATTATCTCATGCAGTTCCTTTACGGCGAAACCCGGGGCTTCGTCGTTCAAGGCCGTTACGAAACCCATCACAGGGCGGCGGCCGAGCGGGACCACGGCTCTCTGACCCGGCTGTATCATGCCGGCAAGCCCTTCCGGCACGGCATAAGTCAGCGTGTCCTTCGGTAGATTAGGAATGGCTATTTGGGCGTAGACGGGCATGGGCATTTGAAAGATACGGGAAAATAATGACCCGGAAACTGAAAGCCGCGGAGAAGCAAGCGGAATGGTGGGGGTGGACATGATGTTTCCATCTTCGTTATTCCGTTTTCAGACGATGAAATACGCCAAATGCACGGTAAGTGTGACGGACAGCAAAATCTCGCGATGCTCACCCCAATAACGGGGCGCCTAAGTTTACTCATTCTAAGCACTTGAAGCAGACTTGCACGCCACTTCATGTGAACTTGCGAGCGTCCTCTCGGCAACCCGCGCAGTCACTCGCGCGAACTTGCAGGCGTCCTCGTAACTGCTTGCACAAGTCCTTTGCCCGCTTGAACGGTTTTTCCGCCTCGTGCGGCGTCCTCCTTGACGGCTTGCACCGGCACTCGTGATAACTTGCGAGCGTCCTCTCGGCGACCCGCGCAGTCACTCGCGCGAACTTGCAGGCGTCCCCGCAACTGCTTGTACGGGTCCTTTGCAGGCCTGCACCGTTTTTCCGCCGCGTGCGGAGTCCTCCTTGACGGCTTGCACCGGCAATCGTGACGGCTTGCAGGCGTCCTCGCGGCGGCTTGCACCGGCAATCGTGACGGCTTGCAGGCGTCCTCGCAGCTGCTTGCACAGGCACGCGCGCAACTTGCAGCGGTCCTCGTAACTGCTTGTACAGGTCCTTTGCCGGCTTGAACCGTTTTGCCGCCGCGTGCGGCGTCCTTCGTGACGGCTTACACAGGCACTCGTGACAACTTGCGAGCGTCCTCGTGAAGACCGGCGCAGGCACTCGCGCATGCTTCACGGCACTTTATGCGCGCTGACGAACACTCGAAGCACACATGCACAGGCGCCATCGCGGATTTGCAGGCGTCATCGCGGCGTTCGGCGCAGGCACTCGATACAACTTGTCAGCGCCGGATACACGCCTTGTCGAGCATTCGAAGCACAAATGCACTATGTCCTAATCCGGATTACACTCCACTATGCCGATAACGCTGTGCTGCTACAGGACTCGTTTCGAGGTCAAGTCTTATTCCCCACCCCGGCTTAAAACCTTTCCCCATATAGGGGTGAGAGGTTTCCCCATGTAGGTCCGAAACCTTAGGTGCTTCGGCAAGATCCATCGCCGAGTAAGTGCGATTATTTCAACTGTGAGTAGATAAATGACTTGACTTTTACATCTTATATTATGAGATTCCCCCGTAAACAGTTTTTCCGATCATACAGGAGAGCAGGCCACAAGAATAACGGCGCCGATGCACACCTCGCGTATGTCCACAGGGATAAATGTGATTTTGAAATCGTGCTATTGATCCTTCAAAACTATTCAGGACATGGAGGTTTTATGCCCGCTCACTCACTGATATACGACGCAATGGGGAGGGAGGTCGCCCGTTTGGCCGATGCCGGCTTTGCGCGCGGGCCTCATCTTCTGCGCTTCGACGCGTCGCCCCTGCCCGCGGGCGTTTACCGTATTGTGATGCGGACCGGAGAGCGCTTGCTATCGCGTTCGCTTGTTGTGATTAAATAACGGCATTTGCCGGCGTCCGCGCATGACCCGCCATGTGCGCCGGCGCCGGCTATAATTATCATGGATATTAAAATGATATATATACGGTTCAAACTCTATGCCGTCATGTT
>CAYLZD010000077.1:0-9427 GCA_964388275.1 uncultured Chromatiales bacterium
TCACCCCCACGTGCGTGGGGACATCTCCTCTTCGCGCTTCAGCGCGACGAGGCCGGCCGGTTCACCCCCACGTGCGTGGGGACATCAACGGGAATGCCTGTATCGCCTCGGTAAGCTCCGGTTCACCCCCACGTGCGTGGGGACATCTGGGCTATAACGCGAAAGTGCATCCGGATATCCGGTTCACCCCCACGTGCGTGGGGACATCACTACAAAACATAGCAAATTATCGCGCTCTGACAAGGAAGAGGCCATCGAAGTCTTCAATACTTCTTTTTGTGTTTCCCCAGCTTCTTATTCTGTAACCCTGCTCGCCGTCGCTGGAATGTATCATGAGACATCCGCCTGCGTTTGCATTTTTACATGCTTTATCCCAAAGCATGTCACGGACCAGAGCGGATACTCTTCCGACAAAGACGCCGGTTCTGGGTTCCAGATACCAGCGGGTGAGTTCACCTCTCAATCCGGACGGTACCTTCTCAAGGATCATCACGACCATCTGTTTCCTCCGAATGTTCTGGCGAGAGACCATACTGCTGACCGCCCGATACTTCCCCGTCCTCAGGGTCCCACAGACCTCCCGGAGCGGCGGCGTCGCTGTTGAAGGTATCGGGTTCCGCCCCTGTTTCCCTGCCTGGGAGCATGAGAGCCGTCTGTATGTCCGGTATTATCCTTGTCAACAGTCGTGTGGATACGAAGTAATCTCGGCAGGCATGGCGCACAAGTCTCTCCAGGTTTCCGTTGTCTTCCGCGACGGAACGGAAGGCAACCGGTATCGTGATTTCGGTTTTATACAAATCGGCAACATCGTAGACGAAAGACAGCATCTTTCCTGTGTGTACAAAACCCAGCGCCGGCGAGAATCCAGCTGACACTATGGCGGCATGGCATATACCGTACAGGCAAGCGTTAGCCGTAGACAGCGCCCTGTTTATAGGATCCGCATCGCTCCAACTTTCCCTCTTATAGGTTCGTCCAGACCAGGGGACACCGCTCTCCGAGGAACAGCGAGCGTAAGTATCTCTGACACGCGCTCCTTCCATACCCCGGATCTGTTTCAATGACAAGCGCGGATCGAATAATTCCCTAAACCTAAGCTGATACAGACGCCGCACGACTTTCATACGCGAGTTCTCATCCGACCACATGCGAGCTTGATGGAGAAAATTCGACGCGCTTCTCGTTTCTCCCATCCCGACCGCATAGAATCTGATTCCCTGCTCGCCGCACCATCCGATGAGGCATCCGTGATCGGATAAAACTACGATCGCAGAATGTGTGATTGAAACACCCGGTCCGAGCATCAGTAGCGCGAGGTTGGCACAGGGCACGGATACCTTGCCGTTTTCATCATGCACCGCAACCGCGCTTGCTTCCTTATCGATCCGGCAATGCTCTACGTAGAGATAGCTCCAACCGTCCCTCAACTTGGGCAGAAGATGAAGATCCTTGATTCTCAATTCAACACCTCAGTCATCGATGCGGTTCACCGGCGCCACTGAAAGCAAACCGAAGCCGAAAGCCTTGGCGGAACCAATGCCGCGTATGATGGTACACCGAAAGACATCGGGCTCCGTGACTCGAAGGCTGCCTTCGAATATTGCCGAACGCAGACTCTGCCCATTGCCATTTTTGTTTATATAGACATACCCTGTCTGAAGGTTTGTGATGTCTCGATTGAGAAAGAACCCTGCCGTTTCGGCCCTGCTGGCAAGCCAATCAATAAGCTGGTCAGTCGGGACGGGAACACGCTTTCCGATAGATTCTTCTTTCGCATCCGGTGAATTCTTGCTCAGTCGTCTGGTTGGATTTGCCTCGAGGCGGAAACGAAGATACTGGCCTTTCGATAAGCGTGGCTCGAATTGTTCCACCGTAGGGGGCGCCGCCAGAAGATAATTCGCATTATGAAAAGCAAAGCCCCAGTCGGGCTTTTCAGCAGACTGGATCAGGATCAAAGCTCTACCGTTAGGTAGTGAGTCGATGCGGAATAGAAAGCCAGAGTCCACGGCACGCTCCACACGGACATGACCTTTACCAAAATCATCCGGTTTGAATGGCTTAAGGAATTCCACATCTTCTGTCTTGCGAAATGATGACGGAAAAGCCATACAAAGGCGCTGGTGGACATGATAGCGATTCCTCAACCACAGCCTCCCCGGCCGGGGCCGATCGGGATTGGTGCCGATATCGATCAATAAACAGGAATGGTACATGGCTATTACACCTCTTCGGCTGCAAGGCGACGACGCCGGGTTTCCAGCGAGCGAAATTCGAGAATCTCGGCTCTCTTTTTAATGATCAGGTCACGCCAGTGTGGATCTTCAGGATTTATACGGTCAAGCCCCATGCCTCTGCCATATTCGAGCATGGTGACTGCATCATGGCACAGTCCGCAAAGCGAACGGAGGTCCTCCAAGGTTTCGTTTCCCCCGGCCCGCCGGTATGTGATATGCTGGACTGTCATGCGAGGGCCGGGAGATTTGCAGAAGACGCACAGTCCGCCGTCAGCCGAAATTCGCTCTTTGCGCCTCTTCTGATACTCATGGTTATTATAGTCAGTACGCGGGCGTGGCATTGCAGGTGTATGCTCCTGCACCGCCTCGCCAACCGTCGGCGCAACATTGTAACGCATCACGAATCGCGGCTCATGGACCGGTGGATCAAAGGAAACCGGCACGTCATACCACACTTCCGCGTCTTCTGGAGCAATGTCACCTTCAACGACGGGTCGCCATTCAACAAGTGCTCCCACAGTCCCGTTCTGCGGTGTCTCGCCAGCATTGTTCCGTGGGCGCCACGGTATGGCACTCAGCGCAGAGATTAGATCGTCATAGCTGGCAGGATTCATCCAAGACTCACTCTCGCATGGCATTACAAGAACCGGGACGGATGGTGGGCAGGACTTGCGACCAAGGAAAACCGGCCATCTCGGCGATGCAATTGCCATGGCGATCTCATGGATCAGCGACGAATCACCCTGTAGCACCACGAGGAAGCTCGCATCGGCCAGATACTCCCTACGCGTGATGAGTGTACCCTTGGCGCCTGTCTTCAGTCCACCCCCAGCGGTGGTAATACCGATTCCCGCTCCTACCGTGTGGTAATCCCACCATCGGGTGCCGCACCGGTCGATGCGCGCGGCCATCGCAAGGCTATTCAGCTCCGGCAGGCGTTCCCGCGCCAACTGGCGCGGCAGGCCCATGGCACAACAGAGCAGTCCCAACACGCCGGACTTGGTCGGCGCATCCATGGTACGCCGGATGACGAACTTCGAAGTGTCACCCCAGGATTGAAGAGGACCTTCAAGGCGGAGGAAGAGCGTGTTGGTTTCGGTCATCTCGCTGACTCCGCAGGCATCCCGGTTGTCCCTATCCTGTCCATGACTTCTTGAACAAACTGATCGAACGAACCATACTCGGCGGCACCGACCACCGATTGTTCTTGCTCGTGTTCCTTCATGGTCTTGTCAATCCAGGTCAGTCGATGACGCAGATTCGGCGAGAACCAGAAACGTTCGGCTTCGATACCGTAACCTACAACGAGATCGTGGGCGTACTGACCAAGTCTCGCGATGCTTTCGCCGATCAAACCGCGTTCAGATTTTTCCGGCACAGGATCGGCGAAGGCGTTGGTGTAACTGACAGGTGTGGCAGACTTCGTTTTAATTTCAACCAAAACTCCGTCTGGTGGATTGAATGATGCAAATGCATGTTGTTTTCCGGAGGGGTTGGCCTTGGTGGCTGCTTCAAGGAAGGAACGTACTGTCTTGCGAGCAAGGTCGGCATCGTCTGCCAAGTTCTTCTTCAATTGCTCGAAATCGATGACGAAGTGTTTGTAAAAGCAGGCAGAGTTGAACATAGCTTCGTTGACATGGGCGGCGCCGGCGTCCAATCCCGGTACGTCATCGGCAGCGGTGAAATAGTCCACCTCGTTCACAACCGCATGAGTAGAGATCGCATGGGCCGCGGAGAGTGCAGCTTCAACAGTAAACTGGCCTTTCAGCTCTTTAAACGGACCCTTTGCATCAAATTCCGTCATACGACCACAAAGTGCGATGTCGGGTGTCTTGACGAACTTGCCGATGATCTCGGCTAAGTTTTTACCCAAGTCGCCGTTTCCATGGCCCACGGCAGCGCCCATTTCGTTGATGGCGGATTGAGGCAAAAAGAAGAGTATGTCAAAAGTGTTCTCATCCTTCAAGCCAACACCCCCTTCAGTAAAGACTTTCCTGATGGCCTCACAATGTTGCTCGTTCGGTGGATTGCCGTTACCCGCCGCCTCTTTTGCTATCAATTCGATCAGACGCCGTGTACGCACGCCGCCATCCTTCTCCAACGCAGCAGAAAACTCATTGCTGCGCCGGATGCTTCGCTTGAGACACTGGCTGGAGATGCGCGCCCTGGTGACGCCCCCGAAGATGCAGGTCTTGGGTGCGCCCAAGTCGTCCCTGTTCAGGTTGGCCGGGCTATGGTTCTGGATCATGTGGATTTCGACTAACATGTCAATGTCCTCCTTTTTTTGAGTTTGTAGCGTTGAGATATATTTCGGCCCATATGTTGCGAACTTCGCGCTTGCGGCGGTGCTCCTCGCCCCGGTCCCAGATCGAGAGATCGTCGAGAAGTTGAATCCAGTCGATGCCCTTCACATCCCGCGCATGCGACAAGTGCCCTGAGACAGCCCGGGCTATCTCTCCAAGCGCCCAGCGTAGATGCGGCTCCAGCGACGACAGGGGAGAGCAAAGCAGAGCGTCGAAGCGGGCTCGGAAGCGATCGCGCCCAGAATCATCGGCAGGTTCGCAGCGACCCAGGACTTCAGGTAAACAAGGGCCCACGTCCGAATCAGGCCGGATGTGCGGTACGGGGTACGCACAGAAAAGTTTGGCAACAAGCCAAGACTGCTCCCGACGCGGAATCGCCGGACTTTTAGCGCGCAACGGCCACCAGAGGCCAGTGAATAGGTCGAAGCCATCGAGCGTTGCGTCGAGTGGCTGACCGGTCAATCGGCGCAGCCGTGAGCGTTCGCCTTCCTGTAAGTCAGAAAGCTTCTTAATGTATTTGGCTGTTTGGTTCATCATGATCCTCCTTTCTTGCGGCTACTTTCCGGTTTGCCAAGCATGGTTGAAAGAGTGCTTGAGTTCGGCGGTTGAGCTTGCCTCTCAACCATATCTCTGATCTTCTTTTTCAGCATGGCTATGGCGTGCTCTTTCGCCATGCGACGGCGCAATGGAGAGCCCTTGACGGTGGATGCGACAATTTGTTCTACTATCGGCTCGAAAATTTCACAAAGAAGTACTTCGTCGTCGGATTTAGATTCCAATGCTGCCTGTATGCGGGCTTCGACATCGGGAGTCGCCAGCACAGTAGCCGCATGGATTTCTGGATGCATACGATCTTTGTTAGGCGTGGTGTACTTAACGAGTCCGTACAGACCATCTCGAATGATTGCGGAGAGTTCGACACGCTGCTTGGACTCCTCATACGGAACAGAAACGCATGTCGCATCTTGAAAGGTGAATTTATTTACAACGGGTCCGATAGCGGATACTTTGCCCTTTCGTTGACCGCGAAGACGATGGGCGTCGCGCCAGAACCTGCTTGCTTGCATTCCCGCGTCTGCACTCAAGTCGGGCAAACCAAGAGCTTCCGAGTCTTTAAGTAGGTGCGGGTCCTCATCCCAGAATTTTTTAACCTGGGTGTCGCTTCCGCTCAGATGCGGCTCTTCCTGTTTGGTTGCCTTCTTGATCAGTTCCTTGATCATCCGCTGATTGCCAGCATTAAAAAGCTGGTGGAAGACGCGGGCGATCTTCTGTTCGTCGGATTCAGGATTTGGCCAATCGGTGGTGGATGTGTCGGCTGCACATAGCGCTGCCATTCTGAACTTGCGGATAAGTTGCGCGACCTTGACAACTTTGTCTGCCATCTTACGTTCATCTGTCTTCTTTAACCTGTAAGCATTGCTGATTTTCTGGAACTCAGCAAAGACGTCCTTTCCGAACTGTTGGCCGTCGGAGGTGGGTGTTGGCCAGCCACCTTCGTTATACACGCTTTCGACCAACACTCCTTTGCTTCCGCAGTAGGCGCATGTACCCCGATGGACTGCGACCTTCAACCACAGTTTGCGCGGTCGCCACGCCAGGCGGGCAATGTTGTCCGGAGCGGTAGGTGGATTAGTGAGTAGCCATGGGGCCTGTGGCGGTGCAGACGCGGCGTGGGTTTGCGGCATATTGGCGCTAAGAGTTCGAAGCAGGTTCTTCTCTTCGATAATCGCGTAGGCGGCGGATCCCGGATTAACCGAAGCAGGGTAATACCTGTTTGCCGGGGCCCAGACAGAGAGCCGTAAGATTCCCAGCGCGCAGCACGCAGGGCAAAACCCGAAGGAACCGTCATGCACTACGTGGCGCAGATGATTAACCGAATCCGCTCCAGGAAATTCGACGAGCAGATCAGCAATCGGACGAGGTACATTGTTCATAACCGATGCGTCCTGATAGAACCTCTCGCCGTCGCCCAGAAGATTGAAAGCGGACGCGGCCTTGTTTTCCTTCAGCGTGGCTAACCAGTTAGCCGGTATGCTGGTGCCGTTTTCGTCCAACGCCGTAAGGCAAGACTTAGCGTCCTTTTTGCACCACAGGAGTACGGCCAGCAGAAAGCGCAAAAGCGCCACCCTGTCCATGGGATTGCTTGTGGCGATTGTGCGGATATGATGTGCCTGCATCAGAGCTTCAACGATACCGACACGATCGCTTTTTCCATTATTCAGTAGGACAGGTATCCACTTTTCTTCGAGCAGATTGTAATTGTCTGTCATTTTCATTTCGTCAACCGTTTTATGACTATAGATTCATGTATTGCGTGATTTTCGGGAGAGTTGACTCAAGAAGTCGTTGCAGGAATTTTGATCGAAGGTATTCCGCAGTCAGGTGGTCGGTCCATCGTAGCAGCGGTGAACATAGTGTCCGGCAAGGCCGCTGTCAAGAGTATACAAAGCCCAAAAATCAGGAGGCCTCTTGACAGCCACGACACCTGACACTGAAATGGCAGCCGTATTCGATTGCTCTCAACCCTTCCACGGAACATAATTTGAATGAAAACGCGATTTCACAGGTATTATCAGAGCTCGTTCGTTTGCTCCGATCTTGTTGGACGGTGATCCGCGAATCGACACAGCGCGTCTGTCTCCTGAAAGATTACTCCGCCAACGCTGATGAGTGCGATCGCCTTTCCCAATCATTGAAAAGGCGGCCCGTAGCCTGGTACCGTTAACGGTTGCCTCTATTTTCAGCAGCATTGACTCTCTTCGCGCCTCAACGTTTGTCATTCGTACTCAATCCTCCGCACAGATAGTGTCGGCTCTATTTGGTATAACCAGCAAGGCAGCTGTCACCGCCGGTGCCCTCTCCTTGCGATGAAGATCTCGCTCCAATGCAACCGTGTGTTTCTTTCCTTGGTGTACGACATTTCTTACTCTGCTTTTTACCCTCTCTTGCCTATGATAGGCAGATTTATTCCAGGCGATAACGAGCATGATAGTGGATCCTCAAGCTCCGCCAATCCGGTCACAGCGAAGGCCGAGCGGCAAGGGTTCAGCCGGAAGCTCCCGCTTCCGTGAGGGATTCAGGCCGCGTACGCTGCCTGCGTCCGAAGCATTGCCCGATGGTACGAATCCGCGCTGAAAAATCCTATGCTCTCCGTAAATGCGGAAATGGATCCGGAACAGGCGCGGCCCCTCGAGGAGCAATGGTAATGAATGCAGAACGAAATTTCGGTATCATCCGATGATACTTTTTCATTCCCGCGTTGCCCGCGGCGCCGGGCACGGGGGCGGCGCTGAGCTGCGGCGCAGCATCGAGCTCAGCCGGCGCCGGCGGCGCATTTACAAAATCCCCGGAATTCGCCATATTGACGCGTACATCCATACGCGCGCAGACAGCAGCACACATATCACATGCATCCCGGCCGGTCCATGCTACACAGAGAGCAACGAAAACAGCGCCGGCTCTCAAAAGGAGCGGCGCCCGGTCCGGCCGCCGGATGCTTCCAAGGAGGACGGCGATGAACATAGACATCCACTGCCACATGGCGGGCAACGGGGACAAGCTCGAGAACGCGCTGAACGACGTCTATTTCTATCCGGACGACAATCAGCACTGGTTCACGCGCATGCTGGCCGGAATGCTGGAAAACAGCCTGACCGGCATGAAAGCGGACCTGGACAGCAACGGCGTGATCTCGACGCAGGAATACACCGAACACATATACCGCATGCTGCTCTCCTCCCGGGAAATCGACGCCATGGTGCTGCTGGCCATGGACGCCGTTTACTCGCCGAGGAACGGCAACATGGACACGGAAAGGACGGACCTGTGGATCACGAACGATTACCTGCTCAGGAAGGTCCGCGACCTGAACGAGCGCCTCGCGCAGGAGCCCGATGCGCGGGCGCGGAGCAAGCGCTTCTTTCTGGGCGCCTCGGTGAGTCCGAACAGGAGCGACTGGGAGAGCGAGCTCAACAAGACGCTGGACTGGAAGGAAACGGTGCTGCTCAAGCTTATCCCTTCCACACAGCACATAAAGCTGCGCGATTACCGGCACAGGGAGTTCTTCGACGCGCTCGCCGCGGCAAAGCTGCCCCTGCTCTGCCACGTCGGTCCCGAGTACACCTTCCCCGAGGGCATCAGGAGGAAAGAGCTGGACAATTTCAGATTTCTCGACGCGCCATTGGAACGAGGCGTTACCGTCATAGCCGCGCATTGCGCCACGCCGGTGTTTCCATTGATCGACAAGAACGAGATAAGGGAATTTTCGAACTTCATGAGAAGCGCGAATTCCGGCGGGCCGGCGCGGCTTTGGGCCGATACTTCGGCGCTTTCGCTTTCGACGCGGCTTCCCTTCATTCCGGAAATACTCGCTTCCTTCCCTCCCGAGAACCTGCTGCACGGCAGCGACTTCCCTATTCCAGTGGACGGGTGGCCGCATATGCCGCTCATCACTCACGACGTGGACATGCGGGAATACCTCGATATACGCCGCACGAGCAACGCGCTCGACAGGGACGTGCTGATCAAGCGCGCGCACGGCTTCGCGGATTCGATACTGTCGAACCCGGAGAAGGCGCTGAGGTTGCTCTGATCAGAAAGAGGCGGGAAACGGGAACGGGCCTGCCCACCGAAGCTCCGCGACCTGTCCACCGTAGTTCCACAACGTGGAACGCAGGTGGAAGCGGAGCGCAGGTGGGGAACGTACACGGGGAACGGTATTTCCAACTCTATAAGCCCGAAATATAACAGCCCAGGGCGTCAGCCCTGGGTTACGCGCGACCTCATGAATCGAATGAGCCCCGACGATAATGCCATTAGGCAGAGCCCCGAAGGGGCGGCATAACACAGCCCTGGGTGTGCGGCCAATAATATAGTTACAGCGCCCCGAAT
>CAYLZD010000078.1:0-9193 GCA_964388275.1 uncultured Chromatiales bacterium
CACTCCCCCTTATCCCAGGTTCTCGGCATCAGCCATATCCTGCAATCTGCCGGTTGCGCGTTTGTTCTTCTTGAGGTTTTCAACATCAATGAAATCGACCTGTATGCCGGCAATATTCGCGCTCACTCTCAAAGAGTAACAGTCCTCGAAGCCGACATCCTCAAGAGAGGTCAGCACATCTATCCGGTTCGGAGGAAAACCCAACTGAATTATCTGATCATGCTCCAGAAAATCCTTCGCTTCGAGCCCCGAGTCCGCGAAACCGAATTCCGCCAGCGCCGCCATCAGTTTATCGATATTTCCCTCATCCGGTTCAATCCAGACATCGAGATCCTTTGTATAGCGCGGATGGCCGTGAAACGCAACGGCATAGCCGCCGACTACCAGGTACCTGACATTATTTTCGTTTAACAATCCGATAAACTCTCTGAAATCCTTGCTCAGCATCGTACCTCCACGAGTTGTACTCCTCCCGGATCTGCTCCAGTGCGGCGAGACGTTCTTCGTACGACCTTGACAGCCACCAGGCGAGATCGTCGGAGGGCTCGTTGAATTTAAGCTTCCTGATAACTTTCCTTATCGCCATAATTGACGGTTTCCTGATTTTCGCGCCTTCGCGCCGCCCCAAGGGACATCTCCATGGACTACTGTCCCCAGCTTTTGCGATCTTTCGACAGGGATTCGCGTATAGGGGAAAGATATCAGCTCTTTTCCGATCCTATGAACCGGTATATGATCGCACCGAGAGCACCCCCGACTATCGGAGCAATCCAGAATAGCCACAATTGAGCGACGGCCCATCCGCCGGCGAAGACTGCGACGCCCGTGCTGCGCGCGGGATTCACGGAGGTGTTGGTAACCGGTATGCTGATCAGGTGGATCAATGTCAGGCACAAACCGATGGCGACCGGCGCCAGTCCCTGCGGCGCGCGCTTGTCCGTCGCGCCCATTATCACGATCAGGAACATCATCGTCATGACTATTTCCGAAACCAGCGCGGAGGTGAGGCCGTATCCGCCCGGCGAATGCTCGCCGTAACCGTTGGATGCAAAACCGGCGGAAACGTCGAATCCCGCCTTGCCGCTCGCGATCAGGAACAGGACGCCGCCGGCCGCGATCGCGCCCAGCACCTGCGCGATTATGTAGGGCGCCAGCTCCTTGCCCGGGAAACGGCCGCCCGCCCAGAGACCGACCGTCACGGCGGGATTCAGATGACAGCCGGATATGTGCCCGACGGCGAACGCCATCGTGAGAACCGTGAGTCCGAAGGCCAGAGCAACACCCAGCAGGCCGATTCCGAGTTCCGGAAACGCCGCTGCCAGCACCGCGCTGCCGCATCCGCCCAGAACCAGCCAGAATGTTCCGATCAGTTCAGCCGCATACTTTTTCATGTTGCCTCCATGGAATTTGTGAATCGTCCTCGCCGCTCATTCCCGCTTCACCGGCGGTCCGTGAGCGGCATTGTTCGAAAAGTCCTGTAGATCAAATTCATTCAGACGCCTCCGCCGGCCGGGATTCTCTTGCTCAGATTGAGCGCAATGGTTTCCCTCTTCCTGCGCACTCGGATGTTGAGCAACTCCACCGACACCGAGAATGCCATCGCGAAGTAGATGTATCCTTTCGGCACATGCACATCGAATCCCTCGGCGATCAGCGTGAAACCGATCAGAAGAAGAAAGGCGAGAGCGAGCATCTTGATTGTCGGATTGCCGTCCACGAAGCGGCCTATCGAATTCGCCGCGAACAGCATCACGCCCACGGAAATCAGGATGGCGATCACCATTATGGAAACATGCGACACCAGCCCAACGGCCGTGATCACCGAGTCCAGGGAGAAAACGACGTCCAGCATCATGATCTGCGCGAGCACCGACAGGAAGCCCGCGGTTGCCGCCACCTCGCCGCCGCTCCGGGGAACTTCCAGACTCCCGTGTATCTCGTGCGTCGACTTGCCCAGCAGAAAGAGCCCCCCGATTATCAGGATGACATCCCTGCCGGATATCTCGTTGTGCAGCACCGAGAACCATGGCTCGACCAGACCCATGACCCATACTATGCTGAAAAGCAGAGCCAGCCTGGCGAGCATGGCGAGTCCCAGTCCGAGCCGCCTGGCCTTGTTCCGCGAGGCGGCGGGCAGGCGTCCGACCAGTATCGATATGAAGATGATGTTGTCGATTCCCAGCACGATCTCCAGCGCGACAAGCGTGGCCAGAGCGATCCAGGATTCCGGATTCGCCATCCACTCAAACATTGATCCCACCCGAGTTGTAATACAAAATGCCTCCGTCGAAGTCCTGAAACGACCGCCGGCCGAAATCCCCTCCCGCTACCTTTTCCTCAGCAACCTCGCGCCGAACGCCCCGTCCATGCGATGCCGGTGCGGATATGTTTCCATGAATCCGTCCGGATTGACCAGCTGCGGACTCAGGTAATTGCGCGCGTTGTCCACTTCGAATTCCGGATGCTTCTCCAGGAACGACTTGACCTGCCAGGTATTCTCCTCGGGTTCCGTCGTGCAGGTGCTGTACAGCAGAACGCCGCCTGGACGCACCAGGCGCGCGGCGTTGTCGAGAATGCCGCGCTGGATCTCAACCAGCTTCGTGATGTCCTCCGGTTCGCGTTTCCACTTGATGTCGGGCTTTTTGCTGAGCACGCCCAGGCCCGAGCACGGCGCGTCCACCAGCACCTTGTCGGCGGGCGGCAGATCCAGTTCGGCGGCGTCGCCTTCGAGCTTTTCGATAATGGAAATCCCCAGCCGTTCGGCGGACTGCCGGACCAGCTGCAGGCGGGTTTCGTATTTGTCGACCGCCGTTATCCTGCCCTGATTGCCCATCAGTTCGGCCGCGTGCAGGGCTTTGCCGCCGGGAGCGGAACACAGGTCATAGACCGAATCGCCGGGTCTGGGATCGAGAAGCCGGCAGACAAGCCCCTGGCTTTCGTCCTGTATGGTGAAATGCCCGTCCTGGAAGAGGCGGGTCTGCCTGATGTTTGGCAGATTTCTGACCGTCACGAAATTGTTCATGTGGAAACAGCGCCGGTAGTCGATGCCCATTTCGGCCAACTGGTCCAGAAACTGCATTTGATCGATGCGCAGCGGATTGTGACGCAGCGTCAGGAAGGGACGGATGTTATCGGACTTGAGCAGGGATTCGGTCTGCTCGAAGCCGAAGCGCGGATGCCAGCGCCTGACGAGCCACATCGGATGCGAATGCACCACCGACAGGTATTGAAGCTCGTCGGCGGAGGCCAGCGGGTAGCGGATGTTCTCGATGTTGCGCGCTATGTTGCGCAGGAGTCCGTTGATGGTGTCCGCCAGTTTCTGCCCGCGGTACTTCTTGACGAACTCCACCGCCTCGTTCACGGCCGCATGATGGGGTATGCGGGTAAGAAAAAGAATCTGGTACAGCCCGACCCTCAGCGCATTGCGCACGTTCGGCACCACCTTGGAATACTGCCCGTGATAGAAGCCGGTCAACACCCAGTCGAGCTTGAGGAGGTTCCGCAACACTCCGTGCACGAGTTCGTTGAGCAGGCGTTTGTCGAGCGGGTTGAAATCGCTCGCGTTCATCTCCACGTCGAGAAGCTTGTCCAGATACGCGTCCGTCCGCTCGACGCGGGTTAGAATCTTCACCGCCGTGCCGCGCACTCCGTTGTATAGATCCTGTATTTCCTCGAGATCCTGTTCCATTTCACTCCGTATGATTGTTTGATCAGGCTTTGCGCCACGCATCCCGCTGTCGCGCCGTCGAGTCGAAGACGGCGCGCAGGAGCGCGCGCTCTTTTTCCGTGAATTCGCGGCCGCGCCTGGCCATGACCGTGGCGGCCACGGCCGCGCACATTTCGAAGCGGTATTCCCTGAAGCCCTCGGCGCCGCCCCAGGCGAAACTCGGCACATAGGCGGGGAAATACCCCGCCCCGAAAAGATTGGATCCGACGCCGATCGAGGCGCCCGTGGTCAACATCGAATTGATGCCGCATTTGGCGTGATCGGCCATGACGGTTCCGAGCAGGATAAGTCCCGTATTGTGCTCCGTTCCTTCGAGGGTCATGCGCACGGACTTGTAAGTGTTCTTGAGGTCGCTCGTGTTCGTGTCGGCGCCGAGATTCGTCCAGGAAGCGAGATACGAATGACCCAGGAAACCCTCGTGCTGCTTGTTCGAATATGAATGCAGTATCGAGCCCTCGACTTCGCCGCCGACCTTGCAGACGGGTCCGATCGACGTGCCCTCGTAAATCTTCGCGGCGATCTTCACTTTGGAGGCCCGACCCACGTATACGGGTCCGATCAGAACGGCCTGATGCATGACGACGGCTTCATCATCCACCACGACGGGTCCCCCCGTGGCGTCCAGCACGGCGCCTTCGCCTATCGCGGCGCCCGCGCCGATGCAAATGCTTTCCGCGCCGAGCAGGCGTGCGGAGGGCGCGATCCGTGCGGAAGGATTGACGCTCCCGAGCGGGAACAGACGCGAATCCTCGACAAGCTGCGCGCTGTTTCTTCCGATCAGATCCCATGGATGTTCCGCGATCGAAGCCCGCATTTCCACGCGCGCGGGAACCGGCGCCTGAGGAACACACTCGCCGCCCTCGAGAGCGGATACCACCGTCCGCCTCCATGTAGCCGTCGCCGCGGCGTAACCGAGCGTCCCGCCTTCGGGCGTGACGAACACCGCGTCGGATTCGGCGAAGCCGACCAAGCGTCCGGCCGCTTCGGCCGTCAGCAGCGCGGCGCCGTTGAGAAAGAGAGCCGGTCCTTCGGGAGCGCGATTGACGGTCCCTTGTTTGCGCTCGCCGATCACGTCAGCCATCGGGGGGCGGACGAACGCCGATACGGATGCGCCTTCGAACAGACGCTCCGCCCTTTCCCAGGGCGTGAAGATTCCGCAGCGCAGATCGAACGCCGCCTGCAGATGCGTCAGAGGAAGAAAGGACGCCGGATTGTCTTCATACAGGACTATGCGCATGGTTCATCGCATGAGGAGTTCTTCCTCGTTCAACAGGCGCATGGTGAGAAGCAGGTTCCTCATCATGTCCCTGTATTCCTCGACCTCGGGGGCGAGGCGCACCGTTTCCTTGTATGAGCGATAAGCGTCTTCGTAGAGGCCGCGTTTCTCGAAGTAAATCGCGCGGATCAGATAGACCGTCACATCGTCGGCCTTCATGGCTGCAAGTTCGCGATCGAGGGATTCCAGTTCCCGCCGGACCAGCGCGGCGGTGTCCGCGTTCAGTATGTTGAAGGTCTGAATATTACTCGCTTCGCCGTCGCTGAGGCGCGTAAGCTGCCAGTGATAGAGTTTGCCTTCGGCCAGCAGTCCGGGTTCGATCTGCATCCCGAACACCGCCTCCTCGATGGTCCATTTGCCGACAGTCGCGAATTCCTCGTTCAGGAGCAGCACCTCATACTTCGCGGCGGAATCGGTGTCTATCCACTCGAAACGCGGAGCGGCCGCGAGCACGGCGCGCATCGGAAAGACGGCGCTGAGCACGGGCTGCTCTCCCCTGACGGCGCCGTAAGACGGTCCCGCTCTTTTCGTTTTCGTTCTCGAAATCTGGGCCGCGGCGTACTGCAGGATTTTCCCGGCCGCGCCCTCGCCGTTTCCGGACTTTTTCCCGCCGAGCAGTTCAGCGAGGTGTTTCGTCGAGTTTTCGTCGATGCTCACCAATCTCTGTTCGTTGACCATGAGCTTCACATAGCTCGCGTACGAGGTGCGGATCACGTCCTTGCGGCCCAGGATCTGGCCCACCGACACCTTTTTCCAGTTCGCGGACTTGCCCGTCGCATATTCGACCTTTCCCTTGACGCTCATCACGAGAAATGAATCCTGCGCCGGCGACTGTGCAAGGCAAATGCAGCAAAACAAGACCGTGGATATGATCGTTTTCATTTATTCTCCTTGGAATGAACAAGGGAAGATATCACAAGCGGGCGAATAGGTCAAACGGATGCGCCGCGTATGGATCGGAATCACTTCGGCAGCAACCCGGCCGCGCCGTGCAGCCGCCGTTCCTTCAGGAACAGGATCAGCATGTCGCGGTACTCGGCGACGCCGGGCGCCTGTTCTATTGTCCGCCTGTAGGCATGAAAAGCATCCTGCGCCAGGCCGCGCAGGTCGTAATATACCGCGAGTATCAGGTTGTGAGCCGCCTCGTCGGCGCCCATCAGCTCGAGTTCCCTTCCGATGCTCCCGGTTTCCTCGGCGACGGCCGCGGCCGTGTCGGGATCGAGCACCCGGAACGTGCGCACATTGGACGCTTCCCCGTCCGAAATGCGCGTCACCTGCCAGTGGTAGGTTTTGCCGCCGGTCAGCTTTTCATCTCGCGGAGTTTCAAACCGGCTGCCCGCGCAGCGCCGGCGGGCGAGTGTGTTGAAATTTTCGTCGAGGAGGAGAACGTCGTAACTGCCGGCCGAATCGCCGTCGATCCACTCGAATAGAGGAGCGCTGGACATGGTCGATCCGACCGGGAAAACAGCCTCGAAAACCTCCGCGGGCGAACGCACTCCGGCGTAACCGTCCTCGCTCCTGATCCTCGAACGCGAGATGTGCTCGGCCAGAGATTGCAGCATACGCCCCGCCCGTCCTTCCTCCCACGGACTTTCCGCGGCGCTCGCCAGCTCCGACAGTGGTTTGTGCGATCGCTCGTCCACTGCCACAAGCCGGTTTCCGTTCATCATCAGCTTGGCGTAACTGCCGTATGAAGTGCGGATCCATGAGCCGCTTCCCAATACATCGCCCACCTTCGCCGGCTGTCCGCGTCCGCTTCTGCTCGATGAGACCTCCACCTTGCCCTTGACGCTGATCACCATGAAGGAATCCTGCGAGCTGGCGGGGCATGCGGCGAACAAGACCAGCATGCCCAGCGCCGGCAGTGGAATCGCGCATTTCATTTCCTGGCCTCGTTGTCTCGTGGAACATCATCCGCCGGAAGACGGGATAATCTATCCAGCTCGGCCGTCACGCGGCTTTCAAGGACGGCTTCGCACGCCATGGTTTCGCCGAGGTACGCCGGGATCGCCGGCAGCGAGAATTGCCGCAGCACTCTCGCCGAGAAGATGAAGAGTTCCTTGCGACGGTGCAGTTTGCATTCCGCGGCTATGCAAAACGGGAACAGGCCGAGCGGCTCATTATCCGCGCCGTCCCGGAAGAAATACAGATCGCCGGTATTGAGGATGAGATCATCCTGAATGTGCGCCGGCTTTCCGTCAGGATAGGAATGCAGAAGGGCGCGTCCGTTCCCGCCGCTTGCCGCCGTCATCAGACGTCCTTCGAGGTAGGGCCGCAGCGTTCGGGTGTGCATGCGCAGCACATGGGGCAGAAGGATTTCCCATTCCTCGAAATAGAAAAACTCGTTGAAACGGGGAAGCTGCGTCAGGAAAAGCAGATCCCGGATCGAGCTTTCGCGCAGGAACTGGTCCTTGCGCCCCTGCAGGAACTTGAGATAGTAGCGTCGTTCCACGGCGCCGCCCTCGGGCCCGGAGAAACAGCCGGCAATCTCGGGAATGCATCCCCGCCACGCGTCCACACCTGAATTCTCCCAGCCGGACACGGGCGCGGCGCCAGAGCGCAGGCGCTCCGCCATGCGTATCGCGAAGGCGAAATGCAGCAAGGAGAGCGCGGAATGCAGCAGCCTGAGATGCGCCGGCACCGCTTCATCGTCGCTGAAAGCTTCCTGCAGACGCTTTGTCACCGGATGCCCCGCCCTGCGCGGCGGCAGAACGGCTCGCGCGGCGGAGAGCAGTCCCGCGGCCGCGGGCGGATGCGGGTTTCCGGAGTCCGCGAAGCGCGGCGCGGCCGGCTCGTGTCCCGTCCTCCGCGCCAGCAGGGACGCGCGCGCCTTCAGCAGCTCGAAACGCAGCATGGTGGTCAAAGCGCTTGCGGGAATGAACAGCAGCACGGCCGTCGCGCTCAGGTCGTAGGCGATCTTCACGTCGATGAGAAAGAAAACGATTATCGGGAGAAAAAAAACGATAATGGTCTCTATTATCAGCGTCGTGAATATCAGCGCGGCCAGTCCGAGCCGCGAGTTCGTTTTCGTGCGCAGCACGCGGTAGAGCGCGATGCTGAGGTAAGACAGCGCGAAAGGGATCAGCCAGTCCACGGCCGGCGTCGCCGAGCGTATGAAACGGTTCTTGAGAACCATGTCTATGATGTTCGCGTGTATGAGCAATCCCGACATGTCCGGTCCCTTGAGGCCGACCTTGCGGCCGAGCGGGGTTTCATGCGTGTCGGAGAGAAACGCGAATCCCTCGTCGTTTGCGTATCCCACCAGCACTATGGCGCCGTTCATCATCTTCCGGTACATCGCCTTCACGGCGGGAAGCGGCGGCGCGTCCAGCACGTCGTCTATGGACAACGGTATGAACTGCTGATATTCCCTGCCGCCGAACCTTGGAAGATAGGTCCCGGAGTAGTGGATGATCTGCGGCTCTTCGGGTGACTCGAGCAGAGGAACCACAAGAGCGGAATCGTACTGCCGTAGCAGCTGCATGGAAAACGAGAGACGGCGCTCTCCGTCTATTGTCCTGTATGGCCAGAAGCGGCGCACGACGTCGTCGTTGTCCCTTATCATGTTCGCGAAACCGGTCATCGGCCGCAGTGAAGCGATGCGGGGATCGAGATCGATGCTCATCGACAGGGTCTCCGGATCGAAACCGTCCGCCAGCACGACATTTCTGTTGTCGCGCAGCGCGCGCGCAAGCGAATCGATCTCGCCCGACCTCTCCTCGGGGAACAAGCCCACGTGTTGTTCATCGAAGAATACATCGATTCCGACCGCTTTTGCGCCGTACCCGTTCAGCTTGTAAAGGAGCGCCGCGAGCTTGCCGTCCGGCACGGGCGCCACGTCGCGTATGTTCAATATCACGATGCGCTCGTCGGAAAAGCTCATGTCCTTGATCGCGAATATCGCATCCAGACTGATGTCCTCTATGTTGAGGAAATCGATGCGGTCGAAAATCGGATTGAGGAAGGAGGTCTCGTCGGTTTCCGGCAGGGAATCGGAAATCACTCCCAGGGCCGCGATCATCACGAGCACGATGGCGGACGCTATCGCGTATTCGAGATTCAGGAAGTACCGGAGGAAGTTTTTCTTCATCAGTCCCGCTGACTGTTCATAGTTTGTCGTAAACTACCCGATACCGAAGGCATTTCCAACGTGATGATTCCGCGCCTTGCGACGGCCTCGGCGCGGGCGC
>CAYLZD010000079.1:0-8808 GCA_964388275.1 uncultured Chromatiales bacterium
GCGGGGAAGAGTTCAGCTCGAACTGTACTCGCTCGCGGGGAGACGCGAGGCGTTCATGGAGTCGCAGCTCGAAGCCGGGACGCATGTGTTTTCACTCAACGCCGCCTCGCTTCCGGCGGGCGTGTACCTGCTCACGGCTCGGTCGGGAGAATCTTCGAGGACCGTGCGTATCGTGAAAAACGGGCCGGCCGGTGCCGGGACTCCATTCTTTTTTCCCGGCGGCAGCACGGGAATCGTGGTGCAGGGTGCGATCGGGAAGCCGTTCGCCGCGGCATACCGTTTCACAGGATACGCGGGCACATTCCATCCCGACACGGTGACGGCCGCGCCCGTATCGGACACCTCGATAGTATTCATGATGAGGCGCCTTTCCATTCCTCCTGTGATCGAGAGCTTCGCCTGCCTGACTCCGAATCTGTTCCCGGGCGACACGGCCCGGTTCGGGGTCACGGCATCGTCGGCGATAAAAAGTCTCTCGCGGATATTCATCGATTTCGAGAATGACGGCGTGATGGACGATTCGGCCGTCGTCGCCGGAGGCAGCGCACAGGTGACCTTCACTCATGTATACTCTGCCGTTGGCCGATACAATGTCAGGGCATGCGCCGCGGATCTGTACGGGAACTCTTGTTGCAGAAACCTGGACAGCGCGGTGAACGTGAGTTTATTCCTGCCGGTTTTGACTACGGTGGCGGTAAACGATATCACGGCAACAACCGGGAGGAGCGGAGGAAATATTACATCGGACGGCGGATATCCCGTGACCGCGAGAGGCGTGTGCTGGAGCACGTCGCCCGGTCCGACTACGGCGGACAGTCATACGACTGACTGCGCCGGGACGGGAAGCTTCGAGAGTTCGATCACCAGTCTTGCCGAGAGCACGAAGTACTATGTCCGCGCCTATGCCGTGAACAGCGCAGGGACCGGTTACGGAAATGAAGTGTCGTTCACCACCAACGGTATGAGCATGTATGTGCCCGTACTGACGACGGCCGCTGTAACCGAAATCACGGTAAAAACAGGGAGAAGCGGAGGAAATATCACATCGGACGGCGGATATCCCGTTACCGCGAGAGGAGTGTGCTGGAGCACGTCGCCCGGTCCGACTACGGCGGACAGTCATACGACTGACGGCACCGGTACGGGAAGCTTCGAGAGCTCGATCACGGGTCTTTCGGAAAGAACGAAGTATTACGTCCGCGCCTACGCCGTTAACAGCGCCGGCACCGGTTACGGAAATGAAGTACAGTTTATGACGAAGGAGATGGGGCTGTACGTTCCGGTTCTGACGACTACTGCAGTGACTGATATCACGTTGACGACGGCGAAAAGCGGCGGCGATATCACATCGGATGGCGGATATCCCGTGACAGCGAGGGGTGTATGCTGGAGCACGTCACCGAATCCTACAACTTCGGACAGTCATACGACCGACGGGGCCGGGACGGGAAGTTTCGAGAGTTCGATCGCGGGACTTGCTGCAGGCACGAAGTACTATGTCCGCGCCTATGCCGTGAACAGCGCCGGCACGGGTTACGGTAATGAAGTGTGGTTTACGACGGACGATGCAGCCAAGTATTTGCCGGTTCTTACGACATCGGCGGCGACCGATATAACGCTGACAACTGCAAGGAGTGGCGGAAGCATAACATCCGACGGCGGATATCCCGTGACCGCGAGGGGCGTGTGCTGGAGCACGGCATCCGGCCCTACCATATCGGATAGCAGGACATCGAACGGCACTGGTATTGGCTTCTATACGAGCAATATCGCCGGACTCAGCGAAAACACCATGTACTACTTGCGAGCCTATGCGACGAATAGCGCAGGAACTGGATACGGAAACGAGGTTTCTTTCACTACTCAGCAGGGCAGCGGTGGTTCTGACACTGTCACGATCGGCACACAGGTATGGATGCTGAAGAATCTTGATGTCGACAAGTACCGCAACGGGGATCCGATACCGAATGTGACGGATTCCGCACAATGGGCTCATTTGAATGAGACGTCCGGCGCTTGGTGCTATTACAACAACGACCCGGCAACGGGCGCGATATACGGTAAACTGTACAATTGGGCTGCGGTAAACGACCCGCGCGGATTAGCGCCGGCCGGTTGGCATGTGCCGACGGACTCTGAATGGAAAACGCTGACGAACTATCTTGGAGACACCGCTGTCGCGGGCGGCAAGATGAAGGAAGCAGGAACGGCTCATTGGTTGAGTCCCAACACCGGCGCCGACAACAGCAGCGGTTTCACGGGTCTTCCGGGCGGTTTCCGGTCGTTTTATGGACCCTTTCGGGATTTTGGCAATTGCGGTTTATGGTGGTCGTCCACAATTAGCGGGCTAATAGCCGCCCGCACGCTCATCCTTCTATACAACAGAGCGGGTGCGTGGGCTCAAAATCCTCATAACAGGGGCAACGCGTTGTCGGTTCGTTGCGTGAAGGATTAATGGACAACCAGATTGCACGCTGAGTCTCTAAAAGAAAAAAGAGCCTTCGGCATAATGAAATTAAGACCACGGCATATGGATGATTCAGACCTCACCCCCCGCCCCTTTCCAAAGGAGAGGGGAGAAACAGATAACCATAATAAGAGAGTCACCCCTTCCCTTCGGGGAGGGGATGGGGGAGAGGTCGAAACCCCTCTATCCGACCACCTCACCCCCCGCCTGCGTCCCGCTTCCGCCTGCGTTCCACAGTGTGGAGCTACGGCGGACAGATCGCGTGACTTCCGCCTACGCTGCGCTTCGGCGGACAGGCCGGCGGGCGGGCAAGCCAACCCCTCTCCAGAGGAGAGGGGAGAAGATGGTGCAGTCGACAACTTAAATTACACTTCTCCAGAGCCCTCAGAGAAGGGAAGTGAGGAAGAAGGCTCAGCCGACAGCTTACTAGACCCCACCGCCGGGCCCTCTCCGAGCGGGAGCGATCCCACCCCCGGCGCTTCTCTGAAGTGGAGCAACCTCACCCCCGACCCCTCTCCAATGGAGAGGGGAGAAGTTGTAGAGAATCCTGTCCCGGGTTATATGACTACGGATTCTCTAACCTGGAGAGGACTGAAGCTGCATGCACGGGAGAACAGAAGGAATGCGACAAAGGCGGAGAAAATCCTGTGGGAGAGATTGAGGAACAGGAAACTCGGCGTGCGCTTCCGCCGCCAGCATGCAATAGGTGATTTCATCGTCGACTTTGTCTGCATCGAGAAAAAACTAGTCGTAGAGGCCGACGGCGGCATACACGAACAGCAGAAGGCATACGATCTCGAGCGGACAAAGCTGCTTATGACGCGCGGTTTCCGCGTGCTGCGCTTTCGGAATGACGAGATCATCGATGGAATTGACAATGTGATATCCCGCATTCGCAAAGAGCTACGCTCCTATTCAAATAAAGAAGCCTCCTCCCCCGATAGGGGAGAAGAAGAGGTGTAAGGCAGTCCTCCCCATTAGCAGTTTGCATTATGCTGTCTCAGAAGCGCTACATATGCATGTACGACAACCTCACCCCCAACCCCTCTCCAAAGGAGAGGGGAGAAATCCCTTACGATAATAAGAGAGTCACCCCTCCCCTTCGGGGAGGGGCCGGGGGAGAGGTCGAAACCCCTCTATCCGACGACCTCACCCCCCGCCTGCGTCCCGCTTCCGCCTGCGTTCCACAGTGTGGAACTACGGCGGACAGATCGCGTGACTTCCGCCTACGCTGCGCTTCGGCGGACAGGCCGGCGGGCGGGCAAGCCAACCCCTCTCCAGAGGAGAGGGGAGCAACAGATAACCATGATAAGAGAGTCACCCCTCCCCTTCGGGGAGGGGCCGGGGGAGAGGTCGAACCCCCCCTATCCGACAACCTCACCCCCCGCCTGCGTCCCGCTTCCGCCTGCGTTCCACAGTGTGGAACTACGGCGGACAGATCGCGTGACTTCCGCCTACGCTGCGCTTCGGCGGACAGGCCGGCGGGCGGGCAAGCCAACCCCTCTCCAGAGGAGAGGGGAGCAACAGATAACCATGATAAGAGAGTCACCCCTCCCCTTCGGGGAGGAACCGGGGGAGAGGTCGAAGTCACCCACTTCCTTCCGGGAGTTATCGGCTCACCCGCTAAAGTCCTGCAGACCGGAACGCAGACGGGGAGTGGGATTGAAGTCCCCCTATCCGACGACCTCACCCCCAACCCCTCTCCAAAGGAGAAGGGAGAAACACATAACCATAATAAGAGAGTCACCCCTCCCCTTCGGGGAGTGACCAGTGGTGGGGTTGAAGATACTCTATCCGACGACCTCACCCCCAACCCCTATCCAAAGGAGAGGGGAGAAACGGATAACCATAATAAGAGAGTCACCCATCCCCTTCGGGGAGGGGCCGGGGGAGAGGTCGAAACCCTTCGGGGAGGAGCCGGGGGAGGGGTCGAATCGCGTCACAAATTTTATTGCCCGGAGGCGGTCATGAAAACTCGCATGCTTCCGATGCGCCGATTGCATATCGGACTCCTCGTTCTTCTAATTCTTCCGGCGGCTGTTCGCGACGCGACGGCACAGAAGACGAAAATAGATAGTCTCGAGCGGGTCCTCGCCGCGTACGTGAAGTCCGGCGCGGACAGGGTCGCAACTCTGCTCGCACTCGGCAATGCCTGCTTGCCCGCTGAACCGGCCCGCGCGAGACTGGCGGGGGAGGAGGCGTCCGCCATCGCGCGCAAACTGGGAGACATCAGGGGCAGCGCGTCGGCCCTGCGCATCATCGGCGGAAGCTTCGCGGCTCTCGGCATGCACGACACCGCCCTCGCGCTCATCGAAAGAGCGCTCGGTATGCACAAGGCCGCCAGCGATGAGCGCGGCACCGCCGATGCGTTCTTCGAACTCGGCTTGACTTATTCGGCCGGGCGCGACTTTGTGAAATCCCTCCAGTGCTTCGAGGAAAGTCTCGAGAGGTCTCGGAAGCTGGGCGCGAATCCGGACATTGCGCGTGTGCTTTGGCAAATGGCGGGCGATCACGAGAAGAAAGGAGATCGTACGAAAGCCGTCGATTGCCTTGCGCGGCGTCTCGATATCCTTGAGAAGCTCGATGACAAAAGCGGCGTTGCGCGCACTTTTTGGCGGCTCGGTGTGCTATATGACTACATGGGACAAACCGCTGTCGCAGTCGAATATCAGAACAAATGCCTGGAAGCTGCGACGAAAGCGGTAAATGCGTCAATCGAGGCCGATGCGCTGAACAGTCTGGGTTATCTGAGCCGAAAGACCGGGGACTACGCGAATGCGCTTTCATATCTCGAACGGTCTCTGCAAGCATGGGAAAGGGTCGGTGAAAAACTCGCCGCCAAAAAAGGCATGGCCGCAGTGTGGCTGGACATGGGCAATGTGCACCTGTATCGTGCTTCGTTCGCAAAGGCGCTGGACTGTTTTCTCGTCAGTCTCAGGCTGCGCGAGGAATGCGGCGACAGAACCGGCACCGCCTCGACTCTGCTCAGCATCGGCCTCTATCACGACGCGCTCGGCGCCAACGATTCGGCCCTCGCGTACAACAGGAGAGCATTGGCTATATATGAAGAATCGGAAGACAAGGGAGGAATCGGCGGCGTCCTGAACAACATGGGCACAATTTATCAGCGGATCGGAGATTACAGGACGGCTTTCGAGCATTTCCGGAAAGCCCTTCCCATCCTCGAGGAAATCGGACACAAGGAATTCCTGTCCAATGTTCTCATGAACATCGGCACATATCATCAGAACACGGGAGCCAACGATATCGCTCTGGACTACTATCATTGTGCACTCTCACTGAAGCAGGAAATCGGTGACAAAAACGGCGTCGCTCAAACCCTCGGGAATATGACCGCGGCATACGGCAGGCTGGGCCAGTACACTGAAGCTCTCGACTGCGCCCTTCGATCCCTGAGGATCTTCGAAGAGATAGGCAGCGCGGAATTGCCGGGCGCCGTTGCCGGAGTCGGGACCGTCTACTGCGGTCTCGGCGATCACTCGAAAGCGATGGAATATGCGGTGAGGGCGTATGATATGGCGGAACGACAGGGCAGCAAGACATGGATGGCCGCGGCGTCGGAGATCATGGGAGACGTGTATCTGAACAGGGCCATGCCGGACAGCGCATTCGAGTTTTTCCGGCAGAGCTACGGTCTGCATAAGGAGACAGGCGACAACGCGGGGATGGCAAATGCATTGGGCAGGATAGGGATCGCGCAGTACAAGTCGGGCAAGCACGATAAAGCCCTTGAGAACCTGCGTAGAAGCATGGGACTGCTGGAGAAAAACAGGAGAAAAGACGTCGTGCCGGCCCTGAGGGCGCAGGGCGACATAATGCTGCTGCGCGGCGAATTGGATGCCGCGGGACTGTTCTTCGATCGCGCTCTCGAGGTGGCCGGGGACCTTGGGGGCTGGTACGAACTGATGCTGGCCTACGATGGATTGAGCGTCTACCATGAGCGCCGCGGCGACAGCGGCCGGGCGCTCGCGTATTACAAATCCCTCTCCGCCTGCAAGGACAGTCTCTTCAACGAGGAAAAGCTCCGGAGTATCAACGAGCTTTCGGTGCGCTTTAAGAGCGAAAAACAGGAACAGGCCATAGCCCTGCTTGAGAAGGACAATTCCCTTCAGGCCTCCGAACTCGACCGCAGGAAAAAGGAACTCCTGCTCCGTCAGCTCGAATCCTCCCGCCTTCTCCAGAGATCCGTTCTGTTGCAGAAAGATCGGGAACTGCAGGAGGTCACGATCGATAATCAGCGGAACCAGCTCGCGCTGGAAAAAGCGGAAAAGGAGAAACGTGCGCAGATGATCAGCCAGCTCGAGAAGGAAAATTCCATGCAGGCGTCGATAAATGCACGTGAGAAGAACCTGAGGAACACCATACTCGTCGCCATGGGACTTTTCGTCGCCGTCGGCTTTCTCGGTGTCAAGCGTGTGCAGGCGCATCGCACGGAGGCGGAACTGCGCGCCGAATCCGCCGAGTACAAGGCGAGGAACGTCGAACTTCAGGCGCAGGTCAGGGACGCGGAGCTGCTTCGCCTGCAGGCCGAGAGCGACCGAAGGCAGCGCCAGGCGCAGCAGGAGTTCTCGCACCGCCTCATCGAGTCCCAGGAGCGGGAACGTTCCCGCATCGCCGCCGAGCTCCACGACCAGCTCGGCCAGGACCTCGCATATATCCGCAATACCATTCTCGTCTCGCTGAAGAAAGAACAGTTGGGCGAATCGCTGGCCGGCGCGGCGCAGACCGCGGAAACCATGCTCGACAACGTCCGCCGCATCGCGCGCGACCTGCGTCCCTTCCAGCTCGACCGCTACGGCCTGACCAACGCCGTCACGGCCATGGTCAAACGTGTCGGCGAAAGCTGCCCTACGCGCTTCTCCGCCGAAATAGATCCGCTGGACGGCCTGTTCGAGAAAGAGCAGGAAATCAACATATTCAGGATAGTACAGGAAAGTGTGAACAACATTGTCAAGCACTCCGGGGCGGAGAACGCGACGGTCCGCATCGTCCGCAGTGATGATGCGGTGGAAGTGGCTGTGATAGACGACGGCAGGGGCTTCGACGGAGAAGCGCCGCCCGGATTCGGTCTCAACGCCCTTGCGCGGAGGGTGGAGATGCTTGAAGGAACATTGAAAATACGGTCCGAACCGGGCAGCGGCACAAAAATCATGATATCGCTACCGCTGCCTCCGGCGCGGAGCTGAAACGGCTGATAAAATAAGGGATATCAATCATGCAAGAGCCGACGCAAATTGTCATAGCGGATGATCATGCTCTCATAAGGACCGGTCTGAGACAGGTCATCGAGGACGAATTCGGATTCACCGTCGTGGCTGAAGCCGCCGACGGAATCACAGCGCTCGAGATGGTCAGGAAACATCAACCGAGAGTTGCTGTACTCGACATAGAAATGCCCGGGCTAAAAGGTCTGGACGCGGCCAGGCGCATTGCCACGGAGAAGCTTCCGACCGAGATCATCATACTTACCATGTACGACGACGAGGAGATGTTCAACGAGGCGATGGACATCGGAGTCCGCGCGTACGTCTTGAAAGACGGCGCTTCGATGGACATAGTGCAGGCGATCCGCTCCGTACTGCGCGGCGAATACTATCTTAGCCCGTCCCTGTCGAGACACGCCCTGAAGGAGCGCCTGTCCAAGGACACGGGCGTCGAGAAACGGCTCGGCATCCTGAAGCTGTCCCCGTCCGAGCGCCGCATTCTCAAGCTCGTGGCCGAGCAGAAGACGTCCGCTGAGATCGCCGATTTTCTCTCCGTGAGCGAGCGTACGGTGGAGAACCACCGCACAAACATCTGCCGCAAGCTCGGCCTGAGCGGCATCAACGCACTGTTGCGCTTCGCGCTGACACACCGCAGCGAGCTTTAATAAATGATGAATGCGGAATTATAAATGATGAATGGCGGGTGTGACCTCACATCCGGGCAGTCTCCGATCTGATCGTTTTTCCCCGTTATACCGATACACCGTCACCAAGCCCTCCTTGACCACGCCGACATTTCCACGACGATGCTCTACGCCCACGTCCAGCCGAATCTCGCTGTCGAGCAGGCAAAGCGCATCGATATTGAGCCATAATTTTTCCTACTTCTTTCCTACCTCCATATGTCACACCACGTCACGATTCGCCCCAAGGCGACGATTTCGCAAGCCACAGTTTCATCACGGCAAGAAAGTGGAATCACGCATTTCTTATTGAAAATCATCCATTTCCAACAAATAAGGCCCACCGCAGTGAGCCTTCTCTCGCGCGCCCTCAGGGACTCGAACCCCGAACCTTCTGATCCGTAGTCAGATGCTCTATCCAATTAAGCTACGG
>CAYLZD010000080.1:0-8659 GCA_964388275.1 uncultured Chromatiales bacterium
GACGTGACCCCATTGATGCCTTGCACGGCTGTAGCAGCACATCTATACGGACCCCGCCGCGATGCAATTCATTCTCGAAACACGCAACAGTCTCACGGCCGGCCGGGAGGACGGCGACCAATGTGGCTTATGACACAGCACGGATTTTATTCGATCGTCTGCAAGGGTGACGACGCGTTTCACATACGCGCCCGGGTGAAGCGCGATCTTGAATACCTGAACGAAATAATGGGGTGGAAGCTGAAGATACATTCCTCGTCCGATACCGACTACCGTTACCGAATAATCGTATCCAGGATCTGCATGCTCGAAGTCCTTCAGGCGATCGGCGAGCGTATCGACTACGGCAATTTCAAAAACCGCGTCCATTCGACGCCTGACCAGGCGGCGAAATCAACCGCCTACGCGAACGTCTGGGCTGAACTGTACAGGTTGCAGAAGGATTGACACCGATGAGAAAGGCGCACACAGCTGATATACGCTGGAAGCACTGATAACAGTAACCGAAAATTGACCCCTCAGGGTCCTGCAAAGCAGTTCCCGTTGGTTTGTTCGGACAGAGTGCCTCCCAGAGGTATTCTTGCCGGATTCAACTTGGAAAAGCGCGCTCCGACAGCTGGAAATTTTCTGCGAGCCAACGGCGCGACCGCGAAAGCGGCCGCGGATGAGGGGACGGCAGGCCCTCCGGAACGCGCATCTTATATATCGTCCGCACTCACGCGGGGGTGAACCCCCTTACGCCTTTACGTCCTTACACTGATTTCCCCACCCGGGCAGGTTTGAAACGGCTCAAGTACCGGTACCGGAAGAGTAGCATTGTGCGGGCGATTCATCATGTTGGCTTTTGTCATGAAGTTGCTAACTTTATAGCAAGCGCGTTCCGACAGCTGGAAATTTTCTGCGAGCCAACGGCACGCCCGCCGCAAGGCGGCTGTGGATGAGGGGACGGCAGGCCCTCCGGAACGCGCATCTTATTATATCCTCCGCACTCAAGCTCAGGTAAACCGCTGCTTGAAATCCGAAATTAACATGGTGAAGCATGGAACTCCCTGAAATCATCCTCACGGTATTGTCGGCGTTTGTCGCCGTGGTATTCGGTTATTGGATAATAACAGCTAAGAGAAGGGGGTGATGTGGGCGAGCATAATCACACACCGCCGATAAGCGTGGCAAGTATGCCGGCTGCCTGTAGCTGGTATGAGCGATATCCACGCGCATTTTGGGGTGAACCGGGACAGGTATCACAACCTACCGCATTGCATAATCGGGAGCATATGGCATTGTGTTGCTTTCCGGCATTATCTTGTTAATGTCGTATGATGTCCTGCATAGGAGCCAAGGTCACCTTATCCGGGGCCGTTAAAGACGACGCGGGCGCCCTCCTCAGGGCGCTCAATTTTCGTGTGTGCGGTACTCGCGTGCGACCCGCGCCTCTACAAATCCGGCGTGACATTGGGTTGTGCATTTCCACCGGCAACCTGAAACAGGCCTCTTCTCGCAGTATCGATCGATGCAAAGCACTGTAATCCCGTTCGAGCCGTAAAATTGGGACGCAAGCAACTCAAGGGCTTCGCCCACAACCTCGCCCATCAGTTCGCCTTTTCGGCGGAGCATTATGCCTGGCTGGCCTATCGATACCGGTTGCCGGCGGTGACAATCGATCTCCTCGAAGCGCGGATCGAACCCGTTGAATTCGACATCGAGAGGAACCGGATTCTTGCCGGGATATGCCGGCAAACCCTAATCCGGAGCGCCGGGCGTTTGACACCGCCCGGCGCTGTGGTCTCGGCGCTTCTGTACGCCCGTTTTGGTATCGATGACTATTCGAAGGACGGCTGTCGCGAGTCAATCGGCAGGTCGGTCTTCACTGTGATCCTTACGGATGACCGGGGCAAGGAGTGGCGCGGGGACTATGCCTGGGAAAGCATGCTGATGCTTGCGTAGAGCGGCAAGGGCGGCGGTTCACGCCTTCACGCCTTCACTCCCTAACGCCCATACGGCGATGTCCCCACGCACGTGGGGGTGAACCGCCGCGATGCAATTCATTCTCGAAACACGCAACAGGCTCACGGCCGGCCGGGAGGACGGCGAATGGTAACACTACTCGAAAAATGACCCTCTGTGATCACCGAAAACTGACCCCCCTTGGTGGTTGAAAAATACAGTTCTTTTTCATTTTCTACTTCACTGATGACTCGTTTTCTACAGACAGAAACGAGACTTTTTCCAGATCCCATTGCCATAAGTAATCCAGCCGGCAATGGATCTGCTGTGACGGAGTGAGGCCGAAGGCCGAGCGGAGTCACAGCAGATTGAATCTTGCCGGAAAAGCATCGCGTTCGCGATCTACTCCCGATCAAGATTCCGGAACCGGCAGGCATCCCGGAACCGGCACAATGTCGATGACCAAACGATCTGATGCGTCTCATGCCTTTCCCTCCGCTGTTCGTACCGATCGCTTGGTGGCGTTCAACGTCTGTCGGAGACGATAACTCTCCCAGATGCATTCGATGATCCGGGCACGATGTGTCAGACGGTCGAGCAGCGCCGCGGTCATGTTCGCATCACCGAAGACCTGCGTCCAGTCGGCGAAGCCAAGATTTGTCGTAATGATCACCGACCCGCGCTCGTGCCGCTCGGCCAGAATTTGGAACAGCAGTTCCGCGCCCTCCTTCGAGAACGGGACGTACCCCAGCTCATCGACGATGACCAGGTCATGACGCGAGTACCAGCCGATCAGTCTTCCCAGTTTTTTTTCTCCGCGCGCCTCGATCAATTCATTCGCCAAAGCGCAACCGGTGACAAAACGGACGCGACGATTCTGACGACACGCCTCGATACCCAAGGCGGTCGCCAGATGCGTCTTCCCGGTCCCGCTCTTGCCGAGCAGAAGATAGTTGCGATGCTCGTCGAGGTAGGCACCCGTGGCCAACTCGCGGATCAGCCGTCTGTCTAACGCTGGCGCCGCATCGAAGTCGAAGAGCTCCAGCGGCTTGATGAGCGGAAAATGCGCCTCCTTGATCCGACGCTGCTCGCGGTGCTCGGCACGGGTGCGAAGCTCCATCTCGGTCAGATCCTGAAGGAACTGCGCGTAATCGGTGCCGCCGTCGCGCGCTTGACGCAGATGTGTCTCGATGTGCCGCGCCATGTTCATCAGGTTGAGTTCCCGCAGTTGCGACTGCAGAAGGGCCTGCGTGGCGATCTGGTTCATCGCACACCTCCCGAGGCGGCATAGACCGACACGTCCGCCTCCGGTAACCGGGGGTACTGTTCCAGAGGTGCGACCGGGATGATGGGCGCACGGTGATGCAGCAGGTGCCGTATTCCGTCCGAGTCGCGGACGCCGGCGGCGAGCCCCTGTCCGATGACCGCTTCGACTGCTTCATCGGGATGGTCGCCAAACAGCAACAGCACGTCGATGAACTCCTTGGTGCCGCGATTGACCTCGTGCACATGGCGAAAGCGTGCCAGGAGCACCTCCATCTCCAGTGGCCATTGCGCGCGCCAGTGCTTGATCGCGCGCGCACTGTCGAAGGCGAGCGGCCGCTGACGAAGCAACTCGAGATAATGATCGGGATCAAGCTGCCATTTGCCACTGCCGTAGAGGCGGCGATGAACCGCCACGCGCTTGCCATTTGCGAAGAACTCCAGTTCATCGATGCGGCAGATGACCCGAAACGGATACCCGGCCAGATGTGTCGGCACCGAGTACCGGTTCGTCTCGATGATGATTGTCGAGTATTTGTCCGTATACCTGGTCATCGGCGGCGGGATGTTCTCGAACGGCGCCGCCGGCAGTGGCAGCAGCGCGGCCTTCTCCTCCTCGAAAAGCACTTGGACCGGCTTCTCCCTGCCGCTGATCGTGCGTTTTCCGTATGCGAGACATTGCGCCAACAGGCGTTCGTTGAGTTCCTCGAGCGAGGCGGCCTTCGGCACCGGCACCAGAAAGTTCCGGCGCACGAAACCAACCAGCCCTTCGACCCCGCCCTTCTCGTTCCCTGCGGCCGGATTGCAATAGCGTGCCTCGAAGTTGTGATTGGCGCGGAATAACGTGAACGTCTCCTGCTCCTCACGGTTCTTGCCCTGCAAGATGCGGTACACAGCCGTCTTCATGTTGTCGAAGACAAAAATCCGGAATATCCCGCCGAAAAACAGGAACGCATGCATCAGTGCATCGAAGAGCGCCTGCTGCCGCTCGCAGCGGTACAACCGGAAGAACGGCTTGCCCGAACCCTTCGACCGCACACACAAATAGTGCAGGCGTTCGAGCACGCCGTCGATCTCCGCTATCGCCTGGCCCCAGTCCACTTCCGCCTCACGACCCGGATCCGGATCCAACGTCAGGAACACCTTGATCTGCGCAAGACCAAGCCGCAGCTTCGCCTCACGCACGTATTTGCGCACGTTCGACACGCTGCCCTGGAAATCATGCTCGCTCACCATCCGCTGAAACACGCGTTTCGCCGTGTGCCGTTGCTTGCGCGGCTGGTCCTTGTCCTGCGCCAGCCAGCCGTCGATGATAGGCAGGTACGGCCCCAGAACGGGATACGGCTGCTGTTCCCGGGCTGCATAGCCTTCGTAGCCTGGATTGAGAATCTTCCGGGTCGTTATCCGCGTATGTCCGGTACGGCGGGCGATCGCTCTGATCCCTTCCCCGTACACGCGGTGTGCGGTACGTATGTGTTCGTATTGGTCCACGTGTATACGGCAAGGCCAGCAGCGCGCCGCGCGTGCCTATGTATGCCCCGGACAGATTGCCACCGGACGGTATCATGTGTGGTCTTGGGATATGAATAAGCTGAAGGGCTGTGCGTTTTGCTGAGAATGAGTGGACTGGGTCGAAAGGCCTCTCTTTTGCTTCGAGAAGCGGACTACGGTATCAGGAATGATCATATCCTCAAATTTCTTGACTTTTTATACGAAAACGGGTAAGATTGTGAGAAACGAAGGCAATCCTTGGTAGCAGCAGTTCCACATGTGAAGAGTGGCGATTTCAAACGCACGATATCTTTCAAGCTCGCCTGATCAAATGGAAGCGGTCGATGAATTTCTTATTCACGGCACTCCGGGATATCGGTCACCGACTCGGGAATCAATCGTTCCGTTTGAGGTATAGGGTAATTCCTGCAACGATGATTTAGATTGAAGATACGCCGCTGTTTTGCAGTTCGTAAAATTGCCAAAATCATGTTCTCATCATTTTGCAACCATCCACAGAGGGCGAGATGAAAATATTGGCAGCGTTCATCCTCATAATGGCTTCGGTTCATCCGGAAGCACACGGAGCAACCGTGGAAAATGCTTCACGAGTAACCGGGAGCCGAGTAATCGACGGTTCGTCTGAATGTATCATCAACCTGGCGGATACAACCAAACACGGAGCCGTTCAGGTAGGCAATTCCGGCAAAGTTGTGTTCCGCATCAGCAACACCGGAAGCGGAAGAGGGATAATAACTGATATTACGTGTTCGAACCACTGCTTCACGACAAATCTGTACGGCGTATCCATAGACAGCGGCCAACAAAAGAAATTGGAGGTGTATTTCAAACCCGTGGGGATCGGCATCGAAAAAGGTGTGTTATCGATGCGAACAAACGACCCGTCAAAACCGTTGCTTACGGTGATGTTGTACGGGAAGGGCATGGATTACACGCTGTATTTTCAAGAAGATTTAACGCTGAAAGAAACACCTTATTCGAGCGGCGGCACGTGGTCGGTATCGCATTACCTCTATACAGCTATGCCGCCGGTTGAATGGAAATTTCGTCTCCCCGGCACGATCGGCGGCGATAAATACATGTTGACGATCTTGAAAGGATCGCTTGGCACTCAAACAACGTTTCATATGGATATTGTCGCGAAAAGAGGAAATGCGGAAATTTTACTGGGTTCAACCGAATTCAGTGGCGGACCGGCAGTTCCTTTTCCTTTTTCTCCTCAATGGTCGGTCATCGAAAAAGACGCCCAGTTGTCGCTCTGCCAACCCGGCGATACGTTGATTCTCAGATTCTCCGCTGTTTCCGGCAATCCGGGCATTATCACATACTCCAGCAGCAGCGGTCAGTGTACGTTTACCTGTGCGGACCCGACGGGCAAACCTTCGATACCGCAGCTGATTTCTCCGGCCATGAATGCGGTGAAAATACCGGCGCCTGTCACGCTCAGATGGTCGTCCGGGAATAGAAGCAGTTCGGATCAGCTTCAACTTGCAACCAGCAGTGATTTCAATTCGGGGAACATTCTTGATTCTACGGGTGTTGTGACTCCCGTCATAACAGTACCGGTCCTGTTTTCCAGGTGGAATTATTATTGGAGGGTGAGATCCATCAACGCCGTGGGCGCAAGCAACTGGTCGGACGTGAATACGTTTCAGTCGATAACGCTGCCGCCGATTCTATCAAATCCGGCTGATAACGAAACCGGCGTGGACAAGGATACCGCGTTTTTGCGCTGGTCGCACCCTCGGCGCTACGAAATGGACAGTTGCCGGCTGCAATTGGCGACAGATGCTGCATTTTATGAGCTTGCGCTGGATAGCACGGTATACGGAAACAAATTCAGCATCGTAAATTTACACGATACGACGAAGTACTTCTGGCGCGTAAAATTATACTCCGCCACGAACAGCTACGAGAATTTCTTTGGCGATACTACGGATTGGTCGGAAACACGCTCCTTTACAACTTCCGAAGCGCGCTCGGCTGTGCCGCTCCTGATTCGTCCCATGGAAGAGGAACGCTTAACAGGCGTTTCTACACCATTCGTCTGGACATCGACCAAGAATGCGTATGCTTATCGTTTCACATTGTGGGAAAATAATCCTGGAAACATGGTATTCAGCCAGGAATACACCGAGTGCAATATCCGCATCGACACACTGAAAGTCCTGACAAAATACTTGTGGAATGTTGTCGCGAGAGATCGGTTAGGGAAAGTGGTCGGGGAATCCGTGCGCGGAAACTTTCAAACGCAAGGAGCCATACCGCTTCCACCCACCTATCCCGATCCGTTTGTGGGGCGGCTTTGCGTGTTGGTCGATTATAAACTGAACTGGACGTGCTACGGAGCAGAATTGTACAGGTTGCAGATCGCGAAGGATTCGACCTTTACGCTGCTGGCTGCGGATACAATCTATTCGGCAGTATTCAAACCTGTTCCGATCACCGCCATACTGCATGATACCAAATACTATTGGAGAGTGCGGGCGGAGAATTCATTCGGTGAAAGCCCATGGAGCGTCGGCTGGTGGTTCCATACCATTGATGCAAACCAATTCCTGCTCCTTAACCCGCCAAACTCCTACAATAGTAAAACAAGAAAGGTCCGTTTGACATGGAGATCTTCTTCAGTTCTGAAGGAGTATCAGCTGGTCGTGCGGACGACCACCAAGCAGGATACATTTATTGTCGCCGACACTGGTTATGTCTTCCGCGGAAATACAGGATCAACATATTGGTGGAATGTAAGAGAGAGAGACAAGTGCTTTCACGATATGGACCATTATTTCAGAATCGTCGATTCGGCGACCGCTCCACCAACACTTCTTTCCCCAAAGAATGGCAATACCGTGAGCTTGCCGGATGTTATCCTGATGTGGGGCGCAGAAGAGGGTGCCGTATCGTATCAATTGCAACTGGCTGGCGAGGCCGCTTTTACCAACCCCGTCGACCGGTCGATTCCCGGCGATACGGTGTTGCCGGTTCAGTCACTTCAACCGGATACGGTATATTACTGGCGAGTACGCTCACTCTCCGCACGCGATACGAGTGATTGGTCCGATGTCTGGGCCTTCACGACACGCATTAATACCGGTTCGGCGTATACGAGCGAGGACGCAGCGTCCCGTTTCGATGTGCTCGGCATCGCTCCAAATCCTTTCAGTGGCAGCGTCACTGCGCAAGTATTATTGCATAAATCCACAGAATTCAGCGCAGTCATTTATGATTTCCTTGGCAGGAGGATCGCAGTGCTTGCGAGCGGTCCTCGCTCTCAAGGTACAAGTGTGATACGCTGGGATGGACGAGATATTAAAGGGCGAGTCGTGCAGAGCGGCCCCTATCTACTGATGCTGTCGACCAGCTTGAGAACCGTGACCAAAACGCTTTTGTTCGTGAAATAATACGATAGGATATTTGGTGGTTGAGCATGAATTTCCTGTCGGAAGTATGGCCGGTGTTCCGTAGGTGTCCCGCTCGGGATATCATGCCCGGCTGAATAATGATAAATCCTTGCTTTGCAGGCAGCGGGCCTTTGATTAAACGGCCAAGAAGGAGTACATCACAAGTATTTTACATTCTCTTCCAGCTGTCCATTAGTACTGGACCATTCCGCTGATTGCTTGAAGCAGAATGGACCCGTCCCTTGCCCCGCTGCTCGAATACACCGTGTGAACGCCGCCGCCTGCGCTGTGCAGCGCGGAGGTGTTCTTTCTGAGATCAATTCGGCCGATTGTTACAGAGGCGTGCGATCTGTTTTTCCATTCCCGGTGTCTGCGTCCGTCATTGCTTGCGCCGATCTTCTTCTCCAGTCCCGCAACCTCCCGCCTCCATGCCAAAGCTTTTATTCCGCTACCGGGCTTAACCTGTTGACATCGCCTGCGGAATTTCGTATACTCATTTCAGTAAAACGTCTGTCCGGAGCTGGGGCAATTGCAGCCCC
>CAYLZD010000081.1:0-8596 GCA_964388275.1 uncultured Chromatiales bacterium
GCAGGTACACGCCCGCCGGAAGCGAGGCGGCGTTAAGCGAAAACGCATGCGTCCCTGCTTCGAGCTGCGACTCCAAGAACGCTTCGCGTTTCCCTGCGAGCGAGTACAGTTCGAGCTGAACTCTTCCCCGCAGGCCGGTCGTAACCGTGAAGTTCGTCGCATCGGTGAAGGGATTGGCGAAGTTGCCGCTGATTTCAAGAGAATGCACGAGACCGGGCGACCGATCCCGCATCCACGTCGAGATATCAAGATCGATGATGAACGGATTCTTTATCACCGTATCCCGCATGGTTGACGGGTTTTCGATGCGGACCGAATCCAGTTGAACCGGCGCGGCGGTAAGTCTGTCATTCGCTGAAAATGTGATGCGGATCGATTGGCCGGCCGCGGTTGCGGCGATCAACAGCAATCCTGTAATGAACCCCCAAATCCCGTTCATAACGCTCCTCTGCCTGTAGGCTTCATTTTGAAACGTCTGTACCGAAATATACTCATCGTTGCGGCACACGTCAACCGGAATCCTTATGCGATAGCGCTCAGTCGAAGACAAACACACGCATTCGGCGGCCGGCGATCATCTGATTGTCTTGATTCCGAGATCCTTGCAGATCTTTCTCGCAAGGTCATCGTCTATTTCCACGTGTCGGGAAACAGAGGATCGTCTATTCTGGACTGGATTCCACCACCAGGAATGCCTGGCTCCTTCCTTGAGAAATTCGCATCCCTGCTCGCGCAACTGCCTCAAGAGAGAATGTCTCTTCATGAGTTGTTGAGCTCTCATACGTTCTTCAAGCCTCAGCTGGTATGCACGCCATCCCGCGGGGCGGTCGATCATTCCACTGGAGTTATAGCGGTTCGTTGTCATCCTCGCGTCTTACACTCGAATGCCGCCCATCCGGGCTACTTGCCTGCGTTCCTGAAGCGTAAGCCGACTGGTTGGTAACAATAACCGAAAATCGACCCTCGCGGGGGACGCTCTATTCCCGGGGCTTCAGCCTACGCTCTTCGAGCTTCCGCTTACGCTCCGCTACGGCGGACAAGTCGGCCGACAAGTGCGCCCTGGGCTGGAGTATGCCGTCCCTTCGGGACTTATTTCGAACTGATAGTCTGATCGTCCTCCGCTCCTCACCCGTTCCCCGTTCCCCCGGATTCACACCCTGCCACAGGGCTTACGCCCTGTGCTATGCTCTGCCGCCCTTTCAGGGCTACCTGATTTTATGGGCGTACGTGATCCCGGGGCTTGCGCCCTGAGCTGGCTCATGCCGTCCCTTCGGGACTTATTTCAATCTGATCGTCTGATCGTCTTCCGCTCTTCCGCTCTTCCGCTCCTCCGCTCCTCCGCTCCTCACCCGTTCCCCCGGGTTCGCACACTGCCACAGGGCTTACGCCCTGTGCTATGCTCTGCCGCCCTTTCAGGGCTACCATACGAACGCCCCGTCGGGGCTACAGCTCCGCGTGTTTCGAGGGAGAATTTTCATCATCATATAGTACAATCCGACCCTCCCCGGCTCCGTAATGCAGCGTCTCCGGCTCTCAGACATGTATTCCCGGCTTCCCGATTCATGCTCTCCGGTAAACGGATGCAACATTTCCCCTCTCGGTATGCGAGATCCCCGTCTACTGGATTGCGGGTCCGAGAATACCGCAAGCAAGGCCGCCTGTCTCCGATGTGCCGCGGCTCTCTCACGTATGGCGTTTCCCATGATCAGAGAGATACGGCAGCCCTCTCCCGGATTGCCTCTTCCATAATCCCGGAGATACGGCAGCCCTCTCCCGGATTGCCTCTTCCATAATCCCGGAGATACGGCAGTTCTCTCCCCGAATGCATCTTCCATTATCCCGGAGATATGGCAGTTCTCTCCCCGATGAGGGTTTATACAATCCAGGAGATCAGGCGGCGCTCCCCCGGATTGCATTTTCTACCTTCCCGGAGATATGGTGGCTCTCTCATTCTTGGCAGTTTATGCAATCCCGGAGATGAGCTATTGCAGTTCCTGATGCCATGTCGCACAGTCCTGGATGCAATGTCGCAGCTTCGAAATGCGATGTTACAGCCCCCTACTTGAGATGTGGCCGGTTCCGGGATGGAGCATTACAGGGTCCGGGATGGAGTGTGGCTCGCTCCGGGGCGATATGTCACCGGATACTGAATAGATCGGCGCACAGTCAGGGATGCTGCGTCACGTACCCCGGAGCGGAACGTCGCTTGCTCCGATGTGGAGTGTCGCACGCTCCCGGATGCAGGGTCGTAAAGTCCCGGAGCATGTGTTGCGCGCGCCGTGAAGCGAGGTCGCCTGGCCGGGATTGGACGTCGTGCGCTGCGGGATGGAGTATTGCGCACCCCATCCGATGCGTCTCACACCCGGTATCGAAGCATGGCCACATCCGTTGTGCGGCGTGGTCCGGCAGCGTGTGAACCATGTTCGCGTCCCGGAAACCTCGTCTACCCGTGTTTCTCCGCCCCTTCAAGTCTGCCGATCACGGGCTCTTACAACAGTAAGAACCGTCATTTCTATTACTTATCTCGATTTCAAAGCAGCCGGGATGCCGGAATTCACGTCCGGGAAGCAGCGGTCCGCCTCCCCGGGGCAAGAGCATCGCGAACTCGATAAAAAATTTCAAAATTCCGGTAACAAAGTGACGGGCTCGCGAGTGAAAGATGCACTCGGTTCGAAAGCGCGTCACAGGACGCCCCAATATAACTCTCACGGTAAAGGATCAACAAATGCATCCCCCATCCCCTTCCACTCTTTACCCTTTACCCTTTTCCCTTTACCCTTTTCCCCATCCCTACTGCAATCTCTTCCTCGAGGGTCTCAGCTCGTAAAACGAAGGTTCCTCTTTCACAACGCACGGTGCGTCAGATTTTATGGTTTCAAAGACCAGCGATGCTGTGGCGAAGAGATCCGTGCCCTCGGCTTTCAAATAACGCGCCGCCATGCGGCAGTATTCGTGGTCGATCTCGACGCCGATGCTGCTGCGGCCTGTGCGCATGGATGCAATCATGGTCGTGCCCGAGCCGCAGAAGGGATCGAGTACGGTATCTCCCGTGAATGAAAACATCCTAATAAGACGTGTTGCAAGTTCAAGAGGGAACGGCGCCGGATGCTGCTTCGTAGAAGCGCCGGTGATATTCCAGATTTGCTGGAACCAATTATCGAAATCATGTTTCCCTATCCGGCTTTCATTCCGCTGTTTCTCCGTGGGCTTGCGATAACCCCCGGGCTTCCTCTGCATCAGTAAGAATTCGATGTCATTCTTGATGATCGCATTCGGTTCGTATGGTTTGCCGAGGAATTTGGAGCCGTTCTCGACTTCATACGACGCATTCGCAATTTTATGCCAGATTATAGGATTAAGGTTGTCGAAACCGATACGGCGGCAGATCACGCTAATATCCGCATGAAGCGGAAAAACAAGATGGCGCCCGAAGTTCTTCCTGGCCACGCATACATCACCGACGACACAGACCATGCGACCGCCAGGGACCAGCAATCGATACACGTGCCTCCAGACTTTCTCCAATTCCACAAGGAAAGCTTCGTAGTCCTGTATGTGACCAAGTTGCTCAGGATGCTCATTGTAACGCTTCAGATTCCAATAGGGCGGAGATGTAACGACAAGATGAACCGATTCATCCGGCAGAAACGACAGCTCCCGCGAATCGCCGTTAATCAATCTGTGAAGTGTGTTTTCCATGTGCTACAGGAATACTTTCAAATGGCTGGCCAGTATACGAACAAACTGCTCCACGGAAAGGTCGCCTGCCGGTGTTGTAAATTTTCCTCTTGGTCCATCAACCGCTGTCGACGTTATAAATGACGCAGCCGTGTAATGTCGTTCAAGCACCAGTTTGCGGCAGAATAATTCATACCTGCGCAGATAGGATGCGCCGATGTATTCGGGAAAAACCTTGAAATGGGGTTCTCGAACACTCACAGACCTGTTCGATTCCGGACAATCATCCAGCATGAAGAAGTATCCGAGAAATGGTTGTGGACTCGTATGGAATGCATTTTCACGATATGCCGTCCAAAGATCCAAAGCGCTTCCCAGAGCTTCTTCTGTCCTGTTATTAAAGTTGTTCCCGAATGACGGCCCCACCTGAGATTTCGCTTCAATCGCCAGGATTAACCTGTCGTTATCCACGACCAGAAGATCCCATTCTTTCGTGGGTCGAAAGAAGCCTGGTAATTCCATATTCTTTTTTCGAAAGATACAGGAATCCGGGATCCCGCAGTCTTCAATAATTCCTCTGAAAAGATCGATGAATCCGTCCATCTGGGCGCCGCCGGTCACGGCGCCGCGGGATCCTTGATCGGCTCTGCCAGTACTTCGTTGTCTCGTTTTCTGTTCTGTTCTAGTTTTCCAATAGAACGCTACGGCTTGCTCAATGCGTTCCGTGAGCGATGCTGTCGGTTTCCTAATTTTTTTCGATTCGCGACCCGCCATATTTTCTGTAGTTATCGTTGCTTCTGTGATAGTTGCTTCTGAAGATACTCAATCAAACGTTCTTTTTCGCAATAACGAACCACAAGGCCGGCATGCCGGGAATACCTGTCGGTATCACGGGAAATTGCCATCGTCCGTAGTTCGCTTCAGCCGAACCGATCGGAAACAACTTCGCTTCCCAGCCGCGTTCCGACAGAAATCCGGCGGGATCATCCATTGCGCCGATCCAGGGAGCGCCTGATTCCGCCTGCATGTCAACCCAGCGTCTTGTCAATTCGGAAGTCAAGGTCGCATTATTTACGATGTCGAAACCGATGAGACTGCCGGGCCCTGCCAGTCTCAAGACTTTATCCAGCAGAATCGTCAGATTTTCATTCGAGAGGTAAAAAAGGAAACCTTCCATCAACCAGGCCGAAGGCCGCGAGACATCGAAACCGGCTTCAGTCAGCGCCTCCTCCCGGAAACCGGCCAGGTCCTGCGAGATGGCACGGCGCAAACAGGTTGCCTCCGCTCCGGCATCCTTCAGGATTCTCTCTTTGTGAGACAGGACTTCTTCCCGGTCAAGCTCAAACACGGTTGTATTCTCCGGCCAGGACATGCGGAAAGCCCGCGTGTCCAATCCTGCCGCCGTCAAGACGATCTGACGCACGTCGTTTTCCGAGGCGGCCCTCTGCAGAAAATCATCGAAGAAGCGGGTCCTGATGATCATCGGAATGACGCCGTCCGGAGATCGTCTTTCAAGCCATTCCAGTCCTTCGGGTCGAGCGAGAGTATCCGCCCAGGGATCGTTGAACAGACGGTCGGGGCGTTCGCTTTCCCGTGCGCGCACCGCAGCGGTCCATCGCGCGGTGATTGCTAACATGACTCTTCCTCCATATCGAGCATTGTTCTCCATACCGCCGTCCAACCGCTGTCACGCGATTGGAAGACCCATAAATCCCTGCCGCTTGCCTGATAACGCCGTCCGTCGCGTTCGTAGTCCATCTCGTATGCGTATGAAACAACGGCGGCGCTGTCCGAAACGTCCTCCTGTAAATCCAGCTCGAGAAATCCATGAACGATGGATTTTTCACAGAAGTCGCGGAAACCTTGCAGAAATGATTCCCGCCCCTGTGACCGTCCCGAGAATCCGGGGAAGACCATCACCATGTCAGGGTGCAACATCGGGGCCATGTCGTCAACACGGCCTTCCAGCCATGCTTTGTTGATCGCGCGCATAGTCGCCGCCGCGCCATTGCTTCCCGATATGTCCGCCATGTTGTTCACTCCTCGCCGCCGTCCGGGTCCGGCGCCCGGTTTTTTGATTGAATCACTTTCCAGGCAATCCTATGGATATTTTCACATTCCGGCAAGTTTCGATGCCGGCCGCCCCGGCTTCGGAATGGGATCGAGGCGTCATACGCGCTCGCGATGAGCACAGGCGACAATATCGGACCGAGCCGGCCGGGTTGGCACTCCGCCGTGTTGTTTGACCTGGCTCCGCTGCCGCGCACGGTTCGTAACCGAAACGTTCCTTCACTTCAGTAAAGTCACCCCGCTGATAGTCGATCGAATCAGTCCCGAACGCAACGGACCGAAAAACCACATTTTTTCATGAGATCTCCGGACAGAAAGCTTGCCTGCAAGCAAGTTAACTTGCTTGCCCATGCCCATTCCGCGCTATAATGCGTGCTCGACCAGAAATTTCCCACACAGCCTCCATAGGGGTATTGTGACATACCCGAAAATCCCGTGCAACGCATGCCACCGGGAATAGCCGTGAAACCGCTGCTGTTGTCGGCGCCCGTATTGGGACTCAGCCAGTGTGATGTTCCCGCTTCCTTCAACTTGCCTCCGGCGACGAGTTCTCCGCCGAGATACGTCGTAAGCAGTGCCAGCTCAGCGTGTGTCGGCACATGCCAGCCCGCGGGCGCGAGGCCGCGAGGGTCGTTCACCGCGTACCAGTTGTAAAGCTTGCCGTGTACTGGGCCAACGGCGGGATTATTGTTGTAGTAACACCATGCGCCGGTCGTCAGATTTTCCCATTGAGCGGAATCCGTCACCTGGGGTATCGGGTCGCCGTTGCGGTACTTGTCCACATCCAGATTTTTAAGCATCCATACCTGCGTGCCTATGACTACCGTATCCAAGCCGCTGCCGGCTTGCGGAGTACTAAAAGATATCTCGTTCCCATATCCCGTTCCCGCAATGTTCGTCGCGTAAGCGCGTGCATAATATGTGGTGCTCTCAGAGAGTACGGAGAGATTGCTAGAGAAGCCTCCGGTACCCGTGCCATCGGCTGTATGACTGTCCGCTGTAGTCGGTCCGGAAGATGTGCTCCAGCACACGCCCCTTGCTGTTACGGGATATCCGCCGTCGAATGTGATATTCCCGCCGCTCCTTGCCGACGTCGCGGTGATCTGTGTCACTCTCACAGTGGAAAGAACCGGCAAGCACATGCTCATTGCCCTCGTCGTGAACGACACTTCATCTCCGTAACCCGTGCCGGCGCTGTTCGTCGCATAGGCGCGGACGTAGTACTTCGTGGTCTCCGACAGACCCGTGATCGCGCTCTCGAAACTTCCAGTCCCCGTGCCGTCCGTCGTATGGCTGTCCGCCGTCGTCGGAGCGGACGACGCGCTCCAGCATACGCCTCTTGCAGTCACGGGATATCCGCCGTCGGAGGTGACGTTCCCGCCGCTCTTCGCCGTAGTCGCAGTGGTATCGGTCACGGCCGTCGTGGTCAGCACGGGCACGTACATGCTGAAATCGGTCGTGGTGAACGACATTTCATCCCCGTATCCGGTGCCGGCGCTGTTCGTCGCATAGGCGCGTACGTAGTAAGTTGTGCTCTCTGAAAGACCCGTGATCGCGCTCTCGAAACTTCCCGACCCTGTGCCGTCGGTTGTGCGGCTGTCCGATACGGTCGGACCGGGAGTCGTGCTCCAGCACACGCCCCGGGCAGTCACGGGATATCCGCCGTCGGAGGTGATGTTTCCTCCGCTTTTCCCCGTTGTCGGCGTGATATCGGTCACAGCCGCCGTCGTCAACACCGGCAAGTTCATGCTTATATCGATGGTGGTGAACGACACTTCATTTCCGTAGCCGGTGCCTGCGCTGTTAGTCGCATAGGCGCGGACATAGTATTCCGTGATTTGAGATAATCCCGTGATCGCGCTCTCGAAACCTCCCGCACCCGTACCGTCCGTAGTATGGCTGTCCGCTGTAGTCGGACTGGGCGACGTGCTCCAGCACACGCCCCTTGCGGTTACAGGATATCCTCCGTCGGAGGTAATGAACCCGCCGCTTTTCGCCGCGGACTCGGTGACAGCGGTTACAGCCGTAGTGATAAGCACCGGCACGTACATGCTCATGTCGTTTGTGGTGAACGACACTTCGTTTCCGTATGCGGTGCCGGCGCTGTTCGTCGCATAAGCGCGGACATAGTATTTCGTGTTTTCCGATAAACCAGTGATCGCGCTCTCGAAATTTCCCGTCCCGGTGCCGTCCGTCGTATTACTGTCCGCTGTAGTCGGACCGGGGGACGTGCTCCAGCACACGCCCCGGGCTGTCACGGGATATCCGCCGTCGGATGTGATGTTTCCGCCGCTCTTCGCCGTAGTCAGCTGTATATCGGTTACAGCAGCCGTCGTCAGCACCGGCACAAGCGAGCTCACATCGCTTGTGGTGAACGACACTTCATTGCCGTAACCCGTGCCGGCGCTGTTGGTCGCATAGGCGCGGACATAGTACTTCGTGTTTTCTGAAAGACCTGTGATCGAGCTCTCGAAACTTCCCGTGCCCGTGCCGTCCGTCGTGAGGCTGTCAGCCGTGGTCGGACCGGGCGACGTGCTCCAGCACACTCCTCTTGCGGTAACGGGATATCCGCCGTCGGATGTGATATTTCCTCCGCTCTTCGCCGAAGTCGGCTTGATATCCTTTGCAGCCGCCGTGGTCAGCACAGGCACATACATTCCCATGTCTGTAGTGGTAAACGACACTTCATTTCCGTAACCGGTGCCGGCGCTGTTGGTCGCATAGGCGCGGACATAGTACGTTGTGCTCTCTGACAGACCCGTGATCGCGCTCTCGAAACTGCCCGTACCCGCGCCGTCCGTCGTACGGCTGTACGATACGGTCGGACCGGGCGACGCGCTCCAGCACA
>CAYLZD010000082.1:0-8533 GCA_964388275.1 uncultured Chromatiales bacterium
CCGCCTGCTCCCTGTACTCGGGCGTATCGAAATCCGTCACTATTATGACGCGCGCTACGGGATCAAAGCGTCTGATCCGCCTCGCGGCTTCTATGCCGTCCAACAGCGGCATTCGTATGTCCATGAGAACAGCATCGGGCCGGTACTGCTCGTAGAGCCTCACCGCTTCGAGGCCGTCCGCGGCTTCGCGAGCTTCCGTCAGGACAGACGACAGCAGCGATCCGATAAAACGCCGCATGCGGGCATTGTCGTCAACGATGAGGAGTCTCATGATGAAAATTACACCCGTTCGCCTCACGGCGCATCAGTACGAATACCGAATTCTTCGCTCCTTGAGCAAACTTGACGCGCACCGCGCTCCAGGACCGCGAATACGCGTGTTGACATCTGACAATTCATTGTTCGGCCGGGATTGCCGTCAACGGACGCGGGTCACTTTTCTTACCGTAATACGGCGCCCTGCCTGCAGGCGGCACAGGTAGGCGCCGGCGGGAAGCGAAGCGGCCGTCAGCTCAACCGTGCGAGTACCGGCGGTCATTTCCGCATCGACAAGGGTTGCGACCAGCCGGCCGAAAGCGTCGTGTACGGTAAGCAGTACCCGTTCGGTACCGGACAGTGTGTATGCGATGCCGGTCGCCGTTGTAAAGGGATTCGGAAAATTCTGTTCCAGGGCGAAACCGGGCGACGTGACGGAAGGATCGGCCTGAATACCCGCAACAGGACAACCGGCTATCCGCAGCGCCTTCTCCAACGCCGGATCGCGGCGGTCGCGGATGTCCTTTGCCGTTGGAATGACAACGGAGTCGGGCACTATGCCTGTTCTCTGAGTGTTCCCGCCGCCGGGCCAGTAGACGCCCAGCGACGTAAATCCGGTATTAATGTCTCTTGTGAAATGAATTCTGATAACATTCCCGTCGGCGCCGCCCGCCACGCGAGCATCAACGCTCCATGTATCGCCTCGGCCGGTCGAGCATTTGTACATGACGCGGTACAGACCATCGCGATTGTCCGATCAGGCGACGTGCACAGCGGAACCCGATGCCGCCACGATGATGGATGCCGAAAGTTTCAGCCGTATGCCTGCGGCGGCTCTCCTGACTCGTGAAACCGCGTTGCGCTTCATTGGGATGTCCGTTTTTTTCCAAAATGATGGGAGGCGAGGGTGAGAGGACGGGAACATATTGGAATAAACTCTCGGCGATACTCGCGTCGGGATCATTTATCCGGGTTTTGAGTCAACGCGATCCCGTGCAACCGGCCAGTTCCAGCGCTTTCTCCAACGCTGGATCCCGGCTCAGGCGGATGTCGTTCGCGGTGGGAACAACGACGACGTCGGGTACAATGCCCTCGCGCTGCGTGTTTCCACCCCCCGGCCAGTAAACACCGATTGATGTGTAACCGGTCGAGATTTCCCTGGTGAATCGAAGCCTCGTCACATTCCCGTCCGCGCCGGCAGTGGCGCCGCCGACTATCGTCGCGCCGGGCATTGCTCGCAGTATCATGCAGGTCCATTCCGCGTGGCTCTGTGTCTGCTCGTCGCATAAAATAATGACGCGGCCTCTGTACGGAGTAGGATTCCCCGCAACTCCGAACTCCTTCGTCTCGCGCGTGAAGGCGCCGGCGAAGGCGGTGTCCGGCAGCAGGTATTCCACCGCGGCGAGACGGTCGGCGAACATTCTGTCCGCTATCGCTTCGATACTTCCCCGCGGATAATTCCTCACGTCGAAAATAATTGCAGCGGCGTCTTGCAGCTCCGAGTACATCGTATCCACTTCATCCGTACCTAAATTGCCCATGTTCACGTACCCGACGTTGCAGCCCCATTTTTTCCACTTGACCGAGGCAAGCGTATCGCGGGGGCTCGCTCCGTAATACCATCTCGACATCAGCGATACGCTTCGCACGCCGGTGTACGCACGCTCCAGGCCGTTGCCGTCCCTGTAAGCGATGTCTATCGGGGAGTAGTAGGTTCCCCGGAGCATTTCGCCGCAAACAGTGCGGTGGAACACCGCGTCGTTGCCCGCAGAAACGAACGCGCTCAAGCTGTCCTCCCACTCCTCCGTCGTTTTACCCCCCACGGAAAGCAGAAGGTCCCCGGGTGCGAAGTCGGGAATGCCCGACTTGCGCACCGTGTAGCCGTCGGCCGTGTGAAGCAGAACGATTTTAGGCGCGTAGTTTTCGAACTGATACTTCACGCTGCGGGTCATGCCCTCCACGTGCGCGTCGTTGAGAGCAGCTGTGAAACGACGGAATGCCGTGTGGAAGGCATCGTAATCTTCTGCGACGGCGATGGAGAGGACTTTGCTTCGAAGCGTGGAATCCCAGGGCACGTCGAGGATGTGCTTGTTGGGATTGAATGCGTCGAGGATGTTCCAAAAGACGAAGATTGCATAGAGACGATGGATCTCGTCGGGGAAGGCCTTGCGAGCGTCCACGTCGAGCATGGGAGCGTCATGCGGGAAGACCAGGTAGGACCATGGAACCGTCGAGTCCCGCTTGACCAGACAGTTCGGACCGGGCCGGGCATTGCTCACTATCGAGTCCAGAACGGCTCTGACGTCATCTCTCAACACTCCGTCGGACAGCCAGCCGAAATCCCTGTTCCTTCGCAGCTCGGGTGGGATGAACGGCAGTGTATCCTTCGCCGGCGGAACCGGACCGGCGGCGGCAAGCATGGATAGCAAAGCGTCGTTGAATTCAACTCTCGTCGACGCGGCCTTTATCGCGGGAAGCGCTCGGAGCAGCGCGGACTTCATGTCCACACTGCAATCGGTCGCCCGCGGATGGTTGTATTTCACCAACCCCCAGGTTTTGCACGCGTAATAAAGCCGGTCGCGGTATGGAAGCTCCTGCGTGATGTCCTCGGTACTCGATTCGTTGCCGATCTTCTTTTGTTCGAGATGATGGGCTTGTCCTTTGGATGCATCACGAACTGTCCGTTCGGTTTCGGTGAGCTCGCGGCTGCTTCCTTGCGCCTTCGAAAACGGACTCTGAATCTTCGAAGCGAGTGGGCTCGATCGCGCCGCTTCCGGACCGCTCCCTGCAGCGGGAAACAGGTTGCCCGCAGGATTCCTCGTAAAGTACACGCTTCTGACGCCGCTGCGCGAATCGCTCCAGACCACGTCTATCGCTGCACCGGCGAGCGAGACGGAGGGGTAGAGCACGGCGCCGGATGAATCGACGATCGGAACATCCTCGCACCAGGTAATACCGCGATCGCTGGAACGCTTGTATAGCAGTCGACTCCTGTCCTCGCTTTCGTCCACCCATACGACGTGCACTGCGGCGCCCGATGCCGCGACTGAAGGAAACCAGGAGGAGGACGTGGAAAGCGTCAGCGGAACGTCCTCGCTCCAGCTTTCCCCGCCGTCGCCGGAACGGATGTAATGCAGATCCCAGGCGCCGCTGCGAAAGTCGAAGCAGACTAAATGGACATCCGGACCGTCAGCGGCCATCGACAGTCCCGAGGATACGAATGGATCGTCCGTGAGCCGCAGCTCCGGCGCCCACGTCGCGCCCCCGTCGCGGGACCCGCGGTACATGACTTCATAATTCCCGTACAGGCCTTCATACCACGCCACGTGTACTGTGGATCCGGTCGCCTCGACACTGGGAGCTTCGGAAGCCGCGCGATTGTCGGTCAGGCGCGTTTCCCCGCCCCAGCGCTCCCCGGCATCGCCGGAGCGCAGGTAATAAATCTCGCCCTTTCCATGCCGCGTGTCGGACCACACCACATGAAGCGCCTTTCCGTTGACGGCGATCGAGGGGAACCATGAACGTCCCGAATCGTTGGTTAGCCGTTGTTCCATCTTCCAGGACGCTCCGGCGTCCGGAGAGTGCCGGAAATATATCTCGCTGTTCCCGTCCCTCTCGTCATGCCATACGACGAAGAGGTCGGCGCCCGCCATGCAGATGCAGGGAAATCCGGCGTCGGCGCCGGAGTTGTTCGAAATCACGGAGGACTCGCCCCAGGTGGCCCCGCCGTCCAAGGAACGGCGGTGAAATATGCGCCAATCGCTGCCTTGCTTGCCCTGCCAGACGGCATGCACCGTGTCCCCGTTCGCGGCCACGCAGCGCGCATTGGTATATGATGTGCGGGCGCTGTCGCTTTCCGGCGACAGGCGCAGGTCCGGCCCCCATTGGGAAGGCGCAGTCTGAGTCGTGAATACCGCCATGACACAGCAGGCGAGCAGAATGCGCCGTATTCTGCCCGGATCGACTTCAATCTTTGTCCGGAAAAACGTTGGCGGGCGATTCATGTGGCGACTCCATTTTGTAACAGTGAACGCCGGACCGGATACCGGAACTGCTAGTTTGCCTTCAACAGAACTCATCCAGCAGCGGCCTGTTGTCGGCGGCAAAACGGATCAATGAGAAGCACCCGCTCAATCCGAGTTTGGAGCAGATGCTGAGACGATGGGAATCTATAGTTCGCTTGCTGACGAAGAGAGCGTCGGCGATTTCCCGGGTTGATTTGTCCTCAGCCACGAGGCGCAATACACGGCGTTCGGAAGCCGAAAGAGATTCCAGGGCGAGCAGCAGTTCCTTTCTCTTGTGATGGTCGGCCTCCGGCGTATTTCCGGAAACGCCTCCCAGGAAATTATCGCCCGCGGCGACGCGTCGTATGCAGCGCACGATGTCGCGCGGCGCCGTGTCCTTGACCAGATAACCCTGGGCGCCGAGCTCGATGCATCGCTCGAAAAGATCCCTGTCGTCATGCAGAGTCAACACGACGGGCAGAGTTGACAGCCTTTGTTTCCGGATTTCCCTCAACACGTCCATTCCCGACATCAGCGGCATTTCAATGTCGAGCACCGATACTTGCGGAGAAAAACGTTCAATGCTCTCCAACGCCTCGGCGCCGTCGCCTGCCTCCGCTACGAGTGCCATGCCGTCCTCTTTATCAAGCAGCATTCTCAAACCCGCCCGCACAATGGGATGGTCGTCGGCCAGCAGCACGGTGATCGCAGCCGTGGTCCCGTGATTCTCGTTCATATTCTTTCCTGCGTTGAAGCGCATGGTCGATTGTCTCGATCCATCTTTTTGTCGTTTTCATCACGAATGTTCACGCGCGTCCCCGCCCGCGCCGGGGCGACCGGGACGCATGCGTGCAGAACTGTCCCACGTCCGGGACCGCTATCGATTTTCAGTTCTCCGCCGAGCATGCCGATCCTTTCGTTCATTCCATGCAGTCCGAGCGTGCTTCCGGCGATCAGGCAGGCCGGATCGAAACCGATACCGTCGTCCCGTACGGTCAGCGTTATTGAAAGCCCGTCATGCCTGACGAAGATGCCGACGTTCTCGGCTTTTGCGTGTGCCGCCGAGTTGTTGAGCGCTTCCTGCAGCACTCGGTACAAGTCGATCTCGTTCTCCGAAGGCAACAGCCCGTCTATGTCGTCCAGCTGAGAATCGATTCGCAGGCCCGTGTTTTCGGAGATTGCCGATATCATGGAGCGCAGACTGGCTGTCAGGCCGAGCCGCTCCAGTTGCACGGGGCGCAGGCTTCGCGACATCATTCTCACATCTTCAAGGGCCGACGAAGCGATCCGCAGAATTTCATCAATATTCTTGGTTTCGACGTTTTGAGCGTTCAAAGTCACGAGCGCGTTTTCCTTCACGGAAATCAATTCACGACCGACGCCGTCGTGCAGGATACCGGCGATGCGTTCTCTTTCCTGTTCCTGCGCCTTCATCAGCCGCTCCAGAAACGCCTCCTGCCGTTCCCTCTCGCGCCTTTGACCTTCGCTGCGAATCCTGTGCGCCTGCAATTCCGCGGCCCTGGCGCGGTACAATGCATTCTCCGCGCGCAAAGCGACCGCGCGCTTCTTATCCCGCTGGCTTTTCGCCGCGAAACCTGCGCCGACCAGTAGCAGGAAGGAAGCGAAAATTACTCCGCCCTTCCAGAAGAGCTCGCTGTCGAAGCGTGCAGCGCGCAGTTCGTCTTCTCTCCGAGCTTCCTCGTTTCTCGCCTCGATGAGTGCGACCGCAGAGGCCTTCAGCGCGAGTTCCGAACGGCTGCTCTCGAGCATGAGGTCGCGGATCCGGTTTTCGCGTTCGATCATGCCCAACTCCTGTCCGGAACTGAGGAGTAAGAGCCGTCTGCGTTCCGATTCGGCCTTACGCTGCTTCAGTTCGACTTCAGTCATCAACTTCTGCTTTTCGAGATCGGCTATGCGCTTCTCCTTTCGTTCGTTCTCGTATCGCGCGCTGAGTTCGTTCGTTTTCCGCAGATTCTCCTCGTCGTACGTCGAGTCCTGACTCGCATCGACTTTCCTGAGAAGTTTCAAAGCGGTTTGGTAGTCCCCCATTCGGGCGCGATGCTTCGCCTGGGCCTCGTCTATGTATTGGATGGCCCATTTGCTCGCTCGGCGATCCGCCAGGACGTAAGCCGTATCCAGGTACATTGAAGCCGAGTCGTAAATACCCAGCATACTCAGCGTGCTGCCGATTTTTTCGAGAGTATTCAGTTCGTCGCGGGACCCGTGGATTTGCCGATAAATGCTCAACGCCTGTTTGAAATACTCAACTGCCGTGCGCAGCTCGCCTTTATCCCGATGGTTGCGGCCGATGCCGATGCGCGCCAGCGCCTGGGACTCCGGATGTCCGATGGAATCGGCCACTCTCAGCGATTCTTCCAGATACGGCACTGCGCGCTCGTAATCGCCTTTGTTGGTGCATATCGCACCCATCAGCTCCAAGGCCTGCGATACTCCGATAACGTCGCCCAAGCTTCTGCGCAGCTCCACGCATTTCTGAAAATAAGGCAACGCTTCTTCCTTTTTTCCGGCGAAATCGTGCTCAATTCCCAACAGAAAGTAGAATCCCGCGATAAAGGACGTATCGCCGAGCTGCACCGCGAAGTCGAGGCTTCTTCTGAGACAACTCATGGATTGCGTGTAATCCCCTCTCATGGTGTGCATCCTGGCCAGATTTCTGGAGAGGTACGCCATCCATCGGAGATCGCTTCCTTCCTCGGCGGCATTGTAACCACGTTCGAAAGCGTTCACTGCTTCGGGGAGACTGCCGAGAGTAACGTAGGCATTGCCGGCCATGTTGAGTGCCTGGGGCACGTCGTTCGAATACGGTTGCGCTCGTCCGAGCTCTGCGCAGCGTTCGTAAGCATCCACCGCCTGTTTCCAGGCAGAGGCGGCGTAATGGCTGTTCCCTATCAGCCGCAGCGCGTATACGATACTCGCCGTGTCCCTTCTTCTCTCCGCCGCCTGCAGGAAGATCCGCTGAAGCCGCAGCACAGTGCCGTCGTCCGTAAGCGTTCTATATACGGAGGACGCTTGCCCCAGTACATACTTCGCAGTAAGCGCGTCCCGGCTTTCGATGCACACGGTCAAGGCGCGTTCCAGCCTCGACGAAATCTCGGCGGAGTTCTTCGAGTTTTTCGCAATCCAGGCGCCTCCCACCAGCGCCCTGGCAGTGGTTTCGGCGTCTCGAGCCGCCTTCGACGTTTCCACCGCGCGCGTGAAGTTTCTCTCTGCCGCCATGTAATCCTTCATGAAGAAACTGCACCAGGCCTTTTCCAACAGCGCGCGGCCCATCCCGCGCCTGTATCCGGCGGCTTCGGCGCTGCGCAAAGCTTCTTCCGCGTATGAGCACGCCGCACCCCGATCGCGCATGAACACCTCACGCGCGAGCGCCGCTTGAAGGTCGGTTTTTTGTCGGAGTGTTTTCGCCTTGTTCAGGAGTGCCTTCAGCGAATCCGCCGCCCGGGTCTGCGCCTCGCCGTTCTGAATGAGCGCAGTTGTACATAATACAAGCATGAACACACCTGCTGCGGCTCTCCTCGTCAATCCGGCACAGACTCGGCGCCGGGCAGGCGTAGACCGCTTGCCGGCAACTTCTGCTTTTACAGCCCGCGCTTCCGCCTTTATCCCCGTTCTCACGCGACGGCCTCCTCCCGACGCATCACAGGAATCGAGATCCGGATATGCGCGCCCTTCCCGGATCCGCCGCCCACCTCGAAAATTCCATGCAGCACCCGAACGCGTTCCTTCATGGCCTGAAGGCCGAAACCCGATTGCATCACGCCGGAATTGTCGTCCCGATCGACAAAACCGCGTCCGTTATCATCGATCTTTAGCAGCAACGTTCCGTCCACGCGCTTCACCGTAACAGAAGCCCGGGATGCCCCGGAATGCCTGACGATATTATTGATGCCTTCCTGCACTATGCGGTAAATGTCTATCTCCTGAGCCGGCGCCACCACACCGTCCACATCCTCGATATTCACGTCGATATCGAGCCGCGCGCTGTCCGACACGGATGCCACTGTGGAGCGAAGGGTAGACGCGAGACCCTGCCTCTCCAATTGCACGGGTCTGATGTCGCCTGAGAGTCTGATTACGTCGTCCAGCGCCTCCGTGCTTATCTCGAGAATCTCCCCTATTTGCTCCCTTGCAGAAGGCTCGTCGTCCAAGGCCATCATGGCGCGGTGTTTTATTATAAGCAGGTCCTGTCCGATGCCGTCGTGCAGGGAACCGGCGATCCTCTTGCGTTCCTGTTCCTGCATCGAAATCAGGCG
>CAYLZD010000083.1:0-7762 GCA_964388275.1 uncultured Chromatiales bacterium
TCCAGGAGATCGTATATTATCCCGTCCGACGGGTGATATATGGCGATGCTGGCCGAAAGTTGTATTCATTCCATCCCGCGACTCGGGTGATAAAACTGTGTCTGTCGACTTCCTGGGACATGGATTCCGACTATATTCTCGATCCCGTCAGCCCGTGTATTTTTTTCGTTGGGAGCGGCAAGGTTTACAAGCTCATGTTGCCCGAGTAAGTATACATCAATCTTCAAATCGTGAGAATATGACAATGATACGAGCGCTTGCTTTCTGCATTCTGGCATTTGGAACATTTATCCCGTTTCAATACACTCTTGCGCAGCAGATTCATACGATAAAAGGAAAAGATTATCACTTTTCAGGCAGGGATATTTTCCTTCGCTCGCACGGCGTAAAATGCAGCCCGAGTCAATCCTCGGTACATTGTCATACGAATCAGGGACGACAAATACTTACCGGACAGTATCTTAACGGCGCTGACAAGCAAAAAAGAAGTCAGATTCGATGGCATTATTGCAGGGACATTTCCGGTATTCGAGTTGACAGACGAAAGCAAACTCCTTGAAACAGCTCGTGAATTTGAAATCCATCCTCTTGTCGACGATGTTATGCTGGATATTTTCTTTAAACTCTTCAATGACGGGCCTGATGATCCGCTCAGGTACGCCCAATGGCACCTGAATCGAATATTTCTACCAGATGCGTGGAACATCTGCACAGGTGATACCAATATAATCGTTGCGGTGATTGATACTGATGTTGAATACAACCATCCGGATCTTATAGACAACAAGTACTCATTTATTGAATACGATTGTGTGGATGATGACTATGATCCTGATACGACCGATCATCAGGCACATGCGACAGCCGTAGCCGGCATAATAGGAGCAAGGACGTTCAACTTGGCGGGTGTATGCGGTGTAGCTGGAGGGTGGAGCAATTGTACGGGAGTACGCTTGATGTATTTCAGGACTGCGAGATCGGATTCCGGTATATCCGCATCAAGAGCTGCGAAAGCAATTGATACGGCAGTTGCATACGGAGCAAGGATAATAAATATGAGCTTCGGAGCTCAGGCACTAATGGATGTGGATCCCTGGATATATGTTAAAGCCGCGATCGACAGCGCTGTCAACCGTCATAATGTTGTATGCATTGCATCCGCTGGGAATTATACATTGAATTCGTCTGATTCCTCAGTAAGAGAGCCGGCATCGCTTCCGGAAGTCATTGCAGTCGGTGCGACGGATACAAATGACATCAGAAAATTCAAACAAGATAGCTTCGATTGGGGCAGTTGTTACGGCCCCGAGTTGGACATAGTCGCACCAGGCGTAAATATTGTAACCACAGATGAAAGCGGTGATTCATGCGGATATCACTGCACATTCGAATATACGTTACCGACCAGACAGGATCCGGTAGCATACTTCGACGGCACATCCGCTTCGGCGCCCATGGTTTCAGGCGTATGCGCACTGATGCTCTCGCTCAACAACAATCTTACGCCGTATCAGGTCAGGAAAACGCTGCACCTGAGCGCGGATAAGGTGCCGGCGATGGGTGGTTCAGAATTTTCAACGGAATACGGTTACGGCCGCCTCAACGCGTACAAGGCGGTGCGCAACATCTATGTCCCGACAGTGCATAGTGTTATCGACAGCGGTTTCGCGGTAATAAGGCAGGGACAGGCCATCGTCCTCGAAGCGCAATCGGGAAAGCACATCCTCGTTGCGCCGGCAATGCTCCCTGCAAATACGGTACTGGAAATACACCCCGGCGATACGCTTCTCGTGCGCGACACACTTCTCGTGGACAGCACCGCCGTTGTGTGGATGTTCTCGGACAGCACGGGACAGGCGGTGATCGCATTCGAGGAAGCAGGATTGGCCGCTTTCAGCTCTCCCCCGTCGCTGCGGGGAGACGGCTCGATCTCGGCGGCCAATATGCGATGGACCGGAAATTTCCAGGTTGCCGAAGCGGACACTTTCAGGATGAAGAACGGAGGCCTGCTCGATTTCACGTCCGATTCGAGCGCAATTCATATCAACGGCGCCCTTGAGTTCGGCGATGGTGAGTTCGTTTTCGCGGACAATCTCGGCGATATTATCATCAGCCAGCGCGAGCACGCGCGCTTCGAAGTCTTGTCCGGCACGACGCTGGATAACCTGCCGGACATCACCGGATACATGCCGTCGAACATAATATCGAACTGCGAATACGCCTCGCCCTGCTACTGGCTGTTCCGCGACAGGGCGCGCCTTGACGCATACAGATTTCTGGAAGCGCGAAACACCACCTTAAGCGGTTCGCAGTCAGGAAGCTGGCGCGATAATATCATTTGCTGACACCGGACTGAGTCCGTTGTGTAAGACAATCCGTGACGGGATTCGGGCGATTCGATTATGATGGATCTTCACTCAAGCTTCACCACGGGCGCGATCTTCCTCGAAGCCCCGGCCTCAACGATGCAGTAGTACACGCCCGGCGGCGACTCGGGAAGCCGGAAATGCATGCTACGCGCCCTGCTCCCGGCGTTCCCGTCCCGGCGCTCCTCGATAGTGCGCCCGAGAGCATCGCAGATGCGCAGTACAACGTTACCTCGCGCCCCGGCCTTGTAAGTGATGCTGAATCCTCCCTCGCGGAAGGGTTGCGGCGAGCATGCAAGTATTTCGATATCAACATTCTTGGGCGATGGAGTAATGGTGATACCCGTCAACAAGTCATTTATATCGAGTATTGTTATGAATGCATCGTTGTCCCCGGCATTCTTTGTCTGAAATGCGTCCGGCGTGACCGGAAAGTCGCCTGAAGTGGTAAAACCGGTGAAAACGAGTTCGTTCCGGGAGTTTATAACCATAGAGAATGCACAATCCCAATCGTTCCCACCGATATAAGTGCTGTATTGATATTCCGAGCCTTGGTTATTTAATATCGTAATTACAACATCCATGTACCCGTATTTCGTTTTCCTCTCCGCGTTATGAGTTGCCGGATACGATGAGGATGTTGTAGACCCACAGACAATTATCAGACTATCGGCTATCATTAAATCCTCTATCTCATCTTCCGCTTCACCTCCGATATACGAACAGAATACGGCACGAAATGCGGCGGTATCGAGTCTCATAAGCCATGAATCCACGCTCTCGTTCGGACCGTTCGGTTCGCATTTCCGTGGCTGAACGACTCCTTCGGTTGCGGGTAAATCCCTCGAGGTGGTCCATCCCGTCAAGTAGAGATCGCCGGCCGAGAATCTGAGCCGTTCTATGGAGTCCTGACCGCCGCCGCCGAAATACGAGCAGTATGCGACGCGCTGCAGAGTTGAGTCGAATATCACGATCAAGCCGTCCTCTCCGCCGCGAGCGCTTTCCTGCAGGGCGCCGGCCGAGACCGGGATATTGCTCGAGCTTGTGAGTCCGCCGATCGCCACCCTGCCGTCCGGCAGAACCGTCACAGTATAGGCCTCGTCATGGCCGTTGCCGCCGAAAAACGTCCCGTATTTCAAAATCCTGCCTGAGGAATCGATCGCCACCAGAAACATGTCGTCCTCTCCGCCTCCGTGCCATCGCTGCACCGCATCGGCGGTGCGGGGAAATGTCGAATAGGAATCCGTGTATCCGACGGCGTAAATCGTTCCGTCCGGCGCTACTGCAATATCCATCACTTCATCCGCACCGCGGCCGCCGATATACGTCGAGAAAAGTAACCTTGAACCGCTGCTGTCTATTTTTGCTATGAATCCGTCAACATCTCCTCCACCGTATCTACTCTGGTAGGACCCTTGTGATATTGGAAAGTCATTGGAGGTAGTATAACCTGCGACAACAATGTGTCCATCTTGACTGCATGATGCACAGCGTATCATGTCCAGCGCTGATCCTCCAAAATAAATCGAGTATTCGTGTAATCGACCTGAGTATGAGAATTTGCATATGAAACCATCCTGAGGACCACGTATTGCATTTTGAATATCCTTTCTTAATTTATTTAAATCAGGGGTGTCTGTTCGTCCGAATATATATGCATTATTGACTTCATCGAGTAGTAAATTAATTGCACCTTCATTTCTTCTGCCGCCGAAATATGATGAATAAATAAGACGAGACTGATGCGATGCATGCTTGGACTGCAAGAATACATTAGAATTGTTAATACTGAGCATCCTTTGTTCATAATGCCGGCCGGGATATTTCCTGCTGAAGACTTGATATAGTGAATCAGATGACATGACTGTTTGAATATCCGCAAGAAATATCAATAAAATGATTGCAAAAAGCGAAGTGTCCCTCTTTCCGGGTCGCAGGTAAGCTGCCGCGCCTGTTGTTTTCATGGCACACCTACCTCGACACAACGAATTTGCCGGATCCGATTGCGGCTGATGATTTTATCGAAAAATAGTATACTCCGCTCCTGAAATTTGTCGTATTGAGCTGCACATGACCGGCGCCCGAAGCTGAATGGCAGGAGTTATGATCATGAACCCTCCTGCCCAGAGCATCGAATATTTCAAGTGTGAAATCATTGCCACGCAGCCCGCGGATATTTATTGTTATTTGGTTGTTTGAGGGCTGCGGATAGATCTGTATAGACAATGGCGCCGGCGATCCGTCCCTGATCGCAGATGCAGCCCGGCGTTTCCCTGCCGACTCGTCTGAAAGAATGTTAATAATCGAGCTCAGACGACGAGACGGCTCCTCGATTGCGCCGCCGTACACATCGATGCACAAATAAGTCTTCGCCTCCGGATAATATGACGGGGGCAGTTCGAAGCCGAGCGCAATCGTCGTGTCGTTGCATACCGGAAGCACAAGGTACTCGCCGCTCGAACCGATTTCCTGCGCGGTTGCGGAGTCGATAATGATACCTCTGATGTGTATAGTGTCTCTTGTGGTAAAGATTGGTGACTGGCGGTAGTTCAGCTCCCAGTTCACGACGTCGCTGCTTCTGAAAATGAACGGGAACGTGCGGGTTATGTCCCTGATCCCGGCCCCGCCCGGGGATCCGTCGTATCCTCCGAGCGGCGGGCCAATGACCTGAACGTCGAATTGCGTAAGTATGGAATCGGTAACAACCGGAGTGTGGAGCACAAATGAGGACATGATCCTCCTGCTCGCTTCATCTGCGATGTAGTACTCGTATTCTGCATATTCCTGCAGGTTCGGATCCCAGCGGTAGCGGGCTGCGCCGTTGGATCGCAAATGATAAGGCGCGGTGTTCCCCTTGACGATTACGAAAGATACGCCGTCGTCGAGCAGCGCTAACTGCGGGCTTCTGGTTATGAAGGACGAAAAGCCCGGCATTTCCATATCCTTCCCCCAACTGTAACCGGTGCCGCGGTGGCACAGCAGATTGCTCCTCAACCGGGCGCCTTCGCATGCCGAATCGTCGACACTCCACATAAGGAAAGCGCTCGGGTCGTTTCCCGGTTCACCCGGTTTTGGAATGATGGCCGGATCCGCGGAGGCCTCAAAACGATTGTATTTTCTGTTGAAAAATGTTTTAACGTTCAGATTCCACTGGTTTTCCTGTATGTTCCAGAGAAGATGGGCGGTTTTATGATGCGATTCAGACCACCCATCAATTTTCTCTGTCTTCGTCCCGATCCAGGCAAGTTGAATGAACTGGTCCGCGACGGCTACATGCGGGTGGCGCATGTTGCGCAGTGTGTCGATGCTGTAGTCGGACAGACGGTACAGATCTATAGTGCTGCCGTATTTCTTTCGAATGAAAAGCACGGAACCCGTATCCGAAACCGCCTCCTGCCATACGAGAACGTCGTGATCGGCGCCCATCGTGAAGCTCGGACGAATGGAGATAGCCGAGGTTCCTGCGTATCCCTCCTGCGAGAGGGCATCATGAAGCCGTGCGTCTTCGGCGGCTTCCCGCTTCAACGTGTCCGGCCAGCTCACTCCGCCGTCACAGCTCACCCGCTCGATTATCCCGGAATCCGTCGAATAATATACTTTCACGGTATTCGTATAACGGGCGCCTATAACAGGCAATGGCCCTTCTCCGGAACAGGACACGGTATCCAGCGTATGAACGGTCCCGTAGAGCGTGGAAGTTCTTATCAGGTGTGTGCTGTCCGCCCTTTTTTCCTGCCAGACAATATGGAAACCGCTCCCTGACCACGTTATCGAAGGCGCCGAGGCGTCGTTGTCCGTCCCGGGCGCGAACAAAGAATCGTCCATCATGCTGAGTGAGCTGTTCAGCACGAACCTGCTCCACGTTGCGCCTCCGTCGCCGGATAAATACGTCACTATCAGACCCTTGCCGGATTCGCCGTTCAGCCGGGCCGCCGTGGCGAGGGCAAGCGTGTCGCCTGAAAAGGCGAGCTTGTTCTGATTGTTGCAGCATTGAGCATATGCGTTGTCCGTATACGGTTGTTTCAGGTCCAGATAAAATGAATTACGCTCCTGCGTCGAATCGTAATCCTGGAATACGAGCATCACGGGACGGCCGGAGACCTCAGGCATGGGATTGAACGTGGAATCAGCTTTGACGGACGAGGGCTCGGCGCATACGATGCCGGGCTGCGTCCATACGGAAAGAACCTGGTCATCATCGAAAAAATCTTCGCTGGAGGTCAATTTCCATTTCTCGTATTTGACGTTGTTGTTCGCATTCGCTTCTATCAGAGTAAGACCTCCGCGGTGTGCGTTCTCGTCTACCAGGCGGTCGTCGAACTCCCAGACAAGAAAACCGCCCGTGGTAGGCGCCGTCTGCTCTCCGTTGCAGTTGCTGCCTACGTCGAGGTCGAAACCGTACGGGCGGCGATTCTCGATAATCAGATATCGGCCTTTTCGCAGGCTGTCGATTGAAAATCCATCCGTCAGCGGGACGATTGCCACCTTAGATCTTCCTCCCTGCCAGGATTTTTCTACGGCAGGAAGGAACACGTCCCCGTAGAAGTCACCGGAATAGACGTCGGCATCCACCCAGCCGAGCAGCAGCTTAGCCCACGGATCCAGATGCCACGGCCTTGTAGTTGTCATACAGCTTCCTTTCGACATTGGTGAAAATCCCATCCAACTACGACTGTAATCGGAACCCCAGTAGTAATCGGCGATAAAACGGCTGGGCCCCAAACTGATCGAATACGCGTGGACATATTCATGTATCAAGGCGCTCAGGTGGTTGTTGAAATGACGAGAGGCGGGGGCGGGTGAATACGCCTCTTCGCAAAAAAGAACGATCGGTATTCCCGTCGAATTCCCGGTGCATGTCACGTAAGTGCTGGAGCCGCGGATGCATTGACCCGCGTAGAAGACTATCAGAACATCGAGCGAATCGAAGCCGTCTCCCGTGATCTGCAAGGCAAGATTTTCACAATCGTCCCCGAGCTCGTTTCCCACCGCATACGTGAAACTCTGAGTGTAAAAAGAGTCGTTCTTGCTGCGTGGCAGTGTCGCCCATACGACGATTCCGTCATCCCGGAGGTCCCCGCCCTGAGGAATCGTCACGTCGTTAATCAACCCGTTCCTTCCAGTAGAATCCCATGCCGGCGCGGGCAGGATGGCATGGGTTCCCGCGCTGTTCTCCATGCACCATTGCCTCAGACTTCCCCAGAAGCAAAATATATCGGTTCCCCAGCACCCGCTGTGTGAAACCGAATCGGGATTGGTTATAGTGCCGGTTGTATCGAAAACCGGATCCCAGTAATGCTTGTACTTGTATTTGCCTTCGACGGGATTCGCCGTACTGTCACATGCGTCGTAGCCGACAGCGCCTCGAGCGTCTTCATTCGAGGCATGATCCGCGA
>CAYLZD010000084.1:0-7685 GCA_964388275.1 uncultured Chromatiales bacterium
CCGCCCTCGCCGCTCACTACCAGCAACTTCTCGGTCTTGTCCAACCGTGGAAGATAACAGGGATTGATCTCGATATCCCGCAAATGCGACTCGATATCACACTGGAATGGCCGAAGGGGCGGAAAGCGCCGTGCCCGGAATGTGGTAAACTATGCGGGCTGAAGGATCATCTTCCGGTGCGGACGTGGCGCCATCTTGATGCCATGCAGTTCAAAACGTTTCTGCATTGCCGCATTCCACGTAGCGAGTGTCGTACGCATGGAGCACGAGCGATCCACGTCCCATGGGCCGAGACAGGGTCGCGGTGGACGCTGTTGTTCGAGGCATTCGCGGTCATGGTCATGGAACAGGTCCCGTCGTTGACCAAAGCCGCGTCGATTCTTGGGCTCTCGTGGAAAAAGGCCCACACGGTGCGCAAACACGCGGTAGCTCGTGGTCTGGAACGGCGTACGGTCGACCAGACCGAGTACCTCGGCATCGATGAGAAGAGCTTCGGCAAGAAGGAACGATTCATCACGATACTGACGGATCTGACCGGAGAGCGGGTTTTGGAGGTGGCGCCGTCGAAATCGAGCGAGGCGGCAAAGGCCGTTCTTGAAGTGATCCCGCAGCAGGAGCGTTCGCTCGTCCAGGCCGTGGCCATGGACATGAACGCGGCCATGGAGAAAGCATGCCGGGAACAGGTGCCGCACGCCGATATCGTCTACGACAAATTCCACATCGAGAAGCATCTTTTCGATGCGATGGGCAAGGTCAGGTCGCGGGAACACAAGAAACTGCAGGCCGAGGGCATCCGCATCTTCAAGCGAACGCGCTACCTTTTTCTTAGGCGTCCGGAACACTGGAGCAAGGCACAGCGGGCACAGTACCGTGACATCAAACGGGCGTTCGGTGCGACGCGGTTTTCCCAATCGCGGATCGGACGGATGTGGGCTGCCAGAGAGTCCTTCCGGCCGTTCTGGAACTACGTCTCCGAGACATGGGCGGCGAAGTACTTCCAGCGATGGTACTTCTGGGCGACACACAGCCGGATCTCGGAACTGATAAGGGTCGCGAAAATGCTCAAGGCGCATCTCGACAATATTCTCACTTACTTCCGTCACGGTATTACCAATGCGTTCACTGAAGGAATGAATTCAAAAATACAAGAAATCAAATCGGCTGCGCGTGGGTTCCGGAACTTCAATAACTACCGCATCGCGATCCTCTTCTCATGCGGCAAACTGGATATGAAGCCATCGTGTCCCGTCGTAAAATGAGTTAAACTATCCCACAGAAAAGTTGGAAGAACCTCGAAAACTTTATTACCATTATCTACATGAACACTGAAAAGATACCCTTAACATTTACAAAATCGATCTAGAGAAGAGACAATGATAATTATCATCGCGGGATATGGATCTGTAGGAAGACGGCATTATAATAATATTATTAGCATAGGCGGGCACCAGGTATCATTTTACAGGTCAGGCCGTTCAGTGATCGAAAATGAGCATTTTGAGGGTGTGAAGGCATATTCAGACTTTGTTGAGGCGATGAAATCAGGTGCTGAAGCGGTAATAATATCAAATCCTACATCAAAACATTTGGAGATTGCATTACAGGCGGCTGGGCAAGGATGCAGCATATTTATGGAGAAACCCATTTCTCACAGTATAGAAGGGGTTGAAGACTTAGGCAGAAAATGCAAAGAAAATAATTCTAAACTTCTTATGGGCTTCCAGTTCCGATATCATCAAACATTACAAGTATTAAAGAAAATGATAGAGAATAATAATATAGGAGAAATAATAAATGTGAGTGTACATTGGGGCGAATACCTACCCGACTGGCATCCATGGGAGGATTACAAGAAGGGTTACGCGGCAAGAAAAGATCTTGGCGGTGGTGTAGTGCTGACACTATCTCATCCTTTCGATTATATGCGATGGCTATTTGGAGAAATCGAGGACGTATGGTCTTTCACGGCAACAAATTGCGGTTTGAATATTGACGTAACGGATAACGCTATAATCGGTCTTAGATTCGAATCAGGAGCTTTGGCAACGATAACATTAGATTATGGAAGAAGGCCGCCGAAGCACTCAATGGAGTTTACAGCTACAAAAGGAACAGCTCTATGGGATGGAATCAGCGGAAAAGCAAGGGTGTACCGGACAGAAAAAGGAGAATGGGAAGAACTATCACCTACAGAGGACTTTGAACGAAATACAATGTTTCTTAATGAAATGAAGCACTTCCTCGAGGTGGCAAAGGGTAATGAAGAACCAATATGCACACTGGAAGACGGCATACGCGCTCTTAAAATAGCTCTCGCAGTGGAGGAATCTTCGAAACAGGGTAAAGTGATACATATGGAATACTGAAGGAAACAAAGTGAGAGATATTATGAACATAAAAGAAAAGTTTGATTTGACAGGAAAATCCGCTCTGGTGACAGGCGCCGCGGGTCTGCTGGGCAAGGGCTTCTGCGAGACACTCGCGGAAGCGGGGGCTGCGGTAGCCGCATTGGACATAATGGCGGATGGAGCAGCATCTGTGGCGGAAAATATTAGAACGCGGGGCGGAAAAGCCATAGCGCTCGGCAGTGACGTCACTGTGGAGACGGATATGATAAACGCGGTATCAGAGGCAGCAAGAGAATTCGGAGGCCTGGATATACTGGTTTGCAGTGCAGCAATGGATCCGAAAGTAGAGGGAGACGGCGTGCGCGACAGCGGCGCCTTTGAGGATTATCCGGCGGAACAATGGCGGCGAGCCGTTGACGTAAACCTGACAGGCATGTTCCTCGCGTCGCAAGCGGCCGCCCGTCAGATGCGGGCGCAGGGATCAGGCGCAATGATATTAATCAGCTCAACTTACGGGCTGGTCGGCCCGGATCAGCGAATTTACAGGAAGGAAGGACATACGCAGTCGCCGGTAAAGCCGGTATACTATTCCGTTACGAAGGCCGGCGTGCTCGGCCTCACGCGCTATCTGGCGACATATTTCGCCGGCACCAAAATTCGCGTGAACGCGCTTACACCGGGCGGCGTCTTCAACGGACAGGACGAGGAATTTGTGAGAAACTATTCGTCCCGAACCGTGCTGGGCCGCATGGCCCGCGCGGACGAAATGAACGGCGCTTTGCTTTTTCTTGCATCCGAAGCGTCGTCGTATATGACCGGGGCAAATCTCGTGGTCGACGGCGGCTGGACGGCATGGTGACGCGGATGGAAATTCTGGCTGTAATCCCGGCACGCGGGGGATCAAAAGGATTTCCGGGGAAAAACCTGGCCTTGCTGAATGGCCACCCATTGCTCGCCTGGAGCATCGAGGCCGCGAAAATATCCAAATCCGTCACGCGTTGCATAGTATCGACAGATTGCGAGAAAATTGCCGAGGCGGCGAGGCGGTACGGCGCCGAAACACCTTTCCTGCGTCCGCCTGAATTAGCGCGTGACGATTCTACCGACCTGGAGGCATTCGTGCATGCGCTCCAATGGCTGAAGGAGAAAGAGGGCTATCATCCTGATGCTGTAGTCCAGATACGGCCGACCTCGCCTCTGCGGCCTCAAGGACTTGTGGACGCAGGCGTGAGCATGCTGCTAAGAACGCCGGAAGCGGATTCGGTACGCTGTGTGGTCCGCGCTGCCCAGAATCCTTATAAGATGTGGAGTTTTGATCCGGAAACGTCCTTTCTAACACCTTTGCTCCGTTTACGCGGGATTCCGGAGCCCTTCAACGCTCCGAGACAATCTCTTCCTGCTGCCTTCTGGCAAACAGGGCATTTGGATGTAATCCGCAGCAAGGTCATCGTGGAGGACGGATCCATGAGCGGCAAGAATATTCTGGGACTGGAAGTTAAGGAGGAATACGCGGTGGACATAGATTCGCGCCGTGATCTCGAACGAGCCGAGCAAATTCTCAGAAACGGAACGATCGATGTGGTGAGGCCGTGAAGAAGGGGAAGAGGGAAGAGAGAAGGGGGAAGAGAGAAGCGGGAAGGGGTTTGCATACTGGGTTATCCGGCAGAGCTGGGTGTTGTTGGTCATCTCTTAAGTCGGGTCACTGTCAGGAAACCGGGAAAATGTTTCAGGATACATGTAAAATAATTTCGAGGATATTTTAATGGCGCGTGAGATAAGGATAGGCGCGAGATCGGTCGGCGACGGGCATCCGGTATTTATCGTCGCTGAAATCGGTATTAATCATAACGGCGATCTTGATCTGGCAAAACGTCTTGTGGAAGCCGCCGTGGAGGCCGGCTGCGATGCCGTGAAATTTCAGAAGCGCACTCCCGACCTCTGCGTTCCCGAGGCGCAAAAATCCAAAATGCGCGACACTCCCTGGGGATATATATCCTATCTGGAGTATCGGAAACGCGTGGAATTCGATCGGCCGGAATATGAAGAACTCGATTCCTTCTGCAAGTCGAGGAACATTCTTTGGTTCTCTTCCTGCTGGGATGAAGCATCCGTGGATTTCATGGAGGATTTCAATCCACCTTGTTACAAGGTACAAAGCGCCGCTGTAACGGACATGGGTCTGCTGGAAAAGCTTCGCGGTACCGGGCGCCCTCTGATACTGTCCACAGGCATGTCTACGATCGACGAGGTCCGTAAAGCCGTGGCTGCTCTGGACGGGGTTCCGCTCATGATCTGCCATGCCACAAGCATTTATCCCTGTCCGCACGACAAATTGAATCTTCGCATGATACAGACGCTCCGGAAGGAATTTCCATTTCCGGTCGGATATTCGGGGCACGAGGTGGGACTGCCGACAACCGCCGCGGCCGTCGCGCTGGGGGCTACCTACGTGGAGCGGCATATAACAATGGACCGCTCGCTCTGGGGAAGCGACCAGGCGGCTTCGGTGGAGCCGGGCGGTTTCGCTCGGCTCGTAAAATATATAAGGGCTGTGGAGGATTCGCTCGGCGACGGGATCAAGACCGTCTACGCGGAAGAAAGCGCAGCCCGCGAGCGGCTCCGGAGATGACGATTTGACTGAAGAAACAGGCAATATGACCGATTCGATGAATGCGGTCCCGGATGCGGCGCGGCGGCCGCATATAGCCATGATCGTTGTGCGCGGCGAGGCGGTGCGCAACTTTCTCTATTCGGACGTTCTGCGTCATCTCAGCCGCGAGGCCCGGGTTACTGTTCTGACGGTGATTTCGGAACCGGGTTTTTTCGACCCGGTGAGAGAGTATATCGATCGTATCGTTCTTTTGCGCGAAGTGAAGGAAAGGACCTTTGTGGTCCTTTTTCGCAAGCTGGTTCATGATGCGCATTTCCGGTGGCTCTGGAGCAAGGTCGCGCGGAATTCCTGGGAAACAGGCGACGCGCGCGCCGCCGCCACAGGAACAGTACTCCGCTGGAAACTGCGCAAGGCGCTGTACCGTGTGCTCGCCTTCCGGCCGTTGGTGAACCTGTTGGGGAAAATGGAAGAAGCCATTACTTGGCATTTCCGCCCGACCAGGGAATTCGACGAGCTGTTCAAGGAATTGAAGCCGGAGCTCGTGTTCAACACCTCGCACATTCACGGACAGGCAGGGGAGCTGCCGGCCAAAATCGCCCACCGCCTCGGCATACCATTGGCCGGTTTCGTCTTTTCCTGGGACAACCTGACGTCGCGCAGCCGGATCTTCGTGCCTTACGACCATTATCTCGTCTGGCACGATCACATGCGCCGGCAGCTGCTGGACATCTATCCGCAAATTCCCGCCGGACGCGTACACGTGACGGGCACGCCTCAGTTCGACTTTCATTTCATGCCTTCGAAAGTGCTGCCCCGCGAGGAATTGTGCAGGCGGCTCGGAATTGACGCCGGCCGGCCGTTCATACTCTGGACTACGGGCATAACATGGCATTTCCCAGGCGAACAGCATCACATCCGCTTCGTGATCGATGCGTTGGACAAACTCGGTCTGCCGAACAAGCCGCAGCTTGTGGTGCGCATGTACGTGAAAGGTCTCGCGGAGGATATGATAGAGTTCTCGAAGTCCCGCTTCGCGGACGTGGTTTTCCCTGAAGTGGGCTGGGACCTGCGATGGTCGACGCCGCGCTATGAGGATTTGACCATATACACCAGCCTGCTGAGTCACGCGGCCATGTGCATAAATCCCGCGTCGACAGTCACATTGGAGGCCATTATTCACGACAAACCCGTCATGAATATCGGCTTCGATCCTCCGGAATGCACACTGCCATGGCATGACCGCTGGGTGCGCCACATCGAGTTCGACCATTTCAAGCCGGTAGCCGACAGCGGCGCGGTGATGGTGGCGTATTCCCGCGACGACATGCTGGAGATGCTGAAGCGCGGCCTGACGGACCCCGGCGCTCAGAGCGGACGGCGCAAGGCGTTTATCGATTCATTTTTCGACGGGAAGCTGGACGGGCGGGCCGGGGAGAGGGTGGCGTCGGCGCTCATGGGAATTGTTGAACGGGGAACGTTTAACGTTTAACGATAAACGTTCCCCGTCAACTGTTCCGCAGCCGTGATGCGTCAGGCAAACGTTTCGGTTGATGGTTCTGGACTCGGCGCCGCTTCCTCTTCTACGGGAACGCTGTTCTTGCGGTAACGCACCGCGAGGGACTTCGTGATGCGGATGGACTTGTAGCCGTCATAGAAACCTGGATGAGACACGCGTATCATCTGCATCATATGATCGAGTTCCTCGGCGAGCAGGCGGCCGCACTCCAGTATCAGCGCGGCGATGTTCCCGTGCGTGACCGTTCGTTCCGATACGCTGGCGTCGCGATCCAGAATTGCGCGTTCGAATCGCTGTACGGTTGCGCGGTAATCCTCCAATACCCCGGTTGTGATACCGTAGCGGACCAGATCTACAGCCGCGGCATCCAACTGTCCGAGAATAACGGTTGCATGCCTGAGTTGTTCTTCGTCACGGAGAGAACGAAACCGCCATTCCCTCATGGCCGCCATTGTGGCGGTTTCCGGTTTATTGTTCTGCTTCGCATACGTCAACAGAGCTGAACCGACCGCTTTCACAAGCATTACAAGGCGTTCCTGAACTTCCAGCTTCGCATTTGTCTTTCCCTTCGAGACGGTTGAATGCTTGTCCGCGGCGTTCTCGATTTCGGACACCTTGTTTTTGAGTGTGCTTGCGAGTTCCGTCAATGCCGGTATGGAGTTGATGATTTCGGCGTTGGCGTCGAGGTAGTCGCTGACGGCACGAAACATCATGAGACGGTTAATCTGATAATCCTGCATTTCAACACCTGAAGTTGTGATTGAGTATTTGATGTGTTTAACCCCGGGGATTTTCGGCTGCTTTCATTCAATGGTTTCAACTCCTGGCCTTAAAACCGCGCTTTCTATCGCGAGTACAGTGACTGCTGCCTCTTGTACTCGCAAGACGGATATGTTGTTCCCGATTTTTGAAAAATAAAATCAGATCGCAGAACACGCATTCGGAAGCGCTCAACCAATTGCTCGCTCAGGACTCATGATATGCAGTCGTCCCGCGTGTGCGGCGCGCAGTTCCGCCAGGCGGAATGAAACCGATCAAGCGTGTCTTGAACAGCTATAACCTTTATAATAACGCTGTTGTTGCTGCCGATCAGCGCTACGCGAAACTCGGGATGAACCGCTGAAGGCGCCGGAAGGAAGTGTCCAAGGTATCGGAAGGAAGTGTCCAAGGTATCGGAAGGAAGTGTCCAAGGTCCCGGAAGGAAGTGTCC
>CAYLZD010000085.1:0-7503 GCA_964388275.1 uncultured Chromatiales bacterium
TCCGACTACGTCCCGCAAGATGCGGGACTTCGTCGGACAGGTCGGCGGCCACCCCGGCCGCTGCGCGCCCACCCCGGCCGCCTTCCGACTACGTCCCGCAAGATGCGGGACTTCGTCGGACAGGTCGGCGGCCACCCCTCCCCGACGGGGAGGGGCAATTATGTGCATGGCTCAGGGGAGATTGGGATTGGTGGAAAACTTCGGTATACCAGGAAGCCCACTTTCCAGCGAGCGCTCGCGCCTCTGATGGATATGTCTATTCTCACGGATTCAGGTGATTGCCGAATCAGAAGAAGGATTAACGGCAAAGACCAAATTTATCTGAGCATAATCAGTGATATCGATTTAATCGGCATACCAAGCCGATAAAATGTCACATGATATATTCCTGAATAGAACGCTTCTACCGGGATTATCCTTCCATCTACAATAATTCTACCTGCCTTTTCCGTTACTTCACGATTATAAATCGTCTCTCCCAGAAGATTCGTTATGCGGACCGTAACATTTTGCGCCTCTCGCAATTTATATGAAATGGTCGTATAATCCATGAATGGATTCGGATACGCAATCACTTCATCGGACAGCTCGTCTGAATATTGCTCTTTAACATCCGTAACATCTGATATTTTCACTCGATACAATCCATTATACTCTCTGGCGCAATAAAGGTATTCGCCCAGGAAATCGAGCTCCGCGGGAATCGTCCTGAATACAGCGCTGCCTTTGTCATTTCGTAATTTACTCCAGCCTCCGTTTCGGTACAAGTACCATAGCTTGTCAGTCGCGATAACCAATCCTCGTGATGTAGAATATCGGCTGTAACCATTGTCGATAAGTTCGGTCCAGTCGTTTTCTTCCATACCGGTGGTATCCGTATGCCATGTTCGTCCGTCATCGGACGAGAATTCGTTGATCCATGCATTGAATATGATGTCATCTTCCGTAATTTTGACGTGCGATTTAGACCAGTTATTATAGCTGGGGCATGTCAGCTTCCATCGCTCGCCGTAATTCCGCACGACCCAAAGGCCCAAATTATATATATCCAAAGGATTCGGAGAGCTTGTAACGGCGAAGAATTTTCCCTTCTCTATTCCTGACGGGTAGAGCGCGACCTGGTCGAAGCGAGACGGAGGAACAGACGCCCGCGTCCATGAGGCGCCGGCGTCTGTCGAGAAATAGTATTCGAAACCGCCGTTCTGGTTGACGACCACGTACATATCTTCTGGAAACGCTTTCGATATTTCAAACTCCGCGATATCTCCCACTGTTGTCAGAAGCGTATCCGGGATATGCTGTCCCGGCCTTCCGGAAACGAGTCGGTGTGAATCGTTGAAATAATATTTCAATTCCGGATACGAACTCAGTCTGAGCGAATTGATTTGTTCGGTTTCGAGAAGATCGAGCCAGTGTTCTCCGCGATCATTCGACTGCAATAAAAGGCTCACCCAAAAGGGTTTGCCTCCGGAGTAATAATACTCGCGGCAGGCGGCGAACATCGTATCCGATTTCAAGACTGCAAAGTTGACGCCGGAATAGCCGGCAAATTGCCTTGAACCTTTGAAAGTGCTCCATATCGCACCGGTATCGAAGGATTCTTTTAATCCGTCGAGAAACATACTGCCCAGAAGTGCGACAGATGGTCTAACAACATCCCACGTGTATTGATCTGGAACGAGATTCACAGTCTTGCCGTAGTCGCGTGATATATATAAGTCATTGAGAATGGTTTTTAATATCAGGCCGGACGAGTCGTAATAAGTCTTATTATATTCAGACCCTCCCGCATCAGGATAAACTATGGGAGATCGGTTGATTACTTGCCATGAGCGTCCTGTATCGCGGGATTCGTAATAATTAAACTCTGGTGATATTCGCAACCATATGCCAAAAACGATCTGCCCAATTCTATAATAAATAACTGGATTCTGGAGGGTGCCCTCGTTAACAAAATGCGCGTCTTTCCAATTCTTCCCTCCATCAACGCTTATTCTGAGAGCGCCTCTACTTCCAAACAACAGTATGAACCGACAATCTACAGGATTAACAAAGTAGTTACGTATCCGGTAGCTATCTTGAAATGCTAAGCGCAATGAATCCCAGTTAGCGCCGTAATTCGAGGAGCGCAAAATGTATGGATTATCACCGGTGACAAGGAGAAATAATGTTCCGTCCTCATGTGATTCGATATTGCCGAAACCGGAAGGGAATCTATCTGATATTCTTATCCAGCTACGACCCGTGTCTTTTGATTTCCAAAGAGCGCTATTCGCGTAGACGAAATAGCTGCCGTCATCCGTGACATCTAAATCGGAAATATCGGTCACCCAGCCCAGTTGCTCCTTATCGTCAACCACCGCATTCCATGTTTCTCCGAAATCGCTGCTCCGGTAAATACCTCCGCTTTTAACGACGGCAAAAACCTCATTTCGTTTGTACTTGTTCTGAACCAGATAGTCCGCATGACCGGAGTAGAGCGGGAGCTTCTCCCATTGCGCTTTCAAATCTGTTGCGATAAGCGCAGAGAATCCTATTACGAGAATGAAATGCCTGTATTGCATGGATTATCCTTTCTTCGACAATAAAAAGCAGTGTTTCATGCGGATTATTTGATGAGTATCAGTCCCTTGACGTACACGCGCGAGGGCTCTTTTCCCGAACCGGAGATTTCCAGTCTGCAAGAGTATTTCCCGGCGGGAAGTGTCCCTCGTTCAAACAGGACAGAATACTCGCCGGCTGCCAATTCAGAAGAGACGAGGCGGCGTATTTCCATACCCGCATTGTTGTAAATGCTTAGACGGACCATTCCGGCGACGGCGATCTTGTATTGCAGCTTCATTTTTGTAGTAAAGGGATTGGGCCATGGGTGAGCAAGACCTTCGTTCTCCGGCATCGCATAGACGTCCGGCGCTTCCTCGTTCACGGCCTTGGGCATCATTGGACGCATCGCATCTTCATCTTCAGCGGTGAGGGGAAGCCGCAAAAGGACCTTCGCATACATCAGCGCTCTTGTCCTCGGGTAATATTGCGAAAGGAAGCCGTAGGCGCTCATTGCAGAATCCGCATTCCGGAATGCGCCGGTTCTAAGCACAACGAGCGCCAGGAGGGCGCGTTTGGCGATAACGGGTTCCGTATTTCTCATATCCGCAAGCGCAATGAAACGTGTTTGCGCGTCTTGCGTTTCGTTGCGCCTCAGGTACTCGAAAGCAAGCATCTCCTTCGCGGTCACGCGAAGCCAAAGGCTGTCCGCGGATGCCTCGAGAGTCGAAAGAGCGTCCATGAAGTTCTGTCGGAACAAGACGGGCGATACGCTCATTGCATCCTGACTCGGCGCATTGAGCCGCGCGTCAGTAAAGAGTTGGCTCCATGCGCGGATGCAATGTTCAGCTTCTACCCTGGAGCGGACACAATCGAGTGCGGCCTGATAGCTCGCGGCGGCGGATGAATATTGGCGGAGCGAGCGGTAATACGCGGCGAGATTCATGTTATGCGCATAGCCTGGATTCGCCGAGGGAACAGCGCTTTTGAGAAGCACAGGATCAATCGCCGGCGTCGGTCCGGACCAAACGAACGTCGATCCTGCATGCAGTATATTTTGCAAAAACGAGCTGTCCGGATAATTGCATGTGCCTGTAACGCTCGTGCCGGTCTCCAAAATGAAGTCCTTCCCCGTAACTGCATCGACATTGTCATGCACGCTGTTGTCGCCGTTGAATTCCAGCGCGCTGTTGCTCTGTGTCCATACTCCGATGTTGTTCTCGCGCATGCTCGTCCCATCAGACGTGTCGCAAGAGCCCGCGGATGGATTGAATGGAACCGTCACCCATTCAAAAGCATCAAGACCGATGTAATTCGAATCAAGCCGGTTGTCCAGCCAAAGATTCCCGCAGTGATAGAGGAAAGCGCCCCTCCCGTTCCCGGCGCCTCCGTTCAGAGTTTTGTTGTTCGCGTTAAACCTGTTGCTCCGGATCACAGTGCTCATGAACACGCCGTTGAGTCCGGCAAAGGCATTGTGTTCGAACCTGTTATACTGGATGACTGGAGAATCGTCGTAGGATTGAAGGCCGATGTAATTCCATGAGAACGTACAACTGTCGATCAGCGGCTGCGTGGCATGAGTCCAGACTCCGGGGTAGCCATGGTGAATGCAGAGATTGTGGAGAGTGGAAGTCGTGTCCCGGTTGTGATCGAATTCCAGTCCGTACCAGTAGTCTCCAAACGCCGGAAAGGTATCCGGCTGCGCATATCTCGATTGAATTCTCGCCCAATGGATACCTCTCGAATCAAAGGTTCCCTGTATTAGAATCGATCCCGCACGCTCCATTCGTACGACGCTTTTGTCCCTGATTTGAAGCGTTCCTCCATCTTCGACGATCAACGTTTTCAATCCCGTCACCAGAGCGCCTTCTTCAATTATAACCGCTCCCTTGTTCCTGCAGATGATCTTGAAGTCGGAATTCACGTTGCAGGAATCGACACAGAGCGTGCCCCCCACGTACAGAGTCCCGGCGCTCATCATGTTTATAATGCTTCCGGCGAGTATCCTCCCCGTTGCCCCGCTGTCGATGGTCACCGTCGGAAGGCCGTTGATGGTCTTATCGCATCCTCCGAGAAGGAGAGTTGAACCGTCTTTCGCGCGTATGCGGCTTAGACTTATTTCAGTCGGCGCATTGAATGTGGTCTGGCCTATTTCCAGGGTTCCAAGGACGTTCAAAGTATCGAAATTCCGAAAGTTGAAGGTCGTGTTGTCGAGAAACCGAACACTTGCATCGCAAGCTATGACGGCGCTCCCGGCGATATCGAACGTCCTTGGATACGAGGGATCGACTGTGCCGAGATCCACGCGCGTTTGGAAGGCGATGTGCCGTATGGTGTCGGCAAGCGTGCTGTCGAAGAATCTGTATATCCAGACGCCGTTGTAAAGGTCGTTTGCGAACAAAATATCATCTCTTTCCCGGTCGGGAATCAGCCTGTACGGCCCCTTCGCGTACATGACGATATCCGGCCTGAGATAGAAATCGGAACTGGAAGTATCGTTGCTCAGGTATTTCTCCGTGCGGCAATATCCCAAAAGTTTCATATCGGATCCGCGTAGATCCAATACCCGCGCGCCGTTGTTGTATCCGGCAAGATACAACCTGTTCCCAGACAGGATTATTTCATGAAGTCCGCCGCCTGCGACAATGGACGTATCCGGGATATTGCGCTTTCCAAAGCATCCGATCTGATCGGCCGGGTCTTCGCCGACGTCGTAGGCGTTCAATATCATGCTGCCGTTGTTGGCCGAAAGCGTGTTATTCCCAATCGAATCCCGATCGAATATTCGAAGGAATGCTCCCTGGAACTTGTTCGGATCGGTCCCCGGATGCAGAGGATGATTTCTACGCATCCAGCTCAAACGGTGATCCGCATTTTCCTGAAGCGCGTAAGAAAGCGGCTGATCGGGCGAACCGGTGACTTTCTGCCCATTATAGAAACCGAAGGTTCTCGAAAGCGTATCCAGCGGCGGATCTGGCTTGTAGAAATCCGGAACCTCGAGCGTGCCTTTCAACCATGCATTTGTAGAATCCTTGTAGGCCGGATACCATGTGAATTCGTCCGTTGTAACGACGTATTTTCCATTCCCGTCATCGTATGGAATTATTGAATGGCAAACATTCCAATCCCATTTGTGATTTCTCATGGGATCTCCCGTGGCGTAGTATGTCGTGTCGAACCACGCTTTGTTCGGGTTGATGACGGTATCCGGAAACAGCGTTCGATCGAATTCGTAGTACTGATATATCGTATCCGTGGGATTCCAGTTCTGATCGAATGTCAGGACGCATATCCCCTTTCTTGGAAGTCCGAGTCCGATCAGCCGATCTCCGTTTTGCCGCTTGAAACCTTTCACCTCATGAATCTTCGCAACATCCTGCGGCGTCAAATGCAGCGTCGGAAGCGATGGATAAAGTTCTATGTACGACCGCGAAAAGCTCGTACCGGTTGACACGTCGTACATGTATAACCTGTTGAAGTTCGAGGCAAGAAATAGCCGCCCATCGAACTGGTGTATCATTTCAATGTTGCTGAAAGGCAATCTGTCGATCAACGTATCAGACATCTGATGATATTTGGCAGAATCTCGCACTAGATTTAAATTATTGTTACTTAGTGGAAAGCTGATGATTTTTGATGCAACACGATTCTGAATATCCAGGAACAGCCGCACACTGCCGTCCTGGTAAGTTATGGATTCAATATCTCCTGGATAATAATCCGCATCGAGACCGGAGGAATCGAGGGCTATTTTACCGAAGTAGCCCAAGCGATTTGAACATCCCAGTTGATAGAATTCCCAGTAATGGTACTTCGGGAATATAAGAAGCCTGAGTGTATCCCCGATACTTACCGAACGGATGCGCGAGGCCTGTCCTGGGATGCGATCGAGAATCGCCATGTTCCCCGATGACTGATACTCCGGTTGAATCGCTTCCGTTGGAACAATCGTCCTCGCTGTTTGGCTCGGCGATCGATCCTGTGAGCGAAGAATGGCCGGGAACACAAGCAGTACGGCAAGCAGCAGCGATCGATTCCAAATCATGATGACTCGTATTGCATCCTTGGATGACATGTTATCCTCGATTCACTGTTGTCCAATAAATATTTAAAAATTGAAGAATATTTTTTGAATCCGGCGTGTTTCGGACGGATTTTGTTGGCGGTGAAGATCAGGCAATATCCAATTCGTTGAAGAAAGTGCAAGCGCGAAAGCGGCGCAAACCGGCATCCGTGTCCGGGTCTTACGGCGTAGGTAAGAGCAAATAGCGATACGCATCGTCACATCTCCTGCTATTCAGGAATACTTTATGGCAACTTATCGAATCAGCGGGCGATTGTCAATGGCCGGTCGGATGAAGCGGTAGGCGCCGATCTTGTTTGCCGCACGGCCGTTGCGCGTCTGCACCCGTTTCTACCTCAGCAGATGCATCGCCCTGGCGACCGTCCGCTCCGGCGTCGAGAGAACGATGAAGTACACGCCCGATCCGGCGCCGGGCGCGTGAATGCCGGCGTCGAAAATAACCGCATGCTCCCCTCTCTCGCGTACAGCGACCGACAGAACGGCAATAAATGCTGCGAGCGCAGTGTCGCTAATGCATTTCCTGACTTCGCCATTGCAGCACCTGTTTGATATTGCCGGTTGACAGATCGTACGCGGCGAAAAACGAGGAATAAGCGCATCGAACAGGATAAGCCGACTTGTTAAAAATTGCGTCAAAAAAACAGTGGAGCGAGTCCGCCTGTGGCGGACGGATTCGGCAGTCCGAGTCCCGACACGACTTCGTTATTCCGTCGTGTCGGGACGAGATTCGAATCCGCAGCGAGTCCTCCTTCGTAACACTTAGTGTGACTTCGGCGGATTAACTCCACGTCGCTTATTAACGCAATTTTTCAGTCGCAATGTTCGGGATGCCCTGACCCGGCCGCCTTCCGACTACGTCCCGCAAGATGCGGGACTTC
>CAYLZD010000086.1:0-1953 GCA_964388275.1 uncultured Chromatiales bacterium
CGGATAGCACGAGACCGCGCGCAAGATTCCAGGAGGTCGCGCCGTTGACGGCTCGATGCCTCCTCTCGGATTCCTCGCGGCTCCTTCCTGGAAAGCGCGAAGCTGTGGGCATAATTCCGGGAGGCCGTGCCGCTGAGAACTCGAGGTCTCCTCCCGTACTCAACGAAGTTGCTTCCCGGATTACACGAAGCCGCCTGAAAGATATCAGGCGGCCACGTCTCGGATTGCAGGTTCTACAATCCCGGAGATCAGGTCGTGCAGTTCCGGATGGAATGTCGCTCTGTCCTGATTGTCATGTTGCAGCGTCGCGGAAGGAAGGTTGCAACGACCAATGTGTCGGGTAGCCGGCTCCATGATGCGGCGTTGCACACTCCGGGATGATGCATGGGAGACTCCACGGTCCAACGTGGCGGACTCCTCAATGCCGCGTTTTACGGCCCGGGATGAGATGTGGCGTTCGCCGGGATGCTGCGTCTTAAAATCCGATTCGCAGCGTCTTACGCTCCGGGATTGGACGTTGCTCCTTCCCGGATGGAGCGTTGCTCCCTGCGGCGTGCAGCGTTCCACGATACGATTCGGAGTGTTCCACGATCGGAAGAGGGACGTTGCACGCTCCTTCGTGAAACGTCTCGTAATCCGGTGTACAGCGTCTCACCCTCCCCGCCTGTTCGTTGTGCGGCGCCGGCTGAATCGTCTCTCAGTCCTGGAAAGATCGTTGTCGCGTCCTACGCGTATCGTTGTACTGCCCCGGAAAGAAGGTCTCGACGTCTCGAGAATGGTGTTGTGCAACAACAAACGCCGTTATTTCTATTACTTATCCCAACCCACCTCCCATCCGGAACACCCGGCGCCCTGCGAGGGATCGCACACTGAAGAGAAACATTCGAGGATCGCCGCGAAATATTTTCAGAATTCCGGGAACAAAATCACTCCCTCGCGAGTAAAAAGCGCAATCGGCTCAAACGAGCAAAAATCGCCGGAATACTCCAGCAACCTTCGCAGGACACGCCATGCCTTCTTCACTTCTTACCCTTCACCCTTAACCCTTTACCCTTCACCCTTCACCCCTCACGCCACATGAAGGCCATCATAACAATCCACACAAAAACAGGGGTATCGTCATGAACGACCGACAAATCAACCGCCTCATGATGTTCCGCGCCGTAAGCGATTACCTCACGGCCAACGCGGAGGTGATCTCCAGCATCCCCGCATTGCTGGAACTCGCCAACAAGCTCAGGGACAAGGTGTCCGAGATCGAGGACGCCGCGAAAAAACACGCGACCATCACCAAGGGCAAGACGGACACCAAACTTGATGCCCAGGAGCGCATGATAGCCTCGGTGAAAGCCGTCAGCGCCGCCCTCCGCACGTACGCGCATCACAAGGGGGATCTCGAAACGAAGTCCGTGGCTTCCGTGAGGGAGTACCAGCTCCGCATCTACCGGGACGAGGAACAGCTCCGCCACGCCACGGTCATCCTCGCCGAGCTGGATGCCGTCGCTTCCGACCTCGTCGCGTACGGCATCACGCCCGAGGTTCTCTCCGCGTACCGCGCGACCGTCGAGGCCTTCGGACGGGCGCTGCTCACACGCGACGCCAGCGTGTCGGAGCGCACCGTCACGCACGCCACCCTCGCCGCGCTGATCGTCGAGGTCGGCGGACTGCTGGGCGAGGAACTGGACCCGATGATGCAGATGATCCGCGGCGAACACCCGAAGGTCTACGACGGGTACAGGTCCATCCGCGTCACGCGGTCTCTCGCCGTGCGCTACCGCAAGAACGCCGAGCCGGACAAGGATTCGCCGCCCGAGTCGCAGCCGCAATCCGAATCGGCCACGATCGCCGGTTGACGCCCGACCGCTGAAACCGGCCCCCCGCGTGCGGTTGTAGTCGAAGAGCACGAGTGTAGGGCCGTCGTATACGAGAAGCGCGTAGGCGCCCCGGATGGGT
>CAYLZD010000086.1:2053-7488 GCA_964388275.1 uncultured Chromatiales bacterium
GCTCTTGTTTGAACGGAGGCAAGCGACGATTATTTCCTGTGACGCAGTGAGGCTGAAGGCCGAACGAGGTCACAGGAAACGGACAATCATCGAGCCGGCCTGTCGCGATCAGGACCATCTTGCCAAGACTGGACATCCTGACCCCGCGTCGCTGCGCGCGCACCACGGCCGTACTCGGCCGGCTCTTTTGCGTCTTCATACCGCTGCGCCTTCCGCCCCGTCTTCTTCCCGGTCCGTAACGTCTGCCTGAGCCGGTAGCCAGCTGATCAATTCTCATCCAGCTCTTGGCAAAATCCGGAATTTCATTCGTGACTGCCGATAAAAAAGTCGACGATCTCCTTCAACCGCTTAATCTCGCCGGCGCATCGAGCTACGATTTTCCCACCCATTTTTTCAATCTCCAACGCGTCAAGAAGCTTCTCCAGCTTGAAAACGAAATTCGGTTTGGGATTTCTATCACGAGCGTGAGCAAGCTCCTTAGCCGTGAATCTGCGTCCTTGCTCATGCAGCAGTTTCCCCTGCTCCATCCGGTACAGAAGAGTCGTACGATACTTGCCCCATGTTTCCCTCATCGAATCTATATCGGTGCGCAGAGAAGCACTACCGACCCGTGAGGCCGGCTGAGGATAGCCGGGAACAAGGTCTACAATGAAGTTGTCTTTCGGAAGGTACTGCAGCTTCCAGTGCAGGGAAACGCGATAATCATCGAACTGCGACATCAGCCGGGATAAACGTTCCGGTGCCGCCTCCATTCGCCGCAGAACAGTTTCGAAAGAATGCCGCATCTCCGCGTTTACGGCTACTTCGATACCGTTCGAGGCGAACTGCAGCGTGATGTTCGGGTAGTGGTTGATGTGCAAGCCCGTATCGTTGTTGTGGAAGTAAATGGCCGCCCAGTCTCCCAGGCCGTAACGCAACGGAGGCACGTGAACGGCGAATGGCGGCGAGGCAAGAACCGGATTGACGGCCTCCGACAACTGCTTCATGTACTTGTCGATCTTCGCATGGACGATCGCCTTCGAGTCCATGAATTCCTCCCGGCCGATGCCGTGGATGGACCACAGAGTTTCAAAATCGCTTGTCTGAAAACCCTTGAACTCTGCGAGACCTATCAACTCCAGGAATGCCCGGAAGTGGCTCGCGAGCAACTCGCTCCGGTCGTCGAGAGCTTTCAGGCCGCTCAGTCGCTCGCTGACCTCTTCCCAGGTCTTGGTCTTCCTCGCCGTAGCTGTTCCAAAGTATTGGCGGATATGACTCTCGATCTGCTCCGGAATCAGCGCGCTTTGCGTTTTGGCTTCTATAAGGATTGCCGTCGTGTCGTTGAAAATGCAGGCATCCGGTATGCTTTTTTCGGAGGCGTAAGCGGGTTCGCTCCGGATCTCACAAGCAGCCCCGACGAGCGACAGCATGATGCGGTTCCTGTGATTCCTGTACGCCGAAGTATCACGCACCTGAAAATCGAATGCGAAGGAGGCCGGGTGATCGTGAACGCCAATAAATTTCAGGAACTCTCCCAATATTCTGTCGTCGCAATGCTCGAAGAGATTTAACAACGCCTTGGTCACATCGTTCTCGAGATGCTCGATACGCGACCTCATTCCCGGGCGATCGAGCTGCTCGCGGGCGAACATCTTCACGCCCTGATGCCAGAAAATATTGGAGTATTTGGGATGCATGGGTATGGAAATGAAGCCCTTACAGGAGAAACAGTGGCCGATGGTCAGCCGGTTTTGTGTTCACGCGCCGCCTCGGCATACGATGAAGTAAGGATTTGAAGGAGATTATCGCTGATATGCGAAATGCAAGTTCCTTGGCCGAGTTGCTTTCCAATTTCTCCTTCCACACGCACACCACCGGCTTCTTCGTGACCTCGTCAAAAAGCTTCACACCGAGGTCATTCATGGCCTTTGCAACCTTGTCGACAACGGTCTGCGGTCGATGCGTGGAGTTGATAATGCGCTCGTAAATCAATCCTTCAGCTCCGCGATACTTTTTACCTTCATGCCGAAAAACGACTCGTTCATTGACATCGAACTTCGGAGTGGCTGGCATGGCGATTGACCCTCATGAATGTGCAACATGTTTCCCTTCGTTGCGCAATTCCTCTTCTCCGCACTCCCCGGGTGATCGAGTTGGGATATCATGGACTGATGCATGCATGGAGGGACCCCTCGCGTCACAGTTCTTATGACTGATGAAGTCATTCATTATTTCCCGCAAGGATGTTAACAGGCCATGAATGCTCCCTCACTCCTCCTCAAACCCCTGGCTCCCGAACTTCAAGGTCCGCCCGTTCTCCGTTACAGTGCGAACCACATTCTCCGGCGCACCCTGCGGCATTTCCGCCTCGATCTCAAGCGTGACTTCGAGTGTAGCGCCCGGAAGGGCAAGTAGGTGAGCGACGATTTCTTCGGCGATCTGGCCGGCATCCCGGCCCATGCGCTGCGGGGAGAGGGAGACGGCGCCGTGATAGCGCGTAAGGCGTTTGACAGGCGCCGGTGTTGGTGTCGGTTCCGGATCGGCGGATCCGCCGTTTGCGGTTTGATCGCCTTCCGGAGTCTGGTCCTTGCCTTTCTTATCCCTGTCAGCAGCATCCGCCTCGCGCTGCCTTATGGCGGTATCAGGTTTCACGAGAAGGGCTGCTGTGCCTTCCAACGGACTTGAGATCTGTTCCCCGCATCGGAGTCCGAGATACCGGCCTGCTGCATCGTCGTGGCTGTCCGCGAAAGCAAAGGATTCCGACTCCCATGTGAGCAGGGCGAGTCCGTCGCGGATCGCGCTGTACAGCACCCACGGGTCGGCGAGACGCGGGAGATACAGGTATGTGGAAAAGTCTTCGACGAGTTGACGGATGGCGACGTGATCGCCCCGCCAGAGCGGAATGCGGTCGAGCTCCATGCGCAGGCGCGAGGCGCCAAAACTCGTGATGAGCAATTCGTCATTGCGGAGTCGTTTGAACGCGCGCGCTGCCAGGGAGTCGCTGCCGGTGAGCCGGATCGCCTGCCACTCGAGTGTTGCATCCGGTCTGGATTGCATGGGAACAAGGAGCCACTGGTAGGTCTCCGGCAGGCGTGCCGTCACGGTGCCATCCGCGACTCGTTTCTGCGTTTCAGCCTGCTTCACCTGATGCGGATCGAGATTGAGCGTGTCTTTTTCAGCAAGTATGGACTCCCAAGCAAGAAATTTCCTGACGGCCTCGTCGAGATCTTGCATGCGTACCTTGTCGCCCGCGAGAAACACGAGGGTGTTGCGGTACATCCGTGGAGTATTCCCGCGCAATTCGAGGATTGTCTTCGCCGCGGTTTCGGCGGCATTGCCTTTTTCCTTGCTGTACAAGTGATCGATGCCCAAGACGACAAGGCGCGCGTCCAAATCGTCCGGAACATCGGCGCCCGTGCGCGGTGAGGGATGAATGCGGCTGAATCCGCCTGAGGATTTCAGGTCAGCGCGGAGGCGATCCTCGATCTCCGCTGCGATCTTGTCCGGCACTCTCATGAGTTGTGCAGCCCGATCCTCTGCAAGCTTGGTCACTGTGGGTTGCGTGGAGTACCAGACCCGGGGCCCATCCTGGTAGAGGAAGGTGGCCACGCTTGCGAGACGTCGAAGAGCATCGCCATACACTGCGGGAGATTCACCGGGCATGACGCAGCCGAGCTTCACGCGGCGGTCCTCTATGCCGCGATGTGCTGCTTCTGATGTCGGCGCGGAGCCAAGGTAGATGGTACGTGCCACGCGGCGGCACGCATGCATTTTTCCCAGGTTGGGCACTTCACTGTCAATCCGCAATGGAAGCGAGTTCGGCCCATCAACATCCTTCTCGATGACGGGCGCCCAGTTGTCCGAGAGATACCGCGTGAGTTCGGACTGCACACGCGGATCGTCGATCGGGAGCATGGACGGCAGAATGAGCGGATTCCTGTCACCCTTCTCCCACAAGCTGTGAATCACGGCCGCCATGAGGCGCAGCACCCCTCGTGTGCGTTGAAACTTCACCAGCGTGGACCAGTCGGAGTAGAGTCGGTCAAAAATCTCCGGATGGATGGGATACGCGGCCTTGAGGCGTTTCTCGTAGTCCGATTCATGGCATTCGTGCGGGAACTCCTGCTGCTGCGCGCGGTAAAGATCATGGAATTCACGGCAGATCACATCCCGCTGCTTGAATTGTTCCTGCGTGACGAGCGGCTCGAAGAGGCGGCGCCGGACGATCTCGAATCCTTCTTCTGCACTGGCCGGTCTCCACGAAGACTCCATTCTCCCGATCACGTTGCGCAGGCGGTCCAGCGCCTCCCTGCCGCGCACGCCGCCGACTTCCGCGTCGTCGGCCTGTGCATGCGGTGATGTGCCTTTATCGGATGCCGGGAGACTCACAACGAGAAGGCAGTTCTTTGCCCCCTTCGCGGATTCGGTGAGCAATTGCGCGAAAGTGAACTGTGTTTCGAAACTGCCCGCGGGCAAATCACTCTGATCGTGAAGCTGACGTGCATAGGCCACCCATTCGTCGATGAGGATTAGTGTGGGACCATGAGCAATGAAAAGTTCACGTAGTGCATCTCCCGGACTCGTTGCATTGATATCGTCCTGCTCGATGCGCAAAAATGCCTCCTTGCCGCCGAGCTGCCAGGCAAGTTCACCCCAGAGCGTGCGAATGGCGGTCCCATCCGGTTTCACCGTGGGATTGCCGGGTGATATTCTATGGCCGTCCAGCACGACTCTTTTCACCCGTGGCACGCTCGTGACGCCTGCCTGGGCGAACACCTCATCCACGCCGGCGAGATCCGTCGGCGCTATGCCCGAGAACATGTGGTAGAGCGCAAGCATGGAGTGCGTCTTTCCGCCGCCGAAATTCGTCTGAAGCTGCACGACGGGATCGCCACCCTTTCCGCTCAGCCTCGACGCGGAACCGATGAGCAACTGCTTGAGACTCTCCGTGAGGAACGTGCGGCGGAAGAACTCCACCGGATCGCGGTATTCGTCCGTGCCTTCGCCGATATGCACCTGCCAGAGATCGGCTGCGAATTCGGCTTGCTGATACTGTCCGCTCGCAACGTCCTGATGCGGCGTGATAACATCGCGCCAGGGCGTCATCGTGCCGGTAACGGCGGATTCCATGGCCGTGCTTGCAGTCTTTCGCTTTTCACTGCGCACCTGTTCATCGAAACGCAGGCGCAGGAGCTCCATTTTCATTTTCTCTATCTCTTCCGCCTGGGGCGCGGAGACGGCGAGAAGCAAACGGTGGATCGAATCGAGCGTCCGGTAGGCGTCATCCGTGGAGAATGGAGTTTGGTGAGCCCATTTATTGCGGGCATCCCGGAGTTCGCTCACAATGCTGCGCTCTGCGTGACCGAGTGTATTCTTGAATACCGTGTTCCACTGATCCCACATCACGCCGAGGACGAAATGCGGGTCCGACCAGTTGATGGGCTTTCCGTCCCGGA
>CAYLZD010000087.1:0-2102 GCA_964388275.1 uncultured Chromatiales bacterium
GCCGAAGGCGCGCAAGGTGACAGCCCGGGGCATCGCCCCGGGTATGCGGCGCGGGAATCGCCCCGGGTGTACGGCGCGGGCATCGCCCCGGGTATGCGGCCCGGGGCATCGCCCCGGTTGTTCGGCGCGGACATCGCCGCGGGCGTACGGCGCGGACATCGCCGCGGGCGTACGGCGCGGACATCGCCGCGAACGCAATGCGGCGTTTCCGTATTTCACGTTTCGGATTCAACATCACCCGGGAATCCATTGTCATTATTGTATTGGTATGCATTCCGTTTCATTTCCCACCCAGGGCGTTGCCCTGGGCTATCACATCACGGCCCTTCGGGCCTTTGCGCCGCGATATCCATTCAATCCATACGCCAAACGTGACAGATCATTCCCACACATATCTCTCATCGAACTGAATATCATTGTTTTTCAGTAATTCACGGTATTCTTCCATGAATGTTATGCCTTTGTGATGTTCCAATTGACGCGCGATATATCTTTCAACCGAAATACGATGTGTGCTGCTCACTGAAAATGCGCCGTACCCGTTTTGCCAACGGAATATCGATAGTTCCTTGCGGTTTTTCTTCAACCACTTTGTCGTCGATGTCTTGATCTCTTCCATGAGCTGCGCAGGAGATGCTGTACGCGGGTGAACTATCAGAAGATGTATGTGATCTTCAACCGAGCCCGCTTTCAGCAGTGCGCCTTTCATTTCACGTATTATGCCTCCGATATAGCCATGGAGTTCTTCACGAATGACGTCCGTGATCCATGGTTCGCGGTTCTTCGTGGAGAAGACATAATGAATCAATATCCTCGCAAGCGACTGAGGCATGTCATTCATTAGATGAAAAACAATAAATAGAAATCCTAATCATAAGAATTTCAGTGGAGCTATTTCCTTGTCTGATATCGCATTCCATCACGGTTGTTTACGAAAATCCTTGTATGGGACCGTTCCCTGCGCCAGTTCCTCGGGTATCGGGTCGTTTTCGTCGAGATCCAGGCAGCGCAGGACGCCCGGCGCCGTCTCCTTATACCGGTATCCGCTTTCCGGGCAGCGCATTACTCCTTCGATATCGGCGTCCGGCAATCGATGTCCGTGCCGGCTCATCCACGCAACTCGGCGCGCGGGGACGCCGAGCATGAGGGCGTAGTCGGGAACGTCCTTCGAGACGACAGCGCCAGCGCCGATGAATGCATAGCGTCCTATCGTTGTGCCGCATACTATTGTGGCGTTCGCGCCGATGGAGCAACCGCGCTTGAGCAGCGTGCGCTCGTACAAAGAGTGACGGTTTACCTGGGAGCGGGGATTTGTCACGTTCGTCAAAACGCAGGACGGCCCGAGAAATACATCATCCTCGATTACCGTGCCGGTGTACACCGACACGTTGTTCTGGATCTTGACGTTATTGCCGATCACCACGTCGTTGGCGATATGCACGTTCTGGCCGAGAATGCAGTCGCGTCCCAGGACGGCATTTTTCATGACGTGCGAGAAATGCCAGATTTTTGTGCCGTCGCCGATAACGCAGGGTTCGTCGACGTAGGCGGAGTCGTGTTTGTAGTAGCTCATATTGTCACTGCGAAAAGCGGAGGAGCGGAGTAGGAGCGGAGGAGCGGAGGAGCGGTAGAGCGGAATGGGAACATTATGCGATGTTCACGCGTGAAATGACTGTGAGCGAACTTCGTAGAAATATTGATCACGTGAGTCAGCTAAAGGTTTATAATTTTGGTATGGCAGCCGCCGGCCGCATTTTCGAGTTATCGAAGAGTTTTCCTACTGAAGAGCGGTATTCACTCACTGATCAGATGCGTCGATCCAGCAGGTCCGTCTGTGCCAATCTGGCCGAAGCGTGGGGGAAGCGCATTTACCGCGCGGCCTTTCAATGTAAATTGAAGGATGCAGAATCCGAGCGCTGGAAACACAAACATGGATTGTATTTGCTGAACATTGCGGATATATCGATCAACCAACGGCAAAGGAACTGCATGATTCCTACCGTCAAGTCATCGGCATGCTGGTGTCCATGCGCACCCATCCTGAAAAATGGTCGATCAAATAATCCCTCCCCTCTTCCGCTCTTCCACTCTTCCCCTCTTCC
>CAYLZD010000087.1:2202-7345 GCA_964388275.1 uncultured Chromatiales bacterium
CCGAATCCCCTCCCGGCGAGCGTCTCCTCGTACACCCGCGTGTGCAGATCAGTGAAGCCGTCGGAGAACTCCACTTCCTCACCGTCGATGAGAATGGATCGAAACGTCCGTCCGCCGGCGGCGCGCACCTCGCCCGGGAGCTCGTTCTCGTCAATGGACAGCAGCCACGAGACGTCGGCGTTGCGCAGGGCCAGCCGCCCCTCCGCCCGGGATGGCGACAGCTCCAGCACGGAACTTTCGTCCACGGCGCCGAACAGCCATATCAGCAGGTCGAAGAAGTGTATGCCGATGTTGGTCACGATACCTCCCGAGCGCGCCTCGTCGCCCTTCCACGAGTAGCGGTACCACGTCCCACGGGATGTGACGTAGCGCAGCGTCACCTCGTGCCGCCGGGCTTCCGTTTGAATGCGTTCGCGCAAGGCGACGAGTGAGGGATGCACGCGCAATTGCAGCACAGTATATACTTTCTTCCCTGTTTCCTGCTCCAACGCCGCAAGCGCGTCGAGATTCCAGGGATTGAGCACCAGCGGCTTCTCGCAGATCGCGTCCGCGCCTATGCGCAGGGCAAGCCGTATGTGCGCGTCGTGCAGATGATTCGGTGAGCAAATCGATACACATTGCACCTGCTCGCCATCTCTCCCCCGCCGAAGTTTCTCGAGGTGCCGGTCGAAGCGCTCGTACTCGGTGAAGAACGCGGCGTCGGGGAAATACCCGTCGAGCACACCCACCGCGTCGTGAGGATCTACGGCCGCGACGAGGCGGTTGCCGGTGTCGCGTATCGCCCTAAGATGCCGGGGCGCTATGTAGCCGGCTATGCCGGTGAGGGCGAAGTTCATGGGAGGGGAAGAGGGAAGGGGGAAGAGGGAAGAAAACACATGTTTTCTGGAACCGCGCTACTGTTTCGTGAGTATTATGATGACGGTTGAATGAACAACCGTGAGAAAGAGAGGGCACTATGGATGATACCGGATTTGCGCGAGCGCATTGTCAACTCGAGGCGTGGAAAGCGGGAATCGCACTGAGCGAAGCTGTGTACACGACAACACGGAATTTCCCGTATCATGAACGATTAGGTCTCACGTCGCAGCTCCGACGCGCAGCAGTGTCCATTCCAACAAACATTGCAGAAGGGGCCGCGCGATCTGGACCGAGGGAATACATACGCTACTTGTACATCGCGCGTGGCTCTCTGAGCGAATTGGAAACATTGATCCACATCTGCGTCAGACTCGGGTACCTGCCACCCTCGTCAGCCATAACACCCCATCTCCATTCCGTATCGCGATCTCTCTCCGGCCTCATCACATCAATCAGAAACAAGATCGATCGCGAATTACGACGGCCCACCCGTTAATTACCTCTTCCCTCTTCCCTCTTCCCCCTTCACTCTTCCCCCCTCCTCCAGCAACTCCAACAAATACGCCCCGTACGGATTCTTCCGCATCGCCTCGGCGAGGACACGCAACTGCGCGTCGTCTATCCACCCCATGCGCCAGGCGATCTCCTCCGGGCAGCCGATCTTGAGTCCCTGGCGCTGTTCGATGGTCTCGATGAACAGGGACGCCTGAAGCAGCGATTCGTGCGTCCCGGTATCGAGCCAAGCGGTGCCGCGGCTGAGTATGTCGACCTGCAATTCGCTGCGGGATAAATATTCGAGATTCAAATCCGTTATTTCCAATTCACCGCGGTGTGAGGGTTTCTGCGCACGCGCGAATTCCGCGGCGCGGCCGTCGTAGAAGTAAAGGCCGGGGACGGCGTAATTGGATTTCGGCTGCGCAGGTTTTTCCTCGATGGACAGCGCGGCGCCATCCGGATCGAATTCCACCACGCCGTAGCGCTCGGGGTTGCGCACGTAGTAGGCGAAGATGCGTCCGCCCGTGTCGAGTGCCGCGGCGCGCTGCAGCTTCTTCGCGAGGTCGGATCCGTAAAACAGATTGTCGCCGAGTATGAGGCACGACGGCCCGCCCGCGAGGAAGTTCTCACCGATGATGAAGGCTTGCGCCAGTCCGTCGGGCGACGGCTGCTCGGCGTAGGACAGCGATATCCCCCATTCGCCGCCGCTGCCGAGCAATTCGCGGAAGCGCGGCAGATCCTCCGGCGTGGATATGACGAGGATTTCGCGGATGCCGGCGAGCATCAGCGTCGACAGCGGATAATAGATCATCGGCTTGTCGTAAACCGGCAAAAGCTGCTTGCTCACCACGCGAGTGAGCGGATGCAGCCGTGTTCCGGCGCCGCCGGCGAGGATGATGCCTTTCATGGGGAGGGAACGGAGAACGGTTAAAGGGAAACGGGATGTAGATACTGTGTCACCCCGAGCTTGTCGAGGAGCGACGCTCTGTGAAGCGCACACCTGGTGTCACCCCGAGCTTGTCGAGGAGCGACGCGCTCTGTGAAGCGCACACCTGGTGTCACGCCAAGTCAGCTTTAGTTCAAGCTGATGCCCCGACTGCATCCCGTAGCGCCAGCAGGCGCGGGACGATGGTGTCGTCCTCCTTCAGAACTGCGAGGGGGGTCAATTCATTGATTATCAGCTTCCAATCCATCGACTTGCCCTGCCTGATTATAATCCCCCGAACATCATGCCAGTCGATTGCACGGTTGGCGAATGCTTTCATTACGATGAGATCCTCAGCGCTGCAGGTAATCAATCGAATACCGACTTCATATTCGTGATCACTGGCTCGCTCTATCATTTTCTCCTCAAAAGGCAATCCGCCGAGTGCAACGTCGCATGAAATCCCATTATCCAGATAAAGGAGCAATACACGCTTTTGTAATGCAAAATCGAAAGCGTCAGGTATTCTTGAGGCGTAACGTTCGAGTATTCTCGCGACAAACAGCTCCTCATTGCCGAAACCTGTAAGAAGCGTCGCATCCGCATCAACAGTCAATCGACCCTCCCCCCATCTCAGCACAGCCAAACCACCGATAAAGCAGAAGCTCCACTGCTGTTTACGCAGATACGTTTGGAATTCTTTTGCCGCGATGATCAGATCATGCATTGCGCAACTTCATGAATAACGCCTGCTGCTCTGTCAAACCGCTGGTCATACGGACCCTTCCATTCCGGACGGAATATCGGAAGGCAGTTTCCATACAGGCGACATAGAATGGAGTATCGTAGGCGCCAATTTCCTTGCTGCGCAGCTTTTCCAGCTCCGGGCCCGCCCTTCTCCAAGCTTCAATCCATATTTTCGCGTCAGCACGTTCCTTCTCCGTCATAAAACCCTTCCCTCTTCACCCTTTACCCTTCACCCTCTCTCTTCACCCTTCACCCTTCTCTCTTCACCCTTCACCCTTCACCCTTTACCCTTCACCCACTCCACCACCCTCCCAACCACCTCATCCTTCATTTCATCGGTCAACTCAGGATAAACCGGCAGTGCAATGATCGTTTCCGCAGCGGAATCGGAAACAGGAAATTCATCCGACGACGAAGGAACATCCCTGAAACACTCCTGCCGGTGGAAGGGCACCGGATAATATACTGCGCAACCGATGCCGTTGTCCTGGAGATGCTTCATCAGACCGTCGCGATTACGGACGCGAATGCAGTATTGGTTGTGAATGTGGACGTGATCGTGTCCGGTATTTTCATATATGGATGCGGGCAACAGAACAGAATTGGCATCGTCGAATTCAGTAGCGCCGACACGTTCGGCAAGTCCGCTTTCGATGAACCTTTCGTTGTAATAAGCGGCGTTAGTCCGCCGCGCGGCCGTCCATCCGTCGAGATGCGGCAGCTTCACGTTGAGCACGGCTGCCTGCAGGGCGTCGAGACGGAAATTTCCGCCGATCACGGAATGGTAATACTGCTTCTCGCCCCCGTGTACGCGCATGACGCGTATGCGCTGCGCGAGGGCGTCGTCGTTTGTCGTAATGACGCCGCCGTCGCCGTAACCTCCGAGATTCTTGCTTGGAAAAAAGGAAAAGCAGCCGGTCGTCCCGATGGCGCCGGCGCGCCTGCCGTCCTTGTACTGCGTCCCGATCGCCTGCGCGGCGTCTTCGACAACGGCGAGTCCGTGCCTGTCGGCGATGGCAATGATCGCGTCCATGTCGGCCGACTGTCCGAAAAGATGCACGGGGACTATCGCCTTGATGTCGACGGACCCCTTATATTTTTCAATGGCGCGCTCGATCGCGGCAGGATCGATGTTATATGTGACGGGATCGATGTCCACGAAAATCGGCACGGCGTTCAGACGCGAGACCACCCCGGCCGTTGCAAAGAACGAGAAAGTCGGCACTATGACCCCGTGACCCGGCCCGATGCCGAGCGCCATGAGCGAAAGAAGCAGAGCGTCCGTTCCGGATGAGACGCCGATCGCATGATTTGTGCCGACATACGCGGCGATGTTCTCTTCCAGCGCCGTTACGTCGGGACCAAGTATGAAATATTGCGCCTCGGATACGCGCAGCACGGCTGCGTCGAGTTCTTCCTTCAACGTGCGGTATTGAGCTTTGAGATCGAGGAGGGGTACGTTCATTGATGCTGGTGAGTTCGGTGAATACGGTGAATCTGGTTAATTTGGTGAATTTGGTGAATAAGGTGAATTTGGGTTGAGGGTTATAGTTGTTTAGCGATACTTTTTTTCAGCGCGGCGAGGAGGTAGGATGCCCTACCGAAGAGAGAAAAAATGGGATCGTTCTCGTTTATGTATCCGAGGCGGATCGCGATGTAAAGTTGTGTGTCGATTTCACTCATTGAGCCGGATGCGATTGTAAGGTAATGGAACAGCTCCTTCTTGCTGTTCCGTCCGGCCCCCTCGGCGATATTTGAAGGAACCGACGTGGCGGCACATCGGAGTTGTGACGCCAATTCGAACTGCTCCTGTCTGGGAAACCGCTCTGTGAGACGGTGCATTTCGACAGCCAACTCAATACTGGCCTTCCAGGCCTCTAGCTTGCGATGTGCACGCTCGAACGTGTAGACAGCCTCTCCCTCGTTCACCACCACCACATCCTTGTCCGCCCCCTTCTTTTCGCCTTTACGCACCTCCTCCCCGCTTCACTGTATTCACCAAATTCACTGTATTCACCAAATTCACTGTATTCACCAAATTCACCGTATTCACCAAATTCACCGTATTCACCAAATTCACCGTATTCACCAAATTCACCGTATTCACCAAATTCACCG
>CAYLZD010000088.1:0-162 GCA_964388275.1 uncultured Chromatiales bacterium
GAATAAATTGAGCCCCGGAGGGGCGTGATACCCAAGCCCAGGGCGTGAGCCCTGGGTACACGTACCGGGGCATTTGAACAAGAGTCCCGAAGGGGCGGCAGATGCGGAATGATGAATGATGAATAAATTGAGCCCCGGAGGGGCGTGATACCCAAGCCCAGG
>CAYLZD010000088.1:262-7332 GCA_964388275.1 uncultured Chromatiales bacterium
GCGTGAGCCCTGGATCAGATTCCGCGGTTAAATTCCTCCTGTGTAACCAGCAATTGCCGCTTGAGAATATAATTCCACATGCGGCGGGGAATTTCCTTCCCCGGCGACATGCTGACTTTAGTCACGAGGATGGAACCGTCATCCAGTATTTTGCGATGCCAGTAGTGATCGGTTGTCTTGAAGAGTTCCCAACCGCTGCGTTCGCAGTATCTCTTCAGATCGCCGAATTTAGGCAAGGCGCAGGAGTTTCTTCAGTTCGTCATCCGTTGCGCAGAGCAGAATCTGAAGAATCAGGGGAAAATGCCTTCTCCTGTTCGGAGACTGCAGGTAGAGAGAAATCCTTTTCATGTATTCCTCGGCGTACAGGCGGACGTCGCCTAGCATCTGCGAAACCGCTTCGCTTTCCGACGGAGCATTCCCAGCCAGTCCGAACGGCTCCATCGTCGCCGTCCAGGAATTGTTGTCATCCTCGAACAAAGCGACCGAGACGCGTTGCCTGCCCGCTTCCGAGAGCGCCGATTTGAGCATGGTCTCGGTAATCACCAGCACCTCGTCCTCGCTTTTCTTTCGCCTCTTTATTCGTTGCGGCCGGTTCGACTGCGCCGCGTCGATCAAGGAAGTGAGATTGTTCCGCGCCTCTGTGAAACCGTATGATTCTATCACATCATTCATGCAGGTAATATAAGCATTCTGTACAGAAATACCAATCTGTACATATTGTCACCTTTCGTTGATCATTCATCTGTCCGCATCCGTAATTGCTCCGGCGCCATCGCCGTTCATTCCCCGCGGAGCATGCGGATGGAAGCGGATATGCTCATTTATTGCCTACGAAACACACGAAACAAGCGAAACAGAGGGAAAATATGGACTGTTTCGCCCAATTTCGCGTGTTTCGTGGGTTTTTCACCCTTCGCCGCCCCTCGCATTCATCATTCACCATTCCGTTTTCATCATTCCATATGCGTAGTACTACTTACGTTTTCGAGTAGTTCTACGCATTGTGTTTCGTTTGCGGGCAGGCGTTGTTGCATTTGAACATCTAAACACATAACCCCCCCGTGCGGCGATGAAAATCATGATCGTGGACGACAGCAGGCACATGCGGGATTTCCTCAGCGAGGCGCTCCTGAAATTTCCAGCCGAAGTCTGCACGGCGGAGGACGGCGAGACCGCCGTGCGGAGATACGCGGATGAAAAACCCGATATCGTTCTGATGGACGTGCGCATGCCTCGCATGGATGGCATAACGGCATCGGCTGGGATAAGAAGACTGAATCCGTCGGCGTGCATCATCATCGTGACCGAACACGATGTGGACGAGTACAGGGAAGACGCGCGCAACGCCGGCGCGGCGGCGTATTTCCTAAAACAGAATCTGGTGGATCTGTTCCGTTATCTCAGGAACGAATACCTGAACCCGAATTGACTCATATGCCGGATAACACATACGGCCTGATATATGCCGCGAACATTCACAACAATCGAAGGGGTACCGTGATGAACACAAGACATCGGTTCGCGCGCTGGCTGCTGCCGGCGCTGCTGCTGCCATGCGCGCTTATCGCGCAGAATCCCGTGCTCGTGCAGGACATCAACGCCGGGAGCGGGTCGGCGTTCTTCGCCGCCGACAATTACTTGGTCTCCCGCGAAGTTATAAACGACGTGCTGTACATTCAGGCGTACACGCCCGGTTACGGCACGGAACTCTGGAAATCGGCGCCGCCGTACACGGGCGCCGCGCTCATGAAAGACCTCAACGCCGGGACGGCGAAGGGATCATCGGGCAAGTACATCGCCGCGTTCGGCAAGCTTTTCTTCAACGGCGCGAACGCCGTCGGATCGGCTCTCTGCTGGAGCGACGGCACGGCGCAGGGGACGGCCGCCTTGACGAACGGGAAGGCTGGATATTTCGCTTTCCCTCTCGTCGAATCGCAGGGACGGGTGTTCTCACATCAGGAGATATGCGAGGTCTCCGTCCGGGGGAACGTGCGCTTGTCCTCGTACCTGTACGCCACAGATCCCGTCACCGGGGCATGCACGCTGCTGAAGACGATCAGCCACCAGATCCCCTGGAAGGCGCATGTGAACGGCACCATGCTGTTCCAGGTTTGCACATGGCTGCAGCTCAAAGTCGGAACGGACCTGGCGTTCAGCCTTTGGAAAAGCAACGGGACGGCCAAGGGCACCGTGAAGGTGACGGACCTGCCCATGCCGCTCCGCGGGGATCAATTCAGGCCGACGGCATCCACCCCGTTGTATGAAGGACTCCTCACCCGATACGTCGCGGACGGGACCACGGTCTACTTCGCGTGCGGCGACGCAGCGCACGGGGGCGCCGAGCTCTGGAAATCCAACGGCACGGCGGCGGGGACGATGGCGGTGACCGACATCAATCCGGGCAGCGGCAACTCATTTCCGACCATGGCGGCGAGGATGGGCGACTACCTGTACTTCTGCGCCGACGACGGGACGAACGGCTACCAGATCTGGCGCTATCCGCTGGCCGGCGGCAGCGCCCAGCGCGTGACGGACATTGACGGCGGCGCGCAGGGCGCCGACCCGATGTGGCTGACTCCCCTGAACGGCAAGCTGCTATTCTCGGCGTACGATCCGGAAAACGGCCGCGAGCTCTGGGTGAGCAACGGCCTGCCGTATAACGATCCCGCGAACGTGACAGCGATAGTCGGCGGCGGCATCGCGCCGGGCTCGGCGAGTTCCGATCCGAACTACTTCACGGCGCCCACGTCAGGACTCGTCGACGACGACGAGAAGCACAAGTACCAGATGGAGGTGCTGGGCTCGTACGTTTACTTCCCGGCGAACGACGGGACCGGCTTCGCGCTGTGGAGAAGCGACGGCGCGACGACCGAGAAGCTGGGCGCCCGCAACCCGCGCTACCTGACCGCGATCAACGGCATACTGATGTTCATCGCTCAGGACGATCTGAACGGAAGAGAACTGTGGAAGTTCGATCCCGCGTATCCGCCGTCGCCGAAGAGCGGCGCCGTCCTGCCCGAAGGCCTCGCCCTTGCGCAGAATTATCCAAATCCCTTCAACGCGACGACGGTTGTCGAGTATTCGCTCGCCGCCGAAGGTCGCGTAGTGCTCCGTGTGCAGGACATGCTGGGCCGCGAGGTGGCCGTCCTGGCCGACGGGACGAGAGGCGCGGGCCGTCACGCGGTGAGCTGGAACGCGGCCGGACTGCCGTCGGGCGTCTACACGTGCTGCATGGAGGCGGAGGGGACCGTGCTCACGCGGAGGATGGCGGTTCTGAAATGATGAATGCGGATTGCGGAATGATGAAAGATGAGCTTGCCGCGGTCGACGGCGGGTTCCCATGGCCGCAGGGAATTACGGGGAGAGGACGGTCGATGGGATCCGCTGCAGGCCGCGGCGGATGTTAATGATGAATGAATTGAGCCCCGAAGGGGCGACATACCACAGCCCAAGGCGTATTTATCCACCGAAGTCCCGCGGAGCTGGACGCAGGTGGAAGCCCTGGGGACGCGTACCGGGACATTCGAACAGAAGCCCCGAAGGGGCGGCAAATGTGGAATGATGAATGCGGAAGGATGAATGATGAATGAGTGCGATTACATAGCGCGGTTTTCTGAACGAAGGCGAACGGGAAACAGGAAACAGGCTTGCCTGACGAAGTTCCGCGGCATGTCCACCGTAGTTCCACAACGTGGAACGCAGGTGGAGGCGGAACGTAGTCAGGGAACGGGAAACGGTAATTCCGACTCTGTCGTCCGATATTTATCGCGACAGGTCGCCGCCCTTACCCGACAGCTTTGCGCCTTCGTCCCGGTCCGCGGGACTCCAGCGAGCAAGCCCAGGCCCGAGTTCCCAGTCCTTCCCCTCGCCTCTTTCCACTTTACACAAGAATAATTAGCTTTGAAAAAATCGTCCTATCCCCCTGCTCCCGACTCGAGCCGCCGCGACTCGATCGAGCATTCACGCGCGCGGCGACGTCAACAGGGAACAAATCACAGGAGATAGTCCTATGAAGCAGCACTTCGCCATTGCGGCCTTAACGGCCTTGATCGCGGTTTCGATGCAGGCGTACACGCTCCCGCCGACAACCGCTGCGCCCGACGCCTCCCGGACCGCGGCATACGCGAACGTGCCGGCGCATTCTCCCGTGCGGTTGTCAGTCCCGGCCGACCCGCGCTCCTGGAGCGAAACCGCCCGCTTCTTCGATCTCGCCGGGCTCGAATCCCATACGATCCTCCCCCATACCCCGTCCAACGTCCAACGTCCAATGTCCAACCCCCTCATCCGTTTCACCGAAAACCGCGGACAGATCACCGACGCGGACGGGAATGTGCGGCGAGACATCCTCTTCAAGGCCGAAGTCCCAGGAGCTCAGCTGTTCATGCAGGCTGACGGGATCAGCACGATGTTCACCCGGGTGTATCGAGAAGCGGAGGCGGATCCGGGACCTCCGGACAACAGCCGGACGGCGCGCTCCATGGAAACGACCGTGGAGACGTACCGACTGGACATGACGCTGGTCGGGGCCAATCCCTTCGCGCGCGTGCGGGGGGAGGAGCAGCTGCCCGGGGTTGTGAACTACTACCTGCCCCAGTGTCCCGACGGCCTTCTCGGCGTGCGGGAGTTCGGCCGCATAGTTTACGAGGATGTGTACTCCGGGATCGACCTCGAGTTGTTCTCGCAGGAAGGCCGCTTGAAGTACAACTTCATCATTCGTCCCGGCGGCCGTCCGGCCGACATACGCATGAGATACGACGGAGCGGCCGATGTATCGGTTCTGAGCTGGGGCGCACTTTCTGTTATGACTCCTCTTGGCGATGTCGAGGAGGAGCCCCCCGAGTGCTGGACGGAGGGCGACCGCTCGGCGGTGGCGGCGGATTTTGTGCTCGACGGAACGACCGTGGGCTTTCGGACGGAGTCGTACGACCCGAGTCGTACGCTCGTCATAGATCCCTGGGCTACGTACTACGGCGGATCGGGCGGTGAGAGAGGATACGGCGTTGCGGTGGATGCCGCAGGAAACGTGTGCCTGTGCGGGGGCACTACTTCTACAAATATCGCAACCACTGGTGCGTATCAAAGCTCACTGGCAGGAGGTTGGGACGCTTTCGTCGTGAAGTTCAACACGGACGGAGTGCGGCAGTGGGCGACATATTACGGTGGAGCAGGAGGGGAGGATATCGGGTATTACATCGACGTGGCGATCGATCCCGGCGGGTACGTGTATCTGGCCGGGTCGACCGACAGTACTTCGGACATAGCGACGGCGGGATCGCATCAATCCTCTCACTCCGGTGAATTGGATGGTTTCCTTGTAAAATTCAACCCGGATGGCGGGGTACGGCTGTGGGCGACATATTTCGGCGGAAATAACCGGGAAAACCTGAAAAATGTTGGCGTGAGCGGCAGCGGGGATGTTTACATCTGCGGAGAAACGGCTAGTACGACGAACATAGCTACCGCGGGTGCTCATCAGACCACGCCGTCAGGCGTGTGGGACGCTTTTCTCGCAAAATTTGATGCGAGCGGTACGCTGAAATGGGCGACGTATTACGGTGGGGAAAGTGACGACGGAGGACAGAGCTTAACTATCGATGCCGGAGGCGATGTCTATCTGTGCGGAAACACGTGGAGCATGACCGGCATAGCAACTGCGGGCGCGCATCAGCCGGCGACAGACGCCGCTTATAGGCCCGATGCCTTTCTTGTGAAGTTCGACGCTAACGGAGTACGGCAGTGGGGAACTTATTACGGAGGTGAACAACGTGACGAGGTTAGCGGCATCGCTGTCGATGGCGGAAGAAACGTCTACATCGCCGGAAGAACGTGGAGTACGGCGAACATAGCCACCGCGGGCGCTCATCAGACCACGCCGTCAGGCGAGGGGGATGATTTCCTCGTGAAATTCAATTCGAACGGCATTCGTCAGTGGGGGACATTTTATGGCGGAACGAAGGCTGAACATCAATCTGTCGTCGCGTGTGGCGCCGGCGGGGAAGTGTTCTTGGGAGGAGATACGAGAAGCCCAACCAATATCGCGACCGCCGGTGCTTATCAGAGCTCGTTCGCCGGAGATACTGATGCTTTCCTCGCTACGTTCGACGCGAATGGTGTGAGACTGTACGGAACGTATTTCGGTGGTCCTCTCGGTGATGGTGCGTCTGGTATCGCCGCTGATGCAAGCGGAGGCGTGTATTTTGGCGGCGAAACGTATAGTGCAACAGGAATCGCCACTGCAGGCGCGCATCAAGCCACCTACGGCGGAAACGGCGATTATCACGGCGACGCCTTCCTCGTGAAATTCGGAGGCAATCCTCCGCCACCTCCGCCAATTGCGCCGAGCGGATTGATGTCGACAGCGTCAACCTGCACGGACGTTAACCTTGACTGGACCGATAACTCCGGAGACGAGTCGGCCTTCATAATCGAACTCGAACAGGGCGCAGGCGTATGGAATCCGGTCGACACCGTGCCACCCAATACAACTAACGCAGTAATTCCCCGACTTCTACCGTCCACTCTGTACAAGTTCCGGATCTGCGCGGACCGGATGGGCGTGAAGTCGACTTACTCCAACACCGCGACTGCCACTACGCTGCCCTTCCCCGCGCCTTCGGAGCTGAGAATTGTCTCCATCACCTCCGTGAGCGTTGAACTCGCGTGGAAAAACAACACCCCCTTCGCCACAAGCTTCGTCGTGGAGCACAAGAGCGCTTCGGGCTACTGGCAGGAGGGTGGCGAACTGCCCGGGAATTCGAGCGGCGCGGCGGTGCCGGGCCTGCAGCCGGAGACGGAGTACTTTTTCCGCGTGCGCGGTTTCCGCGGCGAAGCAGCGACGGGCTACTCGAACATCGCGACGGCCAGGACAAAGAAGTTTCTCGCCGCGCCGACCGCGTTCCAGGCCGTCGTAAAGACCTCCACGGAAGCGGAACTGACGTGGACGGACAACGCAAACGGCGAAACGGGCTACGAGATCGAGCAGCGCCCGCCGCTGGGCGCCTGGACCCTCGTGCATACGACCGCGGCGGATGCCTCCACGTACACGCGCTCGGGACTCACACCGGACTCGA
>CAYLZD010000089.1:0-7110 GCA_964388275.1 uncultured Chromatiales bacterium
TCGAGTCCGGTGTGAGTCCCGAGCGCGTGTACGTGGAGGCATCCGCCGCGGTCGTGTGCACGAGGGTCCAGGCGCCCAGCGGCGGGCGCTGCTCCACCTCGTAGCCCGTCTCCCCCGTCGCGTTGTCCGTCCATGTCAATTCCGCTTCCGTGGAGGTCTTTACGACGGCTTGGAACGCCGTCGGCGCGGCGAGAAACTTCTTCGTCCTCGCCGTCGCTACGTTCGAGTAGTCCGTCGCGGCCGCGCCGCGGAAGCCCCGCACGCGGAAAGAGTACTCCGTCTCCGGCTGCAGGCCGGACACCGACGCGCCGCTCGAATTCCCGGGCAGTTCGTCGCCCGCCTGCCAGGAGCCCGAAGCGCTCTTGTGCTCCACGACTAAGCTTGTGGCGAAGGGGGTGTTGTTCTTCCACGCGAGTTCCGCGCTCACGGAGGTTATGGAGACGATTCTCAGCTCCGACGGCGCGGGGAAGGGCAGCGTGGTGGCAGCCGCGGTGTTGGAGTACGGCGACATTCTGCCGTCGTACGCGGCGACACGAAACGAGTACGCCGTGGAGGGGAAGAGCGCCGACACCGTGCACTGCTGTTGGTTCGCGGCCACAGTGTCCACTGGAATCCACGCCGACGCATTGATCCGGCGCTCGACGATGAACGAGGTTTCGTTGTCGGACTTGTCCTCCCATGCCAGTTCGACGTCCGTGCATGTGGCCGCGACTGCCTTGAGACCTGCGGGTGCGGCCGGTGGAGCGGGGGGAACCAACGGTATGTGACAGAGAAAAATCGATTCCCCGTTCTTCATGTTCGGCTGCTCTGCGTTATGTACCGGGAACGATCCTCTGGTCGAACCGCCCATGATGACCGTTCCGTCCTGGTCCGAAGTGATTCCGTAAGGGGAGTCGTCCAGCGGTCCTCCAAGGTACGTGGACGTTAGCAACGCGCCGGAAGCGCTGAACTGCGCGATCCACGCGTCTTTTCCTCCTCCGCGTGAGGACTGTATGGGATTGATGAGAGGAAAGTTATCGCTTAATGTGGGGCCGCATGCGAGAATAACCCCGTTCCTGTCGACATATATAGAGCTTCCATCCTCTTCTCCGCTGCCGCCGAGGTATGTCCACCATTCGAGCGAGCCGGCGGCTGTGAACTTGACGATGACGACGTCACTCGCCCCTGAAGAACCCCGCAACGGAGGCGGATTGGTCATGTACGGAGCACCACTCTGCTGTCCTATAAAATACAGGCCGCCCTGCGGATTGAAACAGACTGAGCGTATATTGACATCGTTAGCCAGACCGCCACAGTACGTCGACCAGGCCACCTGGCCGGAGGGCGTCAGCTTCATCACGAAGTTGTCCCACGTGCCTTGCATCGTGCTCTGGTACGCGCCGGAGGTCACCGGAAAATCGTCGCTTTGCGTCACGCCGCACATACCGATGTTCCCCGCCGCGTCGACCGCGATATCGGGTCCGGTGTAGCTCTCCATTTTGCTGCCGCCAAGGTACGTCGACCACTGTAGTGTGCCCTGCGGGTTGAATTTCGCCAACCAGGAATCGAAATCCCCCGCGCGCGTCGGTTGGATTGCGTTCAGTACGGGGAAGTCATTGCTGTACGTACTCCCTGTTACTACGACATTATCGCTGCCGTCACAGCCCACCCCTGATGGATACTCCCAGACATCCGAACCGCCAATGAGCGTGGACCAGATCAGTGTGCTTCCATCCGGCGAAAGCTTGGATACCGTGGGATCGTCATCGCCCTTGATTGTCGTCTGGAACGCGCCGGCCGTCAACGGAAAATCATAACTATCCGTAGCTCCGACCACAATGATATTCCCGCTGCCGTCGAAGCAACCCCAGACAGCGGTGAAGCCCCAGGAACCGCCTTCTTGATAGCTGCCCCCTAAATAGCTTGTACACAGCCGCGTCCCGGCGCTTGAATATTTTACGAAGAAGTAGTCGTTGTTTCCTGCATAGACGGATTGATAGGCGTTTCTCACGGGGAGATCCGGACTATCTGTTACACCGATGAGGAGCACGTTGCCGTTCGCGTCAGTATCCACGACGCCCCCCGTTTCTCTAACGCTCCCGCCGAAGTACGTGATCCAGCTTTCAACCTGCATCGCGGACGCACGGTCGCTTTCGCCGACGAGCAATCGCTCCTCGCCCCGGGCGGACGCAAAGCCCGCCTTCACGGCACGCTCTCCCTGACTCGCGTCAGGGGCCGTCATGCGCAGGCTCCCCAGCGGCGATGTGACGTCGAGTCCGCCGTCACCATTCGACTCCGTAACAGCGTCCCCTTCCCAGCGCAAGCGGACGTCGCCCGGATCCGCTCCCGCATCGACGATGAAGCTGAAGCGCAGCGCTCCCCCCGAGGAGGAGCAGACCAGGTCGATCCCGTCGTAGAGGTCCTCGTAGATGATACGCCCGTAGCTCTTCACAAAAGCGATGCCCGTCGGGCAGTGCCCGTAGAAGAAGTTCGAGTATCCCTCCAGCTCATCCCCGGCCCGGACATTTCCCCGTGTGTTGCACCCCGCGAAACGGAGATCGGCCCTGCAAATCTCTATCTTGCGTGGCTGCAGGTGATCCTCGTCTTCGTGCAACGGCCTGCCAGTGGCCTCGCTTATCCGGGCCTGGCTCTCGTCGACCCTTCGGAATACAATACTCATCCCGTCGCGACGGAAATACATCCGCGCCCCGCCCGTCTCGGTCGTGTAAAGGACGTCCGGCTGCGGACGTCCGTCGGTATCGACGATCTGTCCTTTATTTTCGGTGAAACGGATGAGGGGGTTGGACATTGGACGTTGGACGTTGGACGGGGTATGGGGGAGGATCGTATGGGATTCGAGCCCGGCGAGATCGAAGAAGCGGGCGGTTTCGCTCCAGGAGCGCGGGTCGGCCGGGACTGACAACCGCACGGGAGAATGCGCCGGCACGTTCGCGTATGCCGCGGTCCGGGAGGCGTCGGGCGCAGCGGTTGTCGGCGGGAGCGTGTACGCCTGCATCGAAACCGCGATCAAGGCCGTTAAGGCCGCAATGGCGAAGTGCTGCTTCATAGGACTATCTCCTGTGATTTGTTCCCTGTTGACGTCGCCGCGCGCGTGAATGCTCGATCGAGTCGCGGCGGCTCGAGTCGGGAGCAGGGGGATAGGACGATTTTTTCAAAGCTAATTATTCTTGTGTAAAGTGGAAAGAGGCGAGGGGAAGGACTGGGAACTCGGGCCTGGGCTTGCTCGCTGGAGTCCCGCGGACCGGGACGAAGGCGCAAAGCTGTCGGGTAAGGGCGGCGACCTGTCGCGATAAATATCGGACGACAGAGTCGGAATTACCGTTTCCCGTTCCCTGACTACGTTCCGCCTCCACCTGCGTTCCACGTTGTGGAACTACGGTGGACATGCCGCGGAACTTCGTCAGGCAAGCCTGTTTCCTGTTTCCCGTTCGCCTTCGTTCAGAAAACCGCGCTATGTAATCGCACTCATTCATCATTCATCCTTCCGCATTCATCATTCCACATTTGCCGCCCCTTCGGGGCTTCTGTTCGAATGTCCCGGTACGCGTCCCCAGGGCTTCCACCTGCGTCCAGCTCCGCGGGACTTCGGTGGATAAATACGCCTTGGGCTGTGGTATGTCGCCCCTTCGGGGCTCAATTCATTCATCATTAACATCCGCCGCGGCCTGCAGCGGATCCCATCGACCGTCCTCTCCCCGTAATTCCCTGCGGCCATGGGAACCCGCCGTCGACCGCGGCAAGCTCATCTTTCATCATTCCGCAATCCGCATTCATCATTTCAGAACCGCCATCCTCCGCGTGAGCACGGTCCCCTCCGCCTCCATGCAGCACGTGTAGACGCCCGACGGCAGTCCGGCCGCGTTCCAGCTCACCGCGTGACGGCCCGCGCCTCTCGTCCCGTCGGCCAGGACGGCCACCTCGCGGCCCAGCATGTCCTGCACACGGAGCACTACGCGACCTTCGGCGGCGAGCGAATACTCGACAACCGTCGTCGCGTTGAAGGGATTTGGATAATTCTGCGCAAGGGCGAGGCCTTCGGGCAGGACGGCGCCGCTCTTCGGCGACGGCGGATACGCGGGATCGAACTTCCACAGTTCTCTTCCGTTCAGATCGTCCTGAGCGATGAACATCAGTATGCCGTTGATCGCGGTCAGGTAGCGCGGGTTGCGGGCGCCCAGCTTCTCGGTCGTCGCGCCGTCGCTTCTCCACAGCGCGAAGCCGGTCCCGTCGTTCGCCGGGAAGTAAACGTACGAGCCCAGCACCTCCATCTGGTACTTGTGCTTCTCGTCGTCGTCGACGAGTCCTGACGTGGGCGCCGTGAAGTAGTTCGGATCGGAACTCGCCGAGCCCGGCGCGATGCCGCCGCCGACTATCGCTGTCACGTTCGCGGGATCGTTATACGGCAGGCCGTTGCTCACCCAGAGCTCGCGGCCGTTTTCCGGATCGTACGCCGAGAATAGCAGCTTGCCGTTCAGGGGAGTCAGCCACATCGGGTCGGCGCCCTGCGCGCCGCCGTCAATGTCCGTCACGCGCTGGGCGCTGCCGCCGGCCAGCGGATAGCGCCAGATCTGGTAGCCGTTCGTCCCGTCGTCGGCGCAGAAGTACAGGTAGTCGCCCATCCTCGCCGCCATGGTCGGAAATGAGTTGCCGCTGCCCGGATTGATGTCGGTCACCGCCATCGTCCCCGCCGCCGTGCCGTTGGATTTCCAGAGCTCGGCGCCCCCGTGCGCTGCGTCGCCGCACGCGAAGTAGACCGTGGTCCCGTCCGCGACGTATCGGGTGAGGAGTCCTTCATACAACGGGGTGGATGCCGTCGGCCTGAATTGATCCCCGCGGAGCGGCATGGGCAGGTCCGTCACCTTCACGGTGCCCTTGGCCGTCCCGTTGCTTTTCCAAAGGCTGAACGCCAGGTCCGTTCCGACTTTGAGCTGCAGCCATGTGCAAACCTGGAACAGCATGGTGCCGTTCACATGCGCCTTCCAGGGGATCTGGTGGCTGATCGTCTTCAGCAGCGTGCATGCCCCGGTGACGGGATCTGTGGCGTACAGGTACGAGGACAAGCGCACGTTCCCCCGGACGGAGACCTCGCATATCTCCTGATGTGAGAACACCCGTCCCTGCGATTCGACGAGAGGGAAAGCGAAATATCCAGCCTTCCCGTTCGTCAAGGCGGCCGTCCCCTGCGCCGTGCCGTCGCTCCAGCAGAGAGCCGATCCGACGGCGTTCGCGCCGTTGAAGAAAAGCTTGCCGAACGCGGCGATGTACTTGCCCGATGATCCCTTCGCCGTCCCGGCGTTGAGGTCTTTCATGAGCGCGGCGCCCGTGTACGGCGGCGCCGATTTCCAGAGTTCCGTGCCGTAACCGGGCGTGTACGCCTGAATGTACAGCACGTCGTTTATAACTTCGCGGGAGACCAAGTAATTGTCGGCGGCGAAGAACGCCGACCCGCTCCCGGCGTTGATGTCCTGCACGAGCACGGGATTCTGCGCGATAAGCGCGCATGGCAGCAGCAGCGCCGGCAGCAGCCAGCGCGCGAACCGATGTCTTGTGTTCATCACGGTACCCCTTCGATTGTTGTGAATGTTCGCGGCATATATCAGGCCGTATGTGTTATCCGGCATATGAGTCAATTCGGGTTCAGGTATTCGTTCCTGAGATAACGGAACAGATCCACCAGATTCTGTTTTAGGAAATACGCCGCCGCGCCGGCGTTGCGCGCGTCTTCCCTGTACTCGTCCACATCGTGTTCGGTCACGATGATGATGCACGCCGACGGATTCAGTCTTCTTATCCCAGCCGATGCCGTTATGCCATCCATGCGAGGCATGCGCACGTCCATCAGAACGATATCGGGTTTTTCATCCGCGTATCTCCGCACGGCGGTCTCGCCGTCCTCCGCCGTGCAGACTTCGGCTGGAAATTTCAGGAGCGCCTCGCTGAGGAAATCCCGCATGTGCCTGCTGTCGTCCACGATCATGATTTTCATCGCCGCACGGGGGGGTTATGTGTTTAGATGTTCAAATGCAACAACGCCTGCCCGCAAACGAAACACAATGCGTAGAACTACTCGAAAACGTAAGTAGTACTACGCATATGGAATGATGAAAACGGAATGGTGAATGATGAATGCGAGGGGCGGCGAAGGGTGAAAAACCCACGAAACACGCGAAATTGGGCGAAACAGTCCATATTTTCCCTCTGTTTCGCTTGTTTCGTGTGTTTCGTAGGCAATAAATGAGCATATCCGCTTCCATCCGCATGCTCCGCGGGGAATGAACGGCGATGGCGCCGGAGCAATTACGGATGCGGACAGATGAATGATCAACGAAAGGTGACAATATGTACAGATTGGTATTTCTGTACAGAATGCTTATATTACCTGCATGAATGATGTGATAGAATCATACGGTTTCACAGAGGCGCGGAACAATCTCACTTCCTTGATCGACGCGGCGCAGTCGAACCGGCCGCAACGAATAAAGAGGCGAAAGAAAAGCGAGGACGAGGTGCTGGTGATTACCGAGACCATGCTCAAATCGGCGCTCTCGGAAGCGGGCAGGCAACGCGTCTCGGTCGCTTTGTTCGAGGATGACAACAATTCCTGGACGGCGACGATGGAGCCGTTCGGACTGGCTGGGAATGCTCCGTCGGAAAGCGAAGCGGTTTCGCAGATGCTAGGCGACGTCCGCCTGTACGCCGAGGAATACATGAAAAGGATTTCTCTCTACCTGCAGTCTCCGAACAGGAGAAGGCATTTTCCCCTGATTCTTCAGATTCTGCTCTGCGCAACGGATGACGAACTGAAGAAACTCCTGCGCCTTGCCTAAATTCGGCGATCTGAAGAGATACTGCGAACGCAGCGGTTGGGAACTCTTCAAGACAACCGATCACTACTGGCATCGCAAAATACTGGATGACGGTTCCATCCTCGTGACTAAAGTCAGCATGTCGCCGGGGAAGGAAATTCCCCGCCGCATGTGGAATTATATTCTCAAGCGGCAATTGCTGGTTACACAGGAGGAATTTAACCGCGGAATCTGATCCAGGGCTCACGCCCTGGGCTTGGGTATCACGCCCCTCCGGGGCTCAATTTATTCATCATTCATCATT
>CAYLZD010000090.1:0-6496 GCA_964388275.1 uncultured Chromatiales bacterium
GGCTCGCAGTTGCAGCGCAAGATACGCAAAGCGCACATACACGCGCTGTGCGTCAATCAGGATACCGAACGGATATCGCATGAAGCGGCGGGTGATCAGAACCAGAGGAAGGGCGCTTGGAAGATAGAATGCTGTGTTGATGATTCTGTAAGGCGCGGCCGTTCAGTGCTTGGAGCCGCCGGGGAGCCTCTATGAGCGTTTCCTCTCGCAGTGCCCGCGACTTGTCCAATGGAACGGCGAACGTGTTGGCGGTCTCCAGCGGAAAAGTGTCCTTTCCGTCGGAGAACAGAATCCCGCCTTGGAAGTCCCTTCCGCGATGCCGTGCCTCCTTTGCGATGTCGCGCCCGTCGGCCGGATGAATGGTCTTCGATGCTTTCGCTCGCGATGGTGCGTCGCCAGTACCTTTACCGAAAGGAAGCCGGAAGAGCTGCATTCAGAGAGATTCCCGGTGCATGAGCGCGTAGCGCACGAGCGCGTATGCGCCGTTCAGCCCGAGTTTCTGCGTGATGTGATAACGATGTCCGTTTACCGTGTGTGTGCTGATGCCGAGAGCGTCGCCTATTTCCCTGGTCGACCGGTTCTCGGCGATCATGCGGAGCACGCGGCGCTCGGCGGGGGAGAGCAGCGCGAGGGACAATTCGCTGCCCGGATCGGGTTCGTGCCGGGGCGCGGAGGTCTGCAGGCGTTGTTCGAGCGCGGCGCTCAGGTATTTCTGTCCGCGCACGACGTGCTCGAGAGCTGTGATTATCTCCTTTTCCGCGTCGTCTTTGAGGATGAAGCCGAGCGCTCCCGTGCTCATGGCGCGTTGTACCACATCGCGCGTGTCGTGCATGCTCAGGAAGAGCACGGCGGGCGGCGCCGGCAGCGCTGCGAGCGCCTCGGCGGTTTCGAGGCCGCTTCGGCGGGGCATCTCCACGTCGAGTACGGCTGCTCGCGGGCGGAGCAGCGCGCACTTCGCGATCGCGTCGTCTCCGTCGCCGCACTCGGCGATCACCGTGAATCGGTCGCTGTCGGCGATGATGTCGCGCAGGCCGCGACGGAATAGGGGATGATCATCGGCTATGATAACCGGTATGTTGTCGCTATCGGTCATAGACGTCCTTCAACATTGCGGCGGCATCGGGATTGACAGCTGCGGAAGGCGGGCCTTCCGGCGCCTGCGCGGCGCCGGGCAGCGGAAGAGTGACGAGCACGAGCGTGCCCGTTCCGGGGGCGGAGTCCACGGTCACGGTTCCGGTAAGCATGCGAGCGCGTTCCACCATGCCCTGCAAGCCGAAACCATGGCCGCCGTCTCCGTTGCCGCGCAGAGTGTCGAAGCCCATGCCGTCGTCTTCGATGGCGATGCGCAGCTCGTCGGCATCGCGCGTCACGAGCACGAGGGCTTCCCGCGCCTGTGCGTGCTTGAGTATGTTGTTCACTCCTTCCTGTATTATGCGGAAGATGTTGATTTCGTCCTCGGGCGCGACGACGCCGTCGAGGTCCGCGATTTCGACTGTGAAGCGGACATCGGAGGCTTCCTCCACGGCCTCCAGCGTCGAGCGCAGGGTTTGCGTCAGTCCCGCGCGCTCGAGCTGAGTCGGCCGCAGGTCGCGGGATATGGCGCGCACGTCATCCAGCGACTCGGCGGCCGCGCCGGAGATCTCCCGCAGTTGAGCGGCCGCCGTTTCCGGATCCGACTGCGAGCGCAGGCCCATGAGGGCGCGGTTCCGGATAAGTAGCAGGCTCTGGCTGAGACCGTCGTGCAGTTCGCGAGCGATGCGCTGTCTTTCGTTCTCCTGCGACTGCATGAGCTGTTTCGTGAAGGTGCGCTGCGCTTCTTTCTCGCGCCGTTCACTCAACGCGGCGACGCGCAGCGTTTCGGATTCGGCCGCTTCGGCCCGCAGCGCAGCTTCCCTGCGCCTGCCGCGCAGGCGGTGCACGATGAATGCTACCGTCACCATGAGCAGCACGATTCCCGCCAGGAGGGCGTTGCGTTGGTAGGTCTTGCTTTCGAGTTGCGACGCCTGCATCGCGCCCTCCGCTTTGGCCAATCTGAGATCCTTCTCGCGTTTATCGGTTTCCGCTTTTTGTGCGGCGAGCCGCGCGGTTTGGGCGGCCAGTTCCAGGTCGCGGATCGACGCCCGCTGTTCGAGAATTACGAGCTCGCGTTCGCGTTGCCCGGCTATCAGCCGGTGGCGGAGCAGCTCGTTCTCCCGATCACTCAAAGCCAGGGCGTTTATACGTTGCTCCTTCTCAAGCAATTCTATGCGCTGTTCGCGGCTTGCGAGATCGTACGCCGCGGCGAGGGAGTCGATGTGCCGCCGCGCTTCCATGTTGTGCATCTCGCGCTGCGCCTCGACCATATTCATGAAGGCGCGATACGCGGCCGCCGAATCGCCCCGTGCTTCCTCGCACAATCTCAGTATTTCGTAGCCTCCGACGATCATGCCCTTCTGTCCCTTTTTCAACAGGATGGGCATTGCCTCCTGCATCTTCTCGTAGGCGGCATCGACCGAAGCGCGGTCGTGCAATTCGATGGATGCGAGGTTGACGAGCGATTGCGCGACCTGCACGTCGGACCTGGTCGCGCGGGCGATGTTCAGGTGATTTTCACGTGTGCGCAGCGCGAGGTCGCGCATGCCGGCCATCTCGTACAATAATGCAAGCGAGTTCAGAGCCATCAGGCGCAGCTGCATGTCGGGATGGCGCTCGATGAGCGCGACCCCTTCCTCGAGCGCGGCGAGAGCATCCGCCATCTTCAGCATTTTCCTCAGAGCTGTGCCTTTCAGGACCAGCGCGTGCCCGGCGTTTGCCATGTCACCGAATGATCTGAAGTATTCGGCGCCCTGACCATAGTATTCCGCCGCTTTGTCCTGCTCGTGATCGGACATCGTGTTGGCAAGGTTCATCAGCGCCATGGCCTCGGCCTTGCGGTCCCCCTGCCGGCGTGCCCGATTCATGCATCTGGAGAAATAATCGGCCGCCTTGCTCATGTTACCGAGGTCGTGATGGATGATGCCGATAAGGTTCCAGTCATTGGCCAGAAAAGAACTGTCCCCTCGGGCGGCATGCAAATCCGCAGCCCTGAGGGCAGGTTCCAAGGCATCGGCCGCATGGCCGTGACGGGCCAGGCGTATCGCAAGATGGGAGTACGCGCCGGCGAGTCGCCAGTCGCCGTATTTCTCCAGGATTTCCACCGCTTCCCTGATCTCCGCTATGCCGCTTTCGAAGTCTCCTTGCAGCGTGCTGTTATTTCCGTGCACGAGCAGCGCCCTGGCTATTTCAACGGGCCTCCGGAGGCGCCGCGCCGCACTCAACGCCGAGTCCGCCGCTTCGATCAGGACATCCATGCGGCCGCCAGTCTGTGCCGCGTTGTATAGTGAGATACACAGCGAGACCCTGTCCGTGTCGCCGGATTCCGGCGAGCGCAGAACCGCGAGCATGCTGTCTATCGTCCGGGCGGTGACCTGCGCGTCGGCGCGGGGATGCGGCATGACAGGAAGTAGCAATTCAAATATCCCCGCCGTGACGACGATGATCCGCCACGTTGTTGCTGTTGTGGTCATCGGCTGCCTCCAGTTGTGGGAGACTCGAAAACTCATCGCAAAATATCGGCTGCATCGCTGCTAATCAACAGCGCGCGAGCGTCGATAGCTACTGCCCATCGGCGCGCGCAATCGGCGACGGGCGCCGGCCGCATATGAGTAGTACTACCTATTGCGGCCGCCTCAGGGCCGCGATAGATTGACATCATCGTAGCGGATGCACTGTTTTCCATCACTATCCACCACTATCAAGAGGATACACCATGCGCACATTACTGCACCGTTGCGGTCTAGCGGCCGCACTGCTGGCGCTGACGGGACCCCTGCTTAAAGCCCAGTTCACGCAGCTCGAGGACTATTACCCGGGCACCGGCATCAATGAGGCGAGCCGCATCGAACGATCGCAACTGGCCGGCTCGCTGTACTTCAACATGTGGAATGCCAGTTCCATAATACACTTATACAGAAGCAACGGGACCCCGCCGTCGCTGCCGGTCAACAACAACATCGCAGTGAACGTCGCCGGGGCGATGGGGGGACTCGTTTACTTCATCGGCGATGACGGCTTAACCGGACGCGAACCCTGGGTTACGGACGGTACCAGCGCCAACACGCGAAAACTGATCGATGTCGTATCGGGTTCCGCAGGTATCAACGGTCTGGAAACGGGTCCTGTTATCAACGGCTACGGCTACTTTTTCGCGTTTTCAATCGGCTCACGCGGAACCATCACTTTCTACCTCTACAAAACAAACGGCACAATGGCCGGCACTACGAAACTCGCAAGTTGGAAAAGCCTCCTGGTCAGCGCGACCAACATGCTCGATATCGGCGGCACGGGGGTGTTCATAGAGGGCGTGAACGGCGGAACGCAGGGCATCTGGGTGACGAACGGGACCTCGAAGGGCACCAAGTCCATCAAGACCGTGACGGTGTTTCCCTCCGTCAAGCCGGTGGTCCTGAACGGAAACTACTACTGCCGCGCCGACGACGGCAGCGGCATGGAACTCTGGGTGAGCAACGGGACCTCGGCCGGCACATATGAGATCGCCGACCTGAACCCCGGCAGCGCGGGCTCCTCGCCGGACTACCTGACCGTCCTCAACGGCAAGGTGTACTTCGCGGCCACGACGGCGGCCGCGGGAACGGAACTTTTCGTGTACGAGCCCGGCGTCGGCATTTCGCTCGCAGCCGACATCGTCCCGGGCGGCGCTTCCTCGTCGCCGAAATGGCTGACCGTCATGGGATCGAAACTGTATTTCAACGCGAACACTCCCGGCAACGGACGCGAGCTGTGGGTTTACGAACCGGGCGTGGGCGCATCAATGGTCAAGGACATTCAGTCCGGCACGGCGAGCGGCGATCCGCGCTACGGCAACAACACTCGTCAGGACTATGACACGCGCTTCGCGGTGCTGGGCGGGTATGTCTACTTCGCTGCCGACGACGGCGCCGGCTTCAAGCTCTGGCGCAGCGACGGCACGACGAACGGCACGGTAATGGTGCCGGGTTTCGATGTGCTCGGCATAACCTATCCGAATTCATTGGAAGCGGTAGGTTCAAAGCTGTTTTTCATCGCCTACACCGGCGGCACTGTGGGCAACTGCCTGTGGGTCTACTCGCCGGTGTCGCCGAAATCCTCCGCGCAGGCGGTGATGTCCGGTATCTCGCTTTCTCCCGGATATCCAAATCCATTCAGCGGAAGCACCGTTCTCGAGTACACGCTGGCGGCGGACGCGGATGTGCGTCTCGTCGTGGCGGATATGCTCGGCCGCGTCGTGGCCGTCCCGGCCGAAGGGCATAGGAGCGCGGGGCGGCACACCGCGCGTTTCGACGGTTCGAATTTGCCGGCGGGCGCTTACATCGCCCGGATCGAGTCCGGAACCTCAGTGCTGACACGCATGCTGCAACTCTTGCGCTGAAACCGCGCCGCACGTTCGCGGATACGGGAGCCCAGCGATCGTGCTCGAGCGGAACACGCGCGATGATGCAGTCACGCAGCGCCGTCCATCGCGGACGGCGCTGCGTTCATATAACGCCGCTCCGCCGTTACGTCCGGGGCGGCCGCTTCGCGCCGCCCGCGGAAACGGATAGTACTACCTATTGCAACGGCTCCGGAGTGTGGATAATTTCGTCAAGCAAACAGCAGCGAGGAAACCTCATGATCCGATCGACAGCAATAACATCAGCACTGCTTTCAGTTTCCGCCGCGGTCGCTGTGACGCGTCGCATCGTGCTGCGCTGACGGGCTGTCGGATGACGGAGGAACGGCCATGACAGCGATGATAGTGGAGGACGACGCCCGCATGCGCGCTATGCTGGCCGATCTTTGCTCGCCCCTGTTCAGCGTCATCGCAGAGTTCGGCGACGGGGGTCCGGCCGTCGACGCCTACAGGGACTGCCGAACGGATTATGTGCTGATGGACATACTCCTGCCCGGCATGGACGGCATCGAGGCGACGCGGCGCATCACCGAGCACGATTCAGCAGCGCGCGTCTTTGTAGTGTCCGCCTGCAGCGAGCCGGTGTACAGGGAACTCGCGAAACGGGCGGGCGCGCGCGGATTTTTCCCGAAGGAGGATCTCGGCGCTCTTGTCGACGCGCTGCGCGCCGACGCCGATCTGTTACGCTGACCGCCGCTTTCCGCTCTCCGGCCCGCCGGACATCAGGGCGTGCGATGACTTGCTTTCGCCGTTTTTCGAACGAGTTTTTATCATGATCGGATCTCGTAAATTCCGATCCGTATTTGACACTCTGTGAGCGATTTCTTAACATGCGCCGCCGCGCCCACGGATTATGCAAATCTTCGCACACCGGCGATCCGCGCGCACATCGCATGCGCAAAACCGACAATAAAGAATTCCTTCTCCGCCTCGCCGCAGCCGAGGGACGGCGTCGTTTCGACGAAGAATCCGGTATCTGCCTGATTCCGCGCGATACAATCTGGTACGCCATCGCATTGTTGTTTTCGG
>CAYLZD010000091.1:0-6483 GCA_964388275.1 uncultured Chromatiales bacterium
CATGATCCCGAGGCCCGAAGTTGTGCAGACTGCAAATAATCCGGAATAGGAAGTAGTGGCGCGCTCTGGTACGAATCCACAGAAGTGGATTAAAACAATTAAAAAGCCGAGGAACGTATCTCTCGTCACCGCCGTACATATACCCGAACAGGAGGGATACTGGTCCGAAGCGCTCGAGGTGTTCGAATTATGCGCCAAATCGGCTCGAATAAATACGAAAATCGAGTTCGATTTCGTTGTGCTTGACAACGGTTCATGCGCGGAAGTGGGGAACAGGCTGCTTGAAATGTCATTGAGAGGAGATATCGATTACCTTGTAAGGGCAAGTGAAAACACGGGAAAAGTCGGAGCTTGGAACATACTGTTCACGATGGACCTTGGTGAATATGTGTCCTACACGGACTGCGATGTTTTGTTTTTCCCGTCCTGGCTGGAGAAATCTCTGGAAATAATTAATGCCTTCGACAAAGCCGGAATCGTGACGGCGCAGCCGATCGCAGGCGGTGATTTAAGCGACCAATGGACGGTCAGGGATGCTGAAAAACATGAAGATATCGAGATTCGTACAGGAATTCTCATTCCGGATGAATACACCAGGGCCGTGATTATGGGCCTCGGCAGAGGAGAGGATGAATTCCAGAGACGGAACGTCAACAGGAAAGACGCGATGCTGGTGAGAAACGGCGTGAAAGCGTACGCCTGCGCCTCGCACTTCCAATTCACGTCGAGAAGAGCCGTTCTCCGGAGTTTGTTTCCGGCCGAAACGAGCATTCCATTGGGCGATGACCTTCAATTCGACGTGGAGATGGAAAAGTCCGGGTATTGGCGCCTGGCCACGAACGAGTTCCTGTCATATCATATGGGAAACAAATTGCCGCGAGGCGGAGCGGAGAAGGGAACCATCGAGCTGTTATATCCCGGCTATGATGATCTGTTGAATTCGGAGCAAATCGCCCGTAATGATGGGAGCCGAATGTCGCGGCTTCGAAAATTGGCCAAAGCAATCAACAAGCTGACATACAGATATATATACGAATAGCGCAAATCGCTGATATGATACTGATCCACAATGTTTGCCGCCCGCCGGCGGCATTATACGCATTGAAGCGCAAATAATGATAGAGAAGTATGCGGCGGCGGTATGGAAGTTGTCGTAGTTGTTCCGGTGTACAAAAGCGTTTTAAGCGAAAGCGAAAGCATCTCCGCTGAAGTTATAAATTTCCATTTATCCGGATATGATATCAAATTGGCATGCCCGGACGGTCTTCAGGCGCCGGAACGGCTGAAACGATATGATAAAATCGTATTCGAAGGGAAATACTTCGAGAGCATAAAGGGATACAACAGCCTTCTTTTGCGCAGGGATTTTTACGAAGCCTTTGTTGAATATCGATACATTTTAATATGCCAGCTGGATTGCCTGGTGTTTTCGAGCCGGCTCGACCATTGGTGCAGGCAGGGCTATGACTATATCGGCGCGCCGTTGAAATTGAAAAACGAGAGGGGGATCAGCAAGTATGCCGTCGGAAACGGCGGCCTGTCCTTGAGGAGAGTAAGCTCGTTCTTGAAGGTGCTGGAATCCGCCGAAAAGGGACAGGGCGCGCTTAATACATTCACTCGATTATGTTTCGACACGCCGCCGGACATAGCGGCAAAAAACATGCTCCCAAAAATCAGAAAGATAGCGGGCACGGCGAGGTCGATTCTGAACGGAACGAACCCGTATACGGAAAGATATTCGATGAATGAAGATCTATTCTGGTCGTTCAGGGCGGCTTTGTTCAACCCGGCGTTTAGAATTCCGATGCCGGAGATCGCCTGCGGGTTCTCCATAGAAAAGGAAGCGCAATACTGGATAAATGTGAACGGCGGCGGCCTCCCGTTCGGCTGTCATGCATGGAATAAATACGACAGGGAGTTTTGGACGAAGCATATTCCTGAAAAGATTCTTATATGAGCGACAACTTGAGAGATCCTCTTCGCGAAGCGAAGGAGAAAGGATGGCCCTGGTTTGTTCAGGAAGCGCCGGCGGAAGAGGATATGCCGGGGAACAGCAATATTCCATATCCGAAAATAAGCATAATTACCACCTCATTTAACAGCGAAATATTCCTCGAAGAAACAATAAGAGGCGTGCTTCAGCAGAAATACCCGAATCTGGAATACATCATTATCGACGGCGGCAGCACTGATGACACGATAAGCATAATCAAGGCATATTCGGAGCACATATCATACTGGATAAGCGAGCCCGACAAGGGGGAAAACAGCGCAATCAACAAGGGCTTCGCGCGCTGCAGCGGAGAAATAATCACATTCAACAGCAGCGACGATGTGTATATGCCGGGGGTGTTTCACGATGTGGCCGTGAAGTATATCGCTGAACCGGAATGCGGAGCTGTAATCGGCGGTTTCAGATACATTGACGAAAAATCGGACGTGATTTCAGGCGAGGAAATGCCGAGAATGCCACGATCCGCTCCGTTGGATTTGTCGACAATAAAGGGAAGCGAATGGCGATTGCATCAACAGGCGACATTCTATACCTCGAGCGGATTGAAAAAAGCGGGCAGATATGTCAGGGAAGACTTGAAGTACACGGGAGACAGGGAATTGCTCTATAGAATAGCTAAATCGAACAGGATAGTATTGTCGAACATGTGTTACGCGTCGTATAGAATTCATAAGGGAAGCCAGACAAGGGGAGAATACGCCTCGAGATTGGAGGCGGACAAGGAATATTACGTGCTTCAAAAATCATTCATAAAGGGAGAGGACGGTTTAGATGGAAGAAGAGAAAAAATCGCGAGAAGCCATCTATCGAAGATTTATCTGAACAAGGCAAAGTATTCAAGCGGTATTATAAAGGAACTCTGCTGGCTTATCATGGCTGCGGTCTTGAACATGGAACTTGTAACGAAAAGGTCATACTGGGGAATATGGCTCAGAAAAGGGGGACTGAGAAAGGAAATCAAAACGGCCGGAAAGACAGAAGGAAAGAAATCAAGTTATTCAATATGATGCCTGCCGTATTGCATCAGAGGCGTATAGAAAAATGCGTATAGAAAAAACAAACCTGTCCGACGTACTTCTCATTACGCCTGAAAGGCTCGGCGACAAGAGGGGTTTCTTCATGGAAACATGGAGAAAAGACCTCATGGAGCAAGCTGGAATACAGGCGGCTTTCGTGCAGGACAACGCCTCGCGTTCATCGATCGGCACGTTACGCGGTCTTCATTATCAGCATCCATATGGGCAGGGAAAACTGGTCAGAGTGGTGAGAGGCCGGGTATTCGATGTGGCGGTGGACATAAGGAAAGGCAGCCCGGATTTCGGGAAATGGACTGGATATGAACTGTCGGATGAAAACTGCCGGCAGCTCTGGGTTCCGCCCGGCTTTGCGCATGGGTATCTGGTGCTAAGCGAAATAGCGGATTTCGCGTACAAATGCACGGAGTACTATCACAGGGAGGCCGAGGGCGCCATTCTCTGGAATGACCCGGACATAGGAATTGAATGGCCGGTTGAAGGCGCACCGTTGCTGTCGGACAAGGACGCGGCGGGCAGGAGGCTGAGAGATGTCGAGTTGTTGCCGGAGTGGGGGGGGAGGGAGTTGGGAGTTGGGAGTGGGGAGTGGGGAGTGGGGAGTTGGGAGTGAGACATTCCAATTTTTCTTTATGAATTCATGAGCGAACACAGCTATCTCATACCGATATTCTGGGATCAGCCGCGGTTGCGCGATGCCGACGTTCTGCGTGAGATACTCCGCGGTGGTGATGCGCCGCTACGGCGCTGGATACTGCTTCGTTTCCTGCGGTATGCGCGTGTGAAGGAGACCTTCGCCTGGTTCTCGCTGGATGATATCCGTGCCGCGGTGCCCGACCTGCCGGCGCGTTCCGGGGATAGAGTTAAGTGGACGCGACTGTTGGAAGTATATGGCGCTGAGGTCGGCGGTATGTGTACAGTAAAGTGGGAAGAGTGAAGGGGGAAGGGAATGAGCGCGATGACATCGAGCATCGGTCGGTTGTTGTGGGATGTTCCGATTTCGGAGGAGCAGTTCCGCGCGATCCTCGCGGGGACGCTCGTGCTCGGGCGCTTCGACAGGACGTGGGCGGCTGCGCGGCTCATTGACTACGGGCTGTACGAGGACATCATCCGGGAATTGGGCTACCGCAACATAGTCGCGTGGTGGCCGGCCTGGAGACAGCGGGTGCGTTCCGATGCGCGGCGACGAGGCATGGATTTTCTTGTCTCCTATCTTCGTGAACACAGGCCGGAGTATTGCGGAGCCGCGCATGGATAGCAGCGCGTACGTCGAGCGTCTGTATCCGCTGCAGGACAGGGTTTCAGCCGTACTCCGCGGCCTGGATACCGGTTTGTATCTCACCGGTGGCACGGCCGCCTCACGCGTGTATCTCCATCATCGATACTCAGATGACCTCGATTTGTTCGCCGACGACGATCCCATGTTCCCTGTCTGGACATCCCGTGTCATCGAAGCAATACGGCACGTCGCGATGTGGGACACAAATGTGTCATCGCAGGGGGAGCGTTTCATGCGATTGTTCGTAACCGAACAGGACGTCACACTCAAGATCGAATGCGTGAACGACTTACCTGCCCGTATCGGGACCGTACAGCAGCATCCCGTGTTCGGGCGTATCGATACGGCGGAGAACATCCTGGCGAACAAAGTGACAGCGGTGCTTGACCGGGGCGCTCCGAAGGATTTCGCGGACATCTGGGGCTTCTGCTGCCGTATGTCCCTAGATCTGCGAGTTGCCATCACGGGCGCACAGGGGAAGGCCGCGGGCGTTTTCCCGGCAGACCTTGCACGCGTCCTGGCATCAGTGACGGAGGACGACTGGCGCTATGTCAACTGGATACAGGCGCCCGACATGACACGGTATCTCCACGACATGAAGCGGCTGGCGGAGTCACTGCTCTTTCCGGATGGTGTATGATCTTGATATCCTTTTTCAGCCGCGTCGTGAGAGATCTTCCAGATCGTCCCCTAATTCTTTTTCTGCTGTTCTTCACCTACATCGCCTCCATCACGATACTCCGGCCCACGCCGTGGCTGGATCTGGGCGTGGACTTCAGTTTCACAATGAGTGCAATATGGGCGGGCGCTGTGCTGCTGGCCGGTCTCTTGAGCCGCCGGCCGTCGATACTTGTCCCGTGCCTGTTGCTCGCTTGCCTTGGTCCGAATCATCGCATCGCCATACTCTCGGGCTTTCTCTGCGGAGTTGTGCTCCTCGCGCGTACATTGTATGCCGAGCGCGGAGACCTGCGCAGCTTTCTCCGACGAGCATTCAAGGAGAAAGGCGCCGGTTATGTCCTCGCCATCGGCTTGTACATGTGCATTATCTGGCTCGTCCGACTCGGCGATTCCACCGACGCCTGGTCGTTTCTCGCCCTGGGCGCGTCCATGTTCGCCGTACCGCTGGGTGTGTACAGCTTGTCGTATTTGCCATGGACTCCGGACGAAGCCCGGAAAGCCGCCGTCAACACCGCGGCCGTGCTTGGAGCGGTGGCATTGGTAGTGCTCCTGATGCCCGCGCTGACAGGCAATTTAGAGCAATACGGGGTGCCGGCCTATGTCTTTTACAAGGCGGCTTCAACTGTGCGCACACTGCCGTTCACAATGGAATGGGTCGATCCCGATTTCAACTCGGCTTCGCTGCGCAGCGCGCATTATGCATCGGTCGTACTGATGATGCTGAGCTTGGCATTTGCCGCGGCTGCAATTCATCTCAAACGCCGGCGCCGGACCTTGCTTGCGGCGGCCTTGCTCGCCGGTTTCGCCGCATTGATGGGCGAAAATGTGCATGCACTGCCGGGACTTCTAACTGCTTTGCTACTACTGGCAATTGTTGCGATAAAACCGGTTATACTTCGCCGGTCCTTTGCCGCCCCGCTGATAACCGGCGCCCTGGCCGTGGCAGCCGTAGTTACCGTTCTCGTGTTCTATAACATGAACGATTATCTGTCCAAGTTGCCGAAAGCCGCGTTGTACTCGAAGTCTCTCGAATACGCCGCCCAACGCCCGCTGCGCATGTTGCTCGGCGAAGGCCCGGCGGCTTTCTCCAGTCATGCCGCATACAAGCGTTTGCCGGCGGAATTCAGGGACGAGCAACCGTTTCCTCTGCTTGCCGTCTTCACCCCTCCGCCGTACGGAGCGGTGCTGCATAGCGCCATCGTCCCGAACACATTTACAACCGTCCATCGTCCGATTTCCGGACTCCTCGGTCTGTTTATGGAATGGGGAATTGCCGGGACCCTGCTTCTGCTTATCATCATCTCCCGTCTTGTACGTCGAGTATTACTCTCTCTCCAAAACGACGATCCTGTCGTCAAGTCCGCGGCCGCCGCCGCTCTCGCTTCCTTCGGATTACTGTTTGTCCTGCTCGGTTTCCGACCGTATTTCGAGTACCCGGATGTGATGAGCGTGGCGGGGGTGGGGGTTTTGATTGCGGGAGT
>CAYLZD010000092.1:0-6368 GCA_964388275.1 uncultured Chromatiales bacterium
TCTACTGCCAGACGCCGGGCGAATGCGTGGGTCCGAAAGAGATGGACTGGAGGGATGTGTTCGTCAAATGGCATCCCGGGAACCATGCCGACGACAAAAAAATGGCCATCGATGCCGAGCAAAACACTTTCATAGCATGGTCTGAAATCCGCGAAGGGACTCAATCGGTTTTCGTGCAGAAATTCGATTCGGACGGTGTGCCGCGGTGGAGAAACAACGGCGTTCGGGTCAGCGCTGCGGGTGATACATCTTCAAGGCCCGACATTGTGCCGGACGAAGACGGCGGCGCAGTTATAGTTTGGCAGCAGAAAATCAGCGGTACAAGTAAAAGACGAGTCTACTTTGCCCAATTGGACTGCTTCGGGGAGATCGCCGAGGATATTGGTGGGCAGCGTACAGGGCGGTTTGCAAATGGGAGCGGAGAAATTAATGATGATGACACCGATCCGGTAATCATAAGAACCATAGCGGCCACTGCCGGCGCCGGATATCAAATCGCATTTCTAAGATATAATTCGTCCTACTCGCATTCCTATCGCGAGCATGGATATATTGATGATCCTGCTCCGGTAGGTGACGCTTACAACGCTCGGACTATCGGTGGAAACAATCCGAGGTATGATCATTATAATTTACAGATGGTATCCGACGGGTTGTCGGGAGCATGGGTTGTTACGAACATGCCTGGCCCGACGCCCAGCGTTCCGGGACAGATGAACGTCACTCATGTTGTGGAAACCGGCCAAAATGTTCCTCCGACGTATAGTGATGATATTTTTGACATATCGGTCTCTCATTACATATATGACGGTTATGATATATGCACCGACGATGCCATGGCGGCGCCGAAAGATGCGATGGTCATTGCTTCCATTGAAACGACATACGGAGCGCCGCTGGATCTGAATCTGCGCCTCACAAGGTATGGCGCGGCTGTTCCCATGCCGGCGCCTCTCTCGGCATGGATATGGCAGAGCGCACAAATAAGCGATCACCTGCCGGCGATTACTCCCGACAATTCACCCGATGCAACAAGCGGGATGGGGGGCTGCATGATCGCATGGTGCAGAGACAGCACCGTCGGTCCCAACACCATAGACATCAGAACCTTGACACTTCGCTATACTTACCCTGAGATAAACGGAGTGATCACTCCCACACCTGTAGGCGCTCCCGGAAACGAAGCTCTGGATCTTCATCCGGTTTATTACAGCGGTTCATGGTCCTATCCCGATATCGCTCACGACGGCAAGGCGGACCCTGCCGATGAACCGTCGGCGATAATTGTCTGGCAGGGAAGGGGAGGGAATGAGGATGCATGCGGTTTACAGCCGAGGAAAATACTCGCTCAATATGTCGTATATGACTCGCAATTCATTTATAAACAATGGAATGACGCCAAATATGTGGCGCCCGGGCCGCAGGTTTTCGAGCAAACCTTGCCACTTGCCGCAAAATCCGAAGGCCGCTCTGTAGCTGTCTGCTGGTATGATTGGCGGACAGGAGACGGCAACCTCGCGCACACACGGCTGCTGGATTTTGAAGGTGACATAGCGTGGAAAAAACGGCAGGAGGCGAAGGAAACGGAGACCCGCGCCGCTGACAACCTCGATCCTTCAATATGCGGCATTTTTCCAAATCCGATTTACTGTTCGTCGGGTACATCCGCGACGATACCATTGCGTTTGCCTGACGCGGGGCATGTCATGCTTCGCGTATACAACATATACGGCCGGCTTGTTGCCGTGCTTCACGAGGGCGCGCTGAGCGCCGGCTCGCACAGCATAGCTTTCGATCCGCTGCGCTACGATCTTTCGTCCGGGATTTACATTTGCGCCCTGACGGCGAACGGACGCGCCGTAACGCGAATAATGAGCATAGTACGCTAAAACTATATTGGCCGGGCGGTCCTGACAACCGCCCGGCAATATCTATACGAAATACGACATGAAGATTGCTATGACAAAAAATACAGCTCTTGCGGCTGTGATTGCCGCATTCATATTATCGGAGATTGCATACGGAATCGGCGCCGGAGAAAATGAAACCACCAGCGCGGCGATGCCGCTGCTTTTTATAAAAAACGAGGGCCAATGGCCTGAATCGATCGAGTACGCCGCAATTGGAGCGGGCGCCGTGATCGCATTCACGAAAGACGGCGTGCTGATCAGCACAACCGGGCGAAACGACGTTGCGAACGGCTTATCATCAGACCCTGAAATACTGAGCCCTGCACATGCAGGCAGCAATCTCGTATGCATATTTGTCGGAAGAAGCCGAAAAATGGACATTGTGCCGCTCTCGAAAACGGGAAGCGTCTCGAATTTCTATCTCGGCAATGACAGGACGAAATGGAAAACAAACGTTGCAAACTACAAACAAATTGCATTCAAGAACGTATGGAACAATATCGACATCCACTATTCGGAAGTGAACGGCAAACTTCGGCAGACAGTGATTTTGCACCCCGGAGCGAAGGCCGGCGATATACGATTTCGGATGACAGGTTCCGCGGGCGAAGTGTTCCCGATAATACGTGAATGTATTGCCGGGGATAAACGCATTGCGACACCGCGATTAATAATGTGCGACAGTTCCGTATACGCTTCGGCGGGACTTCCTGCGTCGAGTAAAAGACTCATTCTTTCGATGGAATATTGCACGTATTTCGGCGGAAGCACCGGGGAGGACTGGCCGCTGGTCGCGGTGGACTCGGCAAATTGCATTTACATATATGGATTGACCAGATCGGTGGATTTTCCCGTGCTGAATGCAGGAAGCCGTGAATTGAGAGGCCCGTCCGATCATTTTCTGTCGAAATTCGCGTGTGACGGCAGAACATTGCTGTTTTCCACATTTTTCGGCGGAAGCGGAAGGGAGATAGCCAACTGGCGATCAGACGGGTATGACCACATGAGCAAACTGAAGATAGCGGGGTCGGATATTTACATAGGCGGAGAAACCGAGTCGACGGATTTTCCGGTTACCGAAAATGCCTTGCAGCGAAGTAAAATATCTGGATTAGGATTGCGAACAGGTTTCATTGCTCGCTTCAACCCTGAGGGTCATATGACGGCCGGCACATACCTGGGGGGGGCTGTTGCTACATGTTTATTAGGCATGGATCTGGACCAGTACTGTAATGTCTATATTACGGGCGGGTTTTCAAAAGACACTTTGTGGTTTATTACTAAAAACACGGTTCAGTCGGTGCTGGATTACAAGGAAGGCGGGGGCGCTTACATCGCCAAACTGACGCCGGCGCTTGACTCGGTGATATGGGGCACATATTGGGGAGCGTACGATAGAAGAAATGAAGGCGCTGGGGCTACGTATCCAGGATATATTATTATAAATGATAAACAGGAAATAACAATAATATCTCCTTTAAGTGGTTCAAGCGAAGACAAGTTTCCTCCGCCGACAGATAGTCCGATATATGATCGGCGGCCCGGGGCGCATAATATATTTATTGCGAAAATCAACCCGTCTGCGACTGAATATATATATGCCGGATGGCTTGGCAGCAGTAGTCATGAAGACCTTGAAGCAATCACAAAGGACGTGCATGACAACATATATCTGTACGGACTCACAGACTCGTACGATTATCCCCACTCGAAAATAATCGGGGACACGGCAACAGGGATGCAGAGGAACCATCTTCCAGAGTTCGTTTCGGTGATAGACAAAAGCGGAAAGCTGATCAAATCATATCTATTGAGGGATCGGCGTGTATGTTCTTACATATTGCCGCAGATCAACATCAACAGATGCGGGCAGCTTCTTATCACGGGATTACTCAGCGGGGTAGATAGTTGTACCAATGTAGACCCACTGGATACAGCGAGAACCAATGCGCATAGTCACCTGCGTATCATCGATTTGGAGCAAGGGAGAATTGCAAGATCAACATTTATACAGGAACCGATAATGCACTCGAGCGTGCTGGAAAATTCGCCGTATCTGCAATACGTAGGCAATGCCGGCTTGCTAAGTCCGCTGATAACCACCTACAATGCATACCAGGACAAACCGAAAGGGCCTGTTAATATTGTAATCGGCAGAATGTATGTCGGAATCTGCGATCCATTAGCCTGTGATATACAAATAGCGGACACGGTCGAGATCTGGCGAAAGCGGGGAGTAGTCAGCCCTGCGACACTGGAATGCGTGGTTACGCTTCGAAATATGGAATCCACAGAGGATATACATGTATTGAACGGAACGCTTGTTCTTCCGGAAGGGATTTATCCCGTTACCGGCAGTCCGGCTACTATAATCGGGCCGCAGACTATCGGAATAAATGCGGAAAAAGTATTCAGGTGGACATTACGCGTGGATTCGACAAAGACCGACATTGATAAACACAGAATAGTATTCACCTACACATATGAGAGGCAGTCACATCCGCAGTCATGTCCGGATGAAGCGGGTTTCTGCGGAAAATATATTTACATAAAGATGATCGACGACCCGGAGCCGGACCTTCTATGCTCGCTCGATATGCCGGATACACTCTCGATCGACGCGGCTGGAAGGAAATTCGAAAAGGCGGAATTGCGATACACTCTGCACAACCGGGAAACTAAAGCGGTTAAAATAAGCTCCGTGCGTCTGACTCTGACGAGAGGAATGGACCTTCGATGCTTGCCTCCATCCGATACGCTGCGGGGCGGTTTCGTGCTCCAGGCGGGAGACACATACCGTAATACGTGGGAGATGGAAGCCGGCACGCGTACTTTTACCCGCGTCGCGGGCATAAGCGCAACCGCTTACGACAATTACGGCATGGATGTTTCCCGTTGTGATGTGGAAGCGGTAATACCCGCGGTTCACACGCTTGAATGTTCTGTTACCGGTGAAAGTGAGATCAAGTACAACGTAACAAGCGGCGAGTCGATTCCTGACACGCTTCTGTTATCGCTCACTCTGGAAAATCCGCTCGACACGCTTCAATCAGGCATAGAAGTGGAGCTGGAAAACGGAGGATCGGCTCACCTTGCGCTTGCGTTGGGTGAAGCGCAGTTGAAGGGCCCGTATTTCGTGCAGCGGAATTTCCGTCGGGTAATAGATTGGAAGCTGGTCATGCGGCAGGCGGCACATGCGTCCTGCCTGGATACGCTTCATTTCAGATACAAAACCGATATTAAACCTGATTGGCGGCACTGCAGTCATGTGGTGCGCATAGAACCGCTGCTTTACTCGCTTGCCTGCGCTCTGGAATCTGCCGACAGTGTTGCCGTCAGGCCGGACGGAAGCGGTTACGTCGAAAATCCGTTTGCGGTGGATCTTGTCGTGGAGAACACGGGACAGGCCACATCGCAGGCATGTGCAGCCCGCCTTGGGTTGCCCGGCTATCTTCGCGCGATGACGGACACAATACAACCGATACCCGGCATACAACCGGGCGCTCGTGATACGGTGAGTTGGAGCGTTATGGCCTTGTCCTCCGCTTACAATCGCGAAGCAGTGCTATCTGCAACGATAGAAGACAGCATGGGAGTCGTATTGACACGCTGCGAAAGGCGCATTTTCCTTTCCCGCATCCACCCCTCCCTCGCCTGCACACTCACCTCGCCCGACACGATCTCGTACGATTTAGAGAGCGGCTCGTGGTCGCCGAATCCGTTCACGGCAACCGTCGAACTTTCCAACCTGCTCGACACCGCTCAGCAGCGAGTGGAAGCGAGGCCGGACTTCTCTCTGTCGCCGCAAATCGGCATAGCGACAGGAGAGGTGTTGAACAAAGAGATAGACTCTATACCTGCGCGCGGCACAGCCCGCGCGTCGTGGCTGCTGGAGGTAAAAGGCAAGGTTGACTCGCCCGTAAGCGAACGCATAAGCGTATTGTACCGTCCTGCAGGCGACACAGCTTGGTCGAGCTGCGAGCATGAAATGCTCTTAGACGGCAAGGAGCGCATACTCCGTTTGTCCTGCTCGGCCGAAGGCCACGACAGCGTCTGGGCGGATCCGGGCTACGAGGAAATCATCCCTAAGCCGGTGCAGGTGTCGTACACGATAACGAACACAGGCAATGTGACGATAAACGGCTGCTCGGCGGCTATCGTGCTTCCGGATCCGTTCGAGCTGCACACCGGCACGGACAGTGTGCGACAATACGGCAGCATAAGCCCCGGATCGAGCGAAACGCGCTCATGGTTTCTCTCTGTCGCCGAGGATCGCATGGCGCCGGGAGAGCGGGTCATCCGCTGGGAGCGCAGCTGTCCGGACCTGGGCGCGGAACCTGTCTGCGAGCATCGGATAAAGCTTGTTATCGGTTCGCCGTCGGGACTTGTGCTCACACCGCGCCGCCTGCGTTTCGAGGCGGAGCGCAACGGCGCACTTCCTGCATCGCAGCAGCTGGA
>CAYLZD010000093.1:0-6001 GCA_964388275.1 uncultured Chromatiales bacterium
CACACCGGCACGCCGTCAACCGTGATCACCCGGCCGGAAATGCGCTGCTGTGCGACGGATGTCTGGAAGCTGAATCCGGATATTAAAAGTGCAAGCGCGAAAGCGGCGCAAGCCGGCATCCGTGTCCGGGACGGACGGCGGACGTAAGAGCAAATAGCGATACGCATCGACACATCTCCTGCTGCTCGGGAAAACTATATTTCAAGCTATCGAAAAAGCGGGCGATTGTCAATGGCCGGCCGGATGAAGCGGTAGGCGCCGATCTTGTTTGCCGCACGGCCGTTGCGAGTCTGCACCCGTTCCTACCTCAGCAGATGCATCGCCCTGGCGACCGTCCGCTCCGGCGTCGAGAGAACGATGAAGTACACGCCGGATCCTGCGCCGGGCGCGTGAATACCGGCGTCGAAAAAGACCTCTAACGCGTACAGCGAACGACAGAACGGCAATCCATGCCGCGAGCGCAGCGCCGCTAATGCTTTTCCTGACTTCGCCATAGCAGCACCGAGGCTACACGGAATATCTTTGTAACTCCTGCTAAATGACGGCACTCTATCAACAGTATGCTTCCCTTGGCGAAGTCAGGAAAACCCGGCCGTCGCTTATAACGGAAGAGGAACGCGCGGACGCCGCGGCTCGCATGGCCGCTCAGTTCGATTCGCCCGCCTGGCTGTATCGTGTAGAATGACGGTCCGGCGTTCCCTTGCGCCCGGGGCGCGACTGTTCCCCGCGTTTCAGACGCCGGGTGGACGCTGATGCGCGATCCGCGCTCAACTCGCTTCGCCGAAGCCCCTCACCACCGGCTCCTCGCGGAAGGAGAAATGAGGGAAATACGAGCGGAAGGGATAATCGAAGCCCTCGGGCCACCAGTTGCCCGTGCGCCTGTCGAGCAGGTAATTCCCCTCGTACTCGCCCCGGGCTATGCGGTGCAGCATCCTCACGAGGCGGTCGACGTCGTCAGTGCTGTTGTAGCAGCCGAAACTCGCGCGCACCATACCGGGCAGATTGGTCCTGTCGCCCGCGAGTATTTCGTCCGTGATGCGCCCGATGTCTTCCGGATTAACCTTTAACAGGCGCTTGACGTAAGGATGCGCGCAGAAGCAGCCGTTGCGCACGCCTATGCCGCCTTCGGCGCTGAGTATGGCCGCCGTCTTCGCATGCGGAATCCCCTCGATGTCGAAGCAGATTACTCCCACCTTGCCGTGGATTTCGTGCTCATCGGTCGGGCCGTAGACGGTCAGTCCGGGCACTTCACGCATCAGGGGGAGCGCGTAAGACAGCAGGCGGTGCTCGTGCGCGGCTATGGAGTCCATGCCGGCGCCCTGCAGAACGTGTATGGACGCGGCGAGAGCTATCGCGCCGGGCACGTTCGGGCTCCCGGCTTCCTCCTTGGCGGGCGGCGGCGACCAGGCGACGAAGTCTTCCTCCACGATTTCCACGACGCCTCCGCCGACCATGTCGGGATCCCCGAGCTCGAACCAGTCCTTCCTTCCCACGAGCACTCCGATGCCGAAAGGCGCGTACATCTTGTGCGCGGAGAAGGCCAGGAAGTCGAGATGACCGGGATCGTCGTGCGGCAGCGTGTCGATAGGGCGGTGCGGGGCGAGCTGCGCGGCGTCCACGAAAATCAGCGCGCCTTCATCGTGTGCGCGGCGCGCGAGATCGTGCGCGGGCGTGACAATGCCGGTGATGTTGGAGGCGCCCGTGACGGCGAGAAAACGCACATGCCCGCGGTGCCGGGCAAAGGCCCTGTCCAACGCGTCCATGTCGAGGTAACCCTTGTCGTCCGTTCCGACATGCGCCACTTCCGCGTATTTGCGCCACGGCAGGTCGTTGGAGTGATGCTCCATCAGTGTGGTGATCACCACGTCGCCGGGGCGCCAGTCGCAGCGGTTGGCGAGTTTGTTGACGACCTCGGTGGTGTTCTTGCCGAAAATCACCGCGTCCTTTTCGAGATCGGCGCCCACGAAATTGCCCGCGATAACATGCGCCTCGTCGTAGGCGCGCGTAGCGAGAATCGACTTGAAACCGGTGCCGCGGTGAACGCCCGAGTAGAATTCCATGAATTCGGACATCACGTCGAGCGAATGGCGGAAGGACGGCGTGCTCGCGCCGTTGTCGAGAAACGCGTACGGAACCTTCTTGCCGTTCAGCAGCGGAACCAGCGTGTCTATCCCGACAATGGACGATCTGAGCTCGCCGATGCTCCAATTGCACTTGTGCGCTGTGTTCATATGGCTGATGCCTCCGTGTGCGGTGTGTGAATGGGATGCCCGGCGCGGGCGGATTCCCGCGGATCCGGCTCTACGCCGAGCGCGCTTCGAGCGCGGACAGGACGGCTATGCACTTTTCCTTCGCCCGGGCCACCATGCCGTCGGCTTCCGCCTGTATTCGCATGCGATAGCCGGCGTCCTTGATGCCGCCCATGTTGATCAGCACGTTTTTCCAGGCGCCCCAGATGCCCGTCTCGAGCGCCTTCGCGCCGACCTCGAGGTCCGATTTCGAGGCGAGGTTGCCGTGCGCGGCCATCTCTTCCATGGCCGGCCAGCAGCGGTCGGCGATGCGCATGGCCGTGAGCGGCACGTCGATGGCCTTCTTGAGTCCCGCCTGCATCGCGTCGCTTCTGGCGGCCTGCGCTTCCGGTGTGTCTTTCGGCATGCCGAGAGCCGCCAGGTAATCGTTGAAGGCGTTCGTGTCGGCGTCGATCACCGGTATGAGCTCGCGCATCGCGCTGTCGAGAGGAGGAATCAACGAGCGCATGACGGCGTCCTTGTCCTCGAATTTCCTCTTGCCGTAAGTCATCCACCCGACCATGGCGCCGAGGCCGGCGCCCATCGCGGCGATCAATGCGGACGCGCTGCCTCCGCCGGGAGCGGGCGTGCGCGAACCCAGCACCTCGACGAAGTTCCTGACGCTGAGCGAAGCAAGGGGCTCGTCGCGCTCGGAAGCCACCATGTACTCGATGATGCGTTTGTCCGGATCGAAGCGCGACACCGAGTTGAGGCCCAGGCGCTCCACCGCGAGGCGTATTTTCTGGCGCTCGTCGATTATGAAAAGGTTTTCCTTCCCGATGTAGTAATCAGCCGCCATCAGCATGGCTTCGAGCGGGATGAGGCCGACCAGTTCTGAGCCGCAGGCGGCGAGGTTCAATTCCTCCGCGTCCTTCCGGCATTCCTCGAAAGCGATATGCGGCGGCGTGATCTTGTAGTTGTCGAGATTGATCGAGACCTGGGCCATGTTGTACTCGTCGACGAACCAGCCGATGGCCTTGACGGCGCGGAGGCGGCCCGGTTCGCCGGCGCCCCGTCCCTGCTCGCGGATGTTGAGCGCGATGCGGTGCGCCTGCTCCTTCGTGCCGAGTATGTTGACGTTGTAGGCGATGAGGAAGAAGCGAGCACCGGAACATGTGGCGCCCCAGGAAGGGATGAACTCGGCCGGGCCGTAATCCGGCTTCCACTCGGGCGTGACGATGCGTTTCGCCAGGGCTTCGTATTCGCCTTCGCGTATCTGGCGCAGGGATTTGCGCGCCGGGTTGTCCGACGCTTCCTCGTACAGGTATATCGGGATGCCCAGCTCTTCGCCCGCCCGGCGGCCGAATTCCTTCGCGAGGGCCACGCAGTCCTCCATCGTGACGTTCGCCACGGGAACGAAAGGGCAGACGTCCATGGCGCCGACCCGGGGATGCTCGCCGCTTTGCCTGCTCATGTCAATCAGGCCCTTCGCCGCCCGCGCCGAGTTGAGCGCGCCTTCCACCACGGCCTCCGGCGATCCGACGAAGGTATAAACCGTTCGATTGGTGGATTTGCCCGGATCCACGTCCAACAGCGTACAGCCGGGTGTTTTTCTTATCGCGTCCGCGATGGCTTCGATGACGCGCTGATCGCGCCCCTCTGAAAAATTGGGAACGCATTCGACGATTTTTCGCATGAACAGACCGGATTTGTTTCGAGTGATGGTGATGCCGGGAGCGGAAGGTTCCGGCATCCCAAAAATAGGACGAAACGAGCGAAGGGCAAACCGTGTGGGGAGAGCGGGGGAGCGGAGGAGCGGGGGAGCGGAGGAGAGTAGCACAGAGAGGAACGGAGACAACGGAGGGTTTTCTTTGCCGCGGAGCGGACGGGCGGGCATGTGGCGCCATAATTGAACCGCCAAGACGCCAAGGATATTTTTTCGCTGCGCGTAAGGCCGGTGGAGTGGGACACCATTACCTTTGAAGAACTTCCCTCTTCCCTCTTCTCTCTTCCCTCTTCAATTCACCCAGTTCCCAGTACCAGCCCCCAGTTACCCCGTTTACCGTTTACCGTTCCTCTTTCCCCCTTTCCGCCTTTCCCTTTCCTCATATCCCAACCGTCGCACCCTCGGAGCTCAGCCTGCTTATTCTTGAAGAAAGTAAATATCCGATATGTTGATATCACCCGCGGCTCTCTCATTTTAATAGACCTGTTCCGGGCTCTGTGAAATCAGGCATCGGGCATCGTGCGGGTATGCTTCCAATGCTCGGGCCGGAGCGCACCGGCGCAGACGGGCGTCACGAGTGCCTGCGAATCCCCCCGAAAGGACGCCTGAAAGCGTGCGCAGGCGCCGGTGCAGGTCTTCGCGAGGAAGGTTGAAAGCGAGCGCGAGTGACCCTGCAAGTCGTGACGAGGACGGCTGCAAGTCTGCTCGGAGTGCCTTGCATGTGTGCTTCGAGTGCCCGTCGGCGTACAAAAAGTTCGGGGAAGTTTGTGCGAGTGACAGTGCAAGTCTTCACGAGGACCTCAGCGTGTCTCCGCGAGTGGCCGTGCAAGTCTACGCGAGTATGCCGGCAAGTGAGTAAAAGTTGCCTGCGAGCGCGCATCAAGTGCTGTGCAAGCGGCAAAAGTGCTTGCACTTCCGCATCTTGTGCCCGGCGCAGCGCGCTTTAAGTGCCGGTAAGCGGGCGCGAGTGGCTGTGCAGGTGGTCACGAGGACGCCTGCAAGTCGACGCGAGTGGCTGTGCAAGTCGACACGAAGGACGCTGCAAGTGGCGGAAAAACAGAGCAAGTCGTCACGAGGACTCCTGCAAGTTTGCGCGAGGAGCCGTGCAAGCCGGCGCGAGGCCTCCTGCACGTCTACATCAAGTGCCGTGCAAGTCTGCTTCAAGTTCAATAAATGTTATAATTTAGCCGCATTCGTGCAGCGCCTCGTTTTTCAGTGCAGGGTTGCCCAAAGCGCGCGGGAACGGAGGCGATTCGGAAATAAAGCAAGCCGGTTCGGATGCCGGATAAAGCAGCCGCGAAAATCCGCCGTCGGCGCCGGCAGCGCATCGAAACGGGGTTTGCCATTATCGGAGTTTGTCGTTATTTTCCGCGCAATATCCGCCGGAGGCCGGAAGTTCGTTTGAAAAGCATCTCAACTACGCAGAGCGCCGGGCGTGAGCCGGATGCCATTTTAAACGGCGGCAGGGCGGCTTGCCTGGAAGCCGCGTACAACGAGTCGCAAGGGTCAAGTAATCTTTCGCGGGGTATCCCAGGGTGTTTTATTTGGACAGAAGCGAGGAAACGCGCAACTTATGTGGGTCAGTCTGATTATCGCTAGAGCGAGACAACAAATGAAAGCGGATAGTTTACAAGCTTTGACGGACATGCCGAATGTCGGGCGCGAAGTCGCCGGGCTTCTGTCACGCGCCGGCATCAGAACGCCGGAGGACCTGATACGTTTGGGCGCGGTCGAAGCCGCCATAAGGATCCGGGAGATCCGGCCGGAGAATCCGCCTTGTCGCAGCATGGTTGCCGGACTGCATGGCGCTATTTGCGGCGTTCGCTGGCACACGATCCCGAAGGCGGAGCGAGAGGCTCTGTGGAAGGAATACGAGGCTCGAAGCGGCGCCGGCGCGGCCCGCGCGGGGTCGGCGCGCCCGTGAGGGGCGGAGTCAGCTGTCACGGGGATTAGAGAGCGGAGATTTGCACAGGGAGGAGCGGAGGAGCGGAAGAGCGGAGGAGCGGAAGAGCGGAGGAGCGGAAGAGCGGAGGAGCGGAGGAGCGGA
>CAYLZD010000094.1:0-5856 GCA_964388275.1 uncultured Chromatiales bacterium
CGTATTCACCAAATTCACCGTATTCACCAAATTCACCGTATTCACCAAATTCACCCCACAACCGCGAGATCCGCATCAACCATAAGCCGCACAAGATCGGTGAAACGTGTGCGCGCCTGCCAACCCAACTCGACTTTCGCCCGCGTGGGATCCCCCAACAATATGTCGACCTCCGCGGGCCGGTAGAAGAGCTGATCCGTGCGCACAAAATCGTGCCAGTCGAGTCCGGCATGGGCAAACGCCTCCTCTACAAATTCACGCACCGTATGTGTTTCTCCCGTAGCGATGACATAATCGCGCGGTTCGTCCCTCTGCAGTATGAGCCACATGGCTTCTACGTATTCCTTGGCAAAGCCCCAGTCGCGTTTTGCGTCGAGATTGCCGAGGCGGAGCTCCTTCGCCTTTCCGGCCTTTATCCTGGCGACGGTGGAAGTGATTTTGCGCGTGACGAATTCGTAACCGCGGCGGGGCGATTCATGATTATAGAGGATTCCGCTGGCCGCCTTGAGACCGTACGCTTCTCGATAGTTCCTCGTGAGATGAAATCCGGCAACCTTGGTTATTCCATAGGCCGAACGCGGATGGAAATCGGTGTCCTCGTTCTGCGGTACGACGCGCACCTTGCCGAACATCTCGCTCGAACCGGCGAAATAAAAACGGCACTCGGGCGCGACCTGCTTAATCGAAGACAGCATGTAATGCGTGCCGTCGATGTTTATGTTGAAGGTGGAGAACTCGTCCTCGAAGGAATAGCTGACGAAGCTCTGCGCCGCAAGGTGATAACACTCGTCGGGCCGGACATGCCGGATAACATTGAATATGCTAGGGTAGCTTTCGAGCGAGGCCGGATGCAATTGTATATGGCTGTGCAGGTGCTTGATGCGTCCGAGCCGGTGTTCCGGATCCTCTATAGCCACACGGCGAACCAGGCCGTGCACTTCGTAGCCTTTTTCGAGTAGAAGCTCGGCGAGGTAGGATCCATCCTGGCCTGTGATTCCGGTAATGAGGGCGGAGGGCATGGGGTGACGGTGTAAAAGGGTGAAGGCGTAAGGGCGTGAAGGCGTGAAGGGGTGAAGGATAGGGAACTAATTTACGTTTGAGGAGTACAATAACAGGTGTGCGTAAATGCACCGATACAACAGTTGGACTTCATAGGAGATGGTTGTATATGTACAAAAGAGCGCATCATTCGTTTGATCTTTGGCGTGTGGCGATGGATTTGGCGGAAGCGGCACGCGCAGTTGTCAGATCGTTCCCGTTGGAGGAACAATACGCGCTCTGCCAACAGCTCCGGCGATGCGCATACTCCGTGCCGAGTAACATCGCGGAGGGCGCTGGTCGCGCTTCCGTCGAAGAGAAGCGTCAGTTCCTCATCATTGCCCGCGGATCCCTCTGCGAGTTGGAGACACAACTCCTCCTCGCAGCACGATTCGGATATATCTCCTCCGAGGATCCAATATTCACACTCATCGATCGTCTTTCACTAATCATGTCCAAAGTCCTGAAAACATACACATCCAAATGATTCCCTTCACGTCTTCACGTCCTCACGTCTTCACGTTTTCACGTCTTCACGTTTTCACGTCTTCACGTTTTCACGTCTTCACGCCTTTACGTCGTCGCACCTCGACAAGCTCGGTGTGACACAGGTCCCCCTTTACGTCTTTACGTCCTCACGTCCTTACGATCCCGCCCTCCCCACAGATCCAGATCCGCGAGCGGCACCTCCACTGACACCACCTGGTTAATTGCTTCAACCGTGATGGCTACCCGTGTGTTTCCTCGGAATTCGATAAGTCTTCCTCGCATACCGGCCAGCGGGCCGTGCCGCACACGCACATTCTGGCCCAGTTTCAAACCGGCTTCCTCTATCCTGAGATCCGCCGGACGGGTGGCCGCGATTTTCAGGTTTTCGATGGTCTCCTCGGAGACTTCGGCGATCACTCCGCTGAAGCTCACATAACGCAGGGTTCCTTCGATCTCGAGCGCCGCTATCCTCTCGCGCTCGTTCACCTTCACGAACAGATACCCGGAAAAAAGCGGAAGCTGTACGAGTTTCTTCCTGTCCGACCAACTTCTGAGTTCTTCGCGTAGGGGAAGAAATGAGATGATGGAGAGGTCGCGCAGCTGCTGATCGATCTTCTTCTCATAACGCGGCCGCGTGAAGAGAACCAACCAGCGCTTGCGCGCCGCCCTCAATCTTCCGCTTTGAGCATGCTCCGCCAATTCACTCCCATCGAGTGACCGGGTGGGTCCGAAAACGGTCCCGTTTGTGCGCTCCGCGCATCGCCCGGCTTGATGCCGCGGGCGATTGCGGACTATGTGATCCGGCGCGACGGCGCCGGGCCGATCGGAGTCGAGGGCGTCTCACGGCCGTTCAAAGCCCTCTCAATGTCTGAAGTGATATCTCTCGTCAATAATGAATCCGCCATCATTTTTTTGCTGCTATCTCTTTCAGAAGACTCGCCGCTTCCTTCCTGAACTGGTCGTCGTCCTCGTCCGCCTTGGGCAGGCCCGGGATCGCTCGCAGATGCGCGCGCGCCTTGTCGTACTCGTCCATCTCAACATAGTTGCGGGCGGCATCGAGGCGGAACATTATGAAAGACGGATTGATGGCAATCGCCTTCTCGTATTCGTTCGCCGCGACTTCACGGTCGCCCCAGCCCAGTCCCATCGGAAGCCGCACGAGATAGGGTTTGTCACAGACTTTCGCATGCGTGCGCGCCAGCACATAATGCGACACGGCCAGCTGCTGCCGGTCGTCGTTTCTGAATTCGATGGCCTTTTCCAGATCGGCCTTGACGCTTTTCACTATGCCGACAACGCTGAACACGCCCTTGAACAAGGCAATCCGGCCGTTCGCTATGGCGCGGCGGAGATAACCGGTCATGCCCCTCGGATTCGCTTTGATCGCGCGCTCGGCGTATTCGAGGGCTTTTCGATACATAGAGTGCTGCTCTTCTTTCTGCGCATCCGTCAACGCCGGCAAGTGCTCCGCAATATCGACCAGCGCGCGGCTGATGCGCCACAGCACGGCATAATTGCCGGGATCCAACGTTTCGGCTTTCTTGTAGAGTTCCAGCCCCCGCCTGTTGTCGAAGCGCTGTTCGACCGCCTGATCGCCTTCAGCAATGAGGTCGTGAACATCCTGCGCCTTGCACGATAATGCGCAAATAACAAGCATCACCGCTGTAAACATGGACTTCATTGGTCTATCCTCCTGAAATCAGCCGCTGTTCTGATGCCGTCTGATTTCGTCGCGCAAACGGGCGGCTTCCTCGTAGTCCTCGCGCTGAATTGCATCCTGGAGACTGCTCTGCAACACGTCGAGCAAGCGGACCTCGCCCTCGCCGGATTGTTCGTCAGGAGCATCCCGCGAAGGTTCGCCGCCGCTTTCGGGCACGATGCCGGCTTCCGCCAGCACTTCCTCGGCAACGAAAATCGGCACGCTGTAGCGGACTGCAAGCGCGATGGCGTCACTCGGCCTGGAGTCGATCTCGGCAGTGTCCTCGGAGTCCAGCGCGAGTTTCGCGTAGAAAGTGCCATCCCGCAATTCTGTTATCGTTACCTCGAGCAGGGACGATCCGAAAGAATCGATCACGCTCTTGAGGAGATCGTGCGTCATCGGACGGGGTGGTTTGATTCCTTCAATTTCCAGGGCGATCGCCTGCGCTTCGAAGGCGCCGATAATGATGGGCAGCTGTCTTTTGCCTTCGACTTCCTTGAGGATGAGCGCGTAAGCGCCTCCCCCCGCGGCGCTCGTCGAGATGCCGAGTATTTCGACCTTGCAGCGATCCATGAGTCGTTTATCCGTTTGAGCCTTTCAAGCCTGCATATGTTGCTTCAGAGCTTCGGTCAGGTCGGGAAGCACTTCGAACACGTCCCCGATTATGCCGTAGTCGGCCGACTGAAATATCGGCGCGTCCTTGTCCTTGTTCACGGCGACGATGACCTTGGATGAAGACATTCCGGCCAGATGCTGAACGGCGCCCGATATGCCGCAGGCGATGTACAGCGTCGGCGACACGGTTTTGCCTGTCTGCCCGACCTGCTCCGAGTGCGGTCTCCAACCGGCATCGACAACCGCTCTCGACGCGCCTGTGGCGGCATTCAGGACGGCGGCAAGATTCTCGATCAGATGCCAGTTTTCAGGTCCCTGCATGCCCCTGCCGCCGGAAACTATCACAGAAGCCTCGGCAACGTCGAGTTTCGCCGTTGATATTGACGCGCCGATGGATTTCACCGTGAAGTCCCCGTCATTCAGTGCGTAATCCAGGATCTGGACTGCGCATGTTTCACTGGAAGGCGCTCCGGCACTGAAGACATTCGGGCGCAGAGAGTAGACCTGTTTTTTGGTAACGACTTTCACACGCTCCAGGGCCTTGCCCGCGTAAACGGGCCTTGTGGCTGTTATGGCGCCGTCCGCGAAATCCAGTGCCGTCACGTCCGGCACGTATCCCGCCTCAAGGCGTACGGCGAGCGCCGGGGCCAGATCACGACCCATGGATGTAGCCGGCAGAAGCACGATATCTGCATCAGCGGCTTGAGCCGCGGCCGATAAAACCTTCACGACGGCAGTCAATGAATAGTTGTTAAGACGGGGATCGGACGCCTGATATACAATGGAAGCGCCGTATCCGCCAATGGTCTCAAGTCCGGTCACACTTCCCAGAGCTACGGCGCTGACTTTTGCTCCGGAAGCGGCGGCCAGTGTCGAAGCGGCCTTTACTGCTTCGAATGAGGCCTTTTTGATCGTGCCGTCCCTTTGTTCGATGAAGACTAGTATGTTCATTTGCTTTCCGAATCTCGAGTTTCAGATTACTTTGGCTTCTTCGTGAAGCAGGCGCAACAATTCCGGCACCGCTTCCGCGCCGTTACCGACTATGCGGCCCGCTTGTTTAACCGGCGGTTTGACCATTTCCAGGGTCTCCACCCGAAGTTCGCAGGGCGCCGGAACAATTTCCTCGATCGGCTTCTTCTTGGCGGCCATAATGCCCTGAAGTTTCGGATAACGCGGATTATTGAGTCCTTTCTGGGCTGAAATGACCGCGGGCAAATTCGTGACCACTGTTTCCTTTCCGCCTTCAATGTCGCGTTCGGCTTTCACCAACCCGTCTTCACTTATCTCAAGAGCGCTCACAACCGAAACTGAAGGAATATCCAGCAGGGCGGCCAAAATTCCGGGCACCTGCCATCCGTCATAATCGATGGATTGGCGGCCGCAGAACACGACATCCGGTTTTCTTTCCTTGAGGATGCCTGCTATGGCGCTTGCGATGCCGTAAGAATCCCGTTTTTCGTCTGTTTTCAAGTGTATTCCCTTGTCAGCGCCCATCGCAAAGGCTTTGCGGATAGTTTCCTTTACGGCATCCGGCCCCACGCATATCACCGTGACTTCGCCTCCGCGCGCTTCTTTGAGCAGAAGTCCGGCTTCAACCCCGAATTCGTCGTATGGATTCAGGATCCACGTAACGCCGCTGGAATCGATCGATTTTCCATCGCTCCCGATAAGCACCTTCGTCGTAGTGTCGGGAACATGACTTATGCAGACGTAGATGTTCATTTATTCCTGTTCTGATGGTGGGAAGAATTTATTGATTCTTGACTCGAAGCAGATCGGTCGACAATGCCAAATATCCGTTTCCAATCCTGCAAAGATACCATTTTGAGGGGCGCTTTACAAGATAATCCGACGTTCCAAACTCCCGCTCCTCTGCGCCTCTCCTGCTTCTCAAAAACATCCGGGCCCGCGCTCATTCCTAACCGCCAAGACGCCAGAGATTTTGTACGCTTCGCGAAACGTCGGTACTGCGGGAACCGCCATCTTCGAGAATTCTTCCACCCAGCCCGTTCCCC
>CAYLZD010000095.1:0-5100 GCA_964388275.1 uncultured Chromatiales bacterium
CACTCGCGCAAACCTGCCGGCTTCCTCGCGGAGGCTCGCACAGCCACTCGCGCGTGCTTACCGGCACTTTTTGCGTACCCGCGAACTCTCGAAGCACGCATGCACAGGCACTCGCGCAAACCTGCCGGCTTCCTCGCGGAGGCTCGCACAGCCACTCGCGCGTCCTTCCAGGCACATTATGGGCGCTGACGAGCGCCGGACGCATGCTTGCCATCGGCAGTTCGACACAACGGACGCCGACTGAAGCACGCCGCGTGTTTTCGAAAGACTGCAGCTTCGAACTGTTCGTGAACCCGCCCCCGAGCAACGTGTCGATACGGGTGTGCGGCGTCATTGGGAGTCGCCGATCCCGCCGGCACGCAAATTGGATTGAATGGTCTTCTTTACGACCGGTCGGGGAATTTGCCATTCTCGCGCGTTCGTGCTACGTTGCGCCTGCGACGATGTGCGTCGCGAAATCGCCGTGGTTTTCCCCTTTGGGGGAATGAAATCGGGAATGCCGTTCGAAGCGGCAGCTGCCCCGCAACTGTAAGCAGGCGAAGATCCGCGCAACCGCCACTGGGAACCGATCCCGGGAAGGCGCACGGACGAGAGGCTCCCTGCAAGCCAGGAGACCGGCCACGGCGTTTCACACAGGGCCTTCGCGGGTGAGGACTGGTGAACGCTACCGGCGATGGCCGGCGTCCCCACCCCCGACGCTTTCAAGCGCGGGGTTTTTCTTTTGCCTCCGTACCCGCTCGCCCGTTTCTACCCGGACATGCGGCGACGATTCTATTATTCTCTGTTGTTTCTTGTTGCCATTGACGCGATGCCGCTAGTGCTTCGCGCACAGGCCGGCGGCGACACTTTGAGCTATGATCTCGGCCGCGAGATACTCGTGACGGCCACCCGTCTTCCCATGACGGAATTGCGGAATCCGGCCGCCGTGGAACTATTCGACGCAGGGCGCCTCGCGATGCTGCCCGCGCGCAGCCTGGGTGACGCCCTCCGTCTTGCCGGCGGCGCCCACATGATGGAATACGGCGCTTCCGGAAGCTTGCAGCTTCCATCGTTCCGCGGACTCGGCGCGGAATACGCCGTCATATATTACAACGGCGTGCGTCTCAATCACGCCCAGAACGGCCTCGTGGATATGTCACGCATTCCCCTTTACAACATAGACAGGGTTGAAATCGCGAGAGGAGGATTGGGCGCCCTATACGGCAGCGATGCGCTCGGCGCGGTGGTCGATTTGCGCAGCGGGGGAAAACGCCCCCTTATGTCCGTCCGGGCGGGCGCCGGCTCCTTCGGGTGGAGTTCGCTGGACATGGGAGCCGACCTGAGCAGCGGCGCCCTGCGCTTCGGCGCGGCTGCAACACAGGAACGCGCGCGGAACGACTTTCCGTTTCATTCGGCTCGGTACCCCGAAGGCGATTACCGGCGCGCTCACGCCGATATGCTCCGGCGCAGCGCGTCGGCGAACGCGGCTGTCGCCTTCGAAAGATCGATGCTCGACTTTTCGGCGGCATTGTTCGAAAGTGACATCGGCGTGCCCGGCGCTTTCACCAGCTGGTCCTCGTCCGGCGCCAGGCAGCACGATCTCGATCTGCTGCTTTCCGCCCGTTATTTCCGCCGAACCGGCGACGGCGCCCATCTGACGGCCGGCGTGTCGTTTTCGACGGCGCGGGAGGAATACAAGGACCCGGCAATCGTAATCGACGGCGTTCCTCTGCACAGCCGTTTCGAGAATTCCTCCGCCGGGCTGAACGCCTCCTTTAAAAGCGACATCTCGCCCTCATTCCGCCTGCTCGTCGGCGCTGAAACGTCCGTCGGCTCTTTGACCTCCGATGAAGTCGCGGGAAATCCTCTGAGGCTGACGGCGGCATTGTTCGCCACGGCCGATATCGGCCTGCCTGTTTCCGGCGACCTGCGCCTGCACCCTTCCCTGCGGGCGGACCGCATCGAGGATCGGCCCGGCGGAAAAACGATGACCGAGTTGTCGCCGTCCCTTGCCCTGAAAGCGGGCTTCCTGAACAGCGCCCTGTCCATGTATCTGCGGGTCGGACACGGTTTCCGTGCGCCGACCTTCAATCAGCTCTTCTGGCTGCAGGGCGGCAATCAGGAACTGAATCCCGAATACTCGAATTCATTCGAGATCGGTGCGAATGCCCGGATCCCCGCCGACGTGAAAATCGATCTCGCGTTATTCCGGCATGATATCGAAGATAAAATAGTGTGGACACCGGGCAGAGGCGCGTTCTGGACGCCTCGCAACATCAAGGAAGTGCGCTCCACAGGAGTCGAATTGACCGCATCAGGCGCTTTGATCTCAAGGGCGCTGCGTTGGCGGGCCACGGCCGTGTGGATGTCGGCAAGAAAGATGAATGCCGCTTTTCCAGGCGATGCCACGCAAGGCAAGCGACTGGCCTACGCGCCGGATATGTCGGCTTCCGCCGAGCTCGAAGCTGACATCACCGGCGGCATGTCGGTCGGCTTGTCGGTCCGGCATCTCGGAAAGAGGTACTCCTCGGAAACGAACGATCCTGCTTCGGAACTGTCCTACGTTACGTCTCTGGATGCGGTCGCTGTGCTGACGATTCCGATTTCACTGGTCGAATGCACTCTGAAAGCGGAACTGATGAACGCGCTGGATGCCGCATATGAGGTGATCGCATATTATCCGATGCCCGGTATTTCCTTCCGATTCTCGACCTCCATTTCACTGATAAATTCAGGACTGTAAAAAATGCCTGCCAAACTCCGCTACTTCGCATTTATCCTTCCCCTGCTGGCGCTCGCTTCCTGTTCGGAAGACGAAGCGACTTCTCCCGGGCCGCGACCTGTCTCGTTGAAAGGGATCTTCATTCTCAACGAGGGGAATTTCCAGAAAGGGAACGCATCCCTGTCGCTGTACCTGCCCGATTCCGGACTCGTCCGGAACGATGTTTACAGAGCGATAACCGGAAAGGATCTCGGCGATACAGGCAACAGCCTGACCATACACGACGGGAACCTTTATATCGTGGTCAATGGATCGAACCGCATCGAGGTGCTGTCGCTTTCGGACGGCAAGCACCTCGCCACCGTGGACTGCCCGGCCGGCGCCAGCCCTCGTCATTTGGTATTCGCGGACAACGGACTCGGCTACATATCGAATCTCTACACCAACAGTGTCTCCGTTTTTGAAGCGGCTGGAAACTCGATTCTGAACGAGATTCCCGTCGGAAACAATCCGGAACAGCTGCTGGCTGCGGGAAAGCATCTCTATGTCGCCAACAGCGGCTTCGGCAACGGGCGGACGGTTTCGGTTATCGACATAACGCTCGGCGCCGTGGTAAATACGCTGCAAGTCGGGGACAATCCCGTATGGATAGAGCGTGTCGATGACGACGAAGCCCTCGTGCTGTGCGGCGGCGCATACAATGATTTCAACGATCCTAACGACGACACGCCCGGCATGCTCTATCTCATCAATACCGTCGGCGTTTCGGTGACGGATTCCATACAGCTCGGTGGTCACCCGCAGCGGCTCGCGCTCGACGGCTCGGGATACTGTTACACCGTTCAGACGGACGGCATTCAACGAGTTCATCTCGCGAGTAAAACATTGACGGACCGGTACATACCAGGATATTTCTACTCGCTCGCTTTCGACGCGAAACGGTCCGTCTTCTACCTCACGAATCCTCTCGACTACATTCAGCCGGGCCGCTTGGAAGTATACGGACTCGACGGCGCGAAACGCGCCGAACACGCAGCCGGAGTAATCCCGGGCGCGATCATCGCGGCTGAGTAACGGTCGTCGTATCCCAATGGGCGCATCATTCTGCCGATGTTGTATGTCGTTGCGCGCTTCCCGACTTCTGCTGATATTTCCTCTGCTGCTCTGTCTCGATAGCAGAGCGCAGAAAATATCGAATCGAATGAGTTTCATCGAAGATACGGTCAGCTTTCTGCGAGACGGCATCACGCTTGCCGGCACGGTCGCTTATCCACGCGACTCGGAGCTGAAATCGTGCGTGGTTTTCATCACCGGCAGCGGGATTCAGGACCGGAACAACACAATTGCCGGTTTTCCGATGTTCCGCCTGCTCGCGGCCGCGCTGGCCGAGCGCGGCATCGCCTCGCTGCGCTGTGATGACCGCGGCGCCGGCGGCTCAGGCGGCATCATGCGCGAGTCGACGCTGGATGTATTCGCGGACGACGCCGTGGAAGGCATGAACTATCTCCGTCGTCGTCTTGCGGCGACCGGGCTGCCGGCTGGTTTCATAGGCCACAGTGAGGGCGGAGCGGTAGCGCTGCTGGCTGCATCCCGTTCAGATCCTGACTTTGTTGTCATGCTGGCAGGTCCCGGCGCGCCGGTCGAAACGAACATTCTCGCTCAAACCGAACTCATAGGACAGGCAAACGGAGATTCGTCAGTACGCATCGCGCGTGAAACCGCGCTGATCAAACGCATATTCCAAGTTATACGCCGTGATGAGCCGGGGAATTCACTATTCCCGGATTTCCTCGAATATGCCGAAGCCGAAGCCGCCGGCATGCCGCAAGCGCAGCGCATGGCCATATCCGACATACAGTCGTACGCCCGCGTGCTTTTACGGCAGCGCATAATCGATATGGACACCCGCTGGTTCCGTTCGCTTCTCGCATTCAATACGGCCGGAGTCCTTCCGGGAATGGATTGTCCGGTGCTGGCGCTCTATGGAGAACGCGATCTGCAAGTCCCCGCCGGCATCAACATATCTTCCTTGCAGGAAATCGTATCCTCCGGTTGCGCTACGGTCGAGACTGAAATTTTCCCTCAAGCCAATCATCTTTTCCTCTCCGCTCTGAGCGGCAGCCCGGCGGAGTACTCCAGGCTGCCTCACGAATTCGTCCCCGCCTTTACCGAGCGCATAGCGGACTGGATTATCCGTATTTCATCCCGAGGGGACTAGGGAGTGGGGAGTGGGGAGTGGGGAGTGGGGACTAGGGAGTGGGGACTAGGGAGTGGGGAGTGGAGTCAGTTGTCCGGATTTACTCCATTTACTGAATCACCGACAGCATCCGGGTCGCCCCCGCTCTTCCGCTCTTACGCTTTTACGCTCTTACGCTTTTACGCTCTTACGCTTTTACGCT
>CAYLZD010000096.1:0-4958 GCA_964388275.1 uncultured Chromatiales bacterium
GATGCACTGCGATGCGCCGCAGGGCTTACGCCCTGCGCTGTGGTCTGGCGTCCCTGCGGGACTCGATGGGGCACGGATTTAAGTATTTTTGGGATTGTTGATCCGGCGTGCGATTACAACCCGTCGTGGTATGTACTACGATGCGCCGCAGGGCTTACGCCCTGCGCTGTGGTCTGGCGTCCCTGCGGGACTCGATGGGGCACGGATTTACGTGTTCGTGGGATTGTTAATCCGAGGGGACAGGGCGTTGCGCTTCAGGACGGGCGAGATCTTCCAACGCAGGCATCATGCGATCCAGCTGCCCGCAAGTGGGTTTCCACCGGGCGTGCATCTGTTTGAACTCACCGCCGGCGGGAACCGCGGCGTGCAACCCATTGTCATTGCAAGGTGAATTCGGCATGTTTTCACAATGAGATTTCGGATTTCAACGCTCACTGCATAATCCGCGGCTCGGCAGGTCTGCGGGCTTCCATTTCGCGGAATGAATTTCCTGCATTGCCAGCATGAGCAGTACGTCTATCTTTTTTACGAGGCGACCGGTCATGAAAGCAATATTCTTTCTGATTACTCTGTGTGCGGTTATTGTTTATCCATACACATTCCAAACCCAGTCGGCGGAAGAGGACACGGTTACATCTTGTATGATGAAATGGACGTAATCATCGCCGATTTGATCGCGAAAGGGGAATGAATCGCGCTACCCCAGGTCGCCTATCATGAATTGGCGCAGGGGAAGATAACGCCGCTACTCTTGCACCCGGGTCGATGGATAATCGGCTCGGGTGTTTTGATAAAAGGTGTTCGAATCATCAGTCATTGTCCCCCGGATAACTTGGTGAAGTTCCCACCTGTTTGTGAGCAACAGATTGGTTATATTGTTTTCCAAATTCTGAGGTATTCGATGGGCGGGCAACGATTGGATCGAACGAATCGAAACGGTGGGTACGTGCATCCGCATGAGCGGAGATGTCGTGCGCTGGACTGCGTGTCCGTTGAGATGCCGTACAACCCGGACTAGAATAACAAAGGTTTGTCATCATGCCGTCCCCATTCAAGCCTGAGAGAGCGCTGTACATCCCGAAGATACTGTGCATCGTGTTATTGCCCGCGGTTCACGCATACCCGCAAAGCTCCGTTAAGGACAGCCTGCTGCATGTTCTGAATTCAGGGAAAAAGGACACAAACCGGATCACCGCGCTGGTCGAGTTGTGCCACGATTACATTGCGACGGATCGGGCAAGGGCAACAGGTTTCGGTAATGAAGCGCTGGGTCTCGCGCTTCGGCTGAAATCCGGGCGCGGTTATGCCCGCGCGATCACGGCGCTCGGTTACGTGAAGCGGGAAGAGGGAGACGCCGCCGGAGCCAGGGAATGCCTCGCAAAGGGATTGCGAGCCGCCGAGGAGTCGGGCGATGTAAAAACCGTGATACGATCTCGCACCGCGTTGGCCTTGCTCGCGCTGGATGAAAGACGTTTCAACGAGGCGCTCTCGCTTATCCAGAGCGCACTGGCACAGGCGCAAGCGTGGGGCGACACGTACTGGATGGCGACAGTACTGCATGAGATGAGCAGGGTATACCGGTCGCTGCACGAATACGGCAAGGCGCTCGAATACGCGCAACAGAGCCTGAAGCTATTCGAAGGAAGGGACCAGAGAGCAGGCATCGCGAAAGCCGTGCAAGCCATCGGCGTCATCAAGCACGATCTGAACTCGGATGACGAGGCGCTGGAGTACTACAACCGCGCTCTGGAGATGAACGAAGAGCTCGGCAACAAATCCCGACAGGCGGCGCTGCACAATAACATCGCCGGGATACTTAAAACGCGCGGCCGATACCGTGAGGCGAAGTCTTCCTACAGCCGTGCGATAGCCCTGTCCGATGACGCCGGCGACGTGAAGAGCATGGCCATCGGCTTGGAGGGACTCGGACTGCTCGACATCGCACAGGGGCGCTATGACTCGGCCCTGGCTCATTTCAAGGTCTGCCATGAATTAAAACTCGAAACAGGAGACAGGGCGGGAGCGGCCAAAACGCTTGTCCAGATCGGCAACGTATATTCCAGGCGAGGGGACAATGAAACGGCGCTGCTGTACTACGAACAGGGCCTGGCCATCCAGAATGAGATCGGCAGAATCAGCGACCTTGCGTACACGCTCAATAACATCGGCATAACGCAGAAGAATCTGAGCCGCTACGACAGTGCGCTTCTCTATTACGACCGCAGCATGCGGCTCTTCGAGCAGAAGGGCGAAAAAGCCGGCATCGCGCTTGTCCTCGGAAATATTGCCACGGTCAGAAAGCACCAGGGAAGATTTGAGAACGCGCTTGATTGCTTGAACAGGAGCATGTCCTTGTACGAGGAACTCGGCAGATCTCCTGACATCGCACGGATTTCCGCTTCGATCGCCATGATTCAGAGGGCGCTGAAGCACGAAAAGGAAGCCCTGGCCGCATATGAGAAATGTCTGGAGATCTACGAGAAGCTCGAGGCCAAAACAGAGATCGCGGCGACGTACCTCAGTATAGGCAACATATACTTCGACAAGGAAGACTACGGGAAAGCGCTCGATTATTTCGAGCTCAGCAGACAGTTGTATGAGAATAGCGGGGAAAAGCGCGGGCTTGCCATAACGTTCATCAATACCGGGAACGCTCTTCGTCATCTTCGCAGGCACGAGGAAGGGATATCCAATATCCTGAGAGGCCTGGATCTTCACCGGCAGATCGGCGACCGCAACGGCATGGCTAACGCCCTCACTTGCGCAGGATATTCATATCTCGATGAAGGGAAAACGGAAGAAGCCATGGCCTCGGCGGGCAGCGCCCTGTCCATTGCGCAGGAAATCAGCGCAAAGGAGACTGAGAAACAAGCGCTGAACCTTCTCGTCAAGATTGCGCTGAGGCGTCTGGATTACATGAAGGCATACGAATACCACGCCCGGCTCTCGGCCGTGAAGGACTCCCTGCTCAACGAGGCCAGCATAAAATCCTTACAGGAACTGACGGCGAAGTACGACAGCGAGAGGAAGGAAAGCAAAATAGCCCTGTTGGAGAAGGACAAGTTATTGGCCGAACTCGAACGCACGAAACTCGCTGACAAACTTCGCGCCGGCGCGCTGGAAGCGGACAGGAACCGCCGGAAAGCCCAGTATCTCGCCGCTGAAAGGGCGCTGCAGAGTCTCGCACTGGCGAAACGCGAGGCCGAACTCAGGCTTCGGACGGCCGACGGAGAGTCAAGACGCAGGGAAGCCGAAATATGGAAAAACAACTCAGCGCTGAACAAGGAGCTGCTGGAAAACCAATATGACCTGCAGAGAGCGCTGCTTGCCATTCTCGTTCTGCTTGCTCTCATTTCGGTCTTTGCATACCGGCGGCAGCGAGCGAAGCGCCGGGAAGAGAGACTGCGCGCGGAGTCGGCAGAATACAAAGAGAAAGTCGCAAGGCTGGAAGCCGTTCAACACGAGCACCGGATACAGACGGAATTTTCCCGGCAGCTCCTACAAACCCAGGAACGGGAAAGATCCCGGCTTGCCGGCGAATTGCATGACAGCCTCGGCCAGCAACTCGTTGTGATCAGGAACAGGGCTCTGATGGGACTCGAGGCGCTGGAGGACAAGGACAGGACGAAACATCAATTGAAACAAATTTCCGAAATGTCGATGCAGATGCTGGGTAGTGTCAGGGAGATCTCGCATGCACTGCGACCTTCCGAGCTTGACCGGTTGGGTTTGACGATGGCCATTATAGTCACGCTGCAGACAATGGCGGAAGCGTCACAAATCCGTATCAACGCGGATGTTGATCCGATTGACGGACTGTTCGAAAAGCAGGACGAGATCAGTGTTTTCCGAATCATGCAGGAGGCCATATCGAACGTGATGAAACACTCGCAGGCATCGGAAGCGAGAATTTTTCTTAGAAGTTCTAACAGCGCTGTGCTCATCGAAATCAGCGACAACGGCCGTGGCTTCGAATCGGCCGATATTCTGCATGGCAGTCACACTTCAGGAATCGGCTTCGGACTGTACGGTATGGAACAGCGCGTGCGCCTGCTCAACGGCGAGATTCGGATATCATCATCGCCCGGGATGGGATCCCGCATCGACATCTCCTTGCCCGTCGCTGGATCCGCCTCCAGGAGTCCGGGATAATTGAAAACGGATAGCTATCGACGATTTCCAGGATGGCCTGCGCAAAACATTCATGCAAGTATAGTGATCCGCCGGTCTTTCGTAGACCGGTTGTCGTTCTATCAATGACACATAGCGCCGGCCCTGCGCCTGCTTCAACCACGGATAACGTCCGTCTTTTAAGGTCTGCAACCGGAAGGCTTCATCTTGAAGCACCCGCGTCTCCGGCTATGCGGAACAGCACGCTCGCGCGGAAGCCCTTGATGGAGTAAGATCCCTCCTCGCGTTTCAGAGTAAGACTGGAGCCGAACAGCTTGATGTCCGCGTGCCGGCAGGATGCCGTTACCGACATGCTGTCGGGTGGCACCTCGTCCGCGTTCTTCTGCGCGTAGGTAGCGTGCACGCGTTTGGCAAGCGCGTGCAGGTCAACACTCATCGGGTCTGCACGCGCGCAGCCGTATAGGATGTATACCTTCAGCGTCGAGTTGTCCGGGTCGGCTCGCAGCGACACGCTTGCTCAGGCGGCCAGGCGCTTGCCGCATAGTATCGGTGGTTAACCTGTCTCAAGCTTTGAAATCAATTTTGCTTGATTTCTTGGCGCGATTCATCTGAGCATCGTCAAAGCGGTCGGTCTCGCAAATCGAAAGGCTGTTCAGGGGCGCAAGCCGCGCGCTTGAATGAAGACGCCCGCCGCATCGCGTCATATGTAATTCGTTGCTGGAGTTTTTGAAGCAGCTGCGTATTTTGCGGCCTGAAACAGTCACGGCCATGACGGCGCACAGCTATCCGCGTATCCCATCGTGGCCGAAACAGGCATGTAAGGAATC
>CAYLZD010000097.1:0-4639 GCA_964388275.1 uncultured Chromatiales bacterium
GGGAGTGCGTTGGCGCAACGGACATGGACTACCGCGACATGTACGTGAGCTGGGGAAGCGGCGGCGCCTGTGCCAATCTCAAGCACGTCAACTCGCCCGCGGACAATTCCGTGTTCCTTGTCTGGGACGAGGAGCGTGACGGTCTGCGCTCGGTTTACGCCCAGAAACTCGACAAGGACGGCGTCCCCAGATGGAGCAATAACGGCATATTGATAAGTTCAGATCAATATACTGCGGTGAAGCCCGATCTGGCCGTTGACGCAGGCGGCAAGCTCTGGATCGTTTGGGAACAAACCGAGAGCGGCAGGCTTCGCGTGTATTATAAGAGTGTGGATGACTATGGGGCGAAGGTAGACTCAGCGGACTTAACCCGTTCAGGGAATTATGATAACTACGATGCGCACATAGTAACATCAGATACTGCAATATTTATGTTCGTAGCCTATCTTGAAACCGACATCGGTAATCCTTTGATCAATAGAAGAATCTTATGTTCGATTAAGAACGGAGCTGTCGATGCTTTCAACTATATCGACACCTTACAAAACGGAATACGGCGCCATTACGACATGCGCGCCGTAAGCGATTACGGGAAAGGCATTTACCTGATGACAAGAGGCGTGGATGCGGCAAGTAGTAATAGGATAAATGTAACTCATGCGTCATATAACGGTACGAACTGGGGACGCCCACCCCAGAACGAACAGATATCGTACGTGTCTTTCGGCGGATACGATTTGTGCGCCGACGTATTCGCGAGCGGATCGCCGCCTGTGAATGAGCACGATCTGATGATCGTGTATTCGGCTGATGCTCCTTCGGGCGGCATGGATTTGTACGTACAGAGATACGATACATCCGTATCAGCTCAGAATCCGGTGAGTCATCTCGCCGATCTGAGTCCCGGCCAGGGCACGGATGCCACGCATCCGAGAATAGTGGCCGACAGCGTGGATTACGGAGGCGGTTATGGCGGCTGTCTGCTGGTCTGGGATAAGTATTACACCGATCCAATGACGATGCAGAACGTGCACAAGGTGTACTCGTACCGCACACAGTGGACAACAAGCGGCGGGTACTACTTGCCGTTGTGGTGGATGCCGAATTTTGCCGTCAGCGGGCCTTCCGATGATACGACTTTCCCGGCTATCGCGAGGCCGTCGAACGCTTCTTCCGGCCAGTACCCCCGTTCGTTCATAGTATGGCAGGGCGCGGGTGAAGTATCGCCCTGTTCTCCTCCCCGGACGCGCGACGTGTGGTCACAATATGCGGAATACGGCCTCGCTCCCGGCCTTCTCTGGCAGAACGAGGAAATGGTTGGGCCGGGTCCCGGTTCATATTCGCAGTTATTCCCGCGGACCATGCCTTCCGAGTCCGGCTCGGTCTCGGTATTCTGGATGGACGACCGGAGCGGAGAGACAGGTGTTATCGGCACGCGAATAACCGATCTCAACGGCGGTATCGTGTGGTACAAGGGACGTAATAAATCCGCAAATGAAGCGGTGGATGCAAGCAGCCATCAGCTTTCTCCGCCTTATCCTAATCCGGTGTGTTCGTCGCATGGCGGCAAAGTCAACGTGGAGTTCCGCCTGCAGTCGGACGGTTACGTCGAGCTGAAGGTCGTCGATGCGCTCGGGCGCACGATAACCGGATCCGGGAGCGTCGCGATGAGCGGCGGTATGCATAAGCTGTCGCTCGAACTGCCGAACCGGCTTCCGGGCGGGACGTACTTCCTGCTTCTCTCGGCCGGCGGGCGCACTGAAGCAAGGGGATTTACGGTCACAGCTCCGTAACCGAAATACAGGCAGGCGTTTTCGCGTATTGCCAAATGTATCCTGCAACTCATGACAGCAGTGATCAAAAACCGTCATCCCCTGCGCCGATGAAGGCGGGGGATGACGGAACATTTACATGTTTCCGATAACACACAAATCGAATCACGGACATGAAGCATACACATTATACCGAGCGATACCTCCAAGCCATGTTAGCCCTTGCTGTTTTCTTCATCGTGCCATCTTCAATGCTTGCGCTGCATGCCGTGACGGATGTCCCGGGTGGCGATACCGAGATAGAGGAATTCCGCATTCCGGTTCAGTTCACGGAAAATATAGGCCAATGGGACAAACGCGTCCTGTACGGAGCGCTGAAGGGCGGGGACGCGGCCTTTCTGCTGCGCGACCGGCTGATGCTGCGCGGTGCCTTGCCTGAAGGATCAGACAGCAAAAAGCTCGACGGTTTGGAGCGCTCCAGAAGTGATGGATGGGTTACGATACGCTTCCTCGGTGCGTCGAAGAGAATCGCGGTAAGCAGCGGCGATGTTAACGGCTGCGTTTCCAACTTCTATCTCGGCAATATCGAGGATAACTGGCGCAACGGCGCCGGGAACCATGCATCGGTAAGGTACAAGAATGTGTGGGAAGGCATCGATGTGGAATACACGGGTGAGGGAAATCGCCTGAGGCAGCGCTTCATACTCGCGCCGGGTTCGAGGCCGGGGGATATAAAACTGTCATTGGATCCGCTTCCAACGGGAAGCTGCTTATCCGATGTGTTTGGTATTCACTCCATATCCGAAACATTGTATTCTCCACAGCTATTGACGCGAGGCAGCACGGTGACGGTTGCCGGGCTGCCCGACGTAATAGACGACGGAATAATATTGGAGACCGAGTTCAGCACGCTGTTTGGAGGGAGTGGTTACGAGATGCTTCATGGTCACGACGTAGACGCGGACGGCAACATGTATGTGTACGGCAGCACAACGTCCGCGGATCTCCCGGTTGCGAGGGCGGCGCAAGCGGTAAAAGGCGGGCAAACGGACGTGTTCGTGGCTCGCTTCAACTGCGACGGCAGGACGCTTGGTTTTTGCACGTATCTTGGAGGATCGGATAAGGATACTTGCCTTCCCTACAGCGATCCACAATACGTCAAAAAGCCGGGAAATGGAATATTCTTTAGATGGTACTATAACAATTGGTTGAGGAGCCTGCTCAAGCTGACTAAATCCGGCGGCGAGGTGTATATATGCGGATCGACTTGTTCACGGGATTTTCCTATAGCAGGGAATCCGCTACAAGCCGCAAGAGGACCAGATTACGACGGCTTCATTGCGGTTCTCGGCAACAGCGGTGAACTTCTGCGGAGCACGTATCTCGGCGGTCCGGCGAGCGTCTGCATACTAGACATGGAAGTGGATGACCGGGGAGACGTGTACGTGGCCGGCCATGCCGTTGGAGAATCGCTGTGGTTCGTAGGCGGCAATACGGTTCAACCGGCTCTGCGCTACAAGAGTACAGGAGACAGATATGCGGCTGTCGGATTTTGCGCCAAGGCGAGCGCGAACCTCGATCAAATACAATGGGGCACATACCTGTTCACATTGATAGATAGCATCAAGACTACGCTCTATGAATACGGGAACGCGATAACCGATCTTGTCGTTGATAAGCATCACTGCCCGATAATCACAGGGCAATCATACAATTCACAGGGATCATCGGACTGGCCGAGATTTATTCCGCTAGTCAATCCTATCACCACAAGCGTTATGTCGTACGACATATTTATTACCAAACTGAACTCCGACGCAACCGGTTATGTGTATTCCACGTACTTCGGCGGTAATGACAACGGGGAGACCTGGGTCACCGGAGCCATATGCGACGATGACGACAACCTGCGAATTACAGGGGCATCAGATTCGGATGATTTCCCCTTATTAAACGCTTTTCAAGGACAATGCTTATATGACTGTTGCGCGTATCTCGTTAAATTATCTCCGACTGGTCGACTGCAGGGCAGTACCACATATGGTGGGTTTGGAGGTGTGGATCCGAATTGTTTTGACATTGATCCATGCGGAAACACGGTTATCACCGGACTTACAGGCGGCGCGTTCAATGGTTACTATAGTTTCCCTTTTGTAAGACCTATCGACTCAGTGAAATTATATAATGACAATTCCTTTCTCGGTGTTGTATCATCCTCCGGGGATGTGCTCAAAAGGTCTACATTTCTTTTGTATCCCGATAATACTCGGGCATTTATACAACGCATGAAAATTGGTGAAACGGGCTACATTAATTTCGCAGATTGGACTTGGGATCGGGATTGGAATAGATTGACATTCAACGCATACCAGACGGCCCGTAAAGGGGAGCATGACATCAGACTTACAAGAATCCGCCTCCCAACCTGCGAGGTCGTATCCTGCTCGGCTCAATGCTCGGACACGATCCGTGTGGCGAGCAGGCGAAGATACTCTTCGCCCGGCAGCTTCACACTCGATGCGAGCGTAAGCAACGTATCGCCCTCCGTGCTTATGACGAATCCGCGCCTGGAGCTTCAACTTCCGAATGGGTATTACCTCGATCCACCCGGTCAGCAGCTCTCAGTTGCGATATCGCCCTCGCCTCTTATGCCAGGGTATTCCGTACGGCATTCATGGCGGCTGCGCTTCGATTCGACAAAGGGAATACCCGGCACTACGTCCATCAATCTTGTCACAAGGTACACCACTCCCAAAACGCGATGCCCGGAGGGGGTTGAACGCTGCAGCGTGAACGTGCCGGTTGTCGTCTACGACGAGCCCGAACCGAAGCTGTTGTGCTCCATCACCGGTCCGGATACGCTTGAA
>CAYLZD010000098.1:0-4622 GCA_964388275.1 uncultured Chromatiales bacterium
TATACCAACCGCCCCTTTCACTTTCACCTTCACCTTCACCTTTTTCAGAATAATCCCATCCGATAATATGTCATTTCCTCATGAACACGCCGGAGCAGCCATGAAACACCTTCCACATTTCACTTTCACCTTCACCGTGCTCCTCCTCTTCGCGACCGTGAAACCGGGCCATGCGCAACTCACTCCTGATCCCATGATCACCTACCAGGGCTTCCTCACCGACGCCGGCGGACGGATAAAGCCGTACGAGATGATCCCGTCGATGACGTTTTCTTTCTATGCTGATTCTATATACACCATTCCATTCTGGACAGAGACGCACAATGACGTGGAGGTCAGGAATGGATTGTTCACGGTATTGCTGAATACCAGAGCCTTTCCTAACACTTTCCCCTGGCTCGGAGTGACCATCGGAAATGAGCCCGAACTCATGCCGCGGATCCGCGTCACGTCCAGTCCTCATGCACTCCGCGCGCTCAAAGCCGACAGCGTCTCGCCGGGAAGCATCCTGAACGACAACGTCGCCGCCGGAGCGGGCATCTCGGCAAATAAATTGGATCCCGCCCTACTCACGGAAAATGAAATCCTAGGAGGCAACGGAGTCACGATAAATAAGTCGGGCGGAAATATACTGGTTGGCATGGACCCGGGGTGGTTTACGATCATCGACACACTTCACTTGCACGGCGACATCACCGGCACATTGCGCTCGAATACAATAGCGGACGGCGCCGTGACGGCCGGCAAGATCGGCGCCGGACAGGTCGTCAAGGGCCTCACCGTCGGGGGAAATATTCTCCGCGACGAAGTGACGCTCGCAGCCGGCTCGAACGTCACGCTCACGCCGAGCGGCAATGTATTGACTATCTCCGCCACCGGATCAGGCGGCACGGGCATACAGGGCATACAGAACACCAACAACACGCTGGATGTGCAGAACGGCGGTGGACCGGTCGCCACCGTGAACCTTAAAAGCGGCGCCGTGTCGTCCGCCTTCCTCGCGGATAATGCCGTGACATCGGCCAAGATCACTGACGCAAGCGTCACAGGACCCAAACTCGCCCCCGGCGTGATACCGGCGGCGCTGCCGCCAAGCGGTCCGGCGGGCGGCGATCTGTCGGGCGACTATCCGAATCCCTCCATCGCGAACAACGCCGTCACCGCCGCGAAAATCGCCTCCGGACAGGTGGTGAAGAGCGTAAACGGCCTCAAGGACGCGGTCACGATAGCGGGAGCTGGACGCGTTTCAGTCACAACGGGAGGCGGTACGGTCACGGTGAGAATGGACACGGTAGTTATGCCCAAGGCCTGGGGCAGAATCAACTCCGCCGGAACCCTCTTGAGCGGCGGCGGCATCGCATCCGTCGTGCGTAACATGGCGGACTCCAGTTACACCATCACGTTCCATCAGACCTTCGCTTCAACCGGCAGTTATGCCGTGACTGTCACTCCTATTACGACGTCGGATTTCATAGCGGCCGCGGTCGAGATTCTCTCGACCAACAGTTGTAAAGTCACGCTGCGCCGCCTGACCGGAACGCCGCTCGCCATCAGGAGATTAGTTGAAGATTTCAGCATCGTCATTTTTGGGATGCCATAATCCGGAGCAGTGATATGAAAAGAGCAATCTTGACAATCCTGCTCCTCGCCGCGGCGCCGCAGTTCGCGCGCGCGCAGGCGGGGAAATACGTGCTGCCCCGGCAGTCCGTGCAGACAAGCGGGGCCGCGTGGATGTCCTCCCCGGGCCGCCTGCTGCATTCGTCCTTTGCCGATCCGCTGGCGGGAGTGTCGAAAAACGACATGAGAATCCTCTACAGCGGATACATTTCCGTCGAGAACAGGGCACGCGGCAATCCGAGAATCATAGTGCGCTCCACCGTGAACTGCGGCAGCGCGCCGGTGGCGTCCTCCAAACGCACGCGGGTCAAGCTGGCGAACAGCGGGGCGCTGCCTCTCGACATTGCTGGAATGACGACTTACCCGCCGAACGTATTCTCGCTGGACTCAGGCGGCTCCACTATGCAGATTCCCGGGTTGGATTCATCCGACATTATTATCCTGTTCACCGCGGATTCCGTCGGGGACAGGCACGGGACGCTCAGAATAATCAGCAATGACAACGACGACTCGCTTTCCATAATAACGCTGCTGGGATACGGTTACCAATCCGCGGCGGCTGTCATAGAACTGAGCGCCGATACCCTGTACTTCGCTGCCACAAGGACCGGGGAATCGGACACGCTCGATCTCGGCATTCACAACAGCGGCAACGCTCCTCTCTCGCTCGCTTCCCAATCCGTGAGCGGAGACGCATACAGCATACAGACACAGGCCGCCGGCATCATCGATCCGAACGCTTCAGGCGCGGCGCGGATTGTCTTCAGTCCGGTATCGCAGGGACTGCACATCGGGAAGTATACCGTGAACAGCAACGCAGCCAACCGGCCTTCCGCGGAGGTGCGTCTCTTCGGAAACGCAATCAGCACCGGCCTGCGCCGTCTCGAACAATCGCCGTCCGGATTGGTTCTGCATGAGAGCTATCCGAATCCGGTTTCGGCTCGCAACGGACACCGGGCCAACATCAGGTATGAACTGAACACCGAAGCCGAAGTACGGCTGACCGTGTTCGATATGCTCGGCAGAAAAACCGCATTGCTGGTGGACGGGAGACAGTCGACTGGAGTCTATATCGCGGAGTTCGATGCGCGTTCGCTGCCGACGGGTGTTTATATCGTGGAATTGTGCGCCGGCGCCGGGGCGCGACGGGCGAGGGTTGCGGTAGTGAGGTGAGGGGGGTTGAAGAGTAAAGAGTGAAGGATGAAAATTGAAAAGTGGAGGGTGAAGTCATTAAAAGGATTTTATTCGTCGCGGGTTTGTTGGGATTGTGGGCAGCGGGGTGGCGGGCGGAAGCGCAGATACCGCCCGATTCGCTGCAGACGCCGCGCGATTCGTCGCAGTCGGACACATCGGCAGCAGGCAAATACGAGCTGAATCCGAACATCATCTATGTGACATTTGCGACCGTCATCTTCTGCGTTTCCCTGGACTTGAGCTACGAGCGTTTGTTCGGTGATAATGTTAGCATACGCGCCGGAGTCGTTGCGGGCGGGTGCATGATGGAGGAAAGGGAGCGGCTGGGACCATTCGCCGTCCTGAATTTCCTGACTTCGGGGAAGAGGAACAGATTCGACCTGGGCATGGGCGGAAGTTATTTGCGCATTAAATCGACTGTGTCTAAGCGCGAATGGCAGAAGTTTTACCCCGTTCTCACATTAGGTTACCGGTACCAGCCGTCAAAATCCTTCTGCATGCGCATCGGTGCGAGCTATTGCGCCGTCCCGGGAATCCATATAGGTTTCGGATGGGCTATCGCAGATCCTTGAGTGATAATTTTCACGTGGAGCACTACATGAAAACCTTGCTTATTTGTCTTGTTCTCATCACGGCGCTCTGCCCGGCGGCGCGGGCGCAGATCGTACTCACGATGGAAGACGACCTGCCCGTGCTCCAATCGAGGTTGCGCACGACTTACTTCGCCTCGGATGCCCCCGGAACGACAATCACGCTCGGGGGCGCCGGGGCGGGAAAGGTCTTCGACTTCACCGGATTTTCGTACAGCTCCGAGCGGGGACAGGGTATCGACGCGCAGCCTGTGTCGGTCAGCGGCATGTTTGCTCAGGCCACTCACCGCGCCATGAAATTTGGCGGATCATTCCCCGACAACTTCGTCATACTTTATTACTATGCGTTGAATCAGACGGGACGCTACTACCTGGGCAGGTTTTCAGAATGGCCGACACCGCCATCGGAAACCAATTTCGTATGGTCGCCGCCGGGAGTGGACTATCCCTTCCCCTGCACTCTCGGCTCGGAATGGATGGACGATGTCGTCGTCGATGTCTTCGACGCGGGAACCGGCATTAAAACGGGAAGCGGGAAAGCATGGAGGACGGCGAAAGTCGAGGCATCCGGACTGCTCCGCCTGCCTCTCGGCGATTTCGAATGCCTTCGCATCTTGAGAAAGGAAAACACCGATTTCGGCAGGTCCTCGTTCCATGAGTTCGTCACGAAAACCAACATCCGTGTCGTACTGGGCGTAGATACTCTGGAGGAGGACAGCGACACTCCGCGGATCAAGTACCTTAAAGTCACTCAGTACGACACGGCAACAAGCGCCCTCCGCGCGCCCGCAGTTCAGGAAGCTTTCTCCTTGCGAGACAATCATCCTGATCCGTTTACCAGGACGACCTCTATCGATTATTCACTGCACGCCGGGAGGGAGATACGGCTGAGCGTGTTCGATGTCCTCGGGCGGGAAATTACCGTGCTTAGCGACGGCTACCGGTCAGCCGGCATGCAGAATGCGGTGTGGGATGGGAGAGACCGGAACGGCATCGAAGCTCCTCCCGGCCTGTATTTCTGCCGGCTTGCGGCGAGGGACCGAAGCAGCGCCGCAGTCCGGACCATTAAAATGATCCTGCTGAAGTGACCGTGTCCCGGCGCTTCACGACAAAGAGGACGAAGCGGCGCTTCATCAAGCGCAGTATATCGGTAAGCTGAGATTCGTTCGCACATACACAGGAGGAAAAATGCCACGAAAGCGGATAATCGACATGCCGGGT
>CAYLZD010000099.1:0-4542 GCA_964388275.1 uncultured Chromatiales bacterium
CGTGCAGGGAACCGGCGATCCTCTTGCGTTCCTGTTCCTGCATCGAAATCAGGCGTCTGCTGAACAGCTTCCCGGCTTCCTTCTCCCTACGGTCGATTTCAATGCGTTGTTCCAATGCCTCGGTTTCCATGGCGAGAGCCCTGTTTTCGGCCGCTTCAGCCGCGAGAGTGGCCGTCCTGCGCTTGTCCCGCAAGCTCTTCACGGCGAGTCCGGCCACTGCGACTGTAAGCAGGAGGAAGACAAGGAGCGAATCGGTGAGCATCCGCTTCCTGTGGATATCAGCTTCCTTGAGTTCGAGTTCGTGCTTGTGCTTCTTTGCCTCGATCCTTATTTCGGCAATTTTGTTTGAATGCGCTTCCGCTTTGCTTCGATTGCGCTGCAGTTCCAGGGTTCCGATTTCGGCATCGCGTTTTATAATCTTCGTCCACCGCGACTGCGCGATAAGGGACAGCCGCCTGCGATCGAGTTCCAACTGACTTTCCCTGATCTCGAGTTCTTTTATTTTTCTGTCCGTCTCCAACGCTGCAATTTGTTTTTCCTTGCGTTCGGCTTCGAAACGCATCTTCAGATCGTTGACCTGCTTGAGGTTCTGGTCCCGCAGCAGCGTATCCTTAAGAGCGATTAATTCCTCCATACGCCTGAACGCGTTTTCGAAGTCGCCTCTCGCTTCGTGCAGTTTGATGAGATGTGACAGGCGAGCGGCTGATAGGGTTTTCGGATGTCCCGCTATCGGGGCTGTCGGAGCGGAATCCGGCTGCAGCGGAGAGGTTGTCGTGTCGGCGTTCGACTCGGTTGCAATCGCTTCATCCAACACTCCTCTCAGCGAATCAGCCGTTTCAACCTGCGCCTGTAACGACTGAAGAGAGAACAGAATAAGGACCGAAGACTCCAGAACTTTCAAAAAGAAGCGCGAGGGCGCGGCCATTCTCAGAAGAAAAGAACCGTGGCCCGCGGCGTGTGGTCGCGGGATTCGTGAGGGTTCCCCCTTGAAGGACTGCGCTTTCGCCGTGATTCTTGTTTTCATGCGATCGCCCCAATCACCGGAGACGGAGTCCGCTCTTGGGCGATCTCAATTTTCTCAATGTCAATCTCGAAAACCTTTTGGAGCAATAGCACGGCATCCTTCATGGTATGCAGGCGAAACAGCAATACTTTCGATCCTGCGTTGTCCGATCGTAGAAAAACCGGCGGTCGATGTATGGGATGATAAGCGACGACGAAGCGTCGGATGCGTGTCACGATCAAGCTAACAGAATCAGATGATAAAATCAATTTCAGCGCTGTGGACACAGTGATGACACCGAGCAGCACGCGGCTTCACCGATTCGTCCGGGGGATCACGGGAACGGACAAGATGCCTCCCGCAGCAGATCTCGATCCCGGGATCAGCCGGAATCCCGCGCGCGGCGTCTGCGCGATTTCGGTTGACAAGGTCAACGATCCGAGAGTCACGATACAGATCCTCGATTCGCGCGGCAGGGACTTCCGCCATGCGGAGACGAAGAGCAACGCCGGACTGATCGAGAATCGGTTGTCAGCCGCCTGATGGCCTTCCGGTGTCCGCACCGCCCACATCCTGACAGGGTATGGCGCAATAAACAGGACTTTTGTGGCTGTGCGCCGACGAGTCAGCGTTATCGAGCAGTGACGCATTCTGCCCGATGAATTTTCATGCCCCATCCGCGATTAAGTGGATCCGCCCATTGGCCCTGCCTGCCGTGGGCACGGATACAAAACGCCCCTCTATTGAGGGGCGTATTTCACGGCAAATAAGAAGCGGAAATTTACAGGTAGAACGCCGCGCCGACAGCCGCGGTGAACAAGCCGATGGTCGTAATGGTCCGGTCTCCGGAGTCTGATCCGACCGTGTACTTTGTGGTGGCGGATCCAAAGCCGATTCCGACATGCGCAAAAAGGCCCAGCTTCTTCATGACCATTGCCTGAGCGCCGAAAACGCCTTGGATCCCGATGATCGTGTGGTCTTCCTCAGGAGAACTGTATTCGACAAGTCCACCGAGATACGGCGCCACATCTCCTCCACGAAGGAAATACCTCAAGCCGGCGTGTATCGACATGGCCGACTGCGAATCAGGATCCGGCATGGGGTCAGGGTTGTTGACTGAGGTGCTGGAGAATCCCAGACCGAAGTGCAGGTCGATCTGAGGCGTCACGGCGTACAAAAACGAGGCACGGCTGGATTCGCCCGCATATGATGCAGAGATGCCGAAGGAACCTCCTGGAAGCTGCGCGCTTGACTGTGCTGCGACAAACAGCATGAGTGCCGCACCGATTACAAACATCCTCTTCATATTGACCTCCTTGTTGTTGAAAATTGGCGGCTTGCTACGGGCCGCGGAATATCATGATTTATGCACTGTGAAGTGATTGAATAGCCGATTGATTCATCTTTCCTACTTGGAGTTCGCACTACCTTCGGATATAAATGCCCGGATAAACAGCGAATAGACGTGTAAATATAAGATTCTGCATGAAACGTGTCAAGATCAGCAGATAGAATCGTCTGATTAGATGAGTGGCGACGGCAAGGCCGAGCCGTATGCCACGAACTTCGTGGGGTCCATGCGGCCGGCTCGCGCAGCGTGGAAGAGGTTTGTCGCGCGATTCAGGAACTTCATTTCAGGCCCCGTCTGCACGCGGCCCGCTCAAGTCCTGCTCAGACTGCAAGCAACACGGAAAAACGCCGGGAAGAGAAGCGATTTCAGGAAAACTCCGGATCGCATAATCCGGTTTCGCATCGAGCAGGGTGTTGACATCCTGAAATCCGTACAAGGCTGCGCAGGAAGCGGCGCCGGCCGCCTTGGCGGCTTCGATGTCGTAAGTGGAATCGCCGATGATGAGGGCGTATGCCGGCGCTTCACCGAGTCCGCGCAGCGCATGCAGGATTGGAGCCGGAGAAGGTTTCATTTCAGGCAGCGAATCGCCTCCGAGGACAATCCTGAAGCTGTTCCGGACGCCGAAAGCCTCGAGTATGCGCTCTGTGAACTTCTGCGACTTGTTTGAGACGACGGCCATTCGAAGATTTTCGAGACGCTTCAGTGTCTCCTTCACGCCCGGATACGGACAGGTATTTTCGACAAGACGTTCACCATAGATTTCCGAGAAAGAGCGCAGGCCTTGCTCGCTGTCGATGCTTACACCGCCCGCCTCATCGAGACTGCCGCGAACCAGGCGCCTGATCCCGCGTCCGACAAAACGAAGGATGGTATCGGCGGCGAGTTCAGGCAGTTTAAAGCGGCCGAGCATCTCGTTCACAGCGTTGGCCAAATCCAGGCGCGAATCCACGAGGGTTCCATCGAGGTCGAATATCAAGGCGCGATAGAGCGGAGTGTTCGTCATGGCGTGATCACTCTATTACCATCCCGATCGGTTCTGAAGTCGTGAGGCGAGTGGAACCTGAGGCGAGCCCCGCGCGTATAACCTCCATCGTCAATCACAATCGAATGAACAATCACATGCATCGCCGTATCACACATTCAGTATTACGCATGATTTTCAGAGCCGGCTCAACGGTTTCCAAGCATGATGCGGAGGCTGAAGTTCTGCGCATGTCGATATCGAAAGGGATGCGCGCTAATAAAGCTGATCTGCTTGATTTCGATTTTACAGGAGACAGTTTGCGCATGACAGCCGCGTATTGCAGGCGTATTACTATGAAAGAAGCAATCCTGGATGCGCTTGTCACTCTGCAAATGCATGAAAATCAGTCCTTTGTTATCGGCACAAAGGTCTGTTGCGCGTTTTCGCTTAATCCGAGAGGTCTTGTCAACCCGGCGCGGGTCATCGATCCGGGAAGTGCTCATATGAAAATGGCATCGATGTAAGGAGAATCGTGACGGAAGCAAGGGAATTCGTAGCACTGAACTGAACAGCGAATTCGGATTCACATGAAGCGAGCCGGGCAATGCCGCTTCCGGTGTAAAGGCAGGAGAGCGGATTTGAGGAGGGTGGCATGGCCGTTCTTACCCGGGGCAGGCTACGCCCACAATGAAGAGATGTCATATCTTGAAGAGTTGTCATCTCTTCAAGATATGTCATCTCTTCTTTGCGAGGTGAACGGTCACGGTCACCGTTTCCTCCCCCCTCCTCACAACCACGGCCACATCCTCATCCGGCCTGTGCAGACCAAGCGCGTTCATGTAGTCGTAAATGTTCTTGACCTTCGTGTCCCCAAATTGCACGATCACATCCCCGGCTTTCAACCCGGCTTTGTCCGCCGGACTGCCTGGACTCGCGCCCGAAATCTTGAATCCATCCGCTGTCGCGCCGTAATCGGGTATGGTCCCCACATATACGTTGAAACCGCGCATCTGCCTGCCCTCCTTCGCTTCCACTCGGGTAAACGCCGGCTTCTCGTCACCATCACCGATTTCTCGTAGCACGTCCGACACGAAACGAAGCACACGGAGCTGTCCGGGCAGATTCAAGTTCTCGAAATCATCGCTGGGACGATGGTAGTCCGTGTGCAAATCCGTGAAAAAGAAAAGCACGGGAATTCCCTTGAGATAAAACTGCGTGTGATCG
>CAYLZD010000100.1:0-4162 GCA_964388275.1 uncultured Chromatiales bacterium
TTGGCGGATATCGCCTGGGGGGATCTGAAGTGAATCGAAGTGTCACGGGCGCTTTCACAATCCACATATCCGATACAAGATGACAGATGGAGCCGTCCTCATGGTGAACGATGAAGTGAACGTCACCCGTATATTGGCAGAACCAGTCTATTCCCAGGTTGAATTGCACGGAGTTCTGTGCCGGCGGCGAAAACGTGCCAGAAGCCGGAATCCGCATGAAAGGGAACATGAATTGCGCGGCAGAAAGCGCCGTTCCGTCTACAAACGGATCTCCTCCGTCCAAAGTGCCCGAACATCCCGCGCCCGCCGCCGTCGAAAGATCGGGATTCATCGTCCATTCTATCCACGCGATCGGGGAGGCGGTCCGGTTGATGATTAGGAAGGTGCGGGAGTCGTTGGAGGTTTCCTCATCCGGGATGGGCCAGGAAAGCACCGTGTCGCAGGGCGCCGTACAGCACCACATGCTCGTCGTGTCGTAGCAGACGGTGGAACCATGTACGATGGTCCAGTACAGGTTCACCTGACCGTCCGGCGTGTTCGATAAAATCGTAAACTCGCCCGGAATGTCCGTACCGCATGGCGGATCGAAATGGACGGTAACTACGGACTGCCCTATGTACGCGGGCGGATTCAGATCGAATGTACAGGAGGTCGCGAGATCGATATCGCTGAATATCCCTCCGTCAACTGCGATAGTGATCGTATTGATCGGCTTCGTATCGCCCCAGGGATTGTGTACTGTGAAGGAATGCAGGCATTCGAGAGGATCCGAGGTCGATGGATCCGGTATCACATCGCTGCAATCCCCTTCCTTTGCATTTCCAAAAAGAAGCAACGATGGATACAGCTGGCCAGCGCTAATCGCAATTGTGTACATAGGAGGCGAGGACGGCTGCGTCTGCACCCAGCCGGCCTGTTCGATCTCGGCAACCAAATAGGTACCGGCCGACACGCCTCTGAAACAGAACCTGCCCTCTGCATCCGTCTCCAAGGTCTGAATTACATTGCCGTCCATGTCCATCAGCTGTATCGTCCATCCTGCAAGGCCCGGCTCTCCATTATCCCGTACGCCGTTACGATTCAGATCCTCGTACTTGGCGCCGCATACGGTTGACGAATCCTCCTTGCATTTCCCGCAGGGTCCCGCATTGTAAATACCCTTGACCTGGTCCGCCGTCAAAACGCCGCTGAATATCTCCAGCTCATCCACGGCGCCGTCTATATGACGATACGGAAGGTTGGGCGGACCCGATGCCCCTACATAAAGGGGTTTGTCTATATCCAGACTCTCCGCAGGGTCGAGGGCGGTTGTCGTATATCCTACCGACACGCCGTCAACGTAAAAGAATACCGATGCTCCGCCGTAGGTGTATCTACCTACCGTTACAGCTATGTGATGCCATTTTCCAAATGTAATTTTGGGCAGGCCGGTGCCTGTGACCGTGGAGTGGGCGCCATTTACACTGAGCGTCAACTGTATGTTCCCGTTCGCCGTCACACCGACTATGAATCCCCGCGACCCATCGTGCCTGTAGACAACCGAGCGTATGTCCACGTTCGATGGTTTCAGATTGATCCATGCGTCAACCGAGAAGCTATGCGTTCCGATGTAAGTTGTCTGCGCTATCGGGATGCTGACAAAATCCGCATCGATTGTCTGGAAATCGATTGCACGGGATACGACTCCCTGAATCGCGTGAGTCGTCGATCCCACCCAGTTGCCCTCGTTGCTGAGCGGACTCAGATCAACTGCCGTCGATCCGGACGCTTCGTCGAAGGGCCACCAACCGATGAGGGAATCGGGAGGTGAATAGCAATCGCCGGCGCAGTGCAATGAATCGGTTCCACTGCATATCACGGAATCCTTCAATCCCGCTGCATGCGAGGTTGTCAGCCACATGATCTTTACACCAGTGCACTTGGGTGTGATCTTGAATTTCAAACCGGACAGATAATCCCCATAATCCACCACATCGGTGCTCGAATTGGCGTATATCTCAATACCTGTAGACCCTTCGCTGGAGACAGACCAGCCGGATGGTAAATCGAGAATCTCAAATGTTACAGGCCCTGTGGTATTTAATGGGATAATATGAAAATCGTCGATTGCCACGCCTTCAGGATTGATATTATGATGGAGGAATTCGAAAACACATCCTTCATCCTCGATGAACTCGCCTTCTTTGCATGGACCGCCGTCCTTCAGACAATTTAGAAAATCAACCACCGTTGTTTCTCCGGGGTTTACCGTGACAACTGCACCGCCTCCGGAGGGATTCGTCGCATACCACCCGGCTTGCAATACCTCTGAAACCGTATACACGCCGGGCGGCAATCCGGTTACACTGTAGTACCCGTATTGATCCGTCTGCGCGGAATATGAACCTCCCGGACCGGTGATGTTGATTGTCCATCCCGACAAGCCCTGCGCATCGATGGGATTGGTATATGGATTTATCCCGTCGCAATCCGTGTCGTTTATTTTCCTTCCAACAATGGCACCTGACGGATTGCAGCATTCATGTGTTTGGAACACAAGCGGAGAATTAGTGGCGCTTTCAATCGTGCCAACCAGATTCAGACCCATCGCCGTGCCGCTTGTGTTCCTGAGATGCGCCTCGATGTAATGCTGGCCCGCGGGAAGATATGTAGTATATACTGGAATGTCTTCCGGCGGATTTTTAAAAACGTAAGTATCCGGGCTGTGTTGGTCCGGATAATAATCCGTCTGGTGCAACCATCCTGTCGCGTTCTTGTCGGTTTTATCGAGATACACTCTGACGCTATTGTCGGCGTGGTACTGCATTTTGATATTGACCGTATCCCCCTTGCAAAGGCAAAAGGAAAAGCGCAGACGATATGGTTCCGCGTTCCCACCTTTGTTGTTTGTGGACCAACCCGCGTAAGAATGCGGCGAGATCCATTGCGATTGAGTCATCGGACCGGACCACGGAGCCACCCATGAACCGCCCCATAAGAAAGTCTTACTGATAACCCATGAATTAGCAGGGAGTGTGCCGCTAGTGCTGGGGAACGGTGGGATGAGCTCCCATCTAGGATCCGGAGCGCCGGTTGGTATCGTGCTAGCGGTTGTGGGATCATATCCGGTGTTCAATACGATTTTGTCGACCAGACAATTCTGGATGCGGCATGGATCAGCGGGTGTGATGGGCTGCGGGAGTGGTTTTTTCTCTTCGCAAATGATTTTTCCAGTCGGCCCGAGAATTCTAACAAGTACCGAATCGGTTGGATTCTCGATTGTGAAAGTCCCTACCGGCAGAAACGGCAGCGGAGGTGTCGGTCCTCTAAGAGGCTGATTGAACAGCGTCTTGTACTCCAGTTCAACGGCCGACTTCTGGATAACCGACCATGCGGCGGCTGTCCCCACGTTGATGAAACCTGTACCCCTGCCGTACGGCGGCAACAATCGGAGCACGATGGAGTGAACGTCCCGCAAGCTGTTCGAGTCCACTCTCACCGAGTAGTATGTTTTGGCGCTGTCGGTCAGCACAATGCTGATGCCGATCTGACCGGCGCAGGACTGGCCGGAACTTCGCAACGGAATCGACAGGGAAATCAGAACGAATGTCATAGCGGCATACGCCGCCCATTTCCGCCGGCTGTTGAAGGCGGCATTCATCCGCCTGGTGTGGTTTTCACGAAGCTGCCTGAAGAAACAAACACGAGCACACATGGAACCTCCTGGGATGCGTGTAATTTGGCTGGATGTTTATCTGTATATCGTGATTTTTCGCCGTACGAATGACTGATTCATCCCGTATTCAATAAATCAATCCATCATCAGCCATGCATCAGTACCTGTACTGATTTTTCAGCCGGCCATCCCGCTTTTTTACATGCGACCTGTCATTGATAAGCATGGAGCAACGCCCACGCCCTTTTCAGTTGCGTGAATTGCAACTCTCCTTAAAACACATTCGTCTCCTAATGAACGAAATCGTGCATATCGCTTCGAAGCGCAGGCCGCTTCGCAGAAAAAAACGTGCTTACCTGAATTGAGGCGCCTTCAGAAGAAAATCGTCCTCAATACCCCGGGCAGTTCCGACATATTCTCCTTCGCGACGAACGCAACAGCCCCTGCCGTCTCCGCCTGCTCCCTGTACTCGGGCGTATCGAAATCCGTCACTATTATGACGCGCGC
>CAYLZD010000101.1:0-4089 GCA_964388275.1 uncultured Chromatiales bacterium
TGCTGAAAGAGTGTGCGCAGGGCATTTCCGCTTGTACGAATGCCGGATTGTTCGCCGATCCGGCAATCACAACAGTTGAATGGAAGCCCGGCAAGAAGAAAAAGGAAGACAAACAGGAAGCGGAAGGAAAAGCTTGATGATTGCCATAGCACTCCGCTTTCCAGCCGGCCGCTTCCACGCGACACCATGGGGGCGGCACGTCAATGAAGGAGCGACGGAATGGCCGCCGTCGCCATGGCGGTTCCTGAGAGCGCTGGTCGCGACATGGAAACGCAAACTGGACGAAGCTATTACCGAATCCGATATGCTCGCTTTGTTGACCAAGTTGTCTCAACCCCCGTCATTCGTACTGCCGCCTGCTTCGACAGGACATACCAGGCATTATATGCCTTGGTTCAAGACAGGGCCCGGCTACCCGACAAAGGTTTTCGATGCTTTCGTTGCACTTGACAAATCGGCTGACCTCATCATCGCCTGGCCCGATGAGGCACTGTCTCAACAGCAACGTGATATTCTCTCCCGTATTCTACAGCATATCGGATTTTTCGGTCGTTCGGAATCCTGGTGCGATGGGCGTCTGCTCGATGAGCAGGAGGCCACATATTTGTGCGATGCCGCAAAGCAAGCTAACGGAAATGGACTACATTGGTGCGAACCGAGCGGAGAGTCTCATGTGGCAGAAGGTCAGGAAATCGTTCGAGTACTGTGTCCCGATCCGCGGACGGCGTTTCTTGACGAGCATGTGGTTCGCCTGAAACGCGTTACCTCGGACCGTGGCAAGGGCATGATCACCACAACCACCCGGCATGCGCTCTACGAACCGAACTGGCATCTCTGCGCCGAAACCGCTCTGCTTCATGAAGAGAAATGGTCCGACCCGCCAGGTTCGCGGTGGGTTTCATATCTGCGCAACCGTGACTGCTTTAAGGCACAGACGGTATCTAAGAAGGGGATGCGTTCGGACGTACGCCGAATGCAGGTAGCGCGTTTCTCACTGGATTCCAGTGTACTGCCGCTGATTACCGAAACGCTCCCTATAGCCGAATCCACGCGGTGGGCGCTGATGGGCATTTACGGGCGCCTCTTCCCTGAGCCAGACGGCACTAAGGGTAAAACCTCCGTATTTGCCGGAAAAGATATCGAAGGGCGGCCCTTGCGGGGACACGGACACTCTTACTATTTGCCGACGGATGAAGATGGAGATGGGCGTATCGACCATCTCACTATAGTTGCATCCGATGGCTTCTCTGCGAATGAACAAAAATCACTCGATAAATTGAGCACATTGAAGAGCCGGGAGCGGGATGAATCCGGCCACGAAATCCGTACGCTGCTGCTCGGCTTGGGCCGCATGAAAGATTACAGGTGCGCTCCGTTGAGTCGAGGACATTCATGGATCTCGGTCACACCGTTTCTTGCGCCACGTCATCTTAAAAAACGCGGGACAAAGCGTGACCCGGAAGACATGTGGCAGTCGAACACAAATTTCCTGATCGCGGTTCTGCGCGAAGAGATCCGACACTTCATCAAGCGGCGGCCTGAACTGACTGATTTGTCGCTCGATGACATCAAAATTCAACCTTTGACCGATGAGAATGGAGTCTTCCGTCTGGGCGCTCATGAGCTGCGCCCGCTCCAATTCAGGCGCTTCCGCCAAAAGCGCGGCGAAGCCGCCAATCGCTCCGCCGGTGCGTTTCGCATAGATTTCGGCCGGCCCGTTACCGGTCCCATCGCCCTCGGTTACAACGCGCATTTTGGTATGGGGCTGTTTTTGCCGGAGACGGGGGAGGAAAGATACACACGAGATTGAAGGAATTTCGTTTCTGGTCTATCTTCCGTTACGTTACATGAACCCCAAAATGTGTATTCGCATTGTTGATTATTTCATGAATTCGACAAATCAGGAGTAATTGCTTGGGTTATACAACCGACAAGTCCCTCACCCTCCACAATCTGTTTTGCCGTTATGCGCGATTTAATGGAAAAAGCCTTGAAGAAGCCAACCTTGCGTGGCGCAGTTTCAGGGAATCCACTTCGTATGCCACAGAAGCGGACCGGCGTCTCGCGGCAAAACAGTACTTTGACAGGAACGAAACCGTCCATGGCGATGATAGCCGACATGCCGTTAATGAGAGCGCAGGGCCAACTCTCCAGCAAGAGAAGGTATTCCCCCTTATCGCGCGACACATTCTGGTAGAATCATACAGACAAAACGGATTCATCCGTCACGATTCCATAGTAGACCTTCTTCTCGCCGATGAAGAAGCGGCGCCCATCATAGAATACGCAATCGGAACATCATCATTGCCCGACTCGCGAGCTGTCGCGTCGAATATGGTCGCGTGGTTTTCGGCGCAGATCACGAGCGGAAGCAACATATGGACGCCGATGTTCATTCGTCAAAGGCTGGCAGGCAAATGGGCTTATCGTTATAATGAGAAGGAACTTCATGGGACTGACGGCGATGCTGAAATGAGCGCCTTGGAGGGAGAACCACGGCTGATGATACATTTTCACCGGGAGCGTGATTCCCATATAGCTCAAGCCAAGCGGGATGCAGTTATCGCCTCATCCGGCCGTCTCGTATGCGAAGCGTGCGGCATTTCCGCCACGGTCAAGTATCCCGGTTTGAATGGTGAAATTTGCGAGGTTCATCATCGCCTCCCGCTTGCGGAAAGCTGTGGAAACGTTGAAACACGGCTGGAGGATCTTGCCGTGCTATGCGCCAACTGCCACCGGGCTATTCACCGCGGCAGCCCTATGCCCGGTGTAGAAGAATTCAGAAACATGTTTTTCCTCGAGGCCCTGTGATAGCATCATATCATGCGGCGCGCTCATGGTCGCACAGCCATTAAATTCGGCTTCGATGAAATATCTTCATGACAACTGACCTTCTCCCCGCCCGCATATTGAACGAATTCGTCTACTGCCCGCGGCTGGCATACATCGAGTGGGTGCAGGGCGATTTCGCGGAGAGCGCCGACACGATTGAAGGGCGCACGCGGCACAAGCGCGTGGATGAGGAAGGCGGTGGGCTTCCGGCGCCGGAATCCGACGAGCGCATACATGCGCGTTCGGTGTGGCTTTCATCGGAAGAGGAACGCCTGACCGCTCGAATCGATCTCATCGAGGGGGAGGGCGGGGAAGCGAGGCCAGTTGATTACAAGCACGGCGCCCTGCCGGACATCCCCGAACGCGCATGGATCACCGACCGCGCGCAGCTCTGCGCCCAGGGACTTGTGCTGCGTTCGCATGGCTACAGTTCACCGGGCGGTGTGTTGTACTATGTCGCCTCAAAGACGCGCGTTGAAATCGAATTCGATGAGAAACTCATCGCATTTACACGAGACGCGGTCAGCCGGGCCTTCCTGATGGCTGAAGCCGGCGCAATCCCGCCGCCTCTTTCCGGCAGCTCCAAATGCCCGCGTTGCTCGCTGGCGGGCATATGCCTGCCGGATGAAACGCTGTTTCTTTCTTCGGGAGGGCGGCGGGCTTCCGAGTTGGAAGAGGACGTAAGACGCCTGCTTCCGGCACGGGACGATGCTTTGCCGCTTTACGTGACGGAGCAGGGCGCCCGTGTGTCCAAACGGGACGAACTGTTCGATATTCTCAGCGGCGCCAAGCGCGTAGGCGACGCGCGCATTGCCGAAACATCACACATCGGACTGTTCGGGTCCGTGCAGATAACCACGCCGGCTCTTTCGGAGTGCTTCGCGCGCGGCATACCGGTCGCGTTTTTCTCCATGGGCGGATGGTTCAAGGGCATTGCGCACGGCATGTCGCACAAGAACGTGGAGCTGAGAAGCCTGCAGTTCCGGGCCGCGCAAGATGACGTGACTTGCCTTGGTTTATCCAGATACTTCGTATCGGCCAAGGTGCTGAACTCCCGCACATTGCTGATGCGCAATCATCCCGATGCGCCCGCCGCCGCCGTGCGCATGATGGCGCGCATGGCCGGAAAGGCGCGGACCGCCCGTGACGCCGGGCAATTGCTGGGCGTTGAGGGGAACGCAGCCCGCGCGTATTTCGGCGCTTTCGGCGGCATGCTGAAAGCCCGGGATGAGGATGGAAGCTGGAGCTTCGATTTCG
>CAYLZD010000102.1:0-4076 GCA_964388275.1 uncultured Chromatiales bacterium
TTCATGTTACGACCCTTCTCCCACAATTCTATCGCACTCGTTTATGTGAGGAGCCTGCTTGTTTATCTCCAGATTCTGATGTATAATTCCTTTGAAGTATAGATTTCTAAAACACACTCATCGCCGAGGAGGGCGCCATGAGCCGCATCCATACCCCCCCCCCCCGTACCCCCCCTGAAAAATTGGTGGGGGGCTTCTGATCGAAGCAACCGCGCTTTGCTACCGCTGATGGCATTGATATTCCTCCCTCAAATCGCGGCATTCGCGCAAACCCAGACGCCCCGCGTGGGAATACTTTGTGTACAATTTGCCGATCACGCGACTAATGAAGACGCGCGAGGATGTGTAGGGTACGACGGCTGCGACAGCACGGCCGGCCCTATTGACAACAAATACCGTTGCAGGCATTACTGGGAACCGGTGTTCGACACGACAGGAAGCTTTACGAATCCGGATTCAGCTACTCATTCGATCGGGTGGTCTTCCGCATTCTTCGAATACGAAGGCAGTCTGCGGCAGTGGTGCATCGAGAACAGCGGCGGTTTGCACGTACTCCAACCGTTGGAAGCTCGTGATTCAACCTGCTACAGCGGGATACTCAATCCAATTATGGTTCCGCAAGGCGGCAATATCTTCAACGACGGCATAGTGCAGTGGCACACTCTTCCGCTTGCTAAAACGGATTCCACATATACAGAGACTTTTCATCTTGCAGTCGGGAATAAATTGGCGCGCGGCTGCGATTCAATCGCCAGGACAATCCTCGGCGACAGTGGTTACAGATCGCTGGATGTTTTGCTGGTCGTATATGCCGGCAAGAACCTCGGCACAGGACAGTATTCTACGGCGCCCGGAGAGGATGAATATCCGACAATTATCCTTTATTGTGAGAAGGCAAAACACGCCGTTCCTCCGTATCGAAGATTTTTCAACAATGAACTCGCAGCTCTGGCTCACGAATACGTGCATGCATACTCCTTCTCTGCAGGGATCAACATCTTCGATTACAACTGGGATGCTTTCGCCGGCGCCAATACATACAACTGGATGGGCTTTTCCGTTATGTCGAGAGGAGGATGCGCGCCGGAGTGGATGCCTCCTCATCTCGATCCCTGGGCGAAACTGCTACTCGGCTGGGTAAGCGCGGAGGTGATTCAGCCGGATTATCAGGGGTACGTAAACCTGCCGGTTGTTCAGAAACCATGGCAGGGAGGGAGATCTAAAGTGGCTGTCGTCCCGCTTTCCGACGATTTCGACCCCGACAAATTGCGCAGAGGCCGATATCTGATAATCGAAAACAGGCGGCCATACGGTTTCGATCGTCGTATAGGTTATGACTGCAACATCAACGATTCCAGCGCCTGGTTTCAAGGCGGGTTCTTGGTCTGGGAATACGATTCGATGCTTGTTTCATCCGCACAGAAACGGGGCGGACTTACCGTGATCGAGGCGAGCCCGGGCGACAATGTCAGATACGAAAAGGAGAAGCGCACTTCCGCCCATGATTTTTTCGACAAAGGTCAGACTCTCTCTCTATGGACTCAACCAGGGGTCATCCCGGCGAATCCTTCATCCATTACCGATTTCATTTCGTTCAATCCCTCGCCCGTGTCTGCCAATCGTCCGGTTGTAATGCAATTCACGGACTATGATTCCACTCTCGAGCAGAATTCCTTTTTCATAGATATAAGGCAGCCGTATGTCAATGATCCCTATGCCCAATGCTGCAACAAACAGAATAAGCTCGCATACAGCGGAGACACTCTTGCGCTTGCGACAACCGTAAAGCTTAACGATGCAGCCGGCAAGGGATTCATCGTGACGTATCTTTCGGCGGATGGCGGCGCAACATGGAACAGCGCCGTGCTCACAAGCACACTGACGTTTATGAAGGATACGGTCCGATACGAACCTGACACTGAAAACGACGCATCCGCGCCGTCCATAGCGTGGTCGGGCAGCGCATTTCATCTGGTTTGGCAGGAGAAGCGCTCCGACAGCACGTATCTTATACAGACATCGGCGCTTAGAGGGCCTGTTCATACGTTGGATACGGTGTCATGTTCTCTCGAAGGCCCTTTGCCGGTTATCGGCGCATTCTACACCAACACAATAAAGGTGTATTTCTCTTCGGATTCCGGAATATTCGAGCGCGTCAGCACTGATGCCGGGCAAACATGGCCGGACTCTTTGAAGGCAGAAATATGCATCGGAGCCCAATTACACGACGTTTTAGAGAGTGAAGGGTATCAAGGATCATCTTCCCTTTCCAGGAGACCATCATTTTCGATAAGCGCCGATGGTCATGAAGTGCTGGTATGGCATGAAAGGCTTGCGAGCAACGACAACACAATTTTCATTCGAAGAAAATACGGCAACACAAAGGACATATACCGGCTTTCCGATTATGGTATCGATACCCTGGTAAATTCGCTGCGTAATCCACATGTTGATATTTCGAACAATATCATACATTTAACATCGATTGGCGAAAAAACAGAAACCATTGGACAGGATTATTATCAACACGAAAAAACCGTCCATATGCTTTGGGATGTATGGAGCGGCACACAAAATCTAAACGTCAGGACTTTTTTCAACCGGAAATACAACCGCTCCGAGAGATCGGTCGATCCCATCGTCATTGCGAGACCGTCACAATCTGGTGATGTCTACGATCAATCCGCTTTTCTGATATGGAGCGTAAATGATTCGATATATGAAGGCGCGCGGCTGCGGAGCAATGCTTTATGTATGAGAGATTCCGTTTGGGCATGGGGAAGGGATAATGAATTGGCGGCGTTCTCATCCAATACTTCGCGAAATCCGCAACCTTTCCGAATCGGCGATGACGTTTTGGTCGTTGCTGCGAAAGGTGATTCAACACCCTATCACCTGCTTTCCAATTCGAGCATGCCGTCCTGCTCTGATCCATTTCTTCCCGAGTTCATGGAATACGAATATTACATTTCCGATATGAATGACAGGCGGATACTCTCACATTTCATTTTACGCGCGCCCACCCTCACTGATTCAATACGCATGCAGTACATGGTTCAGGTCGCCGGGCCGCCTTTGGGGGGATATGACGGTTCACCTGCTGGGCTTGCGATTCAGGACATAACACGGACCTCCGGCATTTTATTTAGAAGCAGTGATTTTGTGGAATGGCAGGTCAAATACAACCAGTCGCCGATATTCGCTCCGCGAGATACGGTTTTTATTCGTGGTTTGATATTGGATTCGGCATCCATGCAGGAGATCGGTTCAAGCATCAGCTTTCGCGTGCTTCCCTTCTGCAACGACACCACGTTCACTCTCGGCTTCGAACTGCCGCCGTCTCATTATCCCGAAGCGATCGTTTATCTCTGCCTGGGTATCAATGGAGGCGCCATGGATTTACCGGCGCGCAGCCTGAGTACTATCATCAATATATTCTCTGATGATTCTTATGGCAAACAAAGGTCGGCGCCTGTACGACGAGATCGAATATTTTACTCCCCAGCCATACAAGCCTATCCACAGCCATCTCGGGACGAGATTTCCGTTCATATCGAAGGACTGGGCGAGGGAACTCATATCATCGAGATCTTCGACGCGCTCGGGAAGCTCGCGCATAGAAGCCCCTTGCCGGTTGACCGGAACGGCGATGCGCTTTACACGATAAAAACCTCCGATTACCGGAGCGGCGCATATTATTTCATTGTTTCGTCCGCTTCCGCCTTGCGTCACGGCCGGTTTTTCGTCTCGCGTTAGGTGTGTCATGTATCACCTCAATATATCGGCCATGTTTCTGATGAAGACAAGAACCTATGCATATATTATATCAGCGATGGCATTCCTTGCGGGCAACTGCGTTGTCTCCGCATCGGAATACAATCAACATTATGTTTTCCGCCGGCCGGCGGTGAGCGGGCAGGATGCTGTTCAACATGCAAACGGCATCATATCATGCCACCACACAGACACGACGCCGGCATACTGCTTTGCGGCCGTCGCCGGACAGCAGTATTATTCAACCGATGCGACCCCTCTAAATAATACATTCGCCCGGAAGAAACGGAATTCTTACAAAT
>CAYLZD010000103.1:0-3903 GCA_964388275.1 uncultured Chromatiales bacterium
TCACGCCGCCCGCGTTGAAAGGCGATGCCAGATACACCGCGTCCATGTTGAACTTCCCGCCGGACGTGTACACGAAGCGCGTTGCCTGCGAGGCCAGATCGGGAACATCGATCAGGGTCAGACTGCCCTGCATGGAGATCAAGGGCTCGTTCTGATAATCGATCTGAAAACTGAGAGGTTGGAAGGTGCTGACGTCCCAGGCCGTGACCTGTTCCTGGGCCGGCGAACAGACGAAGGCGCCGTTGGAACGGAGATAGAAATTCTCCAGCAGTATCTTCGATCCCGCCGCCAAACCTTCCAGATGTTTGCCCGCCCCCATATCGGCAGGCACATAGGGATCTTCCGAAGTCAGGAACCAGGATATTCCATCCACCGCCATTATGAACGGTTTTGTGAACTTCATCTTCGCGATGCCGAGCAGGTCGAGGTCGGCGAACTGGAAACTCCCGCCTGCAAGCTGATCCGGCCTCAGTTCCATTCCCGTGAACGGCACCGTCATTCGCGTTTCCTCGGTGTCGTAATTTGCGATGAGGGGCGCCTTTATCCAGCCGTCGAATTTGAAATACGCGCCGTCGAAAACGAAGGTCTCGGCGTGCAGTATCCATCTCTGCAGCTGTATGTCCTGAGGTTGAATTTTCGATGCGTCCAGCGGTTCCATCCCGCTGAGTCCGACAAGGTGTTCTCCGATATCCAGCGCGACGTTGCATGACTGCTGCACCGTGGCGCCGCAGGATTGCACGTTGACGTTCAAGGAGGCGCGCAGATGCATACCGTCGTTTTCGAGAAAAGACTGTTTTGCCGGAAATGATGCGTTATAGGCGAACAAAGTCGCCGTTGCGTCGCCGCCGTTCTGCCGGGCTATGCGCAACGGTTCGCCTCGTGTATCGAGGTTCCCGCCTTCCGACGTCACGGGGCCGAAGCGCATTTCGAGCTGATCGGACTCCGCCGACCCCAGACGGGCGAGATGCAATTCGATAGGCGATCCGCCGCTGTCCGCAAGCGCCAGCTCGTTCGTGTTCAGATTGAAGCAAGAGATCGCGATCCGGGAGAGACCGTGGAAATATCCCTTCGTCTGATCCGACTCCCTGGGCCTGACCGAAGGTCCCGGCGAATCCGTCAGATCGATGTGAAACTTGTTGAAGGCGATCAACTTCACCGTGGGATTCAAAAGAGGCACAGGAGCGCCGGAAGGCGTCATGGCCGGCGGCGGCTCGGGTGCTCCCTGCATCGGCATCAGCTCCACATCGACGAAAGCCAGCCGCTCGCCGCCGTCTTTCAAACGGAATATCGAATTGGATGGTATTTCGGTAAACGCGCCGTCTATGCGGATGTTGCCCGACGGCAGCTCGGTCAATTTATCTATCTCGAGAGGGAAACCGTACAGTTTCGTGATATCCATCCCCAGATACTGCTTCAGGAAGAAACTCACGTGGTGTGTGTGCAACGGTTTGACCACCAGCGTGTGTTCGTCGCCGATATACTGACTGTCTGGAGATGCAACCTGACGGCTGGCTTTGATTGTACGGCTTCCCGTCGGCACGCCGATAAGCTCGTATTCTCCCTGAGCGTTCGTGAAAACCGTCAGCGCCGGGTAGCCCTCAACCGTTACACGGGCGCCCGAAACCGGGGGATTCTGTATCGAATAATCCTGTATTAATCTGCGGGGCTCGCCGATTTTATGACCGACGGCGAGGGAATCCCTGAACTTCAAGTATTCGCGGATGTCCTTGTTCTTGCCGAGACGGATATCACCCGCGTACACCACGCCTTTCACTATCCCTCCGGCCTTCATGAACACCGGCTGAATTTTCCACTTGCCGTCCTGAGTGATACCGGTCACGGTGATGTTTTGCGGCACGTACGGTTGACCGGGCACGCTCACGCTGATGTGCGCGACCGACTCGGGGGAATCGTACACGAAATGCACGCGTCCGTCCTCGCCGGTCGTCCGCTTCCACAACTGTATTAACGCTGAACTCTGGGCCACCCCCTGCGTGCCGCTCTGCTGCAGCTTCGCCGTTTCCCCCTGTACCTGTTTGAAGCCGCCGCCCGTGCCGCCGCCGCCCGCTCCACCGCCACCCGTGCCGCCGCCGCCCGTTCCACCGCCGCCTGTTCCACCGCCGCCTGTTCCACCGCCGGCGCCACCGGTGTATTTATCCTCGAGTATCACTTCAGCGCCCTTGATCGGCGCATATTCAGGGCCGGGTCCGACCACCTTGACCGTCAGACGCCGATGCGCTTTGAACATGACCATCCAGTGGGCAGCGTTATTCAAGTCTATATCGAGGTCCTCATCTTTTATCAGGACCATCGAATCCTTGTCGTTATACACCGGCCGCTTCTCCAGATGGAACAAGTTCCAGCCGCTCGCCGCCTTGCTGAGGAAAAGGCCGTTCTGATTGGTGGTATGCTCCACTCCGGCGCCGACAACGCCCTTGACTCCCGCGAGGCCGTCCGCGCGTTCGTCTACCACCTTCCTCGCGAGCAGAACACGCGGTTCCAACTCGGTGACTCCGCGGAATAGCTGCTGCCCTTTGGTGAGCGTTACATTCTCGAGCTCGTATTTTTTAAAACCGTACTTCGTATAGCGTATGACGTATTTCCAGTCGTCCGCTCCGCCGGGAGTCGGATCCAGATCGGCCAGCTCATACATGCCAAGGGAATCCGTATGCACGAATTTTTCGTATACCGGCAATTCGCCGGTTTTGACCTTGACGGGTTGCACCATCGCATATGTGAGCGACGCTTTGCTGTCGCTTCTCTTTACCTGACCAATAATACGCGGCAGGCGCGGCGTCATCTTCAGCTTGGCCGTGAATGTAACGATCTGGAAGCTCTTGTTGTACACCACTTCTCCGCTGTAATCATAGCCCAGATCGTATTCGTCGGGACCGTAAATCGTATTCTGAATGACAAATACTCCCTTGTTATTGTCATGATAGTAAAGGTCGTTGTAATTCTGGCTGCCGGGCGGATGCACCGGCGTGCGGGCGGACAACAGGTACACGTCTCCGCTGCCATATGCGGTATTGCGTACGAGACGTGTGAAAAGCACCTTGCCCGCGTTCGCCTGGTCCACCGCGGTTTGTTTGCAGCTTATTACATAGCCGAGTTCCGAGCTTGTGAACTTGCGCGTCGGCTTGTCGACGTCCACCATATGAATCGCCATCTGCTGCTGTAGTCCGGACCCTGAAGACGACGAAACTGCCGGGAGTTCACCCTCATCCTCCGGAACCGTGGCCGGTATGCTTGTTTTCGAACCGCGGGAGACGTAGGCATTGCAGAAATATCCAAGTCCGACATTTTTTTCTCTGTCTATGACAGTTACCTCGAGGTTGTATGTGCGCACAAGCGAAGACAGTATGACGTTCTTTGTCTCTCCGGGATTTACGCCGATTTCGCTTGCGGAACTGCAATAGCGGGGATTCACCACCTCGACCACGTAATACTTGTACAGCGTCGCGAGAGCCGGTCCCGCCATCTCGGTCTGTGTATCGAGGTTATGATCCTTGACTATGATACTGGAATCGGCGCAAATGAAATTGAAGGAGAAATTTCCATCATCATCTGTAGTAGTTACGGCCACGATTTTCGATTCAATATTATAAAAACGGCCTGTCGTATTATCCATAATGTAACTGCTGGAAGGCAATGCAGGCACGGTTTTGTATCGTTTGACGAGCCTTACCGTGACGTTTTTCAGCGGCTTGTATTCGGCCGTATTCACGGGAAGCATCATATGCAGCTGCTCCATCTTTCTTTCCGGCAACAGCTTGGCACGATCGAAAGTGTAAACATATCTGCCGTTGAGCGAACAATTTGTGATCACGGCTTTTATCGCATCTGCTATCGGCGGATCCGGAGTCACCTTGTGCTTGCCGGGGACGACGCCGGGTTTCGGCT
>CAYLZD010000104.1:0-3864 GCA_964388275.1 uncultured Chromatiales bacterium
TCACGCCGCCCGCGTTGAAAGGCGATGCCAGATACACCGCGTCCATGTTGAACTTGCCGCCCTGCGTGTAAACGAAGCGCGTGAATTGCGGCGCTATATCGGGAATGTTGATCAGCGTCAAGCTGCCCTGCATAGTTATGAACGGCTCGTTCACATAACCGAACTGGAAGCTGTTAGGTTGGAACGTACTGACGTCCCAGGCCGTAACTTCCGCTTGCGCGGGGCTGATGTCCGTTGCGCCGTTGGATCTGAGATAGAAGTTATCCAGAAGAATTTTCGATCCCGCGGCCAGACCTTCGAGGAATTTTCCCTGTCCCATTTCCGCGGGCACATACGGATCCTCCGAAGTCATGAACCACGAAGTGCCGTCCACACCCATGGTGAACGGCTTCGTGAATTTCATCTTCGCGATGCCCAGTATGTCTATCTCCGAGAACTGGAAATTTCCGCCCATGAGCTTGTCGGGGCGGAGTTCCATGGCCGTGAACGGCACGATGAGACGCGTCTCCTCAGTGTCGAGATTGGACACGAGAGGCGCCTGAATGGAACCGTCGAAGCCGAAATAATCGCCGTTGAAACTGAAATTCTCCGCTCTGAGCGTCCATTTCTGGAGCTTGATATCCTGCGGCTGTATCTGCGAGGGATCCGGATCGGGCATGCCGTCCAGACCTACTATGAATTCCCCGATGTCCAGAGGCACGTCGCAGGACTGCTGCGCCGAGGAACCGCAGGATTGTATCACCGCATGTATCGTGGCGCGCAGATGCATGCCGTCGGTTTCGAGAAAAGATTGCTTCGCGGGAAATGATGCGTTATAGGCGAACAGACTCGCCGTTGCGTCGCCGCCGTTCATGAGCGCTATGCGAAGCGGCGCGCCTCGTGTGTCGATCGCTCCGCCCTCGGAGGTCAGCGGGCCGAAACGCGGCTCCAGCGGATCCGCCTCGGCCGCCCCTATGCGCGCGAGATGCAAATTCACCGGCGCGCCTCCGCTGTCGGTGAGCGAAAACTCGTTGCTGTTGAGATTGAAGCACGAGATCGCGATCCGGGAGAGACCGTGGAAATATCCCTTCGTCTGATCCGACTCCCGGGGCCTGACCGAGGGTCCCGGCGAATCCGTCAGATCGATGTGAAACTTGTTGAAGGCGATCAGCTTCACCGTGGGATTCAGAAGAGGCACAGGAGCGCCGGAAGGCGTCACGGCCGGCGGCGGCTCGGGCGCTCCCTGCATCGGGGTCAGCTCTATATCCACAAACGACAGCCGCTCACCGGCGTCCTTGAGACGAAATATCGAGTTCGAGGGTATGCCGGTGAAAGCGCCGTCTATGCGGATGTTGCCCGATGGCAGTTCCGTCAGTTTATCTATCTCGATGGGAAAACCGTACAGTTTCGTGATATCCATCCCCAGATACTGCTTCAGGAAGAAACTCACGTGGTGCGTGTGAAGCGGCCTCACCGTCAGCGTGTACTCGTCGCCGACGTACTGGCTGTCGGGCGCCGCCGCCTGGCGGCTGGCTTTGATTGTACGGCTTCCGGTCGGCACTCCGATAAGCTCGTATTCACCCTGAGCGTTCGTGAAAACCGTCAGGGCGGGATAACCCTCAACTGTTACACGGGCGCCCGAAACCGGAGGATTCAGTATCGAATACTCCACCATGGATCTGCGGGGATCGCCCGGCTTGTGCCCGATGCTCAGAGAATCCCTGAACTTCAAGTATTCGCGGATGTCCTTGTTCTTGCCGAGCCGGATTTCACCCGCGTACACGACCCCCTTGACTATGCCTCCGGCGTTCAGAAACACCGGCTGAATTTTCCACCGGCCGTCCTCCGGAATGCCCGTCACGGTGATGTTCCGAGGAACAAACGGTTGGCCGGGGACGCTCACACTGATGTGCGCGACCGAATCGGGCGAATCGTACACGAAATGAACGCGACCGTCAGCGCCCGTGCTTCGTTTCCATATGTGCATGGCGGCCACGCCCTGCTGCAAGATCGCCGCCGCACCCTGCTGTTGAGCCGCTCCGCCCTGCGTCTGCATATGCTGTGGCAAACCGCCGGTACCGCCGCTCCCTGATCCGCCGCTACTGCCGCCACCTCCGGTGTATTTGTCCTCGAGTATCACTTCCGCTCCCTCTATCGGCGTGTAATCCGGACCCGGGCCGACCACCTTCACCGTCAATCGGCGATGCGCTTTGAACATCACTATCCATTTGGAGGGATCGCTGACTTCAATATCCGGATCTTCCTTATTGTGTATATAGACGGTGGTGTCCTTGTCCGCGTAATCCTCCGAGCGCTTCTCCAGATGGAACAACTGCCAGCCGCCGGCCGCCTTGCTTAAATACAATCCGGCGTTGGTGGTCGTATGTTCTACGCCCATGCCCAGCACGCCTTTCACGCCGGCGAGCCCGCTGCCATGCTCGTTCACCACCTTCCGTGCTGTCGTGGTTATCGGTTCCAACTCCGTGGTCCCGTGTGTCATCTGATAGCCCTTCCTGATGGTGACGTTGGTCCACTCCTTGTTCTTGTACCCGAACTTCGTATACAGCACCCGGTACTCCCAGTCTTTGCCGCCCGGCGTCGGTTCTATGTCGGCTATCTCGTACATGCCAAGGATATCGGTGTAAACGGTCTTCACCCTCGACAGCAGCACGCCGTTGCTCATTTTGTCCAGGCATACCGCGGCCGCCACCAGGTCGGAGTCGCTGTCGGAGCGCTTTACGCGCCCTATTATGCGGGGCATGCGGGGCGTCATGGCGATCGACGCGCTGAAAGTGGGAAGACTGAAGCGCAGGTTGTAAACCACTTCGGCGCTGAATTCCGAGCCGTACAAGTATTCAGAGGCATCGACGCTGGGATCTTCCGAGTGACGGACGGCCGTCGTTCTGTCGGAATTGTAGTAGTACAGGTCGTTGAACACCGTGCTCTTGGGCAGGTATTCCGGAGTCCTGGCTGAGATATAGTAATTGTCGAAACCGCCGTAGTTCCTTACCAGCCGCGTGAACAACACATGCCCCTTGTTCTGATCCTGTATGGCAGTGGACTTGCAGCTGATCACATAACCCAGCGCGGAGTGCGAGAATTTGCGCGAGGGAGCGTCGGGATCCACAAGCTGTCCTCCCGCCGGTTGCATCGGGCCTCCACCCGCCCCGGCGGTCACCAACGGAACCGGAAGCTCTCCCTCGTCCTCCGGCGCCGTGCCCGGTATCAGATTTTTCGAGTAACGGGAAATGTACGCGTTGCAGAACAAGCCGAGTCCCTCGGTAGTTTCGCTGTCAAAGACTTTTACATCCAGATTGTATGTCCGCACCAGCGACGTCAATGTCACATTTACGGTTTCTCCCGGATTCACACCGATTTCACTGCCCGAGGTGCAATACCTGGGATTGACGACTTCCACTATGTAACCCTTGTACAGCGTCGACTTTATCACACTCCCCATTTCGGTCATGGGATCGAGCGAGTGATCCCTGACTATTACCGTGGAATCGGCCGAGATGAATTGAAAGGTGAAGTCGCCGTTTTCGTCGGTAGTGGTGTAGGCAACCGTTTTGGGTTCGATATTGTACAACCGGCCTGTGGTCTGATCCGTGATCCTGCCTTGTGCGCCGGTCACTTCGGGATTCGTTTTATAAATCCGCACGAGACGCAGGTTGACGTTTTTCAACGGTCTGTATTCCGACGTGTTGAGTGGAAACGGCAGATTAATGCGATCGATCCTCTTTTCGGCAAGAAGTTTCGGGCGTTCGAACGTGTACAGGTATCTGCCTTTCAGCGTGCAGTTGAAAAACACGCCGTTGATTATTTGAGAGATCGGCGGATCCGGAGTCACCTTGTGCTTGCCGGGGACGACGCCGGGTTTCGGCT
>CAYLZD010000105.1:0-3614 GCA_964388275.1 uncultured Chromatiales bacterium
AGAATGGCAAGAAGGAAGAAGCATTTGTTCTTCATCTCTCACCATTTTAATATTTACCTACCTGATTGATGATTCCTTTCTTACTTGTACTATTGGGACTTCTATTGTCTCAGCAAGAGTTCTCAACTGTCCCACTACTAATCTCTTCTATTAAAAGGTAAAAAATATAAATGGTCACTCCGACCCGAAAACCGACCCAACGGGGAAGGTTTTTGGGAGAAAAAGTATTAAATATATTTATATATATTTATATAATATGTATATTTCAGATGCTGTTTATTATTATCCGGTTAAATCCGTTTTCGTTTTACCGACCCTCGATTAAAGTTTTACATACCCTCGATTGTTTCTTTACCAACCCTCGATCCTTCTTTTACAGACCCTCCATCTTGGCCGGCAGCAGAGTTAACAGGCTCGTGTGAGGCTAAGTCTGAATCTTCTTTGTTGGGCAAGTCTATTGTATATTTCCACTTTTTATTTTTACGCCCACTTTTCATCTTCTTGAAGGATTTGATCAATCCGGCATCCATTAAAGGACCCAGAACATTATTCTCGATGGTGGCCATCAGATTTGTAATATTCCTGTCCGACAGGTTTAGACGCTCTACAATCGTCTCAAGGTTCAAAGCCAGCCTCTTATAGGTATGGTGCAGGAAAAACCTTCTATAGAAGACCTGGGCGTTCTGAGGAAGGTGATAAAAGCTGCTATCCAACAGGTCATAATATTTTGACTTGAGATTATGGACAAAGAGCTCCCCAAGGATGGTGTTAAAGCAAACATGATATTCTCGACGTTGAACAATCCCGTCTGCCCGTTCTTTCTCGATGCTGACCAACTCGAAAAAGCGGCTGAATACATTCATCCTGTACAGATGCTCGCGTGGCCCATTTTCACTTTTCACTTTGACCGGATAGGCGAGCTTGAACTCAACCCTAGCAGTATCGAGCAGGAGATTGAGAATTTCTATAGACTTTAGGGATTTGCGAGTCAGCCTGTTAAACTCAGCATCATCGAATCGTACCCAATACTTATGATTTCTAATCCATGATATATCGGCAGTGTCTGACGGTGCTGGTGGTGCATTCGGCTCCTTTGGATTCCCATTAAGCTCTTCTTCTCTTCGGTTTATGCTCTCCAAGTTGCCGAAAACAGGAATTACTTTTTGAGGGAATCTATCTTCCCCTTCTTTCATGAGGAACATGTATGCGAGGGCGTCCATAACCATGTAGTTCCAGTCGTCCCATAGCCCATTGTTGATAGAGCAGAGTTGTCTGGTTTTATCATCGACCCACTCGACGGGATACTGGATGACATGGTCTTTCTTTCTCCTAAGAGGTCGGATAACCTTATTTAGCCCTTTTTCGGATACGCTGATCCTGTCGCTCTGCATTGTTGCAGTCATCTTCTTCAGGGTCTGCGAGATGGCATTAACGATATTGCGGTAGCGGGGATCATTCCCCTGACCGGTCTGCATTACTTGGAGAAGAGCATAATCCCTCTGCAACTGTTCTATATCCGCGTGCCGATACTTGGGTTGCTCCAAAGCGGCGTATCTCTGGATGATTGAGTTTAAAATGGTTTTGGATTCTTCTTTTGTCATAGGTTGACCCTCACTCGTAACTTGATTTCTTCCGTCGAATGGAGGTGACGGCGTTGTTCTTGTCTTCCCTGCATGCAACTGTCATGGATGATCGGTTCAGCTTGAGATGGATTATGCCTGTGGTCCCTGTCCCTCGCTTTGCCTTAAAGACAATCAAGTCTATGTTGCCGTCCTGATTGATGCTTCTTTCCCAGTTATCCTTCAGCCGATACTCGCCGTTGTCCTCTTCCACCGCGGCAAGGATGCCCAACCAGGATGCCTCGTATTCGATGGTTCCCGACTCCTTGAAGGATGCCATGCTCAGGCGCTGCCCTGATTTGTAGGAGTCTCGGGCAAGCTCCGAGATCACCACGACAGGTGTGTTGTATCCTTTGGCCAGGTCGGTCAGATTCGTGACGATGTCGTCCACCCTGAGACGCTCGTCTGTTATCTTGCTGTCCATGCGGAGCTTCCTGAGGTAATCGACAAAAATGACCGGGGGGCGTCCGAGCTTGTTCATGAACTGTTCGATGTAATGATTCCAATCGTTGACGGGAATCATGATGGTTGGCGCATATTTCAACGGTAGAATCTGCTCGACGGACTTGTTATTTAATAGGAGCCCGATGTTATCGAGTGATGATGCATTAAATACTTCAATAGAATTACCGGAAAACCGTGATAGAGATCGGTTTCGCAGTTCTTGCTTCCCGTCATCATAGCTGAAAACAAGAACAGGGTTGCCATTCAAGCAGATATTATCCACAAGATTATTCAAGAGCGCCGTTTTACCCGATGACGGGATACCTCCTAAGACGTAGAGCCTACCCCCTGCCAGTCCACCGCCCATGAGTTCTTCCATGCGCTTCAGGTGATCTCCCCCAAAGGATATCCTCCGGTACTCACTCTTGTATTCGGCGATTATGGATTCTTTCGTGTCTAGAAAGGAGTCAATGTCGAGGATCTTCTTTTTGCCCTTCTGCTCCATAGCCTTGACCGAATCGAAGATACTTCTCAATTCGCTCTCACCAAGAGGCGGCTTCACCTTTGACTGGTTCCATATTCTGAGGAACTCCCACAACTCGCCCTCGGGCATGCCGGTTTTGAACAAGTGGCCAATGAGTTGGGTAGTCTTCTGGTTTCGTTCTCCTTCCGAGCAACCTTCACTCAAGAGCTGACTATATGCGGTCTTCTCAGGAATCTTTATTGAACGGGAAGTATGTGTCGCCTTCTGCTCCTTTCTTTCAGGTTTTTGCTTTTCTGTAGTGGGAGTTGCGATATCCTGCAGGTATTCCATCATCCAGTGTGTACATTCCGCAGGGTCAAGTTCGTATATGGATTGCCCTTCGACCCACTGGTAACTATACCCTGAACCATGCAGGGATGGTGGGGCAACCACGTAACCGCCATCTGCCCGGATATCGATGTCGAGCTTTTTGTTGACGCTGTTCTTGATGACAAAGCCTGGATGTCTCATGTAGGCATGATAACCTTTTCCGGTCTTCGCCATGATTGTGAGAGGGAATCCACCCTGTTCCTCCGCGAATTGACTGGCATGCGCAGAGTCCAGGTCGAATACGACGAGATTGGACACCTTGCCGGTAATGACTCCGATGTTTGCATCAGGATTGTCCGTAAACCATTGGGTCACTTCCTCCACAGTGGGCAGTCGTTCCTGATACTCTTTCCATGCATACAGAACAGGTGCCTTGCATTGATTGATAAGTGCCTTCCTGACGACATCCTGTTCCGGCAGCGGATTATCGCTGGCACCATTTTTTGCCTTCGCTTCGGCAAGCCTTTTCATGAAAGCAGCAGGCTGCCTTCTTTCAACCATTGAGGGACTCCATACAGGCATAACTGAAACCCCCTTCTTCAGATATGAGAGGGCTATTTGTAAATTATCCATGAGTTAATCCCCCTTCCTTTCCTTACTTGCTCTGCGCTCCTGCTCCTCGAGATACTTGCGAATAATCTCCGCCCCGACCGATGCAGCGCTCTCTACCTTGCTGGGGTCGTCCATCATGCGCTTGC
>CAYLZD010000106.1:0-3607 GCA_964388275.1 uncultured Chromatiales bacterium
CCGTCCGTCGTACGGCTGTACGATACGGTCGGACCGGGCGACGCGCTCCAGCACACTCCTCTTGCTGTCACGGGATTCCCGCCGTCGGATGTGATGTTTCCGCCGCTTCTCCCCGATGTCGCCGTGATATCGGTCACCGCCGACGTTGTCAGAACGGGCAGGTAAACGCTCACGTTCACGGCGCTGTCCAGGTCCCTGCATGACGTGTTGCCATACAGATCAGCGGCGCACGCTCTCACATCGTAACGTCCGGCGGCGTCGTACGCGTGCATGAAGGCTGCCTGTCCGCTCCCGCCAGTTACGATGGCCGAATCGTCCATCACGCCGTCGTTCTCGAAATCGATGCCGATCAGAGAGAGACTTTGTATAGCCGATGAGGCAGTGACTTCAAACCGGGCGGTGTCACCGGGGAATAGATTCGGATTCAGACAGGCGAAGCTCTCTATTAACGGAGCAATGGGCAGACGTCTCATGGCGAAGACGATCGTCGTATCCGATAACGGCGCGGCTACGATTGAATCCGGATGGAAAGTGCCGGCGTAGCCGATGAAACGGTATAACGAGGCGCCCGGCTTCCGGCTTGCGTCAGACACGACCGTTCCCGTGCTGCCGACCAGCGAAAATGCGGAGCTGCCGCCGCCGGCGGGTCCGCTTTTCACGATGCGCACCGTTCTCGAAGATTCTCCGGTCCGAGCCGTGAGCAGGTACACGCCGGCTGGAATCGAGGCGGCTTGCAGCGAAAAATGATGTACGCCCGCTTCCAGCCGCGCATCCATGCCCGCTTCGCGTCTCCCCGAAAGCGAAAACAGTTCGAGCCGCACTACTCCCCTTGCTCCGGTAGAAACCGTGAATCGCGTCGCTTCGGTGAAGGGATTGGCGAAGTTGCCGCCGATCTCGAGTGACCGGACCGTAGCGGGCTGAGAACCGCCGGCACTCGTGGAGATTTCGATATCGATTGTGAAGCGGCCTCGTATCACCGTATCCCGCATTGTCGAGAGATTCTCGATCCGGACCGAGTCGAGCTGAACCGGCGCGGACGTGAGGCGGTCCTTCGCTGAAAATGAAACACTCAGCGACTGTCCGGCCGTCACCCGGCCTGATTTTTCCGGCCGGGCGACGCGCCCGGTCCGGTCGCCCGGGCCGCTTCCGGCGGATAGCGGAACGGGCGCGGCAAGAACGAGGAGCATTGCGCAGGCAGCGAGAGCAGAGCGGGTCATCAGGCCTCCTTCGTGGTTTCTTCCCCGGCAATTTGTCCACACCACCAAGCCGATGCAATAGGTAGTACTACCCGTTTTGCGGACGGCCAGGCGGCGCGAAGCGGACGGAGATCGCAATTCGGGAACAGCGGTGGGAATACATGGTCGCGGCGCGTATAAATGCGGATCCCTCGTCAAAATGGAATGCCGCCCCTGCCGCGCACGCGCCTTCGCCTTCACATACACATACGCCGCTTCAGCTCACGAACAAGGATTTCGTCGCAAAATCCGGCTCCGTTGTCAGGAATACGCCCAGCTTGCGCAAACCGGCTTCGTCGCCGGGCGATGGGATGTGCGTCATGTGCACGTCGCATCCCTTGAGTTGTTTGAGCGTATCCACCGCCGCCTGGGCCGCGGGGTTGGTGGCGGTGCTGATGCTCAGCGCGATGAGTGTTTCCTCGAGATCGAGACTCACTTCCCTGCTGTCGAGCACGTCTTTCTTGAAGCGCCACAGCGTCTGTGTGATATGCTCCGAAAGCAGGTGAATGGAATCCGGAATGCCCGCGAGATGCTTTGTCGCGTTCAGTATCAGGCTGGAAGCCGCGTGCATGAAATGCGAGTTTTTTCCCGTGATAATGGTCCCGTCGTTCAATTCCATGGCTGCGCCGCAGTAAATGCCCGCGTTGCCCTTCCCGCATTCCTGCGCCTGCTGAGCGGCCCGCCTCGCGTGAGAGACCACTGCCCTGCTGTCGGGACCCGCGCCGAGATTCTTCATCAGCAGTTCCACGCGCTGGACGGTCTCCTTGTCGCACAGGCCCATCGCGTATTCGCAGGAGTAGCGGTAAAAGCGGCGCACCACTTCCTGCACCGCCGCCTCGCGCACGACCGCGTCGTCGATGATGCCGAAGCCCGCCCTGTTGACCCCCATGTCCGTCGGCGAGCGGTAGAACGACGGCTCGCCGGTGATGCGCTCGATTATGCGGCGCAACAGCGGAAAGGCCTCGATGTCGCGGTTGTAATTGACCGTCTTCTCGTTGTACGCCTCCAGATGCCAGTGATCGATCATGTTGACGTCCTTCAGGTCCGACGTGGCGGCCTCGTAGGCGACGTTGACCGGATGCTCGATCGGCAGGTTCCAGATCGGGAACGTCTCGAATTTCGCATATCCGGATGTGACGTTCCTTTTATAGTCGTGATAGAGCTGCGAGAGGCAGGTGGCCAGTTTGCCGCTGCCGGGTCCGGGTCCCGTGACCACCACGATCGGTTTGTCGGTTTCGATATACGGATTCGCGCCGTATCCCTCTTCGCTCACGATCATGTCGATGTCTGTCGGATACCCCTTAGTGAAGCTGTGCGTGTAGACGCGTATGCCGCGGCGCTCGAGTTTGTTCTTGAAGGCCCTGGCGGCCGGCTGTCCCTCGTATCGCGTCACTATCACGGCGCCCACGCTCACCCCGCGTTCCACGAGATCGTCTATCTGCTTCATCGCGTCGGAGTCGTACGTGATGCCGAAATCCGCCCGGACCTTCTTGCGCTCGATGTCTCCCGCGTAAATGCAGAGAAGAACCACGGCTTTGTCGCGCAGCTTGTGCAGCAGGCGCATCTTGACGTTCGGATCGAAGCCGGGCAGCACCCGCGCCGCGTGGAAATCGAAAAGCAGCTTCCCTCCGAATTCCAGATACAGCTTGTCGTTGAAACGGGCGACTCTTTCGAGGATGGCCGAAGTCTGTTCCTCGAGGTATTTCTCGTTGTCGAAACCGATTTTTTGAGACATATCGTTATTGATTGGCTGTTCCGGCTTTCGCCGTTCATCGCATGCCGGCTGACGGAACCGGTCCGATCTCCGGCACGATCGCATCGCAGCGAACGCGGCGGCTTTCACGCCGGGTTTGTGGAGGGCATTATTTGAAGTGATGTGAAATTCTCAGCTCATCGACCGATCGATCAAACGACACTCTTGAAATTACCGATATTGCCGCTATCCCCAAACACCGCGGGACCTGGCGTCTCGGCAGCGAGACAGAGAACGCGGCTTCCTCATCCGGAGTATTCCCTCCCGCCCGGCGCAGCCGGACGATTTTTCACCCCGCCGTGTCAGGTTTTATCCGATTCCGGCGTCTTCTAACCGAAGCGCCAGGACGCCGGAGAATTCGGTGAATCTGGTGAATTCGGTGAATACGGTGAATTCGGTGAATACGGTGAATACGGTGAATTCAGTGAATACGGTGAATCTGGTGAATTCGGTGAATACGGTGAATCTGGTGAATTCAGTGTATACGGTGAATCTGGTGAATGGGGTGAATTCGGACATCCACACCCTCTACCCTTTCCCCTTTACCCTTTACCCTTTCCCCGTTTCAACCGCCATGACGCCAGAGTTTTTTATTCGCATCGCACAACATAGATAAACC
>CAYLZD010000107.1:0-3521 GCA_964388275.1 uncultured Chromatiales bacterium
AGATACTTGACGGATACGGTGCGCTTGTGCGTCGAGGGAGTTGCGGAGATGAGCGCCGGGGAGGGATCGCAGACGAGGTTGATCGTCGATACATGCGCATTTATGAGCGTGTTGTAAACGTCACTGACGGTGTACCAACCGAGCGACGTCTGTCCTGCCAGCGTAACCGTGCGCGTCGCTGACGCGTCCTGAATATTGCCCGCGGGCGTCCACGTCATTCCCTCGTCGGTGCTCTTCCACACCTGAAGCTCCGTCAAGTCCTTGCCGTTATCGTCGGCCGCCGCCCAGGTGAAACTCAGATCACGGCCCCCTGACGGCGCATTCTCCGAATCCAGGCGCCACTGCCGGTTTATACCCGAGTAAACGCCATCGGTGACGGCCGAGCCCGGTCCCGACAGGCGGAGCAGTTCACAGGCTCCGATGTCCGATGTGCCCGATGAAATCGAGCAACCCAGGCCTCCGAAATCCGAGGCAGCCGTCCCGGCATTGCGGACAGCGGCCGCTCGACCGATTAAATACGAGGAATCCTGCTCTCCGATCAGGCGGGATGCGCTTCCCAGCGTGAGCGTATTCCGCCGAGTATCGATTTTTCCTCCCGCGAGACACAGCGGCGCATCCGTCGAAATTCCCGACTTCAGATATAGAGCGCCGCCGCCGGCTTTGGTCACTCTGCCGGGACGGATGTTTCCCGAGAGACAACCTTCATCCGACACATCGATTATCGTTTTCGACGAAGCATCCGATGAGTAAATGCCATCGGATTTCAGATTTCCATGCAGGCGGATGACCGACGCGTCGATCATTTTTAGATACGATTGTCCCATTACGGCCAGATGCTGCGATAACGCATCGGGACGACAGACCAGAACGAAAAGAATTGCTGCGCTGAATGCCACCGGATTGAATTTCAGATATTTCATGACGTCATTCCTCGTGCGGGATTTTTTAATGGATGTGCAGATGAAGTTTGTAGTAAGAATTTGAGTTCATCGGATTCCGGTTTTTCGAATTCCTGACGCGGATGATGATCGGTTGCGTCGGCCCTTTTTCCGGTTACGGAGTATGCTCCTGCGCGGACAACCCGTTGGCGCCGTAATTTCCGTAGCTCCCTCCGGGGACTCCACCCGTGCCGCCGCCGCCTATCGAGAACGTGACGGAAGTCTTCGTCACCGTGCTGCCGGAAGCCTTGACGATTCCGATGGACGGTCCTCCCCCCCCGCCGCCGCCGTTGCCGCCGTATCCTCCATCGCCGCCGTTTCCGCCGTTGCCGCCATGGCCGACGCGTCCGCTCCCCATGTCGGGGCCAAGTCCTCCCTGGCCGCCCGACCCGCCGGGTCCCCCCTCGGCGCCTTCCACGCCATTGCCTCCGTCGCCACCCGTCCCGGTTATTATCTGGCAGTTTTGCAGATTGACCGCGGAGTTCACCAGCCAGACTGCAAAGGAGCCGTAGCCGGATCCGCCGCCCGCGCCTCCCTCACCGCCGCCGCCGCCTTGCCCGCCACCTCCGCCGGCGCCTCCCCAGTAGTTGACGGACGATACGGTCCCACCGCCTTGCCCGCCGCCGCCGCCGCCGCATCCCCCGGCGGTACCGCGGTCGCCGAATCCGCCCGGAAGGGCAACCTCGTAATAGCCGCCGGCAACGACGCTGCCGAAACCGTTCCCTCCTGTGCCGTTTGAACCAAATGTGCCCATGGATCCGTTGCCCCCGTTCTGTCCGCTGCTAGCAGTACCTCCGCCAGCTCCGCCAGCTCCGCCAGCGCCATAACCGATTCCAGAACCGTTTGCGCCGGAATTGCCTGCCGCGGTTCCAAGCCCCGGCGCTCCTCCGGCACCTCCACTGAAGCCACTGTATCCTCCACCGGATCCGGGTGCTGGCGCGGAGCCCCCTTCGATCTTTCCGTATCCCCCGGCGCCTCCATCCATACCCCACGGACCGGGCACAGGATTATAGAACATCGTATAACCATCTTTCCCGTTACCGGATCGTATTATGCAATCAGATACCTGAATATTGCTGCAATCCTTCAGATACATCGCGTATGTGCTCTCCGTGGACTGCGAAGCGGCGCCCTCGATGGTAAAGCCGTCTATTGTCGTTGAACCGGCTATATTATCACCTCTCAACGCAGTCTCGTCGAACAGGATTCTCGTGGTATAAGCAGTTGGATTCCGCGTCCAGGTGACCGGCTGATATCCGCCGTACAGATTTATTCCAGCGACGAGTTGGACATGCTCCGCGTACGTCCCATCCGAAACATATACGCGGTTAAGACTGTACGATTGTGTTTTCTGTATCCCCGCGATTATTGTTCTGAGAGGACTAAAAGGTGTTCCCGGCTTCGAATCGTCACCCGTCAAGCTGACGTAGACTCCGTCGATGATGTTGAAATCGACATGCAGCGTGTCGCTGCCGCTTCCGCAATTATTCGTTACAGTCCAGACCAGCGTGTAAGGGATCCCGTAGCTGCCGGAAAATATGGTTGAAGAGCTGTTCGGATTCTGAAACGTGCCTCCGTTGGCCGACCAGTAGCCGGAGGAATTGACAGGTAGAACCGCGCTTACGGCTATGGAATTTATATTCAAGTAAGAACTGTCGAGCGAAGTTATGATCGCTTGCGGCGCGGCATCACAACCCATGATCGATATCCATCCGATGCTTGTATAAAATTCCAGGCAATTCTGTGTCGTGTTGAATATGATCAATCCCGGCGCGGGATTGCCGATCGCGTCTCTCTGTGCCGTGGTCAATCGTGGCGGCAACAATCCTTTTTCGGTGCTCCGTACTTCAAACATTGCAGATTGATCGGGGACTGCCGTCGAGTCGCCGCTGACTATCACTCCCTGTGAGATCAGCGTCTTCGGGAGTATCATCAGGAACAAGAGCGCTACGAGAACACCTTGCCGATGTTGACACAAGTTGTAAGTACCGTTTGAATGCATAACGTCCTCCTCGTGATCAGCATTTATAAAGGTTGATAAGTCACTCTCATATCATTGTCGATCAAATGGCATACCAGCACGCCGGCATCATCGTTGCAACATCAATACCCTGTTCACGACGGCTGTTTCGGACCGCAGCGTGCAGATATATAGTCCGTCCGGGAGCGCGGATCCCGCGGAACCGTTGCCCGACCATGATACCGAATGGCGCCCGGCGCTTCCGAGCCCGTCTATCAGCGTGGTGACTTTCACGCCCAACATCGAGTAGACGTCCAGGCGTATCCATTCTCTGTAAGGAAGATCGTAACGAATCTCGACCGACGTCGAAAACGGATTCGGGTAAATGTCGCGTATGCCGAAAGCAACAGGCGCGGCCCCCGATGTCGAGGTCTTGAGCTTCAACGGCACTTCGCGGTTCTCAGCGTCGCGCAGCTTCACATCGCCATAGGACACACTACCCGCTCCGCGCGAGCGGTCCTCGAAGCGCAGCACGGCCACAGGACCCGACGACTCCGCCGCCTGTCCCGTGCCCAGCATCGCCGCGTCTATAACCATGCCGCCCTGTTCCTTCTCCGCATGGA
>CAYLZD010000108.1:0-3480 GCA_964388275.1 uncultured Chromatiales bacterium
TCCATGCGGAGAAGGAACAGGGCGGCATGGTTATAGACGCGGCGATGCTGGGCACCGGACAGGCGGCGGTGACGTCGGGTCCTGTGGCCGTGCTGCGTTTCGAGGACCGCTCGCGCGGAGCGGGTAGTGTGTCCTATGGCGATGTGAAGCTGCGCGACGCTGAGAACCGCGAAGTGCCGTTGAAGCTCAAGACCTCGACATCGGGGGCCGCGCCTGTTGCTTTCGGCATACGCGACATTTACCCGAATCCGTTTTCGACGTCGGTCGAGATTCGTTACGATCTTCCTTACAGAGAATGGATACGCCTGGACGTTTACTCGATGTTGGGCGTGAAGGTCGCCACGCTGATAGACGGACTCGGGAACGCCGGGCGCCACACCGTATCATGGTCGGGTAACAGCTACGCTGGCGCCGCCCTCCCGGGGGGGCTGTATATCTGCACACTGCGGTCTGAAACGGCCGTCGTGAACAGGGTATTGATGTTGCGGCGATGATGACGCAATGCGGGAATGCCGTTTGATTGATTATCGGAAGAGAGTGAATAACCGACCTATATAAAACCGAATCACGAGGAGGACATGATGCATTCAACTGGGATTGTCAACCTGTGTCAACATCGGCAAGGTTTTCTCATAGCGCTATTGTTCCTGATGCTGTTTCCTGAGGCATTGATCGCACAGGGAGTGATAGTCAGCGGCGACTCGACCGCATTGCCCGATCAATCTGCAATGTTTGAAGTGCGGAGCACCGAAAAGGGGTTGTTGCCGCCACGATTGACCACCGCACAGAGAGATGCTATCGCCAACCCCGCGCCGGGTTTGATCATATTCAACACGACAAAGAATTGTCTCGAATTCTATACCAGTTACGGATGGATATCCATACTGGGATGTGATGCTGCGCCGGAAGCAAGCATCACATCCGTCGACAGTTCGTATATCAACATAAATTCCATCACCGTGAGCGCGATGCTGCCGGCCGGTTCGTCAGGACATTGGACCGCAAGCGGCGGTACTCTGCAGAATCCGAACAGCGCGACGACCGTCTTTTCGGGCAGCTATGGCATTCCATACACGCTGGTCTGGACCGCCACTAACAACTGCGGGAGCGACAACGACACTCTGCGCGTCGATTTCAACGTGATGGATGGAGTGTATGTTAGCATCGCAGGCAATGATGCAAATCCCGGCACGCCATTCCGTCCATTGAGAACCATAGCCGCGGGGATGCAGAAAACACAGTTCTACAGTATGAACAGAGTGTATGTTTCCGGGGGAACATATGCAGAGCAGGTACAATTGACAGCCGGCATACACCTGTACGGCGGTTATCAGCCAGGCAGCTGGACGCGTAATCCGACGGCATATACGACAAAGATAATTTTCGATGTGACCGCTGTGAAGGGCGAGAACATCTCCACTTCCACGATAGTAGACGGCTTTACCATAGAAGGCGCAGCTTCACCGGCCACGGAGAGCACCTATGCAATGTACCTGAAGAATTGCAGCAACATACAAGCATCAGATTGCATCATCAGATCCGGTGACGGGAAAGTCGGCTATACTATGGTCTATGATCCTGTTCCCGGTTCCAATGGAGTGAGCGGAGGCTCGGGGGATTACGGAATACAAGAAGGAGGAGCGCAGCCTTCGCCGGGATCAGGATATTACGGCGGAGGTAACGGGGGCGCGTCGGGACTCGGTACCGCACCCGGTTATATTGGGCTCAACGGTTCGGGCGCCGGAGGCGGAGTCGGAGGCTTTGGCGGTGCAGGAACTACTGCGAGCAGCGGAGGAAGCGGAGAAAACGGCGTTACCGGCGCCTCCGGTTCAAACGGGGCGGGAGGCGCCGGCTTCGGTACCGTCAGTGCGGGCGGCTATTATATAATTGCCGTTCCCGGAGGCGCCGGTGGTAACGGCGGTGCTGGCGGCAACGGAGGTGGCGGCGGCGGGCAAGGCGGAGGAAGGGCATCATATGTGAACTATTGGGGAGGCGCCGGCGGCGGCGGCGGGCAAGGAGGCGGCGGCGGTGAGGGAGGTGCCGGCGGCGGATCCGGCTACGGCTCCTTCGCGGTCTGGTTGGTGAACTCAGCCGTCAATTTGCAAAGCTGCCAGATAATAACCGGGAAGGGAGGCGATGGCGGCGATGGCGTGACCGGTGGTGAGCAGGGATACGGCGGGTCGGGCGGCCAGGGAGGACTTGGCCCCGACATGGGGAGCGGACGCGTAGGCCATGGCGGCAACGGCGGCAACGGCGGTGATGGAGGATACGGCGGCAACGGCGGAGGAGGCGGGGGAGGACCGTCCATAGGAATCGTCAAGGCTTCCGGCAGCACCGTGTCCAAAACTTCGGTTACGTTTTCTATCGGGGGTGGAGGCGCAGGCGGAGCCACGGGAGGGAGTTCCGGAAACAACGGCGCCGCTGGATTGACGGCACAGGAACATACGCCATAATGGAAGCGACGATTGATCGGACGATACATCGTTTCGGACAAGTATCATTGAAGAAAACGAAACTTGCGAAGCCGTTTATTCCGATACGCCCGTATCGTCAATCTGTTCATAATATCGCCCGAGGAGGGACATAATGAGACATGTTGGGTTTTTTCCGGCTGCCCGCAGCATGGCGCTGCTCATCGCCCTGGCGTTTTGTAACGACGTGTATTCGCAGCATCTGACAATACAAGAACAGGCGAACTTCAAACTGTGCGGCGCATCGGTACTGCGCCTGCATGGGAACCTGAAAGCCGACGGTATGTTCGCGTCGGACCAGGCATCGAAAACGATCGCCGGCGGATCCGCCGGCCTATATTTCTCGGGAAACATCCGCCCGGGTCTTCTGACAAAAACAGGTGACGGCGTGCTGTATCTGGAATCCGGAATCTCGACAGATGCGCCGGTGTGTATCGCAGGGGGACAAATCGCCACACGGCAAAATACACTCACGCTGGGAAGCATGGCCCGCCTGATCGGAGAACAGGGTTCTGTATATGTGATAGGCCGGGCGGCTGCCGTTCGGACGGTGGGAACTGCCGCCTCGGATTTCGGCGGACTGGGTTGCTCGATCTCATCGGGCACATCGGACATCGGCGCCTGTGAACTGCTCCGCCTGTCGGGGCCGGGCTCGGCCGTCACCGATGGCGTTTACTCGGGTATAAACCGCCAGTGGCGCCTGGATTCGGAGAATGCGCCGTCAGGGGGCCGTGATCTGAGCTTCACCTGGGCGGCGGCCGACGATAACGGCAAGGATTTGACGGAGCTTCAGGTGTGGAAGAGCACCGACGAGGGAATGACGTGGACGCCCGCGGGCAATATTCAGGACGCGTCAGCGACGCGCACGGTTACGCTGGCAGGACAGACGTCGCTCGGCTGGTACACCGTCAGTGACGTTTACAACACGCTCATCAACGCGCATGTATCGACGATCAACCTCGTCTGCGATCCCTCCCCGACGCTGATATCCGCCACACCCTCGACGCAC
>CAYLZD010000109.1:0-3376 GCA_964388275.1 uncultured Chromatiales bacterium
CAATGCGCCACTACTTCACACTTTTCCTGCTCCTCTCCCTGGCCGCTTCCTGCACTGCGCAGCATGCCCATCTTAACCGCTGCCTGCGCGCTTCCTCGCCGTCGACCTCGGTGTATGTCGACACTGTCTCCGGTCAGATCAGCATCACCTCCGCCGACGGCACGCCGGTGCTTTTCGTTGGGGATGGAGCATTCACTTCGTACATCACGGTGTATCTCGACTCCGTGCTGCACACGAACAACAACGTGCTCAGCGCGCAGCCGCCGCGCAACGGTCTGCCCTTCCCCAAAGTGAACGCCTGGGCCGCGCCGGACAGGGCCGGCTACACAGTCGTGCTGGAAAGAGAAAAGCGCAGACTCGAGTGCTCGCAGACTTTCATACCCATGGAGGAACAGGACTACGGCTTCGTGCGCATCGTGACGGTGCTTAGAAATCTGTCGGCTTTCCCGGTCTCGACCGGACTGCATGTCATGCATGACCTGTGCATCGGAAACAAGGACATGGTCGACGTCAGCGTCGGCGGCAATCCGGTTGCGGTTGAGAGCGGCTGGTACGGAAGCGGCATGCCGTCGGATTTTTCCGGCACGGCACCGGGATATGCGCATAAGGTCCGGGGGCGTCTGCGCGGGGACTCGCTGACGGTTCCAGACCGCTTCATCGTCGGCCGATGGAGTTACAATGGATACCTCGGCGCGGCGCAATGGGATTACGAGGCCAACGGTCAGCGTTTCTGGGACAACGCGGTTCTTTTGCAATGGGATGAGCAAATGCTGGCGCCGGGCGAGAGGCGCGTCATAGTCACGGACTACGGGCTCGAGATCAATCCCCTGCTGCCGCTCGACATCACCTGCCCGCCGGATACCGTGCATTTGGAGCGCGTTCAAAGCCCTGACGTCGAACACAGATACGCCTTGAGCGTCACGGTCAAATACGATGCCGGCGCCGGAACGCCCGCCTCACTGGAGGCCGAGGCCTTCCTCAATCCATTCATCCGATTCCGGCAGGGCGAGCAGCCGCTGCAGCAGACGGTTCTGCAACCCGGGCAAAGCAGGGCCTTTACATGGCTGCTGGCTTCCGACTCCACTTTGCAGACAAGGAAGAGTATGGTAAGAATCGTCATACGCAGCCGGGGAGCGGTGATCGGCGAGTGCTATAGCACGATAGTCATCCCCGGCATGCCGCTCGAGCTGATCTGCGAGCCGTCTATAGCGGTACCGGATCCGACCACCGGAATGTATTTATTAAATCCGGTGAACATAACCGCCACGCTGCGAAACACTTCCCGGACTCCGATCGGTCCGCTGCAGGTCGAACTGATTCCGCACCTCGCCCTGACACTGTCGCAGCCGCGCGTACTCTACGTAGTCCCGGCCGTCATAGGCCCCGGCGAAGAGGCGAAGGTGACGTGGAATGTCTTTGTGCCGGAGCGCGTGCAGGCGGAAACCTACAATTACACGATACGCTGCCTGACCGAGGACATACAGTGCGAGGGCACGCTGGAGGCGCCGCCGGTCACTCCCGTATTCCGCTGCGAGCAGCAGCATACAACGCTCGGGAAGGAATTCTGGGTGGCGTATCCGACTTTTTATTACTATAGCGATATAGACATATTTTTCCACATTGTAACACAGGAAACAACCCGCATTGCGATTGAAACCGGCGCCGGTGCGATGCTTTACGACACTACGGTTGCCGCATGGTCGGCGGCGTCGTTCCGCATCCCCGGAGAATTATCCGTACACAGTCCCGAGACGGTTTCCAACCGCTGCCTGCGGGTACGCGCCGACCGGCCTATCTCGCTGATGAGCAGTTGCGATACGAGATGGGGCGCGGAAGCAGCGACCGTGTTCCCGGTGGAAGCTTTAGGCCGGCGTTATATAATGCTGGCGGAGCACGGACCTCTGAGCATACTTCCGGGCGGGGATCATTTGCTGCTGATCGGGACCGAGGACAACACGCAGGTCACCGTCATCCCCTCGAATGTTACGGGTTCAGGCCAGGCAGCCGGCGTTCCTTTTGCAGTGACGCTGAACCGCGGCGAACTGCTTCCTGTGATGTCCCGGGATTCGGGACTCGCGCTTAGCGGAACCGAGGTGATGGCCGACAAACCGATCGCGGCTTTTGCAGGCACAAGGACCTCGCTTGTCAGGGTGCCTTCAACAGGAGGAGCGGCCAATCCATTTTACGAGCAGTTGCCCAAGGAAGAGGATTTCGGAAGAACCTTCGTTATCCTGCCGTACCGCTCGCGCGTGGCAGGACCCCTGTATAGGGTTGTCGCTTCGGAAGACAGTACGACCATACTGAAGGACAGAATGCCCTGGGCCTTCCTGACACGGCGGGGCGAAGTGTACGAGGATTCGATGCTGGTCCCGCAGCCGGTACTCCTTGAGGGCGACAAACCGTTTCTCGCGGCTCAGTATTCTCCGTCATGGAGGGCCGACAAGCCGAGAACAAATGTGGGAGATCCGTCCATGGTGTTTCCGCCGCCCGCTGAAGCATTCGCCTCCTGCCATCTTTTCTTCGTGTCTCCGCCGCGCTACAATAGGAGCTTTCTGCAAGTCGAACCATGGGATTCGGTGAATGTATCGATTGTCGCCTGGGCCGGCGCCGAGGACAAGGTGCGGCTGAACGGCGTCCCCATGAATGTGGAATTCAAGAGGATGCCGGGGTGGACATTTTCCGTCGCTGAAGTGCGGTTGCTGCCGGGAGTGCACCGCATCAGCACCGACGATCCAAGAGGAGTGTACGGAATGAGCTACGCGTTCCATGAAGTGGATGCATATTGCGCGATCACTTCGAGAATCCTGAAACCCACCGGAAATCCCTCGAGCTCAGGCAATCCGCATGCGGCGCCGGAAGGGTATCGCCTTAATGTAACACCCAATCCGGTAACAGGAAGCGGCACTGTGGAGTTCAACATCCCGCAATCCTCGCATGTGCGCATCGAGTGCGTCGACATGCTCGGCAGAGAGCGCTTCGCGCTGCTGGACGATCACCGTTCCGCGGGCGGGCACAGTATCGATTTCGACGCCGCCCCGCTCGCTCCCGGCAAATATTGGATACGAATGTCCGCCGGCGGCTTTGTGCTCACACGAGCAGTCGAAGTGATCCGGTAATGAACCGCCAGGACGCTGGTGAATTCGGTGAATGGGGTGAATCTGGTGAATTCGGTGAATTCAGTGAATACGGTGAATTCAGTGAATACGGTGAATCTGGTGAATGGGGTGAATACGGTGAATTCGGTGAATACAGTGAATCTGGTGAATGGGGTGAATTCGGACATCCACACCCTCTACCCTCTACCCTTTACCCTTTACCCGCTTCAACCGCCATGACGCCAGAGTTTTTTATTCGCATCGCACAACATAGATAAACC
>CAYLZD010000110.1:0-3350 GCA_964388275.1 uncultured Chromatiales bacterium
GAGCATTTCCACCTCGGCGGCATGGGCGGGCATTTGACGCTCGAAGAACTGTACGCCGAGCTGGACCTGATGCGCACTACAGCCCCTTCCTTGCTCTCACGGAACGACACCATCGGCGTGACGCATGAAGGACGGCCGATAATAGCCGTGCGCCTGACCGCCTCGACCGACAGCGCGGCCCCGGAAGTGCTGTACACCGCGCTGCATCACGCCCGAGAACCCGAGGGCATGATGGCTCTCGTGTACTTCATGTGGCATCTGATCGAACAGTATCCGGAGAACGAGGAAATTCGCAAACTGCTGGACCGCGCCGCGCTCTGTTTCATACCTGTCGTGAATCCGGACGGTTATGAATACAACAGGTCGATCAAGCCGCAGGGCGGCGGCATGTGGCGCAAGAACCGCAAACCGTGCGGTCCGGCGTTCGGAGTGGACCTGAACCGGAACTACGGCTTCAGTTGGGCTTACGACAACAGCGGTTCCAGCCCGGATTCCTCCACGGAAACTTACCGCGGCAAGTCGGCATTCTCCGAGGCGGAGACAAGCGCAATACGGGATTACTGCAATCGGCGACGTTTCAGCAAGGCGGTCAACTACCATACTTACGGCAACTTGCTGATCTTCCCCTGGGGCTACCGTGACCGTTTGACGGCGGACAGCCTCGTTTTCCGCATGATCAGCGAACGTCTTACCGCCCACAACCGCTACACCTGGGGGACAAGCCGGCAGACGCTGAATTACCTTATGAACGGCAATTCCGACGACTGGATGTACGGAGACACGGTTTCGCACCGGCCCATCTTTGCTTTCACACAGGAAATCGGCAACTACAAGGACAATTTTTGGACGCCGCCCTCGCGGATACTGCAATTAGCGGACTTGCAGCTCGAGGCCAATCTGCTGCTCGCTCATATGGCGGTTCCGTCGGTGCGCATCGCATCGGCCGTGCTGAGCGATGACCGCGCGGCTGTCAACCTTTCGCTCGACTTCGAAGGTTCGACCGCCGCCGGACGCATCGATTCGATACGACTGTCGGTAAACGGCCCCCTGCTCGTCGCTGATCCCCTGATAACGGGCATTCCGTATCCGCCGCCGCTGCCTCTCACGGTCCCCCTGCTAAGGATAGGCGCCGCGTGGTACGGCGCGCGTGCGCGCGTGGACGTGACGATCTCGACGCATGAGAGCACGATACGCGATTCAGTGCTGTTCAGGATCGGCAGCCCGAGCGTGCTGTTCGCCGACGGCGCCGAACAGGGAGAGGAAGCCTGGATCACGCAAGGCGAGTGGGGAAGGCAGGCCTGTGAGAAAGCGCGGGGCGGTTTCTGCTTCACGGAAAGCCCGGCGGGCAATTACAGGAATTACGACAGCAGCTCGCTGTTGCTGCGGCAACCGCTGGACCTGCGCTCCTGCACGGCCGCGGAATTGCGCTTCGAAACACGCTGGCGCATTGAGTCAGCCAACGATTACGGCAGCGTGGAAGCGAGTGCCGACGGCAAGTCTTGGACGCCTCTGTCCGGCGTTTACACGTCAACAGCATACGGAGCGAACCGTCAGCTTCCGGCGGACTCGCCCGGATACGACGGCATACGCAGCGACTGGGTCGCAGAATCCATGGACCTGACGCCCTGGTGCGGACTCGACAGCGTACATCTGAGGTTCAATTTCCAGAGCGATAACAGCGTGGTATTGGACGGCTGGCTCGTCGACAGTATCAAGGTGTTTGCCTGGCGAGCCTCCGCGTCCGATATAGAGCAGATTCCATCCATCCTGTCGCTGTCGCAGAACAGCCCCAATCCTTTCGTATCGAGTACGCGGCTGATGGTCGCGCTTTCGCGTCCGTCCCGCGTGCGCATAGTCCTGCACGACGCGCTCGGCCGCTTCGTATGCGCTCTGGTGAACGAGGAGATGAACGCGGGCGAACATACGCTGATATTGGATCGCCCGCTCCCTCCCGGAATTTACCTGTGCACGGCGGAAGCGACAGGTTTTGCGTCTCGCTATACTGCAACCCGGAAACTGGTCAAGCTGCGCTGAGAGATTCTCGCCGTCTGCCGCCGGATTCTACCCTCGCCGTGCTTCCTCTTCCTTGTAGGCCGCGTAGTACTTTTTCTTGCTCCCCTCGTAGCTGTCGAAACGCAGCAGAACGCCTTCGAGTTTTCCGTTGACCAGCGGTACGCGGCGCGAGGTTCGCAATCCCACAGCCTTGCGCAGGGCGGGATCGCCGGTATAAAGGTAGCATACGCTCCCCGTGCAGCGCTGCTTTATGAAGTCGCCGAGTTCCCGGTACAGCTCCACCGCATCGTCCGTGCTGCCAAGGCGTATTCCGTAAGGCGGATTGGCCACAAGAGTTCCGTTCTCGAAGCGCTTGACATGCTGAAAAGGATGGCAGGCCAAGGTCACGGCTTCAGAGGACGGCAGTCTTGCAAGATTGCCGCGAGCGACGGCAAGCGCCCTTCGCGACAGATCGCTGCCGCGGATAAGGTCCGGGGGCAGGGGGCGCATGCGCGCGTCGGCCTCGGCTTTAACGGAGTTCCATAAACGCCGGTCGAAATCCGGCAACGCGAAGAATCCCATTTTTTTGCGCAGGAACTGAGCAGGGATGCGGCAGTAATGCATGAGCGCCTCGCAGAGCAGAGTGCCCGATCCGCACATGCAGTCCCAGAACGTGCTCTCGCCGCCCCATCCCGAAAGGCGCACGATGGCGGCGGCGAGCGTCTCCTGCATGGGCGCCTCTCCGGCCTGCAGTCGGTAGCCGCGCTTGTGCAGAGATTCGCCCGAGGTGTCGAGACTGATCACCGCCTTGTTGCGGTCGATATGCAGATTGAAGCGCACGTCGGGGCGCGCCGTGTCGACGGAAGGACGGCGGCCTCCGCTGATGGACCGGAAATGATCCGCTATGGCGTCCTTGAGGCATTGCGCAGCGTAAAGCGAATGCGTGATTTCGCTGTTCGCCACCGTGGCCGTAATGGCAAATGTCTGATCGAGAGTGAGAAAATGCTCCCATTTGATTTTTCGCGCCGCCTTGGTCAGCATTTCCGGGCCGCGGCAATGGAAACGCGTCAGCGGCGCAAGCACGCGCGTCAGGAGCCGCGACGTGTAGTTGATGGCGTACAGCGCCCGGGAATCGGCCTTGAAGCAGAGGCCACGGTACCGAGTGGAGATATCCGTTGCGCCGAGTTCCTCCAGTTCCTTTCGGCACAGCTCCTCCATCAGTCCGGCTGCCTGGGCGAAATACGCGCCCGTTGTCTGATATTCGTACATGAGTCCTTCCATGTGCTTTTTTCGGCGGGCCCGCGGCTCGCAGTTGCAGCGCAAGATACGCAAAGCGCACATACACGCGCTGTGCGTCA
>CAYLZD010000111.1:0-3189 GCA_964388275.1 uncultured Chromatiales bacterium
CTCCTGTTATGTGAATTATGATGCGCCGGCCATACGCGAGCGGCAGGGTTCCCGCCGCTGCGCGTTCGCGAGCAGGCAGCAAACAAGCTGCGGCCGGCCGGGGCGACGCAACGAAAAGCTGATTCGGGCACACGGACAATCAGAGGAGCGGTCATGAGAACAAAACGAACACTCGCCGTCTTCATCATGCTTGCAGCGCTCTGTTCAGGCAAAGCCGCGGGACAGTGGACGGAAATCGGAGATTTCAGATGGCCGGACTGGCCTGAGCGCGACTTTTTCAGTCCGGTTATTGCCATCGTGCTCATCGACAGCAACATATTCGCATGTACATTATCACGAGGCATATTCCTGTCCAGCGATACCGGAAAAACGTGGAAGCAATCTGATGATGGAATGTTCACAGACATATACCGGCAGATGAACGCCCTCATCTCAGTGGATGGCAAGCTTTACGCGGGCACACAGCAGAAGGGATTATTCCGGTCCGTCGATACAGGCAGGAGCTGGACGCCGATAACCAACGGCCTGCCCAACCCGTGGATACTGGCTCTCACCCACAAGGACGGGATGTTGTTCGCGTCAACCCCCGACGGTGTGTTCAGATCGTCGGATGGAGGCATGGATTGGGAAGAGGCGAACAATGGGATAAGCTACAAACGAATCGAATACCTTGCGACATCCGCCACCATGGTCTATGCGGGCGCCTACAGGACCATATACGGTTCGAGCGATCTCGGCGCCTCCTGGCAGCGCGTGGATTGGGGTTTTGGGAATAGGTTCCTGAGGGCTCTCGGCGCATTTGGGGGAATGCTCTTCGCAGGTACCGACAGCGGCGTATATCGAAGCTCGGACGAAGGCCGAAGCTGGACCACCGTCAATAACGGTCTCCCCAGCATGAGGATCAGGTGTTTCGGCGCGTCAGATACATACATTTTCGCCGGATGCCCGTCCACCAGTTATAGCGAGACTCTCTACCTTTCGACGGACCTCGGAACAACATGGAAATCAATAAACGATAACATAGACCCTTTTCCCGACAATTTTATCTCGTCCATTTTCACGGATGAACATTTCGTGTATGTAGGAGCAGGCGACTACAAGTTATTGCGGCGCCCGCTCAAGGGATTGATTTCATCGTTCGATAATCCGGGCGATGAACCTGGAAGCGCATCCTTTCTGTTGCGCAGCTATCCCAATCCGGCCGCAGGCGCCGCCACGCTTTCGATAACGCTTCCGCGCCGAGCGCCGGTGTCCCTAAGGTTGTACGATGTGCGAGGGATCGAAGTGTTGTCGTGGCCCGAACAACTTCTGGAAGCGGGAACGCATGAAAGGAAACTGACTCTGCCTGGAGGCATGCGCGGTGTGTATATCTGCGTGCTTTCTGCCGACCGCGTGCTTAAATCGCGCGCTTTGATCATGCTTTGAGCGGGAGTGAAGCGGCCGGCAGGTTAGGAATCAAATAAAGGATTTCGTAATAGTGATATACGGACGCATTCCGGCGCCGCCCGTTTCACGGTAGTTCGATAGACACGCACTGCACATCATGACGCGCGGGAAAACACTTCTCAGTCAAACGACGCTCGCGATATGCTTCTTTGCGATCGCGTTTTTATTCCACGCCGGTCACAATGGCGGCGGGAAAAGCTCGCATGTCGTCACCGGCGCCCGCGCATACGAGTCCGCGGCCGGCGGTTTCACGGCCATGCCCGTTGTTTTCGCCGAGCGCGGCGAGGGCGGAGTCCTTTTCGAACTCCGGATGCCGGGGGGCGGCGTGTCGTTCCTGCGCGATCGCATCGCGTTCGTCACCAGCGGAAGCGGAAACGCTTTTCCGGCGGCGTCGCGCCTCTCCGCCCCGAGGAAGCGCCGCTCCGTCGAGGCGGTCCGCGCAGGCGCGCCGTTCATGCTCAGGTTCGAGGGTGCAAATCCCGGCTGTCGCCTGGAGGGCGAGGACGCGCTCGAGGCCGTGATGCGCACTTACAAGGGAAGCGATCCGTCGAAGTGGCGCAAGAACCTGCGGCTCTTCCGGCGCATCAGATACCTCGATCTGTATCCGAACATCGATCTGGTCTATCACGCGGATGGCGGAGAGTTGAAATACGAATTCATCGTGCGTCCCGGCGGAGATCCCGCCGATATCCGCCTCGCTTACGAGGGCATAGACCGCCTCGGTGTCGGCGCGGGCGGCGAACTGCTGGTCGAGGCGGAGGGCGTGCGCCACAGCGACGCCGCCCCGGTCGTATATCAGGAGCATGGTTCCGGCAGAATAGCAATCGACGGAAAATACGTCGTGCGTGGAGCGCGCTATGCCTATGACATCGGATCATACGACCGGAACCGCGTGCTCGTGATAGATCCTGCATACACTTTGTTCGTAGGAGGATCCGGAAACGACGGTATCGGCGAAATTAGAGCCGCCTCGAACGGCTATATCTATTTGCTCGGAGGCACGTCCTCACCGGATTTTCCTACAACGAACTCAGCGTATCGGACGGCATATTCCGGCGGGGGCGATATATTTATCGCTGTTTTTACGCCGGACGGATCGCTTGCGGCGGCGACGTTCATCGGAGGTTCGAAATCGGATGCTATGAAGCGCCTGGATTTTGATGCCGAGGGCAACGTCGTGATCGGAGGATGGAGCAATTCGGAAGATTACCCGACAACGCCGGGCGCATACCGGCGTCAATACGCCGGCGGCGCGTCCGATGCGGTGATTTCAAGACTCACTCCGTTGTGCGACAGCCTGCTTTTCAGCGGATTTGTCGGCGGCATGGGACAGGACGACCTCTGGGGCATGGCGGTGGATCGCAACGGAAACGTGTACATGACCGGTTTGACCGATTCATGGAATTATCCGATAACAGCCGACGCGGCCCAGCGCCGCTACGGCGGCGGCGACGACGACGTCTTCGTCACTAAACTCAGCGCCGACGGAAGCCGCATATTGTACAGCACTTATCTCGGCGGCTCTAACTTCGACGAGAGCTACGACATACGCCTGGATGAGGAAGGTAACGCTTTCATCTGCGGATTCACCCGTTCTTACGATTTTCCCACGACACCGGGCGTTTTTCAGGAGAGCTACCCCGGCTATGATGACGGTTTCGTGGCAAAATTCGGCGCGCGGGGAAACGCTTTGCTCTTCTCCACCTATACGGGGGGCGCCGACAACAACGACTGGATTTTCGC
>CAYLZD010000112.1:0-3185 GCA_964388275.1 uncultured Chromatiales bacterium
ATTCACCGTATTCACTGAATTCACCGTATTCACTGAATTCACCAGCGCCGTGGCGGTTCATTACCGGATTACTTCCACAGCTCGTGTGAGCACAAAGCCGCCGGCGGACATTCGTATCCAATATTTGCCGGGAGCGAGCGGGGCGGCGTCGAAATCGATGCTGTGCGCGCCCGCTCTCAGTTGCGCTTCCTTCAACTTGAGCCGTATCCTGCCGAGAAGATCCACGCAGTCTAAGCGCACGTATGAATCGGCCGGTAAAGTGATCTTCACATTGCTCCAGCCGCGCGCCGGATTCGGCGTCACCTGCAAATCGAAGCCCCGCGCCGAAGGAGGAGCATCTTCAATTCGCGCCGGGGGTGTGCGCTTGAATGCGCGCGAGGCTACCGTGCTGTAAGCGTCGGCATTCGCGAAAGCGTAGCTCATGCCGTACACGCCTCGTGGATCGTCGGTCGTCAACCTGTGTATGCCGCTCTGTATGCTCACCGCCGCCACGGAAAACGGACTTCCCGGAATGTCCATGAACTCCGCCTGCGGCGCGATCCCGTCCAATCTCACAAGATCCGTCGCATCGGAAAAGGCCACAATGGAGACGAAAATCGAATCCCAGGGCGCGGCCGGGCTTCCGTCGGCGAGTCTGCCGTCGGGTCCGGCGAAAAACACAGAGCACGGCGTGAAAGCTTCCGGCGGCAGCGGATACACCATCGAGGGATCTCCGAGCCCTCCGGGAAGCTGATCGATTCCGAGTGACGCCGAATACTGGGCGACGAAAAACGGCTTGTCGCCCTCGAGCAGAACCGGATTGCCCTCGGTCCAATCCTCGTGCGCGTCTCCGCGCTTCTCGAGTGTGACCCAGGGCCTTCCGTCCTTCATGATGGACGTCGCATCCTCGCGCGCGAGCACCCTGAACATCGTGCCCGCTTTTCTGGACCGGTACGGCAATATCACGTAGGTGTCGCCGTAATCCTCCTCGGCCGGCAATTGTTCGTAAAAGGGATTTGCCGCCGTATATGTCTGACCGACATTGGATATTTCGGATGCGGCGAATGCTGCGACAGGTTTGTCAGCGGTAATCTCCGTTCCGCTCAATGCCCGACCTGTGTCTCTCGACATGACCGGAAGTATGCGCCCACGGTCGAGCATGACCGTGAACGGCACACCCGGAGTCTTTCCGGCGCCGGTAAGTTGTGACGGAATCACGGTGACCGAAGTCTCGTCTTCGGTTGCGATCAGGAGTATCTGGTCGTTGTTCAGCGGTCGCAGACTGCGCCCGTGTTCGGCGAGAGTCAGGTATCGTTTCCCGAGCATTGGCACGGGCAGCACCGTCGCGGCTTCCGACATCGTTCTCGTGTCGATGGAACTCATCACGGATATATCGCGATCAGCGATCACGAACACGCTGCGATTCGAAACCGTTTCCGGAGAATGCCAGGTTACATGACCGTCTATCGGTAATGCTAGTACGCTCCAAGCCGTCGCCGTGGTATCCGCCAGCATCAGACCGTCTCCGCTTTCGATCCGGATATGCGTTTTTTCCTGTGTTATCACCCTGATGAACACCGAGTCCGGTATCATTTGATGAAGTTTCGGGAAGGCAACCCAGAATTCCCTGCCTGCTGCGGTATTTTCTTCATTGCACTTCGAGAGAGGGATTACGGCCGGAGCATCGATCATCCCTTCACAGTAGACATCGTCCGACGGGCAGTAAATTGTGAAAGGATATTGCGCAGGCGACACCCGCTCAGGAATCTCGACCAGCCATGAGGCGCTGCCTTGCTGTCCGGGTTCGAGAGCGTACGGAGTTATCAAGGTTGTCACCGGTGATTTGATCGTCAGTGCGGGTGGCGCGAGTAGAACACATTCGACTCCGCTTACCGGAACCGGAGATGCATTGCGCAAAACAGCCGTTATCGTCACCGGATTCGGCCTGAGAACGCCTTCTGATGTGTCAGACGCTGTTACGGCGGGCAGGCAGATCAATTCCATCGGGAGTCCCGGAATAATTACTGCTTTAATGCATTCGCCGATTTCCACACCGAAATTTCTGATTATGATGCGCAGGGAGCGGTTCGCGGGCGCCGCGCTCGTATCCGCTTCGAGGGACCACGAGAATATGCGTCTTTCTCCGGGAGTTAAAGTAAATCGCTTGATTGCTTGTTCGCCTGCCGCGAGGAAGAGGCCCCCGGTCGTCACCATTTCCGCTTCGACAGCGGCGACCGGCCCATCCGTGGAGTCGTATGCGAGGCTAGCGCCGGCGGAAAACATGTGCCGTTTACCGGGCGGCCTGTCGCGCCTCAATTTTATCGTATCCGGCGCGCAGACAATGCTGATCGGCAGCATCGGATTGAGCGCAAGCCCGTAATCGGTTATTATCACGCGGCGCTCGCCGGGCGCCAGCGTTTTCACGTCCCATTGCAGCAGCGCTGCATTGTCCCAAAACGTCTGTCCATTGGCTTCGTAATCCCAGCTTGCCGCGCCCAGATACCCGTTGTAACTCCATTTTCCGATGACCAGCCTGTCAGGCGGAGCGAGCGATCCCTCATCATGACGCAAACGTCCCATTACCTTGTACGGATGCCCTGTTGCCGTCCCCGTGAAGCTGATCGGAACTCCGGTCCCTTTCCATCCTGTTTCCGCAACAACGCGTTTGCCGCCGTAGCCGATAATCTGAACATCGATATCGACATTGTCGGAGTTTCCGATGCAGAGATCGTACATCATCTGCAAGCCGGCTGAAATGCTTTGTACGGATTGATTGTTCAGCACCGTGACGCATCTCACGAATCCATACTCGGCTTCCTCCAGCGGAATGAAGGTCTGGGAAAGCCGAAGTTTGCGTCCTTCACGCTCGATCAGGACGCTGTAACCCACGCTGTCCGGCGTCTGCCATGCCGCGACCTTGGGAAAGGGAATACCGTTGAGCGGCGGTTGCGTGCTCAGCACATTGTTGTTCGTGTGCATTACACCGTCGAGATTTACCGCAGCATAAGAAGTGAACGCTCCATCCCCGACGAAAAGAATAGGTGTGCGATCGGCGGCGGTGATTCCAAACTGTCCGGAAACGGTATCGACGTAAGCAGTCACGGACTTGGATGCTGAGCGATAGCATCTCTCGAGATGCCCATGCTGCGCTGTGCAGGAAGCGGCCAGGGAGAGGAGCAGGAAAAGTGTGAAGTAGTGGCGCATTG
>CAYLZD010000113.1:0-3162 GCA_964388275.1 uncultured Chromatiales bacterium
CTCATGATTGCCACGCCTCATGGAAGAGTCCCTGCCGCCATAACGCCCCGGGCAAATCTCCAACGGCAGTCAAAGATTTCAGCATTGGGCTTTCTGCGCAGCGGCGGATCGAAGTAAATCCGTCTCGTTTCCCCAGCCAATATATCTCTTCGAGGCTCAAGCCGTTCAGAAACTCCGGCGAGTGTGTAGAGACACATACCTGCCCCCCGCGATCAGCATAATCGCGAAACTCCTCCGCCAGTTCACGCAACAACTCGGGATAGAGCTGGTTCTCCGGCTCCTCAACGGCAAGCATCGGAAAGGGTTTTGGATCGTGAAGGAGGACGAGATATGAAAACATCTTAATCGTGCCATCCGAAACGTATCTCGCGATGAACGGATCCTTGAAGGCGCCGTCCTGAAAGCGAAGCACCAGCCTGCCATCCTCTGTCGGTTTCGCCTCAACAGACGTCACTCCGGGAACCCTCTGTTTCATTGCATCGAGGATGCGCCGAAAAATCTCAGGGTGATGATCATACAAATGGCGTGCGACTTGGGCAACATTCTCGCCCCGGGTCGAGAGATGCTCGGCATAGCCCTCATCGGAGCTCGGGCGCGCTTCGGCGATGTGGAAATCGGAGATGAACCAGTTCTCTATCAGGCTCCTGAATTCGGAAACAACGCGGAATTCCTTGAACTGGCCGAGACCCTTAATCGCGAGCGTGGTGGGTTCGTCGAGAACGTACTCCTCACGCTCTTCCTCCGCGCCAGGTTTTCCGTACATCGCCTCATTCGTAATCGCCTTGCCGCGACCCCTGGAAAAATCGATGAAACGCCAAGGTTTCCCACGGCGTCCGCGGCGGAAACTAAGCACTTCCCTCTGAATGATTGGTAATCCATCTTCCTCGCCTACATCAAGTTGGTAGGTGGCCAGGCGACCTCCCGTTTCACGAAACTTAATGGCTATGCTGATCGGTCCTTTTTCGCCGCGGGCGATCAGTTCCCTGAATCCTCCGCGTCTTCCAACTGCCATGGCGACGTTCTGTGTCAAAGAATCCTTCAAAAAGGAAAAAACATCGAATAGTGTGGATTTACCGCTGCCATTTTTGCCGACCAGGACTGAAAAACGCGGCACGTCCGTCATACTTGCCTGTTTGAAGACGCGATAATTGCGAATGTCGAGTTGCTGAATTTGCATGCTCATTATTTCCTTTTAGTCTTCTTGTCCGACAAACAGGGAATCCTGCGCAAGATATGGTTTGGCTTCCTCCTGTGCCAAACGTAAAATTTCCCCCCAACTCTGCACCAGCGCATTGTAAGACAGCGCCTCTTTCGCACGTTTTTTCCGATCGCAGATGACGTAAAGACGATATGCAAGTTCGCGAGCAGTCTCCGCCTTGCTGCCGAGTTTGGCTGCCAATGCAGCCGCGGCCGATTCCCCATCCGACTCCAGCAGGCGTATCAGGTGATGCGCCATTTCCCAGACGGTCAGGCGCGTGTCCGTGCCGGGATCCCAGTCCAAGGGCAGTTCATTTGGCTTGAACAGGCGCACTTTCCCGCGGGCCGAATACAGAATACCTGCATCCGATAATCCACCCACACTCGTGTTTTTCGCCGTCGAGAGTGTTTCCGCGACTCCGTATCCGCCTTCCGCAAAACCCACTTGTTCGAACCATGACATTGCCCAGCGTGTGTCGGCATCGAAGTCGCCTTCCTGTTCAGCTAGGGCCTCGTCAAGTGTCTGGTTGATGAGCGCCAGTGCATCACGTACCGAGAGCGGCTTGCCCTCTGCGTCAAGGACCTTTTCGTAGCGAGTATAGATGGCCATGCCTGGGCCGATGGCTGTTTGTGCAAGATCAACTGGTGCGATATTGCCGCGTTGCAGATGGGCGAGCGCAATGGGCAACTCAGCTTTTAGTGCGGTGAGGAATTCTCGACGCGTGGTGGTGAGCGCTGCGGCTCGCTGGCGACACACTAGTACGATACTTGAGGCTAGAGTATTGGTGCCCATACTGTTGACGCGGGTCGCACCTTCTGTGCGCACAGGCCAAGTACCACTAATGGCGAAGCCAGCTGCGATGACGGCGGCCAAAAACGTATCCCAGCCCGTGTTAGTAGTCCCGGTATCATCGTTGCTCTCTGACTGCTTGAATGCATAATAAATCGTAACCGGGAAGGCTGGATGCGCTTGGTCCGCGACGCGGTGCATTGCCTGCGTCACGCCTTGCTCAAAGAATATCTCGGCCGCCTTCGTACTACCATGTCTATTAGGGCTGGCTATCAACTCCGCTGTCTTGGGAGTAGCGACCGTCCCAAAGAGTTCTGGGAACACGCGCCTCAACGAAGGACGCAACCAGGCATAGAAATAGTCGGACAGGTCCGCATAACCGATATTGTCGTAATAGGGTGGGTCAGTCGATACAACCTTGCCGCGGGTAATCGTATTCGTTGTGGCGTCTTGTTGAACGGCAGTACCTTTATGTTCGGGATCGAAGTTCTCTAATGCGTCAGCAGTTCCATCTGCTAAACCAATGAGGTCCCCGCCCGTATCGGAAAAGGGATTCGTTTCTGCAAAATCCCAAGTCATCGGGATTGCTTGCCTACCAAATGCACGAGACAGTTTACCCTCATCAGCGCGCCACACTGAAAGCGTCGTAGTGAATCGTGCGGCCTTACTTGATGTAATACCAAGATACACCCCCACCGCCTCGGCGTAAGCAACAGCCCCGGTGCCGCCTTCGCGGAGGGGCGTGGGATCTGCTGAGACGCCAGAGTCGAGCGCGTCTCGCTTCACTTCCGCGCATGCTTCCTGAACCAGATCGGAGAAAGTCGTCAACGCCATGAGTTGGCGGGGGGTGAAGAGGTCGCCGTAGGTTGTTAGACCGTAGAGTGGTGGCGAAAACCAGCGCGGATTTGCAGGCATAGCGACTTCCGGCTTCCACGATGGTTGTGCCGTCAGAGCGATGGCTTCCATCTCAGGCGACGGCGCGAGATACACGCGTCCTTGATCCCCTTCGGCCACGATGGCCATCAACCGCGCACCCATCCTTCCTGCTTTGGCCTCACCATAAATGTGATCACTCGCGATCGGTGCATTCGACATCAAGCATTTGAAGTTCGCGCCACGCGAGAGTTTTGTGCCGGTTTTGGCGCGTTCGGGGTTGCCGGGTTTGCCGGTTTTCA
>CAYLZD010000114.1:0-3132 GCA_964388275.1 uncultured Chromatiales bacterium
GCAGAAGTCTAGTATCGTCAGGTCGACGCGCCGCTCCGTACCGTCGGGACAGTCCTGTTTATACCTGATCAAACACTCATCGAAGCCCTCATAGATGCTAGTCGAAATCTCCTCGTATATCGCCGACAACTCGGTGGAGTTGTTCGTTTCGAAATACCCGCCGCCTGTCAGATAGGCCATGTCCTTCAAAACAGCTGCCTGCGCCGGTTGCCCCAGACCTATAACGAACAGCCGGATGTGGTTTATTTGCGCAAGCCTGATGACCTCTTCGGGCTTGCGTTGCGAGGCGTTGTCGGCCCCGCTGGTCAGAACTATGACGGCCCGGCCCTGGCCCTGGTTGACTCCGTCGTTTATAACGCTCATAACACCGGTGTAGGCGCCGTCCCACACGGCTCTTGCGCCGGCGGCCGGCAGGCCGTTGACGGCGTTCTGCAGCAGGTCCTTGTAAACCGTCATCTGCTGGGCAACGGTCACAGTCGAGGCAAACCAGATTACCGCGGCCTCATCCGCAAATCCGTCCATGAGATCGATGAAGGCAAAACCGGCCGCTTTGGCGCCCGCCTGTTTACTGCCTGTCATGGTCCCGCCGGCGTCGAAAACCAAAGCAGCAGATAAACAGATGCGTCCACCCAGGGGACAGAGCCAGAAATCCGGTATATCGGCGCCATCCTCGGAAACACGCAAATACCGTCTGTCGATGGCATACTCGCGCTGTCCATTGCATGAAGCGGTGAACCACAATTCTACGTCCGGCCGGTTTTCCACAATCCGCTTGAAATCCAGTTCCAACTGCGAGCGGGCTTCCGCGCCCGCCAGCAGAAGCAGCGCAAGGAACGCGGCGCCGCGGGACGACGCTGGCTGCGAAAGCTTTCCTGCTTGTTTCATTGCGGATCTCCTGGAAATATTGCGGAGATGTATTCCTCTCACAACCCCAGCAGTTTCCTCATCGCCATCCCTTCCCCGGAAATGATTCGCAGCATATACACGCCGGGAGGCGCCGTGGAGAGATCCAGCAGCGTCCGGGCGGATCCTGCCGCCGCATGCAGCGTCATATGTGAAACGGCGCGGCCGAGGCAGTCGGTAAGCACGAGTTCGAAATCCCGGGGATGTTCGGTATGTATGCTGAGCTGCGCCGTTCCATTGTTGGGATCCGGATATAGATCAAAAGTGAATGCGCGCCGGACAGGATCGACTACGCTCAGGGTCGGCACGACGTGCGGCTGCGATACGCTGCCGCAACCGTTCGAATCGGTTATGGACACGGTGTACGAGCCCGCGGCCGGAATGAGCAACATGCGCCCCGTTGCGCCGGTCAGCGGCGCGCCGCTTTCATTCCATTGATATGTGTATGGACCTACCGTCGCAAACAAGGTATCCCGCGAGCGCGTTATAACAGGCTCAGGCGGCAGGGGATGCACAGTGACGATCACCGGATCGGATGTGCCCGCGCAACCGGCGGCGTCCGCCACATATACGCTGTAAACGCCAGACTTTGAGACATTGATCGCGCGCGTCCTCAAGCCGTTCGACCACCGATAGGCGACATAGCCCGCGCCGGCATCGAGCGCCACGGTTCCGCCCTCGCAGAGCTGCAGGGGACCCGACGCGGAGACAACGGGTTTCAGGGAATCCGACAGCATGACATTTTCGAAACTACTCCCCGAACAACCGTTCAGCACGGCGGTCACTTTTATCCACGCGCTGTCGACAGCACCCCACATGACTGTGACGGCGGAATCGCGCCCGCCTGAAAGAATGCTTCCGCCCGACACTTCCCAACTGATCGTATCCGCCTTCCCGCTTGTCGTGTAAACGGCTTGCGTGTTCCGGCAAACCATCAGCGGTCCTTGAATTTCAGGCGCGGGACGCTTGACGATCGATACGAAAACCGTGTCGGACATCCCCGCGCATCCGTTTGTATCAGTCACTTCAACGAAATAACCGCCGGCGGTCGAGACAACTATCGAAACACTCGCGGCGCCGTTCGACCAGCCGTATGCCGCATATCCCGCTCCCGCATCGAGCACGACCGAATCTCCTTCGCAAAGCGACAGGCTGCCGTTATGCGACAGAGCCGGCCGGGGAAGGCTGTGGAGCGCCGTCACGAGCGTATCCGAGACAGCGCAGGCGTTCGCCGTGTCGGTTGCGGTAACGACAACGGCGCCTTGCGACGCGGAGCCCCATTTCACCAGCGCCGTGTCCGTTTCCTGTCCGCTCAGTATTCTGCCGTTCTCCACGCTCCACCGGTAACGCATATTCGGCGTTCCCCCGGCTATATAGCCGTGAGTCGATCCGGCGCATGCGCTCGAGGCTCCGTTTATTTCGACTTTCGGCGCCGGGACCACCGCGATCACAACAGGCGAGGACGTGCCGGCACAGCCGTTGCCGTCAACAACCGATACGCTGTAACTTCCCGCTTGTGATACTATGATCGTCCGGGTTGTCGCGCCGGTCGACCAGAGGTAGCGCGCAAACGCGCCCGATGCGCCCAGTTGTATGGAAGATCCCTCGCAAAGTGTAATCGGCCCCCGCGGCAAGATTTCCGGAACGGGTGGATCAAAAACCCGCACCATGATCGTATCCGATTGTATCGTCCTGCCTCCGGCATCGCGGGCCGTATAATGATATAATCCGCCGGTCCTGGCCACCGTCGACGAAGCGACGCTTCCGTCGGACCAACTGTATCCGGCGTACCCCGCGACGGCATCCAATACGACGCTGTCGCCGATGCAGAATCTTGTAGAACCGGCCGGTTTCACGACCGGTACGGATGCCGGTATGAAGAGTTTGTTCGAACACAGCACAGCCGGATGATTGTTGAACTCCGCGAGGAATTGCACGACAACGGAATCCGTCGTCGCGCGGGGCGGAATGCGCACATCCCATTTCGCTCCCGCCGATCCCGCCGGCGCGATCGCGGCGGGTGAGCCGTTTTGAGTCGTCGTCGAAGGATTTATGAGCATGAAATCCGCGTCATCATGAATGATGGTCAGCCGGAATCCTTCCGCCTCCCCGTCGCCGACGTTCTTGACCGCGGCCGCAATCCGCACAGGCACGGGACTATAGGCGTCCAGAGATTTCTCCCAGCCGATGAGCGGCATCAGCTGATTATCACACGCTACATCAGGCCGT
>CAYLZD010000115.1:0-1140 GCA_964388275.1 uncultured Chromatiales bacterium
GAGAGTTTTGTGCCGGTTTTGGCGCGTTCGGGGTTGCCGGGTTTGCCGGTTTTCACGGTGAAGTGGTAGGAGGGCGGTTGTGTTTGTGCGCGCGGGACGCGCGCACTCCCTGGTATTATAACCGGTTCGACGTATGCTTCCTTGCCGGGTTTGGTCGAGAGCATGAAGGTAGAGGCAAGGGGAACTTCCACGTCGGCGAAGGCCGGATTCGGACTTTTCACTGTTCGTGCCCAGATCCAGGCGATCACGGTGAGCTTCCGGCCCAGCAGTGGCTTCAAATCGGGGCGTTCTTTCACCATCTCCCGAGTGATCTCGATTTTCGGGTAGAGGTGGCCAATGCGTTTCTCCGCCTCGTCGCGCATCCATTTTCCATAGTAGCGCACATCCTCGGCGAGACCTTGCGCGCCTTCCCATCCCGGCGAAGCAGCCGGGGAAGCGGCCGGGGAAGCGGCCGGGGAAGCGGCCGGGGAAGCAGCCGGGGAAGCGGCCGTCTCGGCCGCGCTATTCGGCTCGCACACCGTCCCGGCCGCGCCATCTCCTGCGCTCGAAAACTCCCATTCCTCCGCTCTCTCAACCAATCCCGCCTCTACCGGATTGTTTTCAATGTACTCCATCACAGCAGCCAAATGCCGTTCGTCCCTTATAAACCGATCATAGTACTCCTGCATCCAGAATTCCCCGGTCCTGCCGAGTAGCTTGTTCGCTTCCTTAGCCGTGAACGACTTCCATGAATGTACGACATCACCCAGAGGATAACCCTCGAATGTTTCTATAAGAGTGTGTACGTGATTCGGCATCACGCACCAGGACAGCAATCGATAGCGTTCGCCGTCAAAATGCAGCAAGGCGTTTTCCACTATTTGCGCGATGTCCTCCCGAGCCAGCCAGCAATGTCCATGCCCGGCGTTTTCGTATTTCTCCACGCGCTTCCGGAGTTCGACGGCTTTCGGGTCGTCAGCGCGTGTATTCTCCAGAAACCCGAGCTCAAGCTTCCAGGCCTCGATTACGTCGTGCGGTACAGAATCGCTCAGACGGAAGGTGATGCTCTGGACGAGTCCCGGCACATCCAGATGAGGGAGGTAGCCGCGGCAGTGCCAGTGTTTGTGCGGGCGGGAGGGTTGCTGCGGGTTGTGCGGGCGG
>CAYLZD010000115.1:1240-2787 GCA_964388275.1 uncultured Chromatiales bacterium
GGTTGCTGCGGGTTGTGCGGGCGGGACGCCCGCTTTCCCAGGGAAGTTGACGCCTGCGTTCCTATGAAGATGTCCTTGTGCCTCGCCTCCGGATTGACCGGCTCCCTCCCTGCGAACTTCGGCGGGATTTCTATCATGGCCTTGTTGATGAGCACCGCCACGGGATTGAGGTCGCTCGCGTAAGCTTCGAGTCCGAGGCGCTGCGCCTCGAGGGGTAATGATCCGCCCCCGGCAAAGGGATCATGGAATGCAGGAAGCGTGTCGCGATCGAATAATTCCTTCGCTCGCGGATGATCTGCGTTTTCAGCGCAGGTACGGCGCCAGCTGTTCCATATTTCGTCCCGGGCCGCCTGAAGCACCTTTTCATTCGTCGTGTTTTCCCACAACACCAGATCTTCGATGATCTTGAACAGGCGTTTCCTCTCCTTTTCCTGCGCCTTTTCGGTAGGGAAAAGCTCCGGCCACGACGAGGGATCGTCCACCATCTGCGCGAAGATCACTGCCCTCGCAGCCGCCAACGGACGCCGCGCCCACCATAAATGCAAGGTGCTCGGGTGCCCGTGACGGATGGATTTCTCCCGGGCTGAGGCTTTGTTGATGGCTTCGAGGGGGAGGGCGACTTCGATGAGTTTTTTACGGGGATTCATTTCGTTTGCCTAGCTGGACCCATAGCTGCCGCAGTGAAATCAGAATATCGTATGCCAGTATTTCCCGGCTGCTTGGATTTGCCGTTTCAATCCGTTTTGAGTTCTTTCGTTATCAGTTAAACCGCAATGACTGCGCCATATAAAATCAACAATAACAATTGACAAACAGCTTTTTGATCCGGAGTTATGATCACGGTTGCCATAAAAACTCCCATAATTCGCTTCGTCCGCTCACATTTTATATATCCAACGCGCACCTCGTTTCGAACCGACCATTTTAATTTTCCCTCTTCACGCAGTTCATTGAGCAGACGCTTGATTCTATTGCGCGACTGAGAGGGAAGGACTAGTTGAAGCTCTGATATCCGGCATCCGTCAACCTTGCATTCCTTCAGATGCCGTAGGAGTTGTATTCCGACATCATGCGATTGCAACCTCTGCCATTTTCAATAGATCCGGAAAACCGTAATTCACACTCGTCACTCCGAAATCCGGCTCCCTTTTAAACGGCCGCCGTATGTAATGCACCCTATGCTTCGATTCAGAGAGAAACTCGACGATAGCGAGGATATATGAATCCGGTTTATTGAGCGAAAAGAGGATTTCGTTCTTTGTGACAGTGATCGTATCCGCCCCGCTGACCCGCCCCTTCACCTCGATGAAGCGCAGGCGCCCGGTCGCAGGATCATGACTCTCGATGTCGTAGCCGAGTTTCTCAAACTCACGATCCACCGGCTCGAAGCCCAGCCGTCTTTCCACTTCCATCACCGCCGCTCGCGCACGAGCCGCCGATGCCTGGGTATCACCCGTGTTAGACTGAGGACCGGGCGGTTTCCCTGCAATAGCATAGAGCAAGCCGATCGGTACGATGACGAAACCGCCCAGTGCGACGGGGGGCAG
>CAYLZD010000116.1:0-2727 GCA_964388275.1 uncultured Chromatiales bacterium
ATGTTAATAATCGAGCTAAGACGACGAGACGGCTCCTCGATTGCGCCGCCGCTGACCTCGATGCACAAATGCGTCTTCGCCTCCGGATAATATGAAGGCGGCAGTTCGAAGCCGAGCGCAAAGGTCGTGTCGTTGCATACCGGAAGCACAAGGTACTCGCCGCTCGAACCGATTTCCTGCGCGGTTGCGGAGTCGATAATGATACCTCTGATGTGTATAGTGTCTCTTGTGGTAAAGATTGGTGACTGGCGGTAGTTCAGCTCCCAGTTCACGACGTCGCTGCTTCTGAAAATGAACGGGAACGTGCGGGTTATGTCCCTGATCCCGGCCCCGCCCGGGGATCCGTCGTATCCTCCGAGCGGCGGGCCAATGACCTGAACGTCGAATTGCGTAAGTATGGAATCGGTAACAACCGGAGTGTGGAGCACAAATGAGGACATGATCCTCCTGCTCGCTTCATCTGCGATGTAGTACTCGTATTCTGCATATTCCTGCAGGTTCGGATCCCAGCGGTAACGGTCTGCGCCGTTGGATCGCAAATGATAAGGCGCGGAGTCTCCCTTGACGATAACGAAAGAAACGCCGTCGTCGAGCAGCGCTAACTGCGGGCTTCTGGTTATAAAGGAGGAAAAACCCGGCATTTCCATATCCTTCCCCCAACCGTAAGCAGTGCCGCGCCGGCACAGCAGGTTGCCCCTCAACCGGGCGCCTTCGGATACCGAATCGTCCACGCTCCACATAAGGAAAGCGCTCGGGTCGTTTCCCGGTTCACCTGGCTTTGGAATGATGACCGGATCCGCGGAGGCCTCAAAACGATTGTATTTTCTGTTGAAGAATGTTTTAACGTTAAGATTCCACTGGCTTTCCTGTATGTTCCAGAGAAGATGAGCGGATTTATGATGCGTTTCCCTTTTTTGCCCCATTTCTTCAACTTTAGTACCAATCCATACGAGTTGTATGTACTCGTCTGCGACGGCTACATGCGGGTGGCGCATGTTACGCAGTGTGTCGATGCTGTAGTCGGACAGACGGTACAGGTCTATAGTGCTGCCGTATTTCTTTCGAATGAAAAGCACGGAACCCGTATCCGAAACCGCCTCCTGCCATACGAGAACGTCGTGATCGGCGCCCATCGTGAAGCTCGGACGAATGGAGATAGCCGAGGTTCCTGCGTATCCCTCCTGCGAGAGGGCATCATGAAGCCGTGCGTCTTCGGCGGCTTCCCGCTTCAACGTGTCCGGCCAGCTCACTCCGCCGTCACAGCTCACCCGCTCGATTATCCCGGAATCCGTCGAATAATATACTTTCACCGTGTTCGTGAGACGGGCGCCTATGACAGGCAACGGACCTTCTCCGGAACAGGATACTGTATCCAGCGTATGAACAGTCCCGTAGAGCGTGGATGTTCTTATCAGGTATATGCTGTCCGGCCGCTTTTCCTGCCAGACAAGATGGAAACTGCTTCCCGACCACGCGATGGAAGGTGCCGAGGCGTCGTTGTCCGTCCCGGGCGCGAACGAGGAATCGTCCATCATGCTGAGCGAGCTGTTCAGCACGAACCTGCTCCACGTTGCGCCTCCGTCACCGGATAAATACGTCACTATCAGACCCTTGCCGGATTCGTCATTCAGCCGGGCCGCCGTGGTTAGGGCAAGCGTATCCCCTGAAAAGGCGAGCTTGTTCTGATTGTTGCAGCATTGAGCATATGCGTTGTTCGTATACGGTTGTTTCAGGTCCAAATAAAATGAATTGCGTTCCTGCGTAGAATCGTAATCCTGAAAGACGAACATCGCGGGACGGCCGGTAACCTCCGGCGCCGGGTGGAACGTGGAATCGGCTATAACGGACGAGGGCTTCGCGCATACGATGCCGGGTTGCGTCCAGACGGCAAGTGTTTGAGAATGATCGAAAAAATCTTCGCTGGAAGTCAGTTTCCATTGATCGTATTTGACGTTGTTGTTCGTGTTCGCTTCTATCAGAGTAAGACCGCCACGATGCGCGTTCGGATCGACCAGGCGGTCGTCGAACTCCCAGACCAGAAAACCGCCCGTGGTAGGCGCCGTCTGCTCTCCGTTGCAATTGCTGCCTACGTCGAGGTCGAAACCGTACGGGCGACGATTCTCGATAATCAGATATCGGCCTTTTCGCAAAAAAGAACAATCGGTATTCCCGTCGAATCCCCGGTGCATGTCACGTAAGTGCTGGAACCGCGGATGCATTGCCCCGCGTAGAAGACTATCAGAACATCGAGCGAATCGAAGCCGTCTTCCAGAATCTGCGCGGCCAGATATTCACAATCGTCCCCGAGCTCGTTTCCCACCGCGTACGTAAAACTCTGAGTGTAAACCGAGTCGTTCTTGCTGCGCGGCAGTGTCGCCCATACGACGATACCGTCATGCTTCAGATCTCCTCCCTGTGGAATAGTCACATCGTTGATCAGCCCGTTCCTCCCGGTAGAATCCCATGCCGGTGCGGGTAGGATGGCATGGGTCCCCGCGCTGTTCTCCATGCACCACTGCCTCAGACTTCCCCAGAAGCAGAAGCTGTCGCTCCCCCAGCATCCGCTGTGTGAAACCGAATCGGGATTCGTTATCGTTCCGGTGGTATCGAAAACCGGATTCCAGTAATGCTCGTACTTGTACTTGCCCTCGACGGGATTCGCCGTACTGTCGCATGCGTCGTAGCCGACAGCGCCTCGAGCGTCTTCATTCGAGGCATGATCCGCGA
>CAYLZD010000117.1:0-2516 GCA_964388275.1 uncultured Chromatiales bacterium
GGGGGTGGGGGGTTGGGGGGTTGGGGTTGGGGGGTTGGGGGATGGGGGATTGCGGATTGGGGATTGCGGAATACGGAATGGAGAATCGGAATCATTGGTCTGGTAATATTTCGTTTACTAAGAAATCGGTTCCGTCCGAGATGTGTTCAAATTTTATGGACGGAGTTCTAACGAGGAAGCCCAACGTCGTCCGTCTAACGTCTAACGTCTCACGTCTCACGAACTACATTATGCCGATTTCAAAGCTTTACCTCATCCCCGCGTTGATCGCATTGCTTAGCAGCTCAGCGATGGCGCAATATCCGCCGGCGCCCTTTATTATCAGCCCGCCCGGCCGCTACAATCCGACCTTGTTCCGAATGGACAGGACAGGTTGGTCCTGGGGTTGTGAATTCGGGAGCATCGACTTGGATACCCTGCGTCTCAATTGGCAGCGGTCCGTTTGGACGGGTCCCGATTCCGTGCGCAACAATCCGGACGACACGATCCGCTACGAATGGAATGCCATCGTGGACAGCCTCGGGGTGAATTCAAAAACGATCACCATCTCTTTCAAGTCCTCGGACGACGGCCTCAGTCCGGGAATCCGTTTGTCCGGCGAGCAGGCGTATCTCTCTCTATTCCGGCCGCCCGTCTGGCCGGTGCTGGAGCCGGACACCATCGTCATGCGTGTGCGCTGGTTCGTGAGGGCTTACAACTCCGTGGGATCCACCTATTCCGATACCGCCGGAGTCACCATCCGCGACAATCCGCCTCCCGCGCCGGCTCTCGTGCTTTCCTATAACCGTCCGCCGTTCAATCCTCCGGCGGCGATAGAACCGGCGGACAAATCGGTCATAGGCGGTCTTTATGCGGACTCGCCGCCATTGACGTTCATATGGACTCCGTCTCGGGACAGGAACATCGATGACGGCATCCGGATGGCTTGTTTCAGGGAGTATGATATTCGCTGGGGCGGCTGGTATAATGATCAGAATCGGACCGTCGACACTCTTTTTTATCAGTGGATTGCAAAGGTGGTCCGCACGTCGCCGTCCGGCAAGGGCGCGCCCGTCGGAACGGTGTTCGCGGAGAATACCGGTCTCCTTCAGGGATTTCAGATGGATTCAGCCGCACTGTCCGCCATGTTCGGAGGTTTTGACTCGTCGGCGAGCACATCGGCGGATACGGTTGTGCTGGATTGGATGGTTTACGTGAAGGATTTCAGCCGTAACGACGAACTGCCGTCGAGAGAGGTGACCTTCAGATACGAGTCGAACGGCGCATTGAGGAACGACACGGCCGCGTGGAGCCGCTTCGGCTGCCAGCCTCATGAATCGGAGAGCCCGCTTTACAGGGTGACGCTCGCCAAAAGACGCACCGTCGGCGTCGGATCACCCGGCGGATCCGCGCCTTCGAGCGCCGAACTCATCTCGATCAATCCGAATCCCTTCCGCGCTAGCGTCGCGATAAATTATCGGACGAACAAGGCCGGAAACTTGAAGCTGGAGGTTTTCGACATGCTCGGCGCGAAAATCGCCACGCTCGCCGACGACCACCAACAGGCGGGATATTTCTCTGTCGACTGGAACGGCGCCGATGAGAGCGGCCGTCCCGCGCCGCCGGGTGTATATGTTTGCCGTCTTACCTGGCCGGGCGGGGTGCGGTCCCTGACGATGTGCCTCCTTCGTTAGCCGTCAACCCTGCGTCATCCGTAAGCGGCGATCCCGTAATCGCGCGCCCGGACGCACAGCATCTCGCCCGAGCCGCTGCCGAGGTCGAGCACACGGGTCCCCGCTTCGAGACGCAGGGCCGCGCCGAGAACGGCCAGCTTATCGGGTGTGAAGGGATTATGGATGCGGTGAGCGCTTTCGGTGATGTTGAAGATCCGTGGAATGTCCAATTCGGAAAAGTTCCTTGCAGTCTACTCTCCCAAAAAACCGAGATAACGTACTGTTCCTTTATTTTTTGATACAGCAATGTATTCGGAACCTCCGATAACCCCTGAACGTCCGAATAGCGCGAAACGAAACAGGAACTCCTGCGATCGTTGGAACGCATACAGCCCGTCCGGTGGATCAGCGGAATATTCAATCTCTATGTGCTCAAAGAGAAATTCTCGGGCAATTTTCTTTGCTTCCGCCTCGTCCATAAGGGTATCTCCAGACTTCTCCATTATTTTTGCTGCCAGGTGCGGAGTGTTTGTTTTCAATGAATAACAGTGATTGGGCTTGTGAACCCAGTGCTGCAGAGCAATTGCGTGACAGTAATAGGGGAATGAGTGTTCGAAATAATATCACCTTGCTCGAGCGGCATTTGTACTTCCTTTTCCTTCGTCACCGCTGCATCAGCGCGAAGACGCCCCAGCTCAGGTATTCGCGCGTGAAAGTGGCGTAGCGCTCCGGTTCCGAGGTCAGCTGCGCTCGAACTTCTTTCGCGAACTCGTCGCCGGGATTGTCCTCGAGCCACCGGCGCATGGTGAGCCACTTGGCCGCCTCGTATCTGTCCCAGCCGTCCTGGTCGGCCAGAACCATTTC
>CAYLZD010000118.1:0-2490 GCA_964388275.1 uncultured Chromatiales bacterium
CTTCACGTCTTCACGCCTTCACGCCTTTTCCGCCATCATCACGGCCGGTTTGAACCCGCCCGCGCAAATGATATTTTCACGCATGATCTCCTCCCCGCTCCGCCTGCTTCTCCTCGTTGCCGTGCTTGCGCCGGCCTGCGCGCTCTCCACCGACTGGCGGGTCGGTCCCGGCCGCGCGCTTGCGCTTCCCAGCCAGGCCGCCGCGCTCGCCAGGGACGGCGATACGGTTACCATAGAGGCGGGAAGCTATGTGGACTGCGCCTTCTGGACTCAAAACGATCTGCTGATCCGCGGCGAGGGCGGCTACGCCGTGCTGCGCGACAAATGCTGCGGCGGCAAGGCCATCTGGGTGATACAGGGCCGGAATACCACGGTCAGATATGTCGAGTTCACCGGCGCCGCCGTGCCCGACAAGAACGGGGCCGGCATCAGGCAGGAAGGGCCGGATCTCCTCGTGCAACATTGCTATTTCCACGACAACGAGAACGGCATACTGACCGGCGCGAACAAGGATAGCCGTATACGCGTGGAGCATTCGCATTTCGACAGCAACGGACACGGCGACGGCTACTCGCACAACATGTACATCGGACACGTGGGCAGTTTCGAGATCAGCTCGAGCTGGATGCACAGGGCGAGGACGGGACACAACATCAAAAGCAGGGCTGACAGCAACCGCATACTGTACAACCGCATATCCAACGAGGACGACGGCACGGCCAGCAGGGATATAGACCTGCCCAACGGGGGCTATGCCCTCGTAATGGGAAACGTGCTGCAGCACGGCCCGCGCACGCAGAATTCCAACACCTGCGGTTACGGCATGGAGGGGCTGAGCAATCCCTCGAAGGTCCTGCTGCTGGTGAACAACACTTTCGTCAGCCAGCGCAGCGCGGGCGCTTTCGTGCAGATGCCTAATCCGGGCGCCGATACTCTGGTGATGATGAACAACCTCTTCGTCGGCGCGGGATCGGTGTTGTCCGGCACGGCCTCGCTCGTCGACACGCAGGCGAACCTGCTGCTGCGCGATCCCGCCGCGGCCGCCTTCGCCGGCGCCGCCGTCTGGGATTACAGGCCGACGGCTTCGTCTCCCTTCGTGGACGCCGGCATCGGCAGCGAGTATCCGCGGCCCTCGCTTCAATACAAGCATCCCGCGGATTCGGAAACAAGGATCCCGCACGGCGCGCCGGACATCGGCGCCTTCGAGTACGCGCCGGGCGCCGGTTTCGAGGCGGAGCAGCGGCCGGGCGAGTGGCCGGCGGTTCAATGTTTTTGTTACCCCAATCCCTGCGCCGCATACGTCGACGTGCTGCTGTTTCTGCCGCGCGGCGGCGGAGCGAAATTGGAAATATTCACTATGAGCGGCGAGGCCGCGCTCCGCGTGGCGGAAGGGGAGTTCCCGCCCGGAGGCAGCTCGTTCCGCATACCGGCCGCGGACCTGCCGAAAGGCGCGTACCTGCTCCGCGTGTCGACTCCCGAATCGACGCTGACACGGCTGCTGTCGGTCAAATGAATCCGGGACATCGGCGGCGCGCGGCTTCGAGCCGCTTCAATTCCTTCCCGCTCGGGAATCCGCCAGCGGAGCTGTTCGCGCTCTGTATGCTGTTGGCGGCTTTTTCGTCCTGCGACGCGCAGGGCCTGAGGGGAGTCGTGACGGCCGTAAAGGACGGCGACACGATCGAGCTTCGCGCCGACACCGCCACGCACAGGATACGTCTCTTCGGCATCGATTGCCCGGAAAAGGGACAGGCCTTCGGACAACAGGCCAAAAAGTTCACGAGCGGCTTATGCTTCGGCAAGCGCGTCTCGGTAGTGACGCACGGCCGCGACCGCTACGGCAGAGTAGTGGGGGAGGTCATCCTGCCGGACGGACGCATTCTCAACCGCGAGCTGGTGGCTGCCGGCCTGGCCTGGTGGTACCAGAAGTATTCCCGCGATCCGCTTCTCGAACGCCTCGAGGCAGAAGCGCGCAAGGCGCGCCGCGGCATCTGGAGCGACGCGCATCCAGTTCCGCCCTGGGAGTTCAGAACGCCGCGCTGACGGGCCGGCGTCATGGCGGCTGGAAATGGGGAACGGGCCTGCCCACCGAAGCTCCGCGCAGCGGAGCGCAGGTGGGGAACTGGGTGAATGAAAGGGGAAGAGGGAAGAGGGAAGTTTACGGTTAACGGGAAACGGTTAACGGGAAACGGGAACATTCTTCGAAGGTAATGGTATCGCACAACGCCGGCTCTACGCGCAGCGAAGAAAAATCCTTGGCGTCATGGCGGTTCAATTATGGCGTCATGGCGTCTCGAAACTTAAACAGTCGAATCCGCGGTCGCTCGCTCCACTGTTTTTATGACGCAATGCTAAAAGCGGGTTTCCTGTTGGCTGAAGTTTTCCCGCCGATCCCACTTTCCCCTGAACCACGCACCCAATTACCCCTCCCCGTCGGGGAGGGGTGGCCGCCGACCTGTCCGACGAAGTCCCGGATCTTGCGGGACGTAGTCG
>CAYLZD010000119.1:0-2439 GCA_964388275.1 uncultured Chromatiales bacterium
GAGCCGGGAAGCGGAGGCATCCCGGAATATCATTAAGGAAAAAATATCACTGTCTGATACTGATTGTTTCCCGACAGTTTTCTAATATCCGGATGTTGAAATGGGTACTCTATCCGAACAGACTTGGGGGTCCAAAATGCCGTCTGCGAAGCGTCTCACCATTTATTCCTTCGGCTACTGGGGCTGGGGTAATGCTACCGAGCAACTCGTCCGGATGATGGACGTTGCGGAAAAAGCCCGCGGAAACGCGCCGCCTTTTTTCGTTGATGCGCGCATCCGCAGAACGGGCCGAGCTCCGGGATTCAAAGGCAGAAATTTCGAGACATTGGTGGGATGCGACAGGTATTTATGGGAACCTCGACTCGGAAATCTTGCCATAGTAACGGGCGAAGGGTGGCTGAACATCAACGATCCGAGCGCGGCTGCCGATCTTCTGGACCTGGCAATCGACAAGGCAAAGAAAAAACAGCCGGTGATATTTTTCTGCGCATGCGAGTGGCCTTATGACGGAGAACAGATAACCTGCCACAGGTCGGAAATAGGCCGACTTCTCCTTAAAGAAGCGAAGACAAGAAAAATGAGTCTGAGCGTGGTGGAATGGCCGGGAGGAGAACCGAAGGACGTAAGTTACAGGATCGAAGAGAAGGAATTCAAGACTCTCGTGGCTGATAATGACTCGGGCTGGTATCCGGTTCTGAGGGGTGACGACTGGATGGATTTCGCAGGTCTGCCATGGGGCAGCATCATCCGCGTGTATTCGCGGAAAGAGGACGTGGTTTATGCCGTCGGAGGCTACCCGGTCTATAAATTGAACAAATGGAAACTACAACTCCTGGGCCGGGCCGGAACGCTCGACTCTGCGAAAGAGTCGGCGAAATCATTCCTCAGCGACAAGGGAATGGAACCATTCACGGTGTAGCCGACGAGAAATCCTTTCCACATTATTTCCGCGAGTGATCTATGTCTATCCGCCGTGCTCAAGGATGCCTGTTGGGCCAGATTGCCGGAGATTCGCTCGGGAGTCTGGTCGAATTCATGTCTCCGAAAGAAATACTCGAAGAATACCCGGACGGCGTGCGATATTTGGAGGACGGCGGCGTCTGGGACACCATCGCCGGACAGCCGACCGACGACTCGGAAATGGCTCTTGCGCTTGCCCGATGTCTCTTGGAAACCGGCAGGTTTGATGTCGATTCCGTGCGCAAGTCGTATACGGAGTGGTTAAATTCGGATCCTTTCGATATCGGCAATACGACTCGGCTAGGATTGACTGAAAGGCCTGATGCGAACAGCCAAGCCAACGGCGCGCTGATGCGAATCAGTCCGCTCGGGATCTTCTGTACGCACATAGATACGGAAATCGCATGGAATTGGGCCTCGGAAGACTCATCGATCACTCATCCACACCATGTTTGCCGGCAGGCGAATTCCATATTCACGGCCGGAATCGCATGCGCCATTCGCGAGGAAATGGATGCATCCGCGCTTTTCGAGTGGATGAGCAAAACGGCACACCAAAACGCCGTTGACGATACGTTGCTTCAATGCATCGAGGCGGCGCGGACAAACGCCCCTGAAACCGCCGGCGAAAAGCAGGGATGGGTGCTCATCGCATTCCAGAACGCTCTGTGGCAGCTTCTGCATGCCCCATCCTTCGAGGACGGTGTGGTTGATACGGTAATGCGCGGCGGCGACACCGACACCAACGCGGCAATTTGCGGCGCACTGCTCGGGGCAGCTTGTGGTCTCGACGCTGTGCCTGCGCAATGGAAAGAGAACATACTCTCCTGTCGCCCAGCTGCGGGCGATCCTCGCGTCAAGCAACCGCGCCCCAAAACCTACTGGCCTGCCGATGCTACCGATCTGGCGCTGAGCTTGTTGGAGAGCGGGAATCGATTAGGCCTGAAATTTAAATAGCATAGGCCGTCGCTCCACTACGATTAGTGTACACTGTAGCTTCAGTAACGCTTACTTCCAGACGCATTCAGAGATGCTTCGCGCTAAGTGCGGATGCGCGAACCGTACGAAAAAGCGGGGATTCATCCTTCGAATGCGCGTCTGAACGGTCCGATATATCGATCGTCCACTGACCAATCGGTAATAGCGAAGACGATGTGTCCGAATACTCCATTGAAATTTGCATTGAGGGCTTGTCTGAATTGTCCTGCGATCAGATCCCCGTTGTTTCCAAAAGCACCGCATCCCCACGCGCCGAGTACGAGTGAACTGTGCCCGTGATGCCTCGCAACTGCCAGCACTTTCAGTATGCGCGTCCACATGGCGTTTGGAGTATCCCGGACCCGCTCAGGGGAACGGTATTCCACAGCGGATGCATTGACGGCAGGTGAAGTAATTATCGAGCATGGATACGGCTCATCGAGAAGCGAGCCGTCAACGGCGCGACCTCCTGGAATCTTGCGCGCGGTCTCGTGCTATCCG
>CAYLZD010000120.1:0-2383 GCA_964388275.1 uncultured Chromatiales bacterium
GGAAGCAGCCGCCGGCCTGTCCGACCGAGCCCCGCATGCAGCGGGACGAAGTCGAAATACGGCCGTACGAGGGCGAGTCCGATCACATCCTCCCTTTACCCTTTACCCTTTACTCTTTGCTCTACAAGCACCTGGAGGTCAACATGCATACACAACCGCTCCGCTTCCTTTCCGTTGCGCTTATCCTGCTTGCCCAATCAGCATCGGCTTTCACCACGGCCGGACGCGACCGCACGGCTGTCGCAGACAGGAATGATGTTTCGAAGACCGAGCCCGTTGTGCGGCTCATTGCTCCTCCGAGAACGCTCCTCGATGAACGTTCGCTCCTTCCCGCGAATCCGGCGGGCGCAGGGCGCGAGGACGGGAAGGCACTGCTTTCGATTTCGAAGTCCTCTCTGCGCATAATTCCCAACCGCGGGCAGATCGCCGGCACCGACGGCAAACCGCGGCCGGATATACTGTATTCCGTTGACGCGCCCGGGGCACGGCTGTATTTCAGGCGCGAGGGCGTGAGCTATGTGTTCTCGAAGCATGAAGGCGACATGCTCATCGACCCGGTTATGGATTCACCGGCCATGGATGCGAGGCCGTCAGTCCCCGTTGCAACGACTCTGTACCGCATGGACATGCTCTTCGAAGGCGCCAATCCTTTCCCTCGCGTGCGCGCGGATGAAACTCTTGACGGCGTTTCGCATTACTACTTCGCCCATTGCCCGGACGGGGTTACGCATGTTCCGGCTTACGGCCGCATCACCTACGAGGACATCTACCGCAACATAGACCTCGTGTATCTTTCCTCAGGAGGGCGGATGAAATACGAGTTCATCGTGCATCCGGGCGGCGATGTGTCCGACATACGGCTGCGCTTCCACGGCGCCGGGGACATGTATCTGGACGAGCGCGGGGATCTTCATGTGCAAACGCCGCTCGGCGAGCTTATCGAGCAGGCCCCGGTGTCTTATCAGTCCAATAACCGGATGGTTCAATCCGATTTCTCGTTGGAGAATGCGACGCTGCGCTTCCGTGTGGGTGATTATGATCCTGATTCCGATCTCATCATAGATCCGTGGGCGACGTATATAGGTGGTAACGGTATAGATTTGCCGGCGGACATATGCATCGACAATACCGGCAATTCACTAATAACCGGTATAACAACGAGCACAAACTTTCCCGTACAGTCGGCCATGCAGGCAATATTTGGTGGATACCATGATGCATTCATCATGAAATTTTCCAGCACCTGCTCACTATCCTGGAGCACATATTACGGAGGCAGCGATCAGGACGGGGGCCGGAGAGCCGCGGGCGACTCATCGGGTAATTTCTACATAATAGGTGAAACAGAAAGCACCAATCTTCCCGTACAGAACGCCCTGCAGCCGGCCAACGCCGGGGGAAGTGACGCTTATATTCTCAAGTTGAATTCCGCAGGGATTCGTCAGATGGCCACATATTTCGGCGGAAGCGGCTATGAAGGTTCGGGTGACAGCTATGGGATCTCCGTAAGCGGCACCGGCTCCGTGTTCATATGTATGCCAACTGCCAGTACGAATGTTCCGGTCCTGAACGCTTATCAAACGATAAAAGCCGGCGGGGTAGACTTCTTCCTGGCATGCTTCTCACAGAGTTATACACAAGCGCTCTCGATCACTTGGGCGACATATTTCGGCGGAACGGCGAATGAAGACCTCCCTTCGATATCCTTGGATCAGTACGGTAATTGCATCATTTCCGGGCGAACCTACAGCGCGAACCTTCCCGTTTATAACGCCGCACAATCAAGTTTTAGCGGAACAGCCGATGCGTTCGTCTCAAAGTTCAATGGCAGCGGAGTTTTGCAATGGTCGACATATTTCGGCGGTTCGAACATGGACGGATTTGCTTCAATTGATACCGACGGCTCCGGAAACATCTGGGGAGCCGGGTTCACGTATAGTTCCAATTTCCCCACTCTTAATCCTCTGCAAAGCACATATGGCGGAGGAAGCGCGCCCGATGCGGTCATAGTAAAATTCGGCTCATCAGGGACCCTGATGTTTTCCACGTATTACGGAGCGGGAGATTGGGACCAAGCAACGGATATTGCTATCGATGGAAGCGGCAATGTTTGCGTCACAGGGCGGGCCGGCGCAGGTTTTCCAGTGATCAATGCCGTGCAACCCTCGTATGGAGGCGGATATGACGCGTTTATTCTTGTTCTCACAGGTTCCGGGAGCCTCTCATCCGCTACTTTCTACGGTGGTCAGAATGAAGACTATGGATTAGCTATCACAGGAGATGCCGCCGGCAACATCTTTTGCGTCGGAGAAACGCAGGGCAATTTTCCCCTGATAAACGCATGGCAATCGCAGTATGGCGGCGGAACTGACGACGGATTTTT
>CAYLZD010000121.1:0-2339 GCA_964388275.1 uncultured Chromatiales bacterium
GCAACCAGCCTGCCCTAATGACCTCGCGAAATCCTGCGCTCTCACTCGATTTTCACAATAGGCGCAACCTTCCTCGAAGCCCCGGCCTCAACAATGCAGTAGTACACGCCCGGCGGCGACTCGGGAAGCCGGAAATGCATGCTACGCGCCCTGCTCCCGGCGTTCCCGTCCCGGCGCTCCTCGATAGTGCGCCCGAGAGCATCGCAGATGCGCAGTACAACGTTACCTCGCGCCCCGGTCTTGTAATTGATGCTGAATCCTCCCTCGCCGAAGGGCTGCGGCGAGCAGCCGAAGATTTCGATGTCTGCAGTCTCTGGATGCGGAGCGATAGCGACACCCATCAATAAATCACTTATATCAAGTATTGTTATGAATGCGTCGTTATCCCCGGCATTTTTCGGCTGAAATGCGTCCGGCGTGACCGGGAAGTCGCTGGAAGTGGTATAGCCTGTTAATGCTATGTATAGGTTTTCTGTTATAACCATTGAGAATATGCTTTCCCAATCATTTCCACCGAAATATGTACTATATAATATGTTTTTGCCTGAGTTATTTATTAATGTAATAACTATATCTCTGTACCCATATTTATTTAGTCGTTCCGCATTCATTGTGACCGGGTATTTAGAAGATGTACTACTTCCTCCGAGAATAACACTTGTACCATAAATATCAAACCAACGAATTTTATCTTCAGCTTCTCCTCCGATATACGAACAGAATACGGCACGAAATCCGGCGGTATCGAGTCTTAAAAGCCAAGAATCCACGCTTTCGTTTGGACCGTTCGGTTCGCATTTCCGTGGCTGAACGACTCCTTCGGTTGCGGGTAAATCCCTCGAGGTGGTCCATCCCGTCAAGTAGAGATCGCCGGCCGAGAATCTGAGCCGTTCTATGGAGTCCTGACCGCCGCCGCCGAAATACGAGCAGTATGCGACGCGCTGCAGAGTTGAGTCGAATATCACGATCAAGCCGTCCTCTCCGCCGCGAGCGCTTTCCTGCAGGGCGCCCGCCGATGCCGGAATATTGCTCGAGCTTGTGAGTCCTCCGATCGCCACTCTGCCGTCCGGTAGAACCGTCACCGTATAGGCTTCGTCGTGACCGTTCCCGCCGAAGAAAGTCCCGTATTTCAAAATCCTGCCGGAGGAATCGATCGCCACCAGGAACATGTCGTCCTCTCCGCCTCCGTGCCATCTCTGCGCCGCATCGGCTGTGCGGGGAAAGGTCGAATAGGAATCGGTGTAACCCACGGCGTAAATGGTTCCGTCCGGCGCTACTGCGATATCAATCACCTCATCAGCTCCGCGGCCGCCGATATACGTTGAAAAGAGCAGTTTAGTGCAGCCACTATCGAATTTCGCGATAAAACCGTCTACGTCGCCGCCCCCGTATTTGGTCTGATATGCGCCCTGCGTGACCGGGAAGTCGCTGGAAGTCGTGTATCCGGCAACGATAATGTTTCCACTCATATCTACTTGGGCGCTCCCGATCAAATCAGGGCCGCCTCCCCCAAGGTAGATAGAAAAATCATGAGTCCGGCCTCTCTGGGAAAACTTCGATATGAAACCGTCGTCCCCACCCCCAAATCCGTCCTGTGCCACAGATCGAACGTTCGGAAGGTCGCGTGAATCAGTGCTACCAAAAATATGAATGTTGTCGGTGACTCGAAGTATGGCGCCAGTGCCCTCACCTCCCGCACTGCCGAAATATGATGAATAGATAAGACGAGACTGAAGCGATGCATGCTTGGACTGCAAGAATACATTATAATTGTTAATACTGAGCATCCTTTGTTCATAATGCCGGCCGGGATATTTCCTGCTGAAGACTTGATATAGTGAATCAGATGACATGACTGTTTGAATATCCGCAAGAAATATCAATAAAATGATTGCAAAAAGCGAAGTGTCCCTCTTTCCGGTTCGCAGGTAAGCTGCCGCGCCTGTTGTTTTCATGGCACACCTACCTCGACACGATGAATTTGCCGTATCTGATTGCGGCTGATGATTTTATCGAAAAATAGTATACTCCGCTCCTGAAATATCTCGTATCGAGCTGCACATGACCGGCACCCGAAGCTGAATGGCAGAAGTTGTGATCATGAACCCTCCTGCCCAGAGCATCGAATAGTTCAAGTGTGAAATCATTGCCGCGCAGCCCGCGGATATTTATTGTTATTTGGTTGTTTGAGGGCTGCGGATAGGCCTGTATAGACAATGGCGCAGCCGATCCGTCTCTGATCGCAGATTCAGCCCGGCGTTTCCCTGCCGACTCGTCTGAGAGAATGTTAATAATCGAGCTAAGACGACGAGACGGCTCCTCGATTGCGCCGCCGCTGA
>CAYLZD010000122.1:0-2285 GCA_964388275.1 uncultured Chromatiales bacterium
TGACGATGCCGAAGTCCGCCGCATCCGTTCCGGCGATTGTGATGCCGCTGACCGCCAGCGGGGCGCCCCCTGTATTTGAAATTCGCAGCGGCAGAGTCGAGGAAGCGCCGATCAACACCTTCCCGAAGTCGAGTTGCTGAGTGTTTAATGAGAGAGCCGGCGACAAGCGTCCCACGCCGGAAAGGGCTATCGTGAAAACGGATCCGTTTGACGCGTTGCTGGAAATGCTCAAGGAGCCCGCCGCGGGACCGGCGCCGGCCGGATTGAAGCGAAGCTGAATCGCGACCGAGTCTCCGGCGTCGATATTCCTCGGTCCGCCTCCCGAGACGATCGAGAATGCCGGCGGGGAGATGTCGACGGAGGTGATGGACAGGGACGCCGCGCCGGTGTTCCTGATGACGACGTCGCGGACGGCGCTCGAACCGAGCGCCACGGTGTCGAAGGATACGGCCGCGGGACCCGCGATTTTGGGAGCCGTGTTCAGGCGCGACACCCCGGGGTAATCCATGCCGTAGCGCAGGGACCGGGCGACTTCCTTGCCCGTGTTATACTGCCAGACAATGGATCCGGAAGGCGTCACTTCGAATAACCGGCCTTTCGTGGACTCCGTAATCAAAGTGTTGCCGTTCGGCAGCCGCTGGTTTCCTCCCAGATGATCCGATGAAAACGCGCTGCCGTTCGAATAAGTCCAGACCGGCGCCGCCGGACCGTAGGCGGTTCCGGGTGTGCGGACGTAATTGCCGTTCGCATCCACGGGCAGGACCAGCTCGAATACCGACGAAGTGTGTGTAGACACGCCGTTGTTGAAGGCCAACAGACGGCCCTCTCCCGGAAGTCCCTTCGGTATCCACCACGCGCAATGCACGACGTTGCAATACGCCGCTCCCGGGGCGCCGTAATTCGCCGGTTTTCCCCAGCGATAGAGTATGTCTCCGCCCTTGCCCCATCTCCCGCCGGTGTGACCCGCCGCCTGAGAAGTCGTCGTCGAGTGGTCTATGACGTAGACTTCGCTGAAATAATGCGAACTGAACGCTATCTGGTCGAGTTCCGGATTGTAGTTGACCGCGTTCATGTGCATCCAGTCACCCAACCCGAACATCAAGGTTCCGAGGTTTATGTTGAGCAGTTCGGGATGATCGGCCACCACTCCGTAATTGGCCCTTGTCGGATATTTGTCCTGTATCAGATGATCCCAGAGATGCCATTCCCAGACTATGTTTGCCGAGCCGCCCGACGGTTGAAGCTCGATTATGTGCTCGGGCCACATGGTGGTCGCGTTTTGCCTGCCTGCCGCCGACGCCTGTGACGACGATTTGACCTCGTAAGCTATCACGAGGACGTTCCCGTTCGGCATCGGCTCTATGTCGTGATGCGCGACCACCGTGGAAGTGGCATACGTATACTGCCATACCACGTTGCCGTCCCAGTCGAATTCCTGTATCAGTCCGGACGAGGCGGGGCCGGTCATATGACTTCCGGGCGCCGAAGCCATGCGCAGGAGATTGCCGCTCGGCAGAAGATAACACGAGTATCCGCCCGCGTATGTATGCTGCCAGGAATGAGCGACATTGCCGCCCATGTCCAGCAGATACGACGTTTTGCTGTTCATCGCCGAATACAGGGTGTAGCCCGGATATGCCGACTGTGCCTTGCCCTGCTGGGAAAGGGCCTGGAAAAAGACGACGGCCGTGACTGCGATGAAAGTGGAAAAATGACGGAATTGGGAAGATCTGTACATCAGGCCTCCGCATGGAGTGTTGTCCCGCAAAATACATCCGGCGAGGTTGAGACGGACGCAAAACAATGACAATTCGAGAGGCCGAAAAGTTGCTGAAATGCCCGGCGGGCGCTCGAAAGGCGCGCGAGCCGGCTCACTGCCCTCATCTTCTATCGGGCTATCACTATCCTGCCTGTCGAGATTTTGCCCCCGCATTCGAGCCGCAGCAGGCGCAGCCCGCTTTCAAATCTCCCTCGGATGGCGTCATCCAGCGCGATACGCAACTCCGGCGACCGGGTTCCCTCGATCACGCCTGTCATTATCGTCCGTCCCAGCATGTCGGTCATACTGTATCTGATCGTTTTGCCGAATGAATCCTTAAACGGATTTTCCACACTGATTGTATTTCCGGAGGACAATGGATTCGGATAAAGCGCCAGCTCCGCGACGTGATCGTCTATGATAGAGGGCTCTCCCGGCGCGGACAGTATGTCGTTGTAAAAGACGTAGCAGCGGGATCTGGATCCCCCGTCATATGTTATGCCGTAGATTTCCCGACGATTGCGTA
>CAYLZD010000123.1:0-2211 GCA_964388275.1 uncultured Chromatiales bacterium
CCGGCAGGCGTATTATGAAGTCGTGTATGGATTGCTCCTTCCCGCTCGTGTTCGTCACCGTGAACAGGACCGGTATGCCGACGAAAGCGGCGTCCGGCGGGATGGACGAAACGGGGATAGTATCGGGCGCTTGAACGCGGCAGGATAGTTCCGGATTTGTGAAGCCCTGCTTGCGCACTATTCTTATGCTTGCATTGTTTTTACTGGCCGATTGCGGGCAGGTCTGCTCCGACTCCGGATCCGTGAAGTATATGTCCAGCCCGGTCTCCAGCATATCGCCCGCTATGGCGCTTTCATCCACCGACACTATCCATTCCAGCGTATCGCGGTCGCCAGGGTAGAGCATCGGTTTTGAGATGATCTTCCCGGTCGGCTGACCGGGAGGATCCAATTCGAGTCCAGGAGGGAGTGCGAGTTCCGCTTTCGCTTCGGTCGCCCTCTTCGAAGGATGCGTATTCTCGATAACGGCTGTAATCTTGAAGCGCTGCGGCGCAACCAGCCGCGAATCCGTGGTTATCAGTATGCTGTCCGGCTGAAGCAGCGTGCCGCGCAGGTAATCCTGTCCGTTCAGCGGCAAATGAAGCCGGGTAATGAATAAGTCACTACCACCGGTAATAGCCGGTTTGAGTGCATTGTACACCTCCAATCCATCATACGTTCTTGCGCTGAAATGCACGTATCCATTCGGGGTGACGTTTATAGAACCGAAGAATACTTGATCATAGCCACCTCCCATCGGAGCCGGCTCAGCCCGGTCGTTACCCCAGAAGGTTGAAAATACGAGCCGTGAAAGAGATGAATCAAGGACAGATATCACGTACTTGCGAATGAAGATCGAGTCGATGAATGGATTTTTCAGAGGGTAATCCGCGGCATCGGTCGTTCCGAAAACGTAGACGTTGCAGGCGTCGTCAAGGCAGAGCCCGTAATATGTTTCCGTACCGTCTCCACCCAGATACGTCCCGTGCATCAAGCGACCCGCCGAATTGTATTTCACAAGGAATAGGTCGTCTCCAAAATTCGAGCTTTGATTGTGCGTTGAATTACCTACATACAGCGGCTGATAACCCGACATGCGAGGTATATCGGCGGAGAACGTCATACCCAGTATGTATATGTTGTCGTCCTCATCCAGCTTCATACCAGAACCTGAAATGCTCTCGATTTTACTACCGCCCAAATATGTGCAGAACTCGGTCTTTCCGGCGCCGATATCCAGCGAGGCAACAAACAGGTCCATAATGCCGCCCAGCTTTTCCTGCTCGGCGTTTACGACAGACAAGGTATCATAATCGCTGACCGATCCTGCTACTACAACCGAGCCGCGGGAATTTATCGCAATGGATGAAAGTTGAAAGCCGCTGCCTATTCCCGGGCAGTCATCTCCGAAGTATGTGCCATACAAAACGGAATCGCAATACGAATTGAGCTTCAATATATATCCCGAACCCAATACTTCTCCAAGTTTGCTTTGTATAGCGTTTGCGCTTATATACGGCAAAGGTCCAAGCGTGCTGCCGCAAATGTAAACAGCTCCCGCGCTGTCACGTGTTATATTATTGATCATTGTAAAGATACGTATATCACCCCATTTTCTGCTTTTGCCGTACAGATAAGTTCCATACAGAAGACGTCCGTCGGATGAGAGACGTATCAATCCGCCTACTGTCTGATTTCCTATAATTGTATCTTCAGGAGCTTGCATCAAGGCGTTGGGGGTTGTGGGTATAATGGCATTTTTATGCCGCGCGGCTAAGTTTAAATACAAACATCCGTCATTACTTGATACCATGCCGAAAACAAACGAAACCACAGTGATCATAGGTTTAACCTCTCCAATAAACGTTGCGTAACGAATCGTTTTGCCGTCGCACGCTATCTTTGCCACATATCCTATTGCCGTACCAGCACTGGAATATATGGGATTTATCAGTGGGGCGCCGTCGCCAACGGCACAACGTAGATACATCGTACCGTCATTTTCCACCAGCATCATACTTATTCCACCGTCCTCATTTCCGCCGTAATACGTGGTGAACTCCGTTTTGAGATGCCTCATCTTCTTAGGCGATGAGACCGATAGAACCGAGCCGTTATCGGCATGAGCCGCTTTGCCGGCGAGTAGAGTCATCCGGCTGTCCTCGCGGCCGGACGCCGAAGGCGAAAGCGCACTGCTTACCGGCGTTTCCGTGCCGTCGCCGCCTGTCACAC
>CAYLZD010000124.1:0-2211 GCA_964388275.1 uncultured Chromatiales bacterium
GTGTGACAGGCGGCGACGGCACGGAAACGCCGGTAAGCAGTGCGCTTTCGCCTTCTGCGTCCGGCCGCGAAGACAACCGGATGACTCTACTCGCCGGCAAAGCGGCTCATACCGATAACGTCTCGGTTCTATCGGTTTCATCGTCTAAGAAGATGAGGCATCTAACAACGGAGTTCACTACGTATTACGGAGGATATGAGGATGATGGATCTTTGAGCATGATGCTGGTGGAAAATGACGGCACAATGTATCTGCGTTGCGACGTTGGAGACGGCGCTCCTCTGATAAATCCCATTTACTCCAATGCTGCTGTAGGATATGTGGCAAAGATAGCGTGCGACGGCAAAACGATTCGTTACGCAACATTTATTGGAAGACAATGTAATCCTATGGTCCCTGGGAATTCGGGTGCTTTCGGCATGGTATCAAGTAATGACGGATGTTTGTATTTAAACTTAGCCACACGGCATAAAATAGCCATTATACCCACAACCCCCAACGCCTTGATGCAAGCTCCTGAAGATACAATTATAGGAAATCAGACAGTAGGCGGATTGATACGTCTCTCATCCGACGGACGTCTTCTGTATGGAACTTATCTGTACGGCAAAAGCAGAAAATGGGGTGATATACGTATCTTTACAATGATCAATAATATAACACGTGACAGCGCGGGAGCTGTTTACATTTGCGGCAGCACGCTTGGACCTTTGCCGTATATAAGCGCAAATGCTATACAAAGCAAACTTGGAGAAGTTTTAGGTTCAGGATATATATTGAAACTCAATTCGGATTGCGATTCAGTTTTGTACGGCACATATTTCGGAGATGACTGCGCGGGAATAGGCAGCGACTTTCAGCTTTCATCCATCGCGATAAATTCCTACGGCTCGGTTGTAGTAGCAGGAAATGTCGGCGATTATGATACACTGCTCGTCGTAAACGCCGAGCAAGAAAAGAAAGGCGGCATTAGGGACCTGTTCGTTGCCTCGCTGGATATCGGCGCAGGAAAGACCGAGTTCTGCACATATTTAGGAGGAAGCAAAAGCGAGAGCATTTCCGGTTCTGGTATGAAGCTGGATGAGGACGACAACATATATATACTGGGTATGACGTTCTCCGACGATATACCTCGAATGTCAGGTTATCAGCCGCTGTATGTAGGTAACTCATCGCACAATCCAAGCTCGAATTATGGAGACGATCTATTCCTTGTGAAATACAATTCGGCGGGTCGCTTGATGCACGGGACGTATCTGGGTGGAGACGGTACGGAAACGTATTACGGGCTCTGCCTTGACGATGCCAGCAACGTCTACGTTTTCGGAACGACTGATGCCGCGGATTACCCTCTGAAAAATCCATTTATCGACTCGATCTTCATTCGCAAGTACATGATATCTGTTCTTGATTCATCTCTTTCGAAGCTTGTATTTTCAACCTTCTGGGGTAACGACCGGGCTGAGCCGGCAAGGTTGGGAAATGGTACATCTTACATATTCTTCGGTTCTATTAACGTCACCCCGAACGGATACGTGCATATCAGCGCAGGAACGTTGGATGGATTGGAAGTGTACAATGCGTTCAAACCGGTTATTACCGGTGGTAATGACTTATTCATTACCCGGCTTCATTTGCCGCTGAACGGACAGGATTACCTGCGCGGCACGCTGCTTCAGCCGGACAGCATACTGATAACCACGGATTCGCGGCTGGTTGCGCCGCAGCGCTTCAAGATTACAGCCGTTATCGAGAATACGCATCATTCGAAGAGGGCAACCGAAGCGAAAGCGGAACTCGCACTCCCTCCTGGACTCGAATTGGATCCACCCGGTCAGCCGACCGGTAAGAACATCTTAAAACCAATTCTTTACCCGGGAGACCGCGATACACTGGAATGGATAGTGTCGGTGGATGAAAGCGCCATAACGGGCGATATGCTGGAAACCGGACTGGACATATACTTCACGGATCCGGAATCGGAGCAGACATGCCCGCAATCGGCCGGCAGAGCGGATGCAAGCATAAGAATAGTGCGCAAACCGGGTTTTATAAACCCAGAATTGTCCTGCAACATTCAAGCGCCCGATACCATACCCGTTTTGTCGATACCTGCGGAAGCCGCTTTCGTGGGCATACCGGTCCTGTTCACGGTAACGAACACGAGCGGGAAGGAGCAATCCATACACGACTTCATAATACGCCTGCCGG
>CAYLZD010000125.1:0-2168 GCA_964388275.1 uncultured Chromatiales bacterium
CTGCAAGCGAGCAAAAGCCGGCTGCAAGTAAGCATCAAGTTCTGTACGAGCAAGTAAAAGTGCGTTCTAGTCGGCTTCCGGTGCTCGCCGGCGCGCACAAAGTGCCGGGAAGTTTGCGCGAGCGGCCGCGCGGGTCGTCACGAGTACGCCTGTATGTTGTCACGAGTGCCAGTGCAGGTCGTCACGAAGGACGCTGCACGAGGCGGAAAAACGGTGAAAGTCGGCAAAGGGCTTGTGCAAGCCGTCACGAGGACAGCTGCAAGTTTGCGCGAGTGACCGTACAACTCCGGCTTCGCAGGAAATCACTGCATAGTCGGCCGAGCCGCCGAACTCGATTAGTCGAAGCGAGGTGAAAAAAGGAGAAGCCCGCCCCGGCGGACATCTCCTTCATTTACGATGCTCCGGATTTACCGGAACAGCCTACTGCGGATTCGCGCGGCTGCCGGGACGCTACATGCCCAGTTTTTTCATCAGGCCGCCCAGACCGCCCTGCAGGGACGATACGTCCGGCATCTTGCCGTCCGGCGTCAGTTTGTCGATAATCTTCGGCAGCATGGAGGCAAGCCCATTGGAGGCTTCCTCGTTCGAAACACCCAGCTTTCCGGCAATCTGCTGAATCTGCTCATTCCCCAGCGCGGTTTTCACTTGATCGGCCGAGACGGGCTGATTCTCTCCCGTCCCTATCCAGGATTTGATCGTGTCGCCGAGTCCGTTCTTCGTAAAGCTGTCGACAAGGCCCTGCAAGCCTGCGCCGCCCGATCCGCCGAGCAGTCCGCCGATCGCGTCCATCAAGCCTTGATTCTCTTGCGCGCCTCCGGCTTTTCCGCCGAATGCGCCTGTGATCGAGTCAAAGATGCCCATGTGCTCCTCCTGTTTTTGCATGTTCCACATCTTGCCGGGCGTCGCTTTAACGCCCGTTTCAAGATATCGCTTATTGTCGTCAATAAATATGTTTCCTGACTTCGCCAAGGAAAGCGTACTGCTTAAAGAGTGCCGTCATGATATTCCAGGTCCTGCACGCAGGTTGAGAGTATGTTTCTCCGCATAAAATGAGAGAGCCGTGGGGGATATCAATACTTCGGATATGTACTTTTTCCCTTTATGGGGGGAAGAGGGAAGAGGGAAGAGGGAAGAGTGACTGCGCAGAGCGCATAAAAAACTCTGGCGTCAGTGCGGTTGGAAACGGGGAACGGTACTGGGAACTGGTACTGAGTGAACGGGAAAAGGGAAAGTTCTTCGAAGGTAATAGTATCCCGCAACGCCGGCTTAACGCGCAGCAAAAAAAATCCTTGGCGTCATGGCGTCATGGCGGTTCAATTTTGGCGTCATGTTTGTCGACAATAAATAGGATATTTTGCCGTCTCCGCTCACTCGTCGGATCGCGGAGGCCGCAAATGCGCCGCTCTTTGTAACTTGCGTATCGTAATTTGATAACGATGCATGATTCCGGAAAAAAGCAGCATATCGACGGATGAGCCTGGGAGAACGCGGACTCGCGCGACATCCCGGACTCCGCCCACGGCCGTACTCGTCATCAATACCGAATTGGATCCGCTGAACCTCAGCTCCGTGGAACCCCTCACGGCGCGTCTCGCCGGAGCGCTGCCGCCGTCCTGGACGGTCGTGTCCGCACATTTCTCGAGCATCCCCGCTCCCCTCGTCAGCGAACCGCGGCCGGATTTCATAGTCTTGAGCGGACAAGGCACACCGTGGCGGGAATATCCCCCGCGGACCTTCGCGGACATCCGTTCCTTCCTGGACACCGCGTCCGTGCCCGTGCTCGGAATCTGCGGCGGACATCAACTGCTCGCTCTCGCTTACGGCGGCCGCGTGGGACCGATACGCGGCACAGTGACCGGGAACGGCTACGGCGATTTATTCAGAGAAACGGGTTTTCAAACCGTCTCAATACTGGAAGACGATCCGCTTTTCGATGGCATAGCTGAAAATGCGCTCTTCCGGCAGAACCACGTGGAGGAAGTGAAGAGAATTCCCCGGGGATTCATGCTGCTCGCGGAAGGACTCGAATCGCGCTGCCAGGCGATCCGTCACGGGAAAAAACCCGTCTACGGGGTGCAGTTCCATCCGGAAAGATTCACGCGAAGGCACGCGGCGGGACGGAAGCTCCTGAGGAATTTCTTCCGCCTGGACGGTTGACACCCGCGCGT
>CAYLZD010000126.1:0-2155 GCA_964388275.1 uncultured Chromatiales bacterium
GCCGATCTGACGATCAGGGAGGTGGGAAACCATTGCATCGCCGTGGACGGCGCCAGCTCGGACATAGTCGTCCACAACGTGCGGTTTCAGGATGCCTATGAGCAGCTGTTCAAGGGCACAAGCGCCGGCAGCGGGTCGAGGAACGGAACAATACGCTGCTGCCTGTTCGAGTACACTGCGGGTATAGGCCCGCAGTATTACATCGGCGGAATCGACATACACTCGGGCAGCGGCTGGACAGTGCAGGACAACGTCTTCAGGAGCATCAAAAGCCCTTCGGACGCGCTCGCCGAACACGCGGTTCATTTCTGGAACAACTCGTCCGAGAACACGGTGGAGCGGAACCTGATGCTGAATTGTGACAGGGGAATCGGCTTCGGCCTGGGATCCTCGGGAAACACAGGCGGCGTGATACGCAACAACATGATTTACAACAGCGGCAGCGGGCCGAACACCGACGTCGGAATCGGCATTGAAACCTCGCCCGGAACAAGAATCCATAACAACACGGTGTACATCACCGGTTATCCCAACGCTATCGAGTACAGGTTCCAGGAGACGAGCGGCGTCGAGATAATGAACAACCTTGCAAACGCGGACATACGGGCGAGGGACGGCGCGTCCGCGAACGCGGCATACAACATTACCAATGCTCAGGATTCCTGGTTCGTCGATGCGGCATCGGGCAATCTCAGGCTAGGCGGAAATATCGCGGCCGTATGCGATCGAGGCGCCGACCTTTCCGGGCATTTCACGGACGACATCGACAGGAACACGCGTCCCGCCGGCGCGGCTTTCGATATCGGCGCTCACGAGTACGGGGCCGTGTCGGATATGCGGGACGCCGGACACGGCGCGACGGTTCCGTTCGATGTTTATCCGAATCCCTGCGGATCTCTCATGCATATCCGGACAGTCGGCGGAAACGCCGGCACGGCCTACATGCTTTTCGACTGCGCGGGGAAGGCCGTGAAAAGCGGTCAGATAAACGCGTGGAACACCGTCGTGGACCTGAGCGGCTTATCGGGTGGCGCCTACATTTTAAGGATAGGCAAGTATTTAATCCAGCCGATACTGGTGATAAAGGAGTAATCCGCCGCCTCCGGTACATCCGGACACGCGCGCTTAAAACGAGGAAGGATTGAGATATGAACACGTTGCTTCGAGCTGTGATGGCCGACATCACCACGCTGAAGGTGGATGCGATCGTCAACGCCGCTAACACGAGTCTCCTCGGGGGCGGAGGCGTCGACGGCGCCATACATCGCGCTGCCGGACCTGAGCTCCTGGCCGAGTGCCGTTTACTCGGCGGCTGTCCGACGGGCGAGGCGCGTCTGACACGCGGCTACCGGCTGCCGGCGCGATACGTGATACACACCGTGGGCCCGGTCTGGCGCGGCGGCGGAAGGCGCGAAGCGGAACTGCTCGCCTCCTGTTACCGCAATTCACTGCGGCTCGCCGAAGAAGCGCGCGCCGCATCGGTCGCCTTCCCGGGCATAAGCACGGGCGTATACGGTTATCCGGTGGAAGCCGCCGCGCGGATCGCCGTGTCAACCGTCCGCTCGATCGACTTGCAAACCGTGCGCGAGGTGATTTTCTGCTGCTTCTCGACGTATGACCTTCAAGTCTACGGTGCTTTGTTGGCTGATGCTGTCGGATAGGACTCATCGGCAGCCGTGATCCCTTCCCGGTTCCTTCAGTGCAATCCCGGTGTATGTGACTCAGGAATCAATTGCATGTGCGCTCTCTGTTATTGGCTCAAGATTTTGGGTGACCATAATTATGAGGCAACGAATGTTTCCAAGCCAGTCGCTCGGTGACATTTCTTATAAGTCAATGCGGAATACTTCTTCCTGCACTTTTCAGTTGACTTTGTTCAAAGTCCGTGATACATTTCACATATTAGTACCCAATACGAAACGCACATCGTTCTCATGCACCTTCAAAGTGTAGCTCTATGATCACTCAACGCGGCTTGCTTCCGAGAAATGAACTTGCGACCGGCATGATTCTTTCTTTCTCTCTCTCTCTCTGCTCCCTGAAGCCTTGAAGGCACAGGGGATCCCCGACATCCCGGATTCCGCGTATGTTCGCAATGAGATACTAACAAGAGCGTTATATAGTTTGCATTTTATGGAGAATTGTTGTATATTGC
>CAYLZD010000127.1:0-2125 GCA_964388275.1 uncultured Chromatiales bacterium
GCGGGCACGGCGAGGTCTTCCGCATCCTGCTCATCCTTGCCCTTCCAGACCAGTTGAGGATCGAGCGAAGGATCGCGCTTGTACAGAGCCGTGTAAGGGGCGGTCTCGTCGCGGGCCACGAAGTCGCGCAGCTCCTCGGTGGGGATGTTGGCGCGTTTGTCCTTGTGGCGCAGGGATTCGAGGCGGAGTTCGGAGTATTTCTTTTTGGCCATTAATTCAGTTCCTGTAGATACGCTTAGGACGATCGGACCGTTTTAGCCGGCCGATGTAATGTTCTTTCTTTTGTCTTGACACAAAAGAAAGAACCAAAGAAAAAGTCAAGACTGCCGGAAAATTCCGGTCAAAGCCACGCTCCGTTCGCTGCGGATTCGAAACTCGTCCCGACACGACGGTAAAACCGTCGTCGTGTCGGGACTCGGACAGTCGAATCCGCTGCCGCTCACTACACGGCCTTTGCCTCGGAATTTTCCGAAGGTCATTTCTCGTCAAGCGGAGGCGGCGTTCCGACTCGGACGGTGGATGTAACATGTTGAAGTAATGTTCCGATATGTTCATTACTCTCCCAGAGGTTTTGCCATTTCCGCAGTTTCTACGATTGCGTCGAGTTTCTCGGTTATTTCGGGATCCAGTTTTTCAGCCGGCATCAATCCCGCAAGCGCGTGATAATCCGATTTTCTGAAGATTAGGGGAAGACTTAGTTTCTCGAAGTATTTTTTAAACAGAGGTTCGAGGAATTCGTCCGTGGCCTTCGAGTCATGCGACCAGGGTTCCCATTTACCTAGCACGACAAGGGCGCCTGCGACATCCTCGATGGACTCCCGCATGGCCTGTTCCCTACGCCTGCTTTCCGCTTCGCCGAAAAGGTCATGAGCCTGACCCATTTTCGAATACTCGATCAGAACATCCTCTGCGCAGAAGTAGTTCTCAATTTCGCGGCGCTTCCACATCATCTCCTTCAGACCTGCTTCATTCTGTAGTTCCTTGTCGAGCCGGTCGAATATTGCGATGCCGACGAGGTCCGGTTTGGCTTCCTTGAGGCCGTGAAAATGCTCGCGGGCTTTATGCGGGAGGTTTGTTTCTATGTATTTAATGAACGGTCTTTCCAGATGCTTTGCGGCCCTGTGGCCTAGAGTGGCGGCGAAGCTTTGCAGAATGGCAAGATCCGTGGCGTTCTCGAGGTAAAGCACCCAGCCGTTCTGTTCCGCCTGCGCGTACTGGTCGAAACCGATATCGCGAAGGGCCTTCAGAACCTGCTGTTTTTTATCGTCTATTCGGTGCGGTTTGCCTATGAAAGCGATTACTACGTCACGGCCGGCCGCTTCGTTGAGAACAATCTCCGAGTGGCTGGCGGCAATAATCTGGGAGCGCTGATCCTCCGCGACCAGTTTCAATAGACTATAGATTTGCCTCTGACGAAGAACTTCGAGATGCGCATCGGGCTCGTCGAGCAATAGTACGGAACCCGTGTTGTCGTAAAGATGGGCGAGCAGCAGCAGGGTTTGCTGCAGTCCTCTTCCCGAGGAAGAAATGTCGAGCACGCTTCCGCCGTCTTCCCGGTACGACATGGTTATTTCGCTTCGTTCCGTGATCAGCTTCGGCGGCAGCAACTCGGCGCCGAACAGAGACTCGATATGCTCCTTCATGGCATTCCAGGAAGAGGACACCTTATTGGAGTGTATGCGATGGCAGAGATTCCTGAGCACCTGCGCGGTTTGTCCCTGCCCTATCAACACTCCTATTTCGCCGGCCTGTTTCTGGTACTCCCTGTCGGCCAGACCCGACATGGGAGGCAGGAAAGCGATTCTGGAGCTCCCCGCCTCCACGGGCACGTGCATTCTCGTGCTGCCCTTTTCGTCCAGGCGTAGCGGGCGGCAATAAAAGGATTCGTCGTTGGCGTAGTCGAACTCCAATCCGCAGCTCCATGCTTTGCCGCCGGTGACACCGTCCACAATTATTTCGATCCTGACGTTTTCGGTTTTCGGTCTTGTTGTTTCCCCATTCGCTACTCTGGTTAAGTGCCGCACCCTCAGATTGCGCCACAGAAGATTCACTTCGGGAATAGGCACGGAATAAAGGTCGCGCCTGTTGATGGTGACGCCGGGTCTTTTTTCGGGAGAAGCGCTGT
>CAYLZD010000128.1:0-2121 GCA_964388275.1 uncultured Chromatiales bacterium
GTAGCCTTCACTGGTGAGGTTAAACATGATGCGAAGGGTTACACTGAAAACTCCATGAATAACCTCCCCCAGAATAAAAGCATTGAAAACGCCTTTGTGGAGGATCCCTACCGGATTCTAATCGTGGCCAACAAGTACCAAACCGGATTTGACCAGCCACTACTGCACACCATGTACGTGGATAAATCATTAAATGGTGTGGCTGCAGTTCAAACCCTGAGCAGGGTTAATCGGATTGCCAACCACAAGAGCGATACACTCATCCTGGACTTTGCCAATGAAACCGAAACCATCCTAAAATCCTTCGAACCATACTACCAGGCTACCTACCTGGAGGAAGGCACCGACCCCCATAAACTCTATGAATTACAGGATAAACTCCTGGATTATCAGATATTCGACATGGATGAGGTTGATGAATTTGTCAACGCTTACAAAAAAGGTTCCAAGCAGCCAGAACTCCACTACATCCTGGATCAAGTTAAAAATGAGTTTGTTAAACTGGAAAAAGAGGGCCAAGTTGGTTTTAAGAAGGCTCTGGGCAGATATCAGAATATTTATTCATTCTTATCACAGTTAATGCCCTTTAGTGATGTGTACTTGGAAAAACTATTTATTTTCAACAAGTACCTGATTAAGAAACTTCCCACCATTGACAATCCTTTACCATTCAGTGTCCTGGAGGATGTGGATATGGATTCCTATAAGGTGGTGGATAAAGGTGAAATATCCATAGAACTAAGTGGTGGTGAAGGATTAAAACCACCTTCAGCTGGAGATACTGGTTTTAGAGAAGAAGAAAAGGCAAAGTTATCCCAGATCATCCATGATCTAAACGATGCATTCGGCACGGACTTTACCGATGATGACCGTGTATTCCTGGAAAGAGTGAAAGACAACCTCCTGGGGAATGAAGAACTGGTTAAGAAAATGGAACACAATTCTCCAGAGAATGTGCGGGCGGTATTTGATAAATACTTCAACCAGGAAATGACCGGACTTTTAAAGAGTAATATGGACTTTTATAAACGAGTAGCTGATAATGAGAAATTACGGGATAAATTGAAGTTAGCTTTGTTTGATTTGTTATATGAGGATTTTAGAAAATAATATGAATAACCTCGTTATTTCGATTGACTTTCCAGGGAGTATGGGAATTTCTGAACACGGGATTACTCAAAATAAACTGGACTCAAGAGTTAGTTGGTTTCCAAAATTATTTTTTCTAGTAATTCTTTTACCATCTTCCTATATTTTTCTATAAGTTTGTAATTTTCTTTTTCCCATGAATTTGGTCTTTCATAGGCTATAATTTGCCTTAAATAATCTCTTTCAGCTATTCCTATTTCTCTGGAAATTGTTGTTAAAACAATGCCTGTTTTACCCTCGTCTGGAGCTTCTCCTTCTTTAATTAATTTTTCTTTTATTTTTTCCCGAGTTACAAAATCGTATTTTAGGCACAATGGTAGGAGAACTTTCTTTATTCTACGGGGTGTTTTCCTATCCTCAGAAAGATATTTTTCTAACAATTCTTTTAAATCTCCATCTTCATAGCGGCCTGGTTTATCTGACATATTAATTTTATTGGTTGTTCTTTTTCTTCTTTCTTCTTCAACTTCTTCTGGAATTATCATTATTCTGGCTATTAATTTATCTCCAGTCTTAGTCTTAATATGTTTGAAGATTAATGCATTGATACTAATCCCGTAATTAGTGGATAACCATTCAATCATTCTTTCTAGGGGTTCATCTAAAGAAAAACCAACTAACAGTATCCGCTGTGATTCATTGATATTCAAGTTCTCAAGATCAATATCTTCAAAATTTTCATTCAGATAATCCTCTAATGTATCACCAGTATACTTTAAGCAAATTTCATTTATTTTATCTAAATCCCATGAAGCAACATCCGATACATAATCTATTGCCTGAGCTAAAGCTTCTCTTGGAATTTTTCCACGTTTTAATTCAATAATAATTAAATTTCCGGATTTGTCTATTCCTAATAAGTCCAATGGGCCTGATTTTGTCTGCGTTTGTTCTCCAATTATCAACAGATCTTGGCCTAATACGATGGGATACTCTTTGATCCATTTTTCAAGATCTTTTTCCATGTCACCA
>CAYLZD010000129.1:0-2089 GCA_964388275.1 uncultured Chromatiales bacterium
TTTCTCCCAGCCGATGAGCGGCATCAGCTGATTATCACACGCTACATCAGGCCGTCTCGGCGTGATTGTAATCTCCCCATGATGAAGCAAAGGACGGAAGCATCCGGCGTTGAACACCCATCCGGCCAGCTCCACCGGACAGGTCACGGGATTGGCGCCCGCGGGGTTCCCGGCCGTAAACGTCAGTTCAGCAAGCAGCCGAGGCGTCGATTGGGCGCTTACGACCCTTCTCTCCAGAATTTCCACCCTCACGGTTCCCGGCGCCGTCGAGGCGCTGAACGGAACCCCTTCCAGCAGGCTTCCGGCCGGCGCCTTGATTTCCTTGAACTGCAGGCAGGTATCGGGAAAGTTGACGCTGAACACCGCGGTGTTGAATATCCCGTTCGTGAGAGTATCCATCAGATAGAGCGGCAGTTTGACTTCCTGCTTTCCGCGTCCGGCGGCCGTTCCTAGCCCCAAATCGATATAAGCGTAATCGGACGTGTCCTTCGGGGCCTTGTATGTTTTGGTTTTCGTGTCTGATCCGCCGCAAGCATTCAGGATGGACAGGTCTATTGTTCTTACCGCCCCGTCCCTGCAGTTCGTTTGATAAGTTATGCGGCACTCCCCTTCTTCAATGCGGACGGCGCTCGTTATTTCGCGATATATGGCCGCCAGCTGTGAAGGATCTGTCGTTTCGAAATATCTTCCGCCCGTAAGGTCCGCGATATTTTTCAGTATGGCCGACTGCACGCCTGAACCGAGTCCGACTGTGTATATCCGTATTCGGTTCTGCACGGCGAGCGCTATGAAATATCCGGGATTATACGTCGAGGCGTTGTCCCCGCCGTCGGTCAACACGATTACGGCCCGGCAAGCATTGGTTCCGGCGCCCGCGACCTGTTGAACACCCATGTATATGCCGTCCCATATCGCAGTTGCGCCGCTCGCCGGAATTGCGTTTACCGCTTCGTACAACGAATCCTTCCTTGTGGTTATCGCCTGCCTGATCGTAACCACGTCTGCAAACCACAGCACCGCCGCTTCATCGGTCACGCCGTCCAGAGAGTCGATAACGGCGTTCCCCGCGTCTTTGGCGCCTTGATTCCCGGGACCGATCATGCTTCCGCTCGCGTCGAAAACCAGGGCGATAGACACCTTGCATGCAGCGTCCGGATCAGGACAATGCTGTTGGAAACCGTTGATTTCCCTTCCGTCTTCAACGACTCTGAAATTGTTGGAATTCAAAGAATACAGCGGCGATCCGTTGCATAAAACTGAAAAATACAACTCGATAGTCGGCCAATTATTTGCAATCCGCTTAAAATTCAGCACCGGCTGAGCGTTTGCACACTGCAGCAGGGCGGCGATTTGAACAATGCAGATCAGCGTTGCATTTACCAGACGATAGAGGCGCATTGCGTCAACTCCTGTTTCAGCGAAATTACGGCTTCTGTAACTGTTACGGGCGCATAATCGAGCGAGCAAACGGTGAACTCAGCCGGACAAATTCCTGCTCTCCCTTGCCCGGGTCAATAGATACAGCATGAGCTGCACATCGACTTCATATGTACAAGACGACTTTTTGCGGTAAAACCTGACAGGGCAGAGGTTGAAGAATCCGCCCTGGGTAGCCGCTACGCGTCAACCCCGGGCTGAGTTGATGGAATCCCTTCGGAATAGGATGAGCAGAAATTGCCGTCCAACGTCTCACGAGGTTTGGAGGAAGAGGAGATTACCACAGGGAGGAACGGAGACAACGGAGGGTTTTCTTTATTGTACAAATGACACCCGGTACCCAGTACCCGTTCCCCATTTCCAGCCGCCATGACGCCGGTCTGTCAGCGGCGCGTTCTGAAATCCCAGGGCGGAACGGGATGCGCGTCGCTCCAGAGGCCGCGCCGCGCCTTGCGCGCTTCGGCCTCGAGGCGTTCGAGAAGCGGATCGCGGGAATACCTCTGGTACCACCAGGCCAGGCCGGCCGCCACCCCTCTACTCCCACCCCGGCCGCCCCCGACTACGTCCAGCAAAATGCGGGACTCCGTCGGACATGCTGGCGGCCACCCCTCTACGCCCACCCCGGCCGCTTCGCGGCCACCCCTCCCCGACG
>CAYLZD010000130.1:0-2049 GCA_964388275.1 uncultured Chromatiales bacterium
TCGACTTCGTCCCGCTGCATGCGGGGCTCGGTCGGACAGGCCGGCGGCTGCTTCCGTAGTATGGGAGAGGGCTGCAGGGATGGCGCGCATGCTCCAGGCCGCTTGCTCGCCCGTCGCATATCAGCGTCTCCCAGTGCTCACGTTGTGCTGTTCCCGGAAAACGATCGATCGATAAACGGTCTGCGGACGGATATACGCGTCTCATTTGAGAACACTTCCGAATTTTGGATAAGAAACCGTAAGTGTTGAATTATACGGCAAGCGCGGGAAAAAATCCACTTCATCCCGCGCCTCCGTTCCTCCCGTACTATTTCCCGAGCAGCATAGAACGTGTGATGATGCGCCCCGTGGCATCGAGACGGCAAATGTACATTCCGCGTGGTAATCCTGAAGCATCCCATGAGAAGGAACGACGGCCGGCCGCGCTCCAACCGTTTGCAAGGGTTTCCAGCTCCCTGCCGAGAGCATCGTATATTCGCAAGGTAATATGAGCGTCTTCAGGCGAGTCTACCGTGACAGTGGTCCGAATGCTGAAAGGATTCGGATGATTCTGATGCAAGACCCACGCGGAAGGCATCGCGGTTGCGGCGTTTCCCTTGGACACCGGCTGCGAGGGATCGTACACCCAAAGCTCGCGGCCGTAAGCGGGCAGTTCAGCTGAATAAATCAGAATGTTGCCCAGAGCCGCCATGGCCTTGATTTCGCAACCACCCGACGGATTGACGTCTTTCACCATGGCCGTGCCTGCTTCTGTTCCGTTGCTTCTCCATAGTTCGATGCCGTCCGTGCCGTTGTCGGCTGCGAAGTAAAAATAATCTCCTATGACCGGGAATGTGTTCTTCCAATACTCGGGATAATAAGAACTGGGATCGCCGTTGCCGGAAGTGTTGATTACTTTCAATTGTACGGTACCCGATCCGGTGCCGTCGCTTTTCCAGAGCTGCCTCGTGCCCGAAGGCCCGGCAGCCATGAAATAAAGGCTGCCTTGGAAAAGTGTCAGATACAGCGGATCGGAGCTGCCCGACCCTGTGTTGATGTCTTTCACCATGACTGTACCGGCGCTGGTGCCGTTGCTTCTCCAGAGTTCTCTGCCGTTTTGTCCGTCATCCGCCGTGAAGTAGAGCGTCCCGTTCCAATCGACGAAATGGCGACCGGGTTTTCCGTCACCGTTCGGATTGATGTCCTTGACCAGAACGGTGCCGGCGGTTGTGCCGTCGGTTTTCCAGAGTTCTTCTCCAGCCGCTGCGGTTTTCGCGGGGAAATACAGATAGCTGCTGGTCGGCATCATGTAATTCTGTGTGCCTTGAGCGGTAGTGTTGAGCGGATATGTACCCGTAGCCGTGCCGTCGCTGCGGCAGAACAACTGTCCGAAAGTCACCGTGCCGAGAGGCACATACGAGGAATATCCTTGAACGTACCCTGTAAAAAAGAGAGAATTGTTCCAGGCCGTAATAGCTCCGGGCCAGGTTCCGTACACGCCTTTCGGATCGAGGTCCTTGACGATGAAACTGCCCGCGGCGGTCCCGTCTGTGCGGAACAGTTCCCTCTCCGAAATATTGTAATAGTTGGTTCTGTTGGCCTTGTGTAGCGCGACCTGGGCATTGAAAAAGGTGACGCCGTTGACATGGGCGAAGAGTGTGGGATGGGAATCGAATTTTGCTTTCCTGGTGTCGGCGTATATGTTTTTCACGAGCGTGGAGAGAGTGTTCGATCCGTCGCTGCGGTACAGCTCGAAACCGGCTGTGCCGTCGTTGCCCGAGAAAAACAGCGTGCCTCCGCAGTTCCATGGCCGGTGCCCTCCGGAACCCATGCCGCTCGAGGAGCCGGTGTACAAGTCGCAGACCATGACGGTACCGCTTGTCGTGCCGTCGGTTTTCCACAACTCGTAACCGTGGACTCCGTTATTCGCGCTCAGGTAGATCTTGGAATTCATGATTTCGAATGCCGGGTATACACAACTACCGCTGCTGCCCGGGTATATGTCCTTGAGCAGTTTGGGATTTTGCGCCGAAACCTGCGTCCCGAGAGCAAATGACAGGATGAATGTGA
>CAYLZD010000131.1:0-1841 GCA_964388275.1 uncultured Chromatiales bacterium
TGCTCGCGCTGGATGAAAGACGTTTCAACGAGGCGCTCTCGCTTATCCAGAGCGCCTTGGCACAGGCGCAATCGTGGGGCGAAACGTACTGGATGTCGACAGAGCTGCATGAGATGAGCAGGGTTTACCGGTCGCTGCACGAATACAACAAGGCGCTCGAATACGCGCAACAGAGCCTGAAGCTGTTCGAAGGAAGGGACCAGAGAGCAGGCATCGCGAAAGGAACAGCGCGTGCGCCTGCTCAACGGCGAGATTCGGATATCATCATCGTCCGGGATGGGATCCCGCATCGACATCTCCTTGCCCGTCGCCCAGCGAGCTCTCGGGAGAGCGTCCAAATTCAACCCGCCGCGGCAATACACAGCTCCGCCGACCGAAGAGACGTCTTCATCTGCCGAATCTTCTCAACCTCATCTGCTGCCTCATCCGCATCTCTCGCATCGCGTTCATCCGGTGCTCCATCCCTCTGACCGTGTTGTACCTCTCGAATTGCCGGCCGGCTTCCCAGCTTCTCCCCGGATACAAGCGGTTATTCCCGCCCGGCGGGAGTCCAGCGCGAATATGATTCCCATCGGAATACCCGCGCAGTTCCTTTGAATCCGGCATCTCATCGTTTTTTTCGGATTCCGGCAGCCGGTCCTGTTTCGCGGCGGCGGAAAGCTCCTCTGGACGGGCCTGCGCCCCGGACGCCGGGGGCAAGCTGTACGCCGGGAAGGACTGCACGCGCGAACGGACATTGTATTCCCGGGCAGGACCGTCCGTCGCCGTCCTGTTGGCCGGGCCGGGAAGCATCCTGACTATGCAGAAAATGACGAATGCCGTGATCGCCGCCCAATTGAAAAGGCCGGGACGCTTGAGGAATCGATGCAGCGCATTTTCCTGGGCGTCGCGCCTCTCCGCCGGTTTCAGGTCTTCCTGCAAATGCTTCCAGTACGGGACGATATCGGTCATTTTTTCCTCCACATATGAATGCTTGTCCGATTTGCGGCTGCTTATTTGAATCATCGCGCGGGCTTCCGGCCTTGCAGCGCAGGGTGCGCATCGAGACTGCGCGCGAGTTCCTCGCGGGCGGGAGCGTGGCCCAGCGACCACGCCTTCCAGAAAAGGGCCCGGGCCATGTCATGCCGGCCGTGCTTCTCGTAGATCCCGGCCATGGCCATGTACAGCGGCGGCGCCGACCTGTGCAATCCAAGGGCCGCCTTGAAATGATACAGGGCATGGTCCGGCCCTTCCCTGCCGGCGTTTTCCAATCGCGCGATGTATCCTTCCAGCGATGTGTCGATCTCAGGGGCTTCTCCTCCTCCCATGCCCAACGGCATATCCGGACGGATGGCTGGGGCATGCTCGATTGCAGCGGCCTTGCTTTCGAAACCCATCCAGCGCCCGATATCCGAGGCGGTCGGCGCCGGGGCGGGAGGCGGCGCGCTTTCGGTGATCCTCACCGTGTCCCTTATCACAGCCATACTGGACTGCGTGGCAGTCGACGGTTTCAGCAACGAGTAGAGAATGGCCGCGACGATGAGCAGCACCGCAGCCGCCGCCGCGGGCGCGGGAACGAGAAAACGCTTGCCGAGAAAGGCGGTGATCGATGAAAGCGGCGGATTCTTCACGCCGCGTTTCCCGGCGGCCGCCCTTTCCTCGGGCACGCGCGCCAGCGCCGCCTGCAGCCGCGCCTCGTGTTCCGGCGTCATGGACGGCAGTTCGAGTTCCGATATAGCTCTTAAAAGCGGTTCATGCCGCTTTTCGAAATCGTCTATAGGTGTGAATTCCGCCATTTATATCACCTCATTCAGCTGCTTGTTACTTTTATACACTCGGGAAACGGAAATGTGACAGGCGCC
>CAYLZD010000132.1:0-1677 GCA_964388275.1 uncultured Chromatiales bacterium
TGGTATTCGATTTGCGCGGCCTGCCCGCCGGAGTGTATCACGTGTCCGTGTACGGCGGCGGCGGCGCGAAGTCGGCGAAATTCGTGAAAGCGCCGTGAGCGATTGAGGCGTCATGGAACAGGACATGCGCTACTACGGAATCGGCGAGGACGCCGGTCGGGATACCCGCTTGCCGGCAATCGTCGTATATTCCATCGTAAGGAGAAATACAACTCCGTAATACACCAAGGAAAACCGCAATGAAGCAAGCCGGAACGTATGTGCCGTCTGTGTTGTCCTGCTGCATCGCATTTTTCGCGCTGCGGCTCTGCTTCGGCACACCGGCGGCCTCGCAATTGACGCTCGATTTCAAGCGGATTGTGGAAAACCGGCCGACTATCGAGTTGTATTTTATCCCGACGTGCGATGGACAACGTCCCGGTATCTACGACAAAAGTTATTTCCGTGTCACGGAGGATGGAGTCGAAATCCGGGATTTTGAACTGTGGTGCCCGGGTTTCCGCTCGCGCATATCGATATCCGTCGCGTTGGTTTTCGATGCCAGCGGCAGCATGCTGGAGATGAATTACTACATGGCGGCGAAGGCGGGGGGGCGCGCGTTCGTGGATTTGTTGGATGGAATCACCGACGAGGCAGCCGTTATCAGGTTCAACGAGAACGTAAGAATCGCACAGCCGATGATGGTATACAAAGAACTGCTTCAACAGGCCATCGACTCGCTTTCCGCATCCGGAAAGTCCGCTGTTTGGGACGGCGCATACGCGGGGATACAGCATGCCGCCGAGGACGGAATCAACCCATGCAGGGCGGTGATTTTGTGCACCAACAGCCAGGACAATGCTTCACAGCGGACCCCGGAGGAGGTCGTCCGGCTGGCCCAAAAACAACACATGAGGGTGTTTACGATCGGTCTCGGACCCGATGTGCAAGCCGCAACCTTGAAAAATATTGCGGATGAGACAGGCGGGATGTATTATGAGACGTCAGATCCCGCGAGTCTGGTTGCGATATACGAGGAGCTTGCCACTGTCATGTACCAGTGCGATGGGGGATGTTTGATCACATATAATCTGGACTGTCCCGACGGTACGGAGCGGCGCGTCGACCTGACGATACTAGACTTCTGCGGTGATTCTCTGACGAAGACGAAATCCTATACGGCGCCGAACGACTCGAACGCTTTCGAACCGGTCAGGCTGCGTCTGGGAAAACGCATGGCGCCTGCAAATAGGGAGGTGAGGATTCCGCTGGAGCTGTTGGATACTATCACGAAGTTCAAACCGGTATTCCACAAAGCGATATTCACCGTGCAGTTCGACGAGACCCTCCTTCAGTTCCTTGAAGTCGGCACGCCCGCCGGCAGTCTGCTCGAGGGTGTTCCCGTCGGCGTCACTCCGTTGCCGGGGCGAGTGCTGATCGAGACCATGGAGAATAAGACGCTGGATGTCCGGAAGTTGCCCGCCATGCTCGCGGAGCTTGTCTTCCGCGCGAAAAATCCCATCGGCAAGGACACGGCGATTTGTCCGGTCGGACTTAAAAACTGGTTATTCATGTCCGGTTGTCTGAATGTCGTTCCGGAGGACGGAGAAATCACCATAATTTCCAAAATGCCGGAGATCGGCTGCCGGATAGAAGCGCCGAATTCCTTATCGGTGGATTCCGGCGGGAAGGCATACG
>CAYLZD010000133.1:0-1503 GCA_964388275.1 uncultured Chromatiales bacterium
GCGCCCAGCGCGTGTCGGCGTCGAAGTCGCCCTCCTGCTCGGCCAGCACCTCGTCCAGAGTCTGGTTTATTAGAGACAGCGCCTCGCGAACTGTGAGCGGCTTGCCTTCCGCGTCCAGCACCTTTTCGTAGCGTGTGAACACGGCCATGCCCGGACCTATTGCGGATTGCGCAAGGTCGACGGGCGCTATGTTGCCGCGCTGCAGATGTCCGAGCGCTTTCGGCAGCTCGGCCTTGAGAGCGGCAGCGAATTCGCGGCGGGTTGCGGTGGGTGCATGGGCATCGCGCTTGCGGCAGACGAGGACTATGCTGGAGGCGAGGGCGGAAACACTTTTCTTCAGGTTCCCGGTCAGTTCCGTCCGCATCGGCCACGTGCCGCTGATGCCGAAGCCTGCCCGACTCAGCGCATCGAGGAATGTTTCCCAGCCGGTGCTCGTTGTGCCTGCGTCTGTCTGATTCTCCGATTGCTTGAAGGCATAATAGACCGTGACAGGAAATGCCGGGTGCGCCTGATCTGCCAGACGATGCATCGCTTGAGTCATCCCGTCCAGGAAGAAGTTTTCCGCCTTATCCTTGCCGCCATGGCGATACGGAGCGGCAACCAGCTCTTCCGCTTTCGGCACGGCGAGCGTCGCGAACAAATCAGGGAATACGCTCCGCACCGAGCGTTGAAGCCACACGTAGAAGAAATCAGAGAGATCGGCGTAGCCGATGTTGTCGTAGTAGGGAGGGTCGGTGGAGACAATTTTGATCACACTAGTAACAAGTGACGTAGCATTTTCCTGCAATGAATGTCCTGCTTGAACACACGAAACATTGTTTATCATCTTATATGCTTGTGATACTCCAAGCATGAAGTTCCCCGATGATTCGCAAAAGGGATTTGATTCTGTATAATCCCATACCATTGGCAAAGCTTGTCTTCCAAAGGTCGAAATCATTTTTTCTGCACCATTATGCCATGCACATAAGGATGACCAGTAATTTGCACCTTTATCTACCGCAAATCCCAAATACACCCCCACCGCCTCCGCATATGCAAGTGCCCCAGTACCACCATCACGCAATGGTATGCCGTCGTCTGGTAAGCCGACGGCGATGGCATCGCGTTGAATGATTTCGCGTGCCTCTTGAACCAGGTCGGAGAAGGTCGTTAAAGCCACGAGCTGGCGGGGGGTGAAGAGGTCGCCCCACGTTGTCAGGCCGTAGGGCGTGCAGTTGCCACCAGTCATGCGCTTGGCGATCTCTCCTTCGGGTTTCCAAGTCGGTTTCGCAGACAGAGCGACAGCCTCCATCACCAGCGTCGGTGCAAGGTAGACCCTCCCACGATCACCCTCTGCCACAATGGCCATCAGACGCGCGCCCATACGTCCGGCCTTGCCTTCGGCTTTGATGTAGTCGCCCGTTATAGGAGTCCCCGACATCAGGCACTGGAAGTTCGCGCCACGTGAGAGTTTTGTGCCGGTTTTGGCGCGTTCGGGGTTGCCGGGTTTGCCGGTTTTCA